>NZ_JBJNLB010000003.1:0-642513 GCF_052169275.1 Serratia sp. CY27727 | reverse complement strand
AATGATCCGTGAGGCTTAACCTTACAACACCGAAGGTGTTTTAGAGACGAAGATATTTTCAGCGAAGTTCCGAGATTGGTTCTGATGGCGACACGAGAGTGAAGCGGTTGGAATGAAACGAATTTGCCTGGCGGCAATAGCGCGGTGGTCCCACCTGACCCCATGCCGAACTCAGAAGTGAAACGCCGTAGCGCCGATGGTAGTGTGGGGTCTCCCCATGCGAGAGTAGGACACTGCCAGGCATCAAATAAAACAACAAGCCTCATGCGAAAGCATGGGGCTTTTTGTTTTGTCTGTTATCTGGCGTTCTGCACGAGCATGGGCATGCGAAAGGCCCGTCGGGAACGGGCCTTAACGCCGCTCGCGGCGGCCCCGGAGGGGAGAGTCTCAGGATGAGACGAATTGTGTAGGACACTGCCAGGCATCAAACCAAGCCGAAAGCCCTGAACTGACGTTCAGGGCTTTTTGCTATGCGTAAAACGTAAAAAAGCGCAGCTACACTGCGCTGTTTCTCCGACAAAACAGCCAGAGAAAAGGCCCCGAAGGGCCTTTGATTAGGGTGTGTTTGCTTTTTTCACTTATTATTCGGTCAATGCGAGCTGCCCTGAGAGATGCCCAACCCGGTTTGCGAACGGACAAACTGAGCCCGGAAGCGTTCCCGCTCTTGCTGCCCGGCCAGCGAGCTGTCGGTGATCGAGAATAGCCAGGTACCGACAAAGGCGACAATCATCGAGAACAGCGCCGGATATTCATAAGGGTAAATCGGTTTTTCATGGCCGAGGATCTGCACCCAGATCGTCGGGCCGAGGATCATCAGAATCACCGCCGTCAACAGGCCCAGCCAGCCGCCAATCATCGCGCCGCGAGTGGTCAAACGCGACCAGTACATCGACAGGATGATGATAGGGAAGTTACAGCTGGCGGCGATGGAGAACGCCAACCCGACCATAAAGGCGATGTTCTGCTTCTCGAACAAAATCCCCAGGGCAATGGCGACAATGCCTAGCACCACAACGGTGATCTTGGATACTCTCAGTTCGTCGCGCTCGGTTGCCTTGCCGTTTTTCATCACGCTGGCGTACAGATCGTGAGAAACGGCCGAGGCGCCGGCCAGCGTCAGGCCTGCAACGACCGCCAGAATGGTGGCGAAGGCCACCGCCGAGATAAAGCCGAGGAAGAAGTTGCCGCCAACGGCATTGGCCAGGTGGACCGCCGCCATGTTGGTGCCGCCCAGCAGCGCGCCGGTGGCGTCTTTGAAGGCCGGATTGGCGCTGACCAACAAGATGGCGCCGAAGCCGATGATAAAGGTCAGGATATAGAAGTAACCGATAAAACCGGTGGCGTAGAACACGCTCTTGCGCGCTTCTTTGGCGTCACTCACGGTGAAGAAGCGCATCAGGATGTGCGGCAGACCGGCGGTGCCGAACATCAGCGCCAGGCCGAGCGACAGCGCGGAAATCGGATCGGACACCAGGCCGCCTGGGCTCATGATGGCGATGCCTTTCGGATGCACCTTCACCGCTTCGGCGAACAGGGTGTTGAAGTCGAAGTTAACCGACTTCATCACCATCAGCGCCATAAAGCTGGCGCCGGACAGCAGCAGCACCGCCTTGATGATTTGCACCCAGGTGGTGGCCAGCATGCCGCCGAACAGCACGTACAGCACCATCAGGATACCGACCAGGATCACCGCCACGTGGTAGTTGAGCCCGAACAGCAGCTGGATCAGCTTGCCGGCGCCGACCATCTGCGCGATCAGATACAGCGCCACCACCACCAACGAGCCGCAGGCCGACAGGGTGCGGATCGGTTTCTGTTTTAGGCGGTAAGAGGCGACATCGGCAAAGGTATAGCGGCCGAGGTTGCGCAGGCGCTCCGCGATCAGGAACAGAATGATCGGCCAGCCGATGAGGAAGCCGATGGAGTAGATCAGGCCGTCATAGCCCGAGGTGTAGACCAGGGCGGAGATGCCGAGAAACGAGGCGGCAGACATGAAGTCGCCGGCGATCGCCAACCCGTTTTGCAGGCCGGTGATGCGCCCGCCCGCGGTGTAGTAATCCTGACGGGAACGGGTGCGTTTGGACGCCCAATAGGTGATGTAGAGCGTGGCGCCGACAAACAGGATAAACATCACGATCGCCTGGATGTTCAGCGGCTGACGATGCACTTCGCCGCCGATGGCTTCGGCACAGGCCAGACCGGGAAGCAACAGCAGCGCGGTGGCAGAGAATAAGCGCTTCATTGTTTCACCTCACGCAGAATTTCTGCGGTGAGGCGATCGAACTCGCCGTTGGCGCGAAACACGTAGATCCCGGTCAAGACGAAAGAGATCACGATCAGCCCGACGCCGACCGGGATCCCGCGGGTGATGGTCGATCCGGCGGCGATCGGCGTGCCGAGCCATTGCGGATCGAAGGCGATCAACAGAATAAAGCCGACGTACAGCGCCAGCGTAATCAGCGAAAGCAGCCAGGCGAACCGGCCGCGTTTTCTCACCAGCTCTTTAAAGCGCGGGTTTTCTTCAATCCCTTGATAAATGGTGTCATTCATCAGAGTGTCTCCAGTCGGTATTGAGAGATTACGCCGCGCCAGGGCCGCTCAACGGCGCGTTATCCGAATGAACGGCCTGAAGCGGCGTAAATTATGACGGCACTTTCATTGATTGTTTTTCTTCCAACAGCTTGTCGACTACGGCCGGATCCGCCAGCGTGGAGGTGTCCCCGAGGTTGCTGGTGTCGCCGGCGGCAATTTTGCGCAGGATACGCCGCATGATCTTGCCGGAGCGCGTCTTGGGCAGCGAATCTGTCCAGTGCAGCACGTCCGGCGTGGCGATCGGCCCTATCTCTTTGCGCACCCAGTTGCGCACTTCGGTATAGAGCTCCGGCGTCGGTTCTTCGCCGTGGTTCAGCGTGATGTAGGCGTAGATCGCCTGGCCTTTGATGTTATGAGGAATGCCGACCACCGCCGCTTCGGCGATTTTCGGGTGCGATACCAGCGCAGACTCGATCTCGGCGGTGCCCAGACGGTGGCCGGAGACGTTCAGCACGTCGTCGACGCGGCCGGTGATCCAGTAGTAACCGTCCTCGTCGCGACGGGCGCCGTCACCGCTGAAGTACATGCCTTTGAAGGTCGAGAAGTAGGTTTGCTCGAAGCGGTCATGATCGCCGAACAGGGTGCGTGCCTGGCCCGGCCAGGAGTCGACGATCACCAGGTTGCCTTCGCAGGCGCCTTCCTGCGGCGTGCCGACGTTATCGACCAGCGCCGGCTGTACGCCGAAGAACGGCCGCGTGGCGGAACCGGCCTTCAGCTCGGTGGCGCCCGGCAGCGGGGTAATCATGAAGCCGCCGGTTTCGGTTTGCCACCAGGTGTCGACGATCGGGCACTTTGCGTTGCCTATCTTGTTGTAGTACCACTCCCAGGCTTCCGGGTTGATCGGCTCGCCGACCGAGCCCATGATGCGCAGCGAATCGCGTCGGGTGCCTTCGATCGCCTTGTCGCCTTCGGCCATCAGGGCGCGAATGGCGGTTGGCGCGGTATACAGAATGTTGACCTGGTGCTTGTCGATCACCTGCGACAGGCGATTGACGCCCGGATAGTTAGGCACGCCTTCGAACATCAGCGTGGTGGCGCCGCAGGCCAGCGGGCCGTACAGCAGATAGCTGTGGCCGGTAACCCAGCCCACGTCGGCGGTGCACCAGTAAATGTCGCCGTCGTGGTAGTCAAACACATATTTAAAGGTCATCGCGGCGTACACCAGGTAGCCGCCAGTGGTGTGCAGCACGCCTTTCGGTTTGCCGGTCGAGCCTGAGGTGTACAGGATAAACAGCGGATCTTCGGCGTTCACTTCTTCCGGCGGGCAGTCGGCGGAGACGCCCTGGATCAGCTCATGCCACCACAGATCGCGCCCTTCCTGCCAGTAGCCCGGCTTCCCGGTGCGTTGGAACACCACCACGTTGGCGATGCTGACCACGCTGGGATTTTTCAGCGCATCATCGACGTTCTTTTTCAGCGGCACGGCGCGGCCGGCGCGCAGGCCTTCATCGGCGGTGATCACCAGCTTGGCGTTGGAGTCGATAATGCGCCCGGCGACCGCTTCCGGCGAGAAGCCGCCGAAGATCACCGAATGAACGGCGCCGATGCGCGCACAGGCCAGCATCGCGACCGCCGCTTCCGGCACCATCGGCATATAGATAGCCACCACGTCGCCCTTTTTCACGCCGAGCTTTTTCAGCACGTTGGCGAACTGGCAGACGTCATGGTGCAACTGTTTGTAAGTCACTTTTTTGGATTGGGTCGGGTCATCGCCTTCCCAGATAATAGCGGTTTGGTCGCCGCGCTCGGCCAAATGGCGATCCAGACAGTTGGCCGCCAGGTTCAACGTGCCGTCTTCAAACCAGCGAATGCTGACGTGGCCCGGATCGAACGAGGTATTTTTAACTTTGGTATAGGGTTTGATCCAATCCAGGATTTTGCCATGCTCACCCCAGAAAGCCTCTGGGTCTTGAACCGACTGTTGATAATACTCTTGGTATTGTGCCGGATTAATCAGGGCGCGTTCTGCAATTGCAGAAGGAATAGCGTGTTTATGCAGTTGGCTCATAGCTTTTCTCCTTGAAGTTGTTAATGATATGTCAACTGAAGGTTAAGTATAGTTTGCTACGATTCTTTGTTTCTTTTTTGCGCGGCAGATCACGCAACAAAGATATTGATTTGTAATCGTTCTGTCGCATTTGCAGGGCATATCTATCTCTTTGGTGCTTAAATCCCCATAAACCCGCATTTTTAACCAAAAACACTTATATAAAGAACAAAAAAGAATAAACAAAGACGGGGGGAACTGCCTCGATATTAATAGATACGCGCAGGGTCATAATTATTTCTCGCTATAAATCTTTTTGGATTATTTTTCGCTATTAATATTCGAAGTTGGTATTAACACCATATAACGATGGACGACACATCGTGAAATAACGTTTTATTAACCTTAATTCCTGATGAAAGGTCGGATGATACCTTATGGCATTCGCTCTGCAATATCGTTCGTTTTTTAATCTGAATATAAAGTGGCGCTGCATTTATGGCCGAAAGTGTCACTCGGTCAATTCTCATTTGTTTGACTTTTAAGCAACAAAATACAAACATTTTATGCGGATTAAATATGCAGAATGGGTGAAAAATAACGCACTTTAATGGCGTTCAAAAAATCGTCGCCGGCGTGCTTGTGTGCTTCATTGTATGAAAAATTATGTTTTTAATAACAAGCAATTATGCCGTTTGAAATAGTAACGCGAAATTTTTGTTATTCGATTCAGCGCTCAACCCTGACAAATCAAGGCTTGCAGAGCATGCCGCCCGGATGATACAGATTTATACTGCGTCGCACCCAGGGCAGGTGAACGCTTCCATTGAATTAACATAAGCCTGTAATAAATGATTAAGTATTCTTTTCGCCGTGTTGCGACTTTGTACGGCGAAAAGGGTCTTTGAGGACTTTTTGGGTATGAAAAGTGTAAAAATTAGCCTGGCTTGGCAAATCCTGATCGCGTTGGTACTGGGTATTATTGTTGGCGCGGTATTGCACAACCAGACCGAATCTCGTGAGTGGCTGGTGAGTAATATTCTCAGCCCGGCGGGCGATATCTTTATTCGTCTGATCAAGATGATTGTGGTGCCGATCGTTATTTCCACGCTGATCGTCGGTATTGCCGGCGTGGGCGATGCGAAAAAGCTGGGCCGCATCGGATTGAAAACCATTATTTACTTCGAAGTGATCACCACCGTCGCCATCGTGGTGGGGTTGACGTTGGCCAACGTATTCCAACCCGGCCACGGCATCGATATGTCGACGCTGACCACGGTGGACATTTCGCAGTATGAGAAAACCACCGAACAGGTGCAAAGCGGTTCGCACAGCCTGGTGGCGACCATTCTGTCGCTGATCCCGTCGAACGTCTTCTCGTCGATGGCCAAGGGCGACATGTTGCCGATTATCTTCTTCTCGGTGCTGTTCGGTCTGGGGCTGTCGTCGTTGCCGAAAGAGACCAAAGAACCGCTGCTGAAGGTGTTCAAGGCGGTGTCCGAAAGCATGTTCAAAGTCACCCACATGATCATGCGCTATGCGCCGATCGGGGTGTTTGGCCTGATTGCGGTCACGGTAGCCAACTTCGGTTTCGCTTCGCTACTGCCGCTGGCCAAGCTGGTGGTGCTGGTGTACTTCGCCATCGCGTTCTTCGCCCTGGTGGTGCTGGGGGCGGTCGCCCGGCTGTGCAACCTGCGCATCTGGACGCTGATCCGCATCCTGAAAGACGAACTGATCCTGGCTTATTCCACCGCCAGCTCGGAAACGGTGCTGCCGCGCATCATCGAAAAGATGGAGGCTTACGGCGCGCCCAAGTCGATCACCAGCTTCGTGGTGCCGACCGGCTACTCCTTTAACCTGGATGGCTCGACGCTGTACCAGAGCATCGCCGCCATCTTTATCGCCCAGCTGTACGGCATCGAGCTGTCGTTGGGGCAGGAGATCGTGCTGGTGCTGACGCTGATGGTCACCTCGAAAGGGATTGCCGGCGTGCCGGGCGTCTCGTTCGTGGTGCTGCTGGCCACGCTGGGCAGCGTCGGCATTCCGCTGGAAGGCCTGGCGTTCATCGCCGGCGTGGACCGTATCCTGGATATGGCGCGCACCGCGCTGAACGTCGTGGGTAACGCGTTGGCGGTATTGGTGATCGCCAAATGGGAGCACCAGTTCGATCGCAAGAAGGCGCTGGCCTACGAAACGGAGTTTCTGGCGCAGAAGGTGAAGCCGGCCAATCAGGCCTAATCGCCGAGTCTCGCCGATGTTAAAAACGCCCCGGGCAGTTGTGCCGGGGCGTTTTGTTTTTATGGCCCTTCAATCTGCCGCTTTCTTTTCTTTGTCCTATTGCGCGACTTGCATCCCCGCTTAACAGAATCTAAAGTGTTACCAAATTAATAGAAATGATAATAGATGTTATTATCATTTTCATTTGATGATGTATGGAGACACGCAAAAGCCGTTGAACGGCGGGGTTACGCCCGTTCGGCGTCTTTATTCGGGCTTATCAAAGGTAGGTAACATGTCGGACACCGCTTTGGCCTCTGAATGGTTGCCGCTGGCGCCAGCGCAGCTTGATTTCTGGGAAGAACACACCTTGCACCCCGGGCAGACCCTGTCCACCGTCGCACACTGCACCGAACTGTGCGGCGCAGTAGAGGAAGAGACGCTCTGCCGGGCGATCGCCACTACCCTCGCCGAGACGCAGGCGTTTGCCCTGCGCTTTGGTGAGCGGCGTGGCGACGCTCCTCCGCCGTTACGGCACGATCCACAACGCATACCGCCATTACAACGCATCGATCTGCAAACGCACGGCGATCCCTGGCAGGCGGCGCAAAGCCTGATGCGCGAAGATATCGCGCAGCGCCGGGCGCTGCACAGCGAGCCGCTAGCCGCCGCCTGGCTGCTCAAGCTGGGGCCGGAGCGCTACCTCTGGTACGTGCGTGCGCACCATATTCTGGTTGATGGCTTCGGCATGGCCTTGATTGAACACCGCTGCGCCGCGTTGTATGCGCACTATCTGGGTGAAGGCAGCGCGGGTATTCCCTTAGGCGCCTTTGACGCCTTTCAACAGGCCGAGCTGGCCTACGCTGATTCTGAGCGATGCGAGCGCGATCGGCGCTTTTGGCAGAGCTATCTGCCGCCGTCGCAGGCGCTGCCGACGGTGCGCAAGGGCGGTGAGGCCTATGGCGTGCGGCGTCTAAGCACCCACCACCGGCTGCCGGCGGCGGTATCGCAACGGCTGGCACAGCTGGCGGAACGCAGCGGCATCAATTGGCCCGACTTGCTGGTGGCGCTGTCGGCGGCCTGGCTGTTTCAGGTGATGCCGCGCGACACCCGACAAGGCGATACGCTGCCGATGTGGATGCCGGCGATGAATCGCCGCGGGCAGGCTGCCACCAACGTGCCTTCGCTGGCGGTCAACACGCTGCCGCTGCTGGTATCGCCACCCCCGTCGGCGACGCTGGGAGATTTTCTGATGACGATGGCGCAGCAACTGCGGGAGCTGCGCAGCCACGCCGGCTACCGCCTGCGTCAACTGGCCGCCGATCGCGGCGTGGAGCCAGACTCGCGCTTCTTTATTTCTCCTTTCATCAACGTGCAACCCTTCGATGCGCCCCGGTTTACCGGCTGCAGCGGCACCCGCCGCGTATTGGCCGGCGGTTCGGGCGACGGTTTTAATCTGACTTATCGCGGCCGCACCGACGCCCGCGATCTGCAGGTCGATATCGATATTTATCTGGAACAGTTCCCGACGGAGGATGTGCTGGACTATGGCGAGGCGCTGCAAGAGTTTCTGTTGCGCGCGCTGCAGCGGGAAGCCTGGGAACAACCGCTGGCGGCTCTGACGGCGTTGCCTGCCTGATAAAGTGCGGGCGGGGAATGTCCCCGCCCGAGTTTTATGGCATCAGTTGGCCAGCAATGCCGCCACTTCGCGCGCGTTCTTGCATGGCAGGAGCGAACTGCTTACCAGCCGGGTGCCGAAAGCGTCATTGAGGCGCTCCGCCACCTGTTTGATATGCGGCAACTTCAGCCCCATGGTGATAAACGCCGTCTCTTCCCCCCATTCCGGGCGTGGCGTTACGCCGATCGCCTGCCAGTAAATAGTCAGGATCTCTGCGCTGCGCGCCAAAGGCGCGTTCGGCGGCGGCGCCGCACAGGCGTTCAGCGCCGGCGCGGTTTGCTGGTGGCTCAGATCGGCGCGGATGCGATGGCGGTCGGTTTTGCCGTTGGCGGACAGCGGCAGCGCCTCGGCATGGATAAAGCGCGTGGGAATATGGGTGCAGGGCAGATAGCCGGTGGCGAAGGCGCGGATCTCGGACAGCGGCAGCGGTTTACCGTCGCGGGTCAGATACAGGGCGCCGAGCGCCGCTTCGTTGTTCTCTCCGCTGGGATAGTCCACCACCACCATATCCAGGATCGCCGGATGGCGGCGCAGCACATCTTCGATTTCCGGCAACGAGACGCGCACGCCGCGGATCTTCACATAGCCGTTCACCCGGGTGGCGAACATGATGTTGCCGTCCGCACGGTAGTAGCCCTGATCGCCGGTGCGGAAAGCGCGCAGCGGTTGCCCGTCCGGCCCTTCGAGGGTGACGAAGTCATGCTGCTTCAGCTCCCCCTGCTCCAGATAGCCCAACGCCAGGTTGACCCCGGCGGTATGAATGCGGCCGACCACGCCGGCCGGGCAGTGGCTGCCGTCGTCATGGCAGATGAAGTAGCGGTTGGCCGGCAGCGGGCGGCCGTAAGGCACGGTGCCGCTCTCCTGCGGGGCGATCGGGTGCCAGATGCTCCAGATGGTGGTTTCGGTCGGCCCGCCGAGCGAGAACAGCGCGAGATCCGGGCGCAGGGTGCGCAGGGTTTGCACCGTCGCCGGCTTGATGTAGTCGCCGCCTTGCGCCACCAGGCGCAGCGAACGCAGGCTGTCGGCCGTTTTGCAGGTGAGCAGCATCTCCAGAATGGCGGGCACCGAACACCACAGGGTGACCCGGTGCTTTTCCACCAGCTGGTTCCAGCTGATGGCGTCCTTTTCCTGATGCGGCGCCGGCAGTACCAGCGTGGTGCCGGCGCACAGCGAACCGAACAGATCGAACATCGACATGTCATGGTGCGGCGGCGTGACGGAAATGAAGACGTCGTCGGCAGTGACCGCCCAGCGTTGCTGAGTCTGGTGGACGACGTTGGCGGTGGCGCGGTTGTTGAGCACCACGCATTTGGGTTTACCGGTGGTGCCGGAGGTATACAGGTAGTAGCTCGCGGCCTGGCTGGTGCTGCGTTCCGCCAACGTCTGTGCATCCGGCAGCGCAGGCGCGCGATCCGTCGGCGCCAGCAGGGCCGCCGGCGTTACGCCGATCGGCGTCTCCAGATCGCCGCCGTGCACCACCAGCGTCGGCCGGCAGTTCTCCAGCAGGTAGGCGGTGCGTTCCGGCGGCGAGTTGATATCGACAGGCACCCAGATCACGCCCTGCAGGGCGCAGGCGAGGCTGAAGATGATCTGTTCCGGGCTGCGCGGTAGATACAGCGCCACCACGTTGCCCGGCTGCACGCCGCGGCTCTGCAGGTTGGCGATCGCCGTGGCGATCCGCTGGCCCAGTTCGCGGTAGGTCAGCGTCTGTTCGCCGCAGATCAGCGCGTTGCCGCCGTTTTGTACGCCAAACAGCCGCTCGGCCAGCTGCGCCAAATAAGGATAAGGTGCGTAATTCGCTTCGCTGTCGTTGTGGCGGTAATGCGTCAGATCGATGAAGTCCCGCGGCGCGATCGCCAGGTCGGCCCGTTGGCAGCTGTGCAGGATGCGTCGCTGCAGTGCCGCCAGCATGGCTTCTACCTGCTCGCCGTGCAGCGCCTGCTCGGCGTAGTCCACGCACAGCTGCAGGTTTTTTTCGCTGTCCAGCGTCAGGCGAATGTCGATGGCGACCTGCGGCGTTTGGGTCAGGCCGTCGTGGAAGCGCACCGGCGCCTCGGCCGGCAGCGTTTCCCAGCCCAGGCAGTTGGTCAGGATCACCGGCAGCGCCGGGCCGCCCTGGCTTTGGCCGAGCAACTGCCGCGCCAGATCGACGCCGGAAAACGTCAGGTGGTCGAGCGCGCCGAGCACGTCGTCCTGTAAGGCTTGCGCGCGTTGGATAAAGTCTTCGCCGTGGCGGGAATAGCGCACCGCCACGAAGCTGGAGGCGTTGCCCAGAGCGCCGTCGGCGGCGGGGAACGCTACCGGCACGCCGACGCACAGCTCGCCGTCGGTGGTCCAGTGGGCCAGCGTATCGAGGATCAGCGCCGACAGCAGGCTGTTGCGCAGCAGCGCATGCGGCGATCCCAGACGGCCAAGCTGTTTTATCGTATCGCGCGGCAGCGTCAGGCTGGCGCGGCGATAGCGCGATGAGGTGAGATTGGCGAGCGGGGCGCGCCACGGCAACGCCGACGGCGTGGTGACATCCTGCAGCTTTTCGCGCCAGTAGGCGGCGTCGGCCTGGCGCTGCGCCGCCGATGCGGTGGGGAGCGGCAGCGCGGCGGTGGTCGGCGTCAGAGGGCGATCGTCGAACAGGCGTGCGATCACGGTGGAGATCCCTTGGCCGTCGAGGATCAAGGCATCGAAACTGGTAAAGATCAGCGTATCGTACGGCGATCCCGTCGGATCCTGCTGTTCGGCAAGTTGGATCACGGCGATGCGCCACAGCGGTTGGCTCGGATCGTGGCGCTGGTGGGAGTAACGCTCGCGCAGTTGTTCGACCTGGCGCTGCGCCGCTTCGCCATCAAGGGCGCGCAGATCGTGACGATCCAGATGCAGTGTCACCTCCGGGCGTACGTGCTGCGTGCCGCGCTGCACATCGATGCAGGTGCGCAACGCCGGGTAGTGCTTTACCAGCTCGGTCAGGCGCGCTTCAAAGCGCGGCATATCCGGCTGCCGGGCGCGGTATTCGCGAAAGTCGTGCATCGCCACGCCGCCGAGCGGCCATCGATCGCTGCGGCCCAGAAGATAGGCCTGCTGCAGTGCGGTTAATGCTGTCTCCATGGTACTTCCCTATAGTCGCTAACCGATTAAAACGAGCCGGGCGCCGCGCGCCCGGAAACCGATCTCAGTGCTGCGGCGCCAGCGCGGCGAGCAGCGTTTTCGCATGCCGTCCTGCCTCGGGCGAGCGTTGGCAGATCAGCGCCGCCAGCGCCGCAGGGGAGGAATGCGCCGCCAGATCCTGCGCCGTCAGCGCCGCCGCCAGATACTTGTTGAGCACCGTCAGCAGCGCGTTCACCCCGGCATCCGGCAAGGCCAACCGGCGGATATCGTCGTGGTCGCGCAAGCCGGCCCCGGGGGCCACCCGCGCCAGCAGCCGATGCAGCACCTGGCGCACCGGTGCCTGCTGCGCCAGCGCGTCGGGTGTGCATTGCGCCAACAGCTGCGACAGCGGGCGATCGAACGCCTCCGTTTGCCGCGCGGCCAAGTGCAGCAGCGCCCGGTAACAGGCCAGCAGGCGTGGCAGCACCTGCTCGGGGAACGCATCCAGCCGCACGTCCCAGTTGATCAGAATGCCGTCGTCGACGTGGGCGACCTGCGCATCCAGCGCCACCTGCGGCCCCTGAGAGATGACCCAGCCGAGATGGCCGAAGGTGTCGGTGACCCGTTCGGAAAACAGCGTCTTGCCGCGGATGCCAAAACCGGCGGTAAACACCACCGGCGAAGGCTGCAGGCTGCCGTGCAGGCGCGACAGATCGCGCATCACGCTGACGCCGGGGTAATCCGCATGCTCGATCAGCTCCGCCAGCTGTGCCATCAGGCGCCGGCAGAAAGCGCTCAGATTTTCCGTCGGGTTCAGCTCCACGCCTAGCAGCACCAGGTTAGAGAAATCGCCGATGAGGCGATGCGCGTCCTCCCGTTCGCTCTCGCGGTGGAACAGCGGCACGTTGAGCCGAAAGCGCGTCATGTTCCAACCCTGGCCGACGGCCAGCGCGAACAGCGCTAAAAACAGCGTCGAGAGCGAGGTGTGATGCCGTTTGGCGGCGCTCTCCAGCGCGCGGCTTTCTTCCGCATTCAGCTGTACGGCCAGGCGATCGCTGCGGCAGCGGTCCGGCGTGCGCAGCAGGTGCGGCGCCGGCGGCACCTGCGCCAGGCGCTCACGCCACCAACGCTGGCCGCGTTCGCGCCGCTGGCGCAGCGCCTCGTCGGCGTCGCGCCGTTCGAGGTGGTCGAAGTAGGCCGGCGGCACGTCATGGGGGGGCGCCGGCGGGCACTGGTAATAAAACGCCGTCAGATCTTCCATCAACAGGCGAAAGCTCATGGCATCGCCGGCGATCATATCGAGATCGACATGCAGGCGGCTGCGCCCTTCCGGCAACAGGCTCAGGCTGATATCGCAGGGCACGCCCTGCTCCAGCGGCAGCAGTTGGGTGCTTTTCGCCTGGCGTTTGGCGGCGAGCGCGGCCGCCAGCGTCGCTTCATCGGCATGTTGCCAGTCGTCGATATGCAAGGTGTGCCGGGGGCCGGGAGGCGCGATCGTCTGCCGGCCATCATCGGTAATGCGCAGGCGCAACAGCGGATGATGCAGGTACAGCGCATCAACGGCCTGGCGTAGTCGGACGAGATCCAGCTCGCCGCCGTCGAATTCCGCATACAGGTGGGCGGCCATGCCGCCGAGGGGAGGAGCGGACTGTCGGCCTACCCAATAGGCGGCCTGCATCGTGGTCAAAGCTTTCATCGGGTATCCATTTTGATTCAGCCAACGAGACTGCAAGAATATATCCAAATGTTAATAGGAATGAAAATTATTATTATTTAATCCATTTGGCGCGAAGGTGCTATTTATAAGGGGTTTTAGCGATGCCGGGCAGGTAGGGCTTTGGAGGTGAATAATTTATCTATATTATTCTTAGCATTGAAATGATTGCTTGTTATTGCAGCGCTTGTTTTACCTGCAAAAATATAAGGCTTTCTGGCTGTTTCCGTGCTCGGCTCCTCATCTTTGTTGATAATGATTTGCATTAGAAAATGCAAAATATTATCATTCTTAACACTCTTTTACGTTTTTATACAAGCTGCCGGCCGCTTCGCCGGCGGCTTGGCCGTGGACGGGGCCGCGCTCGTTTGGCCGCGAAAAACATGGGTTTGCCGCAGGGATAAGCAACAGCAAGGCCGGGAAGGCCGCAGCGTCATGGTCTGTGTGAGTGTCGATGTAGGTTGTGTAAAAAAAATCAAATTTTGTGCACCTCTGGGATGAAAGGAGAAGACATCTATGGGCAAGCATTTTGCGGCTCAACGGCATGAAAGCGTAGGAAACGGGGAAAAAGCGGGGATGAAAGCCATTGGGGCGTTTTCCTCCGTATTTTTAGGGGTTTGTTCACTGGCGATCGGTAACGTCAACGCGGCGGAAACGAAGAGCAACGAAACCTACCAGGACGCGGAAACGCTGCTGGTTACCGGTGAGAAGGTCAAACGTTCTATTTTCGACACCAGTTCCAGCGTGCAGATGTTCGACAGCAACCGCATCGCATCGATGCCCGACGCAGTGCAGATCCCCGATCTGCTGCGCATGACCCCCAACGTGGTGGATCTGGGCATCGGCAACGAACTTCCGACCGTGCGCGGTATCGACGGTTCCGGTCCGAACGTCGGCGCCAACGCCTTCCTCAGCGGCACCCGCCCGCGCCTCAACCTGTCGTTGGACGGCCGTTCGCTGACCTATAACGAACAGGCGTTCGGCCCGCAGTCGCTGTGGGATCTGGATCGCGTTGAAGTGTTCCTCGGCCCGCAAAGCTACATTCAGGGGCGCAACGCCATCGCCGGCGCCATCGTCATGGCCAGTAAAGATCCGACCTTCGAGTGGGAAAGCGCCTTCAAGGGCGGCGCCGGCAACCAACACTCTTCGCAACTGGCCGCCATGGCGTCCGGCCCGTTGGTGGAAGATCAGCTGGCGTTCCGCGTGAGCGTCGATCGCCAGCGCCGCCGCAGCGAGGCCGATCTGCCGGCCTATGCGCCGGTGGGCGATCCGCGAGAAGTGGAAGCCACCACCGCCCGCGCCAAGCTGTTGTTCAATCCGGCCGGCTTGCGCGATCTGACTACCAAACTGACCTTTAACCATTTCGGCAGCACCGCACCACAGAACGAAAGCCTCAACCCGCAGCCGCACCCAACCAATCCGCGCCACGATCCGCGCCGCGCCGTGTTCAAAAGCAACATGAACAGCACCATCTGGGATCTGGCCTGGGAGGCCTCCGATGCGCTGACGTTGGAAAACCGCGTTATCTATACCGATTTCAACATCAACCGTCCTACCGCTTACAACATCCAATACGCCGAGATTGACGGCCAGGAAGTTCACGTAGAGCCGGTGGTGCGCTTCGGCGGCGCGGACAGTCGCCTGCACGGGCTGGCTGGGCTGCGTTACTTCCACGGTACGCAGGATGAGTTCGTCAACATCTTCGGCGGATCGACCTTCAAGGATAAAACCGATACCCATTCGGCGTTCGCTGAGCTGACCTATGCGCTGACGCCGCAGGTGGACGTGACCGCCGCCAGCCGTCTGGAACGCGAACACCGCCGCCGCGACGGCGGCAGTCAGGCGGTGCGTATCGACTTCGATGAAACCTACACCGTGTTCCTGCCGAAGCTGGACGTGGCCTGGAAACCGACGGATACCCAAACCTACGGCGCCAAGATCGCGCGCGGCTATAACGCCGGCGGCGGCGGCATCACGATCGGCACGCCGGTGGTCAGCTATACCTACGGTTCCGAGTATGTCTGGAACTATGAGCTGTACACCCGCCATCACCTGAAAGACGCCAACGTGGTGCTGACGGGTAACATCTTCTACAACGATTACAAAGACATGCAGCTGCCGTACTCGTTGGGTGAGAACTCCAGCGTGATCCGCAACGCCGACAAGGTGGAAACCTACGGCGCGGAAATCGGCGCCACCTGGCAGCCGCGTTGGGACTTTGAACTGTTCGGCAACCTCGGCCTGCTGAAAACCGACATCAAGAAATTCTCGGGCAGCGGCGTGGAAGGGCATGAGCTGGCGCGCGCACCGGCTTACACCGCCAATATGGGCGCCAAATATCAGTTCCTGAAAGGGTGGGAGCTGAGCAGCAACGTGGCGTTTTCGGACTCCTATTACTCGGCGTATGACAACGATTCGCGCGGGCGTATCGGCTCCTATTGGACGGCCAACGCCCAGCTGGCTTACACCTTCGACTACGGCCGCGCCACGCTGTATGCGAAAAACCTTTTTGATTCCGACCGCCGCGAGATGGTCAGAAGTAATGACATCTACACGGCGACCCTGCAGCGAGGCCGCCTGGTCGGCGCGGCGGTTGAGCTGAATTTCTAACGCTATCGCGATGACGGGGGACGAATGTCCCCCGTTTTATGCGCTATCCCGGCACGGCCGGGCAGAGGAGATAACGCAGTGATCGGTGATTTTGACAGCATTCTGAGCGATGAAGAGGCCCAGCGGCTGGAGAGCGCGTTTCAGGCGCTGGGCGCGGCGTCGGCGAGCGGCGAGCGGCCGGTGAGCGAAGCCGAAGAGCGGGCATGGTTTGCCCATCTGCAGCAGGGTGACGCACGCGGGCAGCGGGCGTTGGCCTGGCGTTTGACGGGGGATGTGGATATCGCCCAATTGACGGCGGCGCTGCAGGCGCTGGTGCGGGAAACGCCGGGCGTGGACGTGCGCTACGTTTTTGATGACGAAAACGGCCTGGTGAAACGCCCCGCCGGCTCGGCGCCGTTGCCGGTGAGCCTTCGTCAGGTGGCGGACGAAAAACAGGCCATTTGTCGCCTGCTGCAAGCGCAGGCAACGCCGTTTGTACTGGAAAGCGAAGCGCCGTTGCGCTGCCTGCTGTTGCTCACGCCGGGCGATAACGTGATTTTGGGCGTGGTCTTGCATGACATCCTGGCGGAAACGCTGCCGTGGCGTCATCTGCCGGCGATGCTGTCCGCCCGTTATAACGGGGACGCGATGCCTCTGCCTTTCGCGGCGGAGCCGGTCGAGCTGGCGGAAACTCCGGAGCCGCAGCTGCCGTGGGTGCGCCAGGCGGTCTCACTGCAGGATTATCGCAGCCCGGCGCAGCGCGCTGAAGCCTTACCGACGGTGGGCGCGCGCGTGGTCACGCGCATTGCGCGCTCGCTGTTGCCCGCCAACGACACGCCGCGGGCGCTGCTGGCGGCGGTGGCGGCGCGGTTTGCCGAGTTCGTCGCCGCGCAGGCCGGCGGCCAAGCGGTGCAGCTGTGCGTGCCGGCGGCGGATACGGCGGAGTACGTCGGCCTGGAGCTGGGCCTGACGGCGCCGCCGCTGATGCGCCTGACCGTGCAGCATGGCGAGGGCGACGCCGGGCAGCGGCTGCTGGCGCAAACCGTGGCTGAACAGCCGGACCCGCAACGGGCGCAGCTGCTGGTGGCCTGGCGCGACGATCTGGCCGCAGAGTGGCGGCTGGAAGGCGTTCACGCCGAACGCCTGTTGCTGCCGCCGCTGCATACGCCGTTTGAGCTGGCGCTGCTGCTGGAGTTGCCGGAGGCGGAAGCGCTGACGCTCGAGCTGGTCACCGATCCGCGCCTCTCTCCGCATGTGGCGCCTTTCCTGCTGGAGCAGTTCAGCGCCTTCCTGGCCGGGCAGCGGATTGCCGTCGCATTGCCGGCGGCTGAGTCCGTTTCCCCGGCGATGGCCGCGCCGGCGGCGAACGGCGACGCGGACGAAAGCGTTGCACCGCTGATTTTGCAGGAGTTCCGTGAGGCGCTGGTGGCGCCGGAAATGACCCTGGATGAAGACTTCTTCGATCGCGGCGGCCATTCGCTGGTGGCCACCCGGGTGATCGGCCGTTTGCTGAGCCTGCATCAGATCGAAATCAACATTAACGACCTGTTCAGCCATCCGACGGCGCGCGGGTTGGCGGGCTATGCCAAACGCCTGAACGTTGCGCAGCCGAATGCCGCGGTGGCCACCGCCGACGATCATGATCGGGCGCAGGCACCGCTGTCGCTGGCGCAGGAATCGCTGTGGAAGGTGTATGAAGCCTTCGGCCATGACGAGATTTTCAACCTGCCGTTCTCTCTGCGCTTCTTCGATGCGGTGGATGAAACGGCGCTGCGTCAGGCGTTTATCGACGTCATGACTCGCCATACCGTGCTGCGTTCACGCTTCGTCGAGCAGCAGGGCGCGGTGGTGCAGGTGGTGGTGCCGGCCGCCGAGCTGCCGGAGTACCAGTGGTTCCGCTTCTCCCACGAGACGCCGGCGGGCAACGCCGCCGCCCTGTTGGCCGACGCCGGCCAGCACCGGTTCGATCTGGCCGCCGAGCTGCCGCTGCGCGTCACGCTGCTGCGCGATGCGGACAACGGTCAGCAGCTGCTGTCGCTGCTGTTCCACCATGTGGTGCTGGATGAATGGTCGCTCAACCTGATGATGGATGAATTGGGCGTCGCCTACCGCCATCGCGTCGTCGGCCAGGCGCCGCAGTGGAGCGGGCAGCCGCCGCAGTTCCACACCTTCGCCCGGCAGCAGCGGGCCTCCGGGGTGCAGCAGCAACATCTGGACTACTGGCTCGACGCGCTGCGCGGCGCGCCGGTCGGCCAGCCGATCTTCCGGCAAGAGCCATCCACCCACCCGGCGGTGCCGGCACCGGCGGACGTCAACGGCGGCTGGCTGGAGTTCGAGGTCGATCCCGCCGTGGCGGAAGGCCTGTATCAGCTCGCCCGCCGCAACAACGCTTCGCTGTTCAACGTGGTGTATGCCGGGATTACCTCGGCGCTGCACCTGCTTGGCGGCCCGGCGGATCTGTTGGTGGGCACCTCGACCTCCGGCCGTAACGACGCCGAGTTCTTCGATACCGTCGGCTACTTCACCACCGTGGTGGTGCACCGCGTGCGCTTCGACGAGGGGCTGACGGTGGCCGGGTTGGTCAGCCAGGTGAAAAACACCATCAACGGCTCGCTGCCGTACACCGATATTCCAATCGATCTGGTGGAGGAAGGGCTGTTCGGCGTGGACGCCGATCGCAAGAACCACATGTTCGAAGTGTTTATCCAGATCCACAGCCGCATCAAGCTGAACGGCGAGTTCCGGCTGCAGGACGGCAGCGCGATCGCCTACCGCCAGGTGGAGCCGGAAAAAGCCGAGTCGCTGCTCGGCCTGCAGTTTGAGGTGATGGAAGACGATCTGGCCGGGAAGAAATCCCTGCGGGTGATGATGACCTACCGCCAGGATCACTACAGCCGGGAGCAGGCCAATCTGATCGCCGACGGCGTTCAGCACGTCTTTACCCAGTTTGCGCAGCACATCGCTGGCGATATCGCTCTGGCGGCGCTGCCGCCCGGGCCGCAGGCATGACGTTGTTTCACTCTAACCGAAAGCATGATTTTCAAGGAGATAAAAGGATGTCTGGAACCCTAGCAACCCCGCGCGCGTTACTTTCGCTGCTGGTGGCGGCCTCTCTGGTGGTCGCCGGCGCTGCGCAGGCCGACGATGCCGGCATCAAACCGCAGGACATCAAGCGCGAGGCGCTGTCGTCGGCGGTGGTGGAGATGGCCTACAGCACCTCGCAACAGGCGCTGTTCGTCAGCGCGCCGGACTGGAAGGAAGAGGCGCGCTCCCGTGTGCTGCGGCTGGATCCCAACACCCTGGCGATCAAGGCGGAGATCCCGCTGCAGGTGAAAGGCTTCGGCGTGGCGCTGAACGATGCGGGCAATCGCCTGTACCTGACTCAGGGCTTCAACGGCGAAGTCGGGGTGGTGGACACCACCACCAACCACGCGCTGGGCAGCATCAAGCTGCTGGACAAAGCGGTGCTGGAGCAGGCCTACAAGCAGGCGGGCATCAGTGGCAAGCGCCTGGACTTCCTGCTGGCGGAGTTGAAGAAGTTCAAAATCACCGAGGACTACCTGTACCGCATTCGCGAGATCAAGTATGACGCGCAAAGCGGCCGCTTGTTCCTGCCGGGGCTGGGCTTCGGCGTCGACAGCGTGCTGTACGTGGTCGATACCAAGGCCGGCAAGCTGGAGAAAGTGATCCCGGGCTTCGGCTACAACGCGGTGGGCATCACATTGGATGAGAAGGGCCGCCGGGTATTCGTCTCCAACATGCAGGGGCAGGTGATCACCCTGAACGCCGACACGCTGGCGATCACCGCCACCCACGAAGTGCAGGCCGATCAGCTGCTGAATCTGGTGTATGATCCGGCGAGCAATCGTCTGCTGGGTGTCGATCAGGGTATCGATCGCGATAACTACCGCAATCATCATCTGGGGCACGACTACGTGAAGCGCAGCAGCGGCCACCGGGTATTCGCGCTGGATGCGGACAGCGGCAAGGTACTGGCCAGCGAGCTGACGGATGAGGTGCCGATCGGCCTGCTGCTCGACGAGCGCAGCCAGCGGCTGTACGTCGCCAACCGCAAAGGCGTGCGCGTGGATCACGGCGCCGGGACGCTGACGGTGTTCGACGCCAAGACGCTCAAGCGCCTGCAAACCGTAGACCTGCCGCCGCACCCTAACAGTCTGGCGTTGGATCCGAAAGGCGACGCGCTGTTCGTGACGGTGAAAAACGACGGCGCTTCCACCAAGGCCGGCAAGCCGGAAAGCGTGGTGCGCATTCAGCTGCACACCAGGTAACGTAAAAGCGAAAATAAAAAGGGGCGCCGCGGCGCCCCTTTGTCATTGGGTCATGTCATCAGAAGTGGGTGTTGATGCTCATGTAGTAAGTGCGGCCCGGTTCGTTGTAGGTGGCCGCGCCTGCACCGGCGATGTTGATCGCGCCGGTGTTCGGATCGCCTACGTTCTGCGCGTTGCCGGCGCGGAACTGGCGTTTGTCGAACAGGTTATCGATGCCGGCGGTGAGACTGACGTTTTTGGTCAGGTCATAGGTCGCGCTGGCGCCGACGACGGCATAAGGGCTGACCTCGCGGGTTTCGCCGCCGGTGGCCGGTTTACCCTGGTAGTTGTACTTCTTCGGCTTCTGACGGCCGTACCAGGTCAGGGTGGACTGCATCGACAGATCCTGCGTGGCCTGCCAGCTGAGGGTCGAGTTGACGGTGAATTTCGGGATCACCGACAGGTAATCGCCGGTGGTCTTGTTCTTGTTCTCGATCATGTAGGTGGCGTTGTTGCTCCAGGTGACGGTCTCGCTCACCGGCACGTTCAGCGAGCCTTCCAGCCCTTGCACCACCGCTTTCGGCACGTTTTCCCACTGATAGACCGCCGTGCCGGTGCTGCTGGTGGCGATGCGAGAGTTACCCGCCTCAATCTTGTTGTGGTAATCGTTGCGGAAGTAGGTCACGCCGGCCAGCCAGCCTTCGTTATGGAATTCCAGCCCGATCTCTTTGTTGACGCTGGTCTCCGCCTTCAGATCGTCGTTGCCCAGCAGGTAGCAGCCGTTTTTGGTATCGCTGCCGGCACATCCCTGGCCTTTGCTGTACAGCAGATAGTTGCCGTTGGTCTGGAACAGCGTCGGCGCTTTGTAGGAACGCGCGATGCCCATCTTCAGCGTGAAGTAGTCGCCCAGTTCCTGTGACAGGTTCAGCGCCGGGCTCCAGTTGTTGCCGGATTCCGAATGCAGATCGTAGCGCAGGCCCGGCGTCAGCATGGTGGTGTCGGTCAGTTCAATGTTGTCTTCGGCAAACAGCGAGAAGATATGCGCGGAAGCGTAAGGGCTGCGCGTACCGGTAGTCATGCCGGGAATGGTGCCGCCCATCAGCGTTTGGCTAGTGGAGGTGCCGTCCTTCATCCGCTGCTGGGTCCACTCGGTACCCAGCGTGGCGGTCTGGGCGACGCCCAGTTCAAACGGCACGCTGACTTCGCTGTGCGCCAGGAAGTCGTCCAGCTTGGTGGTGCCGAAGCCGGTGTTTTTGGTGTCGAAGATGCCTTCGGTGCCGCCGGCCAGCCCTTCGTTCAGGCGGGTGTTGCGGGTGCGCTCAAACTGCACGTAGTTGTTGGTGCTCACGCCGTTGTCCCAGGCGCCGCGGTGGGTCAGGCCGAAGGTTTCACGGTAGATGCGGTTGGTCTCTTCGCCGTAGTTGCTCTGCACCAGGGCGTTGGTGTTGGTGTTCTGGGTATCGCCGGCGTACAGGTTGCCCTGGCGGCCGTAAGCGTACTCGAACTCCAGCGACTGCAGATGGGCGAAGTCCCAGTGCAGCAAGGCGTCGATATTTTTATCGACCACCCCTTCGCGCCCGGCCGGGACGCTGTTGGCGTAGGCGCCGACGCGTTCGGACTTATGCGATTCGTTAATGTCCCAGGCGTCGGCCTGCGTTTTGCTGTAGCCGCCGAACAGACGGAAGCTCAGGGAATCGCTCAGTGGGCCGGACAGGCTGAAGTCGGTGCGTTTGGTGGCGCCTTCCTGCTTGTGCTGCGGCACGTTGAAGTAGCCGTTCAGCGAGCCGTGCAGCGCATCGCCGGCCTTCTTGGTGATGATGTTGACCACGCCGCCCGCGGCGCCGTTGCCGTAGCGCGCCGCGGCAGGGCCGCGCAGCACTTCGATGCGCTCGATCATTTCCGGCGGCACCCAGGCGGTATCGCCGCGCGAGTCGCGCTCGCCGCGCCAGCCCTGACGCACCGAGTTGCGGCTGGAGGCCGGTTTGCCGTCGATCAGAATCAGGGTGTTTTCCGGGCCCATGCCGCGGATATCGATCTGGCGGTTGTTGCCGCGCTGGCCGCTGGTGGAGTTGCCGGTCAGGTTAACACCGGGCATGGTGCGGATCAGTTCGCTGATGTCGCGCGCCGGCGGGCGTTTCTTGATCTCATCGGCGGTGATGGTGGACACCCCAGGCGCCTGCAGGTTCTGCCGGGCGGCGGTCACGACGATGGTGTCTTCGCCGCGCGGCTTTTTATCCGCGGCGCCGCTGTTTTCTTCCGTGGTGGGGGTATCGGTCTGCTGCGCGGCGTTGGCGAACGCGGACGCGCCCAATCCCAAGCCGATAAGAGTGGCTAAAGAATAACGTGATAGCTTGCTTTTCATTTGAGTGTCCTACCTTGCTGCCATCCCTCGCCGAACGGGGGGAAGGGCGGTTGTAGTTTTTGTGTAGTCGGAAATAGAAAATCGGCTGCGGCAAGGGATGCCATTGATATATCCCCGATCCCTGTCCGTTGCGCGCAATACCAGCACGATCTCCAAGCCTTACACACTATTGCAAATGCAAATTATTATCAATAGTATTTGGCGTACAGTGCGTTCGGGCGGTGGCCGGCGATAGGGAAAAGTCGACGTTCCCGGTGCCGCCAACTACAAAATGGGTAGGCGTTGTGAATACAGAACTACAGTCAGAAAGCAGCAGATTATTGGCCAGCAGCAATGCGGGCAGTCCAGGATGGTGGTTGACGGTGGCACGGCGCGGTACGCCATGGGTAGAACCGGCGGGTAATGGCCGCTGGCGAACCACCTTTTTCTGGCGCGATCCTCAGGGATGCGAATTGACCTCCGCCTACCGCCGCGTGTGGATCAACATCAACTGCCTGACCGACCATCACCAGCCGAATCCGCCGCAAAGCCTGCAGCGTTTGGCCGGCACCGACGTGTGGTACTGGCAGACCGAGCTGAGCGGCGCCTGGCGCGGCAGCTACTGCTTTATTCCCTGCTTTGACGAGCGGCCGCCGGCGTTCAGCGGCGACGATGCGCACGCCAACATGCACAACCTGCGCCACTGGTGGCACCAGGTGTTCGCCAGCGCCACCCCCGATCTGCTCAACCCGTATCGCTCCTGGCAAAGCGCCAGCGGCCACAGCGTCTCCGGCCTGCACATGCCGGATGCGCCGCCGCAGCCGGTATGGCGTTCGTTCGACGAGTATGAGATCGCCAGCGGGCGCTGCACGCCGCCGCTGCCGGCGCGTTTGCAGCGCCATACCTGGCAGAGCGAGCGCCTGGGCAACAGCCGCGACGTTTGGATCTACACCACCGGCGACAGCAAGCCGGCCGAGCGTCCGTTGGCAATCCTGCTCGACGGTCAGTTCTGGGCGAAGCAGATGCCGGTCTGGGAGCCGCTGATGCAGCTGACCCGCGAGGGAGCGTTGCCGGAAGCGGTGTATGTGTTGATCGACATCATCGATCTGCCGCACCGGGCGCGAGAATTAACCTGCAAGGACGATTTCTGGCTGGCGGTGCAGGAAGAACTGATGCCGCAGCTGGCCGACTGGGCGCCGCACAGCGACAAACCGGCCGATACGGTGGTGGCGGGGCAAAGCTTTGGCGGCCTGGCCTCTCTGTACGCCGGGCTGCGCTGGCCGCAGCGCTTCGGCGCGGTAATTACCCAGTCCGGTTCCTACTGGTGGCCGCGGCGCGACATGCTGCAGCTGCCGAGCATCCCCGACGACGCCTGCTGGCTGATGCAGCAGGTGGAACGGCATGGCCTGGGCAACCACGGTGCGCTGAAGGTATTTATGGAAGCCGGTTCGCAGGAAAAGCTGGTGCATCGGGTCAGCGGCGAAATGGCGGCTCGCCTGAGCGACGCCGGCCATCGGGTGCACTACCGGGTGGTGGAAGGCGGGCACGACGCGCTGTGCTGGCGCAGCGGCCTGACCGACGGGCTGCAGGCGGTCTGGGCCTCCGCTTTCGCCACCGCTTATCCGGCATCGGCGACGGCACGAGGAACACATGATGGAAAGCCTGAATCCGTTCGATGATCAACAGCAGCGCAGCCTGGTGCTGCGCAACGTACAACAACAATACAGTTTGTGGCCGGATTTCCGCGCCATTCCGTCCGATTGGACGATCGTCTTCGGCCCGGCGGCGCGCACCGCGTGCACCGAGTGGCTGGAACAGCATTGGCAAGACATTCTGCCGGTCGCAGCAAGCAAGGCGTGACCGGCGCCAGGTAATCACGGGAGCAATAAGCAGTGTCACACACCCCTAACTCTCTCAGCGGCCCGGCGCTTGCGGGCGAATGGCCGCTGGTCGCGGCGCAACCCGGCATCTGGGTCGCCGATCAAATCTCCCCGCATCGCAATGCCTACGCGGTGGCCCACGCCATCGAACTCAACGGCCCCATTGCCGTGGAGCCTCTGCTGCAGGCCATCATCCAGGGCCTGGGCGAGGTGGACATGCTGCGCCTGCGTTTTGCGGAACGCGACGGCGTGCCGGTGCAATGGCTGGATGACGCGCTGGCGGTGCACGAGCCGGAACTTGTCGATCTGACGACGTCGCCGGATCCCGAAGCCGCCGCGCGCGCCCTGATGGACATCGATCTGGCGAGCGATCTGCGCGCCGGCAGCGGCGCGCCGCTGTATCGCCATGTGGTGATGCGCCTGGCGGATAACCGCTGGTTCTGGTATCAGCGCTATCACCATCTGCTGGTGGACGGTTTCAGCTTCACCGCCATCGCTCGCCGCGTGGCGGCGATTTACACCCATCTTTGCCGCGGCGACGCGCTGGAACCGACGCCTTTCACGGCGTTCAGCGACGTGGTGGCGGAATACCAGGCTTACCGGGAGGCGCCGGCCTGGCAACGCGACGCCGATTTCTGGCTCGAAAAAGCGCGGCAGTTGCCGCCGCCGGCCACGCTCTGCCCGCAGCCGCTGGCCGGGCAAACCCCCACGCCGCGCATCCATCGATTGGAACAGCGCTGCGATCCGCAGGCCTTCGCCGAACTGGTGCAGTGCGGCGCGCAGCAGAAGCTGAACGCCGCCGATATGGCGGTGGCGCTGGTGGCGCTGTGGGTATCGCGCCTGAGCGGCCAACCGAGTTTCAGCGCCGGTTTTATCTTCATGCGCCGTACCGGATCGGCCGCCCTGTGCGCCGCCGGGCCGGTGATCAACGTGCTGCCGATGGAGATGCATCTCGAGCCGCAGGCCACGCTGTATGAGGCCGCCGCCCGCATCAGCCGCGAGCTGAAAACGGTGCGCCGCCATCAGCGCTACGACGCCGAACAGGTGCAGCGCGATCTGGGGCGCATCGGCGACGGCGAACCGCTGTACGGCACGGTCTTCAACTTCAAAATGTTCGATTACCAGCTGGATTTCGCCGGTATCGAAGGCATCACTCACGATCTGGCCTCCGGGCCGGTGCGCGATCTGGAGATTGCGCTGTTTATCGACGAACACCATCAGTTGAAGGTTGAGCTGCTGGCCAACGCCGAGCGTTACGGTCGCCAGGAGCTGCAGGCGCACCTGCAGCGGCTGCCGCTGCTGCTGGCGCAGTTCGCCGCGCAGGCAACGTTGCCGATCGGCGAAGCCGATATGCTGACCGCCGACGATCATGCGCTGCTGGCGCGGGTCAACGACACGGCGCACCCGGTGCCGGCGACCACGCTGAGCCAGCTGCTGGCGCAGCAGGCGCAAACCACGCCGGACGCGCCGGCGCTGGCGGATGCGCATTTCAATTTCACCTACCGCGAAACGCGCGAGCAGGTCATGGCGCTGGCGCGCGAGCTGGTTGCGCAGGGCGTGCGGCCGGGCGACATCGTGGCGGTGGCGCTGCCGCGTTCGGTGTTCCTGTCGCTGGCGTTGATGGCGATCGTGGAAGCGGGCGCCGCCTATCTGCCGTTGGACACCGGTTATCCGGACGAGCGGCTGGCGATGATGCTAGAAGACGCCGCGCCCCGGCTGGTCATCACCAACCCGGCGCAGCAGGCGCGGTTCGCCGACAAGGGCGAAATTTTGCTGTATGACGCGCCGCTGCCGGCCGACCACGCCGCCGGGGTGGCGATCGCGGGCCCGACGCCGAACCATGCGGCCTATATCATCTTTACCTCCGGCTCCACCGGGCGCCCGAAAGGTGTGCTGGTCGGCCATCAGGCGATCGTCAACCGCTTGCTGTGGATGCAGCACCAGTATCCGCTGGGGGCGGACGACGCGGTGCTGCAGAAAACGCCGTGCAGTTTCGACGTCTCGGTATGGGAATTCTTCTGGCCGCTGATGGTTGGCGCCCGGCTGGTGATGGCGCCGCCGGAGGCGCACCGCGATCCGCAGCAGCTGCAACAGCTGATCGCGCAGCACCGCATTACCACGCTGCACTTCGTGCCGTCGATGCTGGCGGCTTTCGTTGCCGCCCTGGACGACGACGCGGCGGTGGCGAGCTGCGCCGCGCTGCGCCAGGTGTTCTGCAGCGGCGAAGCGCTGCCGGCGGAGCTGTGCCGCCTGTGGCAAAGCCGCACGGCGGCGCCGCTGCACAACCTCTACGGCCCGACCGAAGCGGCGGTGGACGTGACCTGGCATCCGGCCTACGGCGACGCGCTGGCGAAGGTGACCGGCGCCAACGTGCCGATCGGCCTGCCGGTATGGAACACCGGGCTGCGCATTCTTGACGCGCGCCTGCGGCCGGTGCCGCCGGGCGTGGCGGGCGATCTGTATCTGACCGGCGTGCAGCTGGCGCACGGCTACCTTGGCCGGCCGGATCTGACCGCCAGCCGCTTTGTCGCCGATCCGTTCGGCGAGGGCGGGCGCATGTACCGCACCGGTGACGTGGCGCGCTGGCTGCCGGACGGCGCGGTGGAATATTTGGGCCGCAGCGACGATCAGCTGAAGATCCGTGGGCAGCGGATCGAGCTGAGCGAAATCGACCACGCCTTGCTGTCGCTGCCGGGCGTGCGCCAGGCGGTGACGCACGCGCTGGTGTTGCAGGGCACGCCGGTGGACGCCGGCGGCGATGCGCGCCAGTTGGTGGGCTATCTGGTGATGCAGCCTGGCGCGAGCTGGGATGCGGAAGCCCTGCGCGCGGCGCTGGCCGACCGGCTGCCGCCGCACATGGTGCCGGTGGCGCTGGTGGAAATGAGCGATTTGCCGCTGAGCGCCAACGGCAAGCTGGATCGCAAGGCCTTGCCGCAGCCGCAGGGCGGCGAGCGCAAGGCTGGGCGGCCGCCGCAGGCCGGGCTGGAAAGCGAGATCGCGGCGGTATTTGCCCGTTTGCTGCAGCGTGAGCAGGTGTTCGCCGATGACGATTTCTTCGCGCTCGGCGGCCATTCGCTGCTGGCGATGCGGCTGGCGGCGGAGCTGCGCCGCGATCTGGGCAAGGCGGTGTCCGTCGGCCAGGTAATGGTGGCGTCGCGCGTCGAGCAGTTGGCTGTCTTGTTAGCGGAAGATCGCACGCAGGAAGAGGCCGATCGCAGCGGCTTCGACAGCGTATTGCCGCTGCGCGTCACCGAGGGGCCGACGCTGTTCTGTCTGCACCCGGCGTCCGGTTTCTCTTGGCAGTTCAGCGTATTGCCGCGCTATCTCGATCAGCACTGGTCGCTGGTCGGTATCCAGTCGCCGCGGCCGGACGGCCCGCTGGCACTGAGTGAAGATATGGATCAGGTGGTGGATGCCCACCTGCAGACGGTGTTGCAGGTACAGCCGCACGGGCCGTACCACTTCATCGGCTATTCGCTGGGCGGCACGCTGGCGCAGGGCATTGCCGCCCGGCTGCAGGCGCGCGGCGAGCAGGTGGCGTTCCTCGGCCTGCTGGATACCTATCCGCCGGAGACCCAAAACTGGGACGTGATGCTGGACGACAACGTGTTGAAGGAGGTGCAGCGCGAGCGCGAGCAGTTCCTGGCGGTGTCGCAGGATACGCTCGATCCGGCGCTGGGCGAGACGCGCACCGCGATGTTCGACAACATTGAAGCCAACTACGCCGACTCGGTGCGGTTGTTGTCGCACACGCGTACTGCCCGTTTCCACGGCCAGGCGACGCTGTTCGTCGCCAAACGCACGCTGCAGGAAGGGATGGACGTGCAGCAAACCTGGTCGCAGTACGTCGATGCGCTGCAGGCGCACGAGCTGGACTGTGCGCATGTCGATATCGTTTCGCCGGCGTCGTTCAAAGTGCTGGGGCCGCTGCTGAACCGGATCTTGCGCACGCTGTAATCGCGTCCGTCATCTCGCCGCCAGGCACGGGGATGACCCCGCGTGTGGCGGCGTTTCTTGCGGTTGCTCACGGTTGAATATCAATGAGTTTTATTATCATTATTGATTTCGCCATCTGTGCTAGCATAGCGCCCCGCAACTGCAGAATCCCCGTTTAACGATGTGGTGAAAAACCGATGAGTAGCAAACCCTCCATCCTGCTTGATTTTAGCCTGCTGAAAACCAACCGGGCTTTCCGCGCGGTATTCTGCGCGCGCTTTATTTCCATTGTGGCGCTGGGGCTGATGGCGATCGCCATCCCGGTGCAGATCCAGGCGTTGACCGGTTCCACCCTGCAGGTCGGGCTGGCGGTGACGCTGGCCGGCGGCGGCATGTTCGCCGGGCTGCTGATGGGGGGCGTATTGGCCGATCGCTATGAGCGGCGCCGACTGATCCTGTTCGCGCGCTCCACCTGCGGCATCGGCTTCGTCGGCCTGTGCCTCAACGCCCTGTTGCCGTCACCTTCGCTGGCGGCCATTTATCTGCTGGCGGTGTGGGACGGTTTCTTCGGCGCGGTGGGGGTGACGGCGCTGCTGGCGGCCACGCCGGCGCTGGTGGGCCGCGAAAACATCGTGCAGGCGGGCGCCATCAGCATGCTGACGGTGCGCTTCGGCTCGATCCTTTCTCCGGCGATTGGCGGCCTGGTGATTGCTCATATGGGCATTGCCTGGAACTACGGCCTGGCGGCGTTCGGCACCCTGCTGACGCTGCTGCCGCTGCTGAGCCTGCCGCAGCTGATGCCGCCGCCGCAGCCGCGTGAACACCCGCTGCGCGCGCTGGCGGGCGGCTTCGCCTTCCTGTTCCAGAACAAGGTGATCGGCATGGTGGCGCTGATCGGCGCGCTGCTGACCATGGCCAGCGCAGTGCGCGTGCTGTACCCGGCGATGGCGGCAAGCTGGCACATCGACGCTGCCCACCTCGGCTATATGTACGCCGCAGTGCCGCTCGGCGCGGCCATCGGTGCGTTCACCAGCGGGCGCGTGGCGCACGTGGCGCGCCCCGGCTGGGTGATGCTGCTGACGGCGATCGCGGCGTTCGCCGCCATTGGCCTGTTCGGCCTGATGCCGTGGTACAGCCTGGCGTTGCTGTGCCTGGTGGCGTTCGGCTACCTGAGCGCGCTGAACTCGCTGCTGCAATACGGCCTGATCCAGAGCCTGACGCCGGATAACTTCCTCGGCCGCATCAACGGCCTGTGGACGGCGCAGAACGTGGTGGGCGATGCGCTGGGCGCATTGTTGCTGGGGGCGATGGGCGCCTTCATGCTGCCGGCGATGAGCGCCAGCGGTTTCGGCTTCGGCGCGGCGCTGCTCGGCATCCTGTTGCTGTTTGCCATGACCGGTTTGCGCCAGGTGACGCTGCACAAACCGGAGCCGCAGCCCGCCACAGAAAAGTAGTCGAACGCGTTAAGACAACGCTGTGGGATCAAATAGCAATGCTTATCATCGGCATGCGTAAAACCCACAGCGTTTATGTCATGATTTCGAAATGAAAGAAGTGCTTACGTTTATTGACATAGCAAATATCGGCGAGTAATTTAGCGCGGAATTAACTCAAATGATAATCATTATTATATTGGTTATCACTTCAAATCCTTGAGGGCGAAGCGATGGATACTGCCGTGAACGACATCAATCGAAAGGAAATGCAGGAGCGCGAAGAACACCGGTTCGCCGCTGATTTTTCTCCGGCGTCGGGCTTCTTCTTTACCTCCCCTTTCCGCAGCTTGACCACCACCGGATGTTTCAGCCGCATTCGCCTGCCGGCCGCGGACGGCGCCGATCTGAACGGCGAGTTCCAGCGCAGCGTGCGGCAGGCGTTTGCCGAGGCCCGTCAGGCCGGTATCAAAAATCCGCTGCTGTGCGGCGCTATCCCGTTCGATACCCGGCAGCCTTCGGCGCTGTTTATTCCGCAGCAGAGCCGCTGGTTCGATCGCGCCGCTTTTATGGCCGGCGTTCAGCCGGCGGCAGAGGGGCCGGAGCTGGCTGGCATAACGGAGCTGCCGCCGCAGCAGCCGTTCATGAACATGGTCAGCGATGCCGTTCACGCGATGAAGGCCGGTGAGCTGGATAAAGTGGTCTTGTCGCGCCTGCTGGAGATCGAAACGCGCCGGCCGGTGGATCGCCATGCGCTGATGGCGCGCGTGATCGCCCAAAACCCGCACGGTTTCCACTTCCACGTGCCGCTGGAGCAGGGTGCGCTGTTGGGCGCCAGCCCGGAGCTGCTGCTGCGCCAGGACGGCGGCCGTTTCTACTCCAACCCGCTGGCCGGTTCCGCCCGGCGCGATGCCGACCCGCAGCGCGATCGCGAAGTGGGGGAGCGGCTGATGGCCTCGGCGAAAGATCGCCACGAGCATCGCATCGTCACCGAAAGCATGCGTGACGTGCTGGCCGGCCGCTGCCGCTACCTGAACGTGCCGCACACCCCTGAACTGTTGACCACCACCACGCTGTGGCATCTCTCCACGCCGATCGACGGCGAGGCGGCGTCTCCAGACGAAAATGCCCTGTCGCTGGCCTGCCTGCTACACCCGACGCCGGCGCTGTGCGGCATGCCGACGGCCCAGGCACACGCCCTGATCGGCAAGCTGGAGCCGTTCGATCGCGGCCTGTTCGGCGGCATCGTCGGCTGGTGCGACGACGAAGGCAACGGCGAGTGGGTAGTGACTATCCGCTGCGGCACCGTTGACGGCAACCGGGTGCGGCTGTTTGCCGGCGCCGGCATTGTGGAAGACTCTTCACCCGAATCTGAATGGCATGAAACAGGCACCAAACTCAGCACCATTCTGCGTGCCTTTGGTATGAATCAAGGATAACGACAAGATGAGCATTGCCTTTACCCCCTGGCCGGCGGAGTTCGCCAGCCGCTATCGCGAACGCGGCTACTGGACTGACAAGCCGCTGACCGAGATCCTCGACCGCCAGGCCAACAACGACGCCCCGGCGATTATCGACGCCCAGGGCAGCCTGACCTACCGCGAGCTGCAGCAGCGCTCCGATCGCCTGGCGGCCGCTCTGCTGCGCCGCGGCGTGAAATCCGGCGACACCGCGTTGGTTCAGCTGGGCAACGTGGCGGAGTTCTATATCGTGTTCTTCGCGCTGCTGAAAATTGGCGTGGCGCCGGTCAACGCGCTGTTCAGCCATCAGCGCAGCGAGCTGAACGCCTATGCCGAGCAGATCAAACCGGCGCTGCTGATCGCCGATCGCCAGCACGGGCTGTTTGCTGACGATCAATTCCTGAACGCCTTCCGCGATGCGCATCCTTCGCTGCGGGTTGTGGCGCTGCGCAGCCAGCCCGAGGGCGAGCTGGCGCTGGCCGCCTGGCTGGACGAGGCGAGCGACGGTTTTGTCGCGCAGCCTTCCGCGGCCGATCAGGTGGCGTTCTTCCAGCTTTCCGGCGGCAGCACCGGTACGCCGAAGCTGATCCCGCGCACCCACAATGATTACTACTACAGCATTCGCCGCAGCGTGGAGATCTGCCGTTTCGACGCACAGACCCGCTATCTGTGCGCGCTGCCGGTGGCGCACAACTACCCGATGAGTTCGCCGGGCGTGCTGGGCGTGTTTTATGGCGCCGGGCTGGTGGTGTTCGCCGCCGATCCGGACGCCGGGCAGTGCTTCCGTCTGATCGAACAGCACCAAATCAACGTGACGGCGCTGGTGCCGCCGGCGGTCACGCTGTGGCTGCAGGCGATCGAAGAGTGGGGCGGCAACGCCCAGCTCGCCAGCCTGAAACTGCTGCAGGTGGGCGGCGCCAAGCTGGGCGAAACGCTGGCGGCGCGCATTCAGAACGAAATCGGCTGCCAACTGCAGCAGGTGTTCGGCATGGCGGAAGGGCTGGTGAACTACACCCGGCTGGACGACGACGAACGCCACATCCTGACGACGCAAGGGCGGCCAATGTCGCCGGACGACGAAGTGTGGGTGGCGGATGACGACGGCAATCCGTTGCCGGCGGGCGAGGTCGGGCGGTTGATGACGCGCGGGCCTTATACCTTCCGCGGTTACTACCAGAGCCCGGCGCACAACGCCGACGCCTTCGATGCCGACGGTTTCTACTGCTCCGGCGATCTGATCAGCATCAGCGAAGACGGCTACATCACCGTGCAGGGGCGGCAGAAAGATCAGATCAACCGCGGCGGAGAGAAGATCGCCGCCGAGGAGATCGAGAACCTGCTGCTGCGTCATCCGGACGTGATCAACGCCGCGCTGGTGTCGATGCCGGACGCGCTGATGGGGGAGAAGAGCTGCGCCTATATCATCGCCAACGCGCCGCTGAAGCCGGTGGTGCTGCGTCGCCACCTGCGCGAGCAGGGCGTGGCGGACTTCAAACTGCCGGATCGCTTTATTCAGGTGGACAGCCTGCCGCTGACCCCGGTCGGCAAAGTGGACAAAAAACGGCTGCGCCAGCAGCTCGACGCGCAACTACAGACTCAGGCTCAGGGAGATTAATCGATGGCCATTCCAAAACTTAATGATTACGCGCTGCCGACGGCGGACGAACTGCCGCAAAATAAAGTCACCTGGCAGGTAGAACCGCAGCGCGCCGCGCTGCTGATCCACGATATGCAGCAGTATTTCCTCAATTTCTGGGGCGAAGACAGCGCGCTGATTAAACAGGTGGTGGAGAACATCGCCAGCCTGCGCCGCTACTGCAAACAGCAGGGCATTCCGGTGTTCTATACCGCGCAGCCGAACCAGCAGAGCGATGAAGATCGCGCGCTGTTGAACGACATGTGGGGGCCGGGCCTGAACAAACACCCTGAGCAGCAGGCGGTGACCGCCGCGCTGGCGCCGGACGAAGACGACACGGTGCTGGTGAAATGGCGCTACAGCGCCTTCCACCGCTCGCCGCTGCAGGAGATCCTGCAGGAGTCCGGCCGCGATCAGCTGATCATCTGCGGCGTGTATGCGCACATCGGCTGCCTGACCACCGCCATCGACGCCTTCATGCGCAATATCCAGCCGTTCATGGTGGCCGACGGCCTGGCGGATTTCTCGCGCGACGAACACCTGATGGCGCTGCGCTACACCGCCGGCCGCTGCGGCCGGGTGGTGACCACCGCGTCCCTGTTGCCGGCTGCCGGTATCGCCAGCATCGATGCGCTGCGTCAGCAGATCCTGCCGCTGTTGGACGAAGACAGCGAAGACATGGGCAACGATGAGAACCTGATCGATTACGGCCTGGATTCGGTGCGCATCATGGAGCTGGCGACCCGCTGGCGCAAGATCCGCGGCGATATCGACTTTATCGCGCTGGCACGCAACCCGACCATCGACAGCTGGTGGGCGCTGCTTTCCGAAGAGAAAGCCTGATTTTAATAACGAGAGAGGGCGGCCGCTCGGCCGCCCCGTTGGTTCTATAAGGAGATTACGATGAATGCTTTGATCACCAAGGGAAAACGTGCGGCATTTCCGCTGATGCTGCTGTCCACGCTGCTGTTCTCCAATACGCTGCTGGCGCAGACCGCGCCGGAAGTGCTGCGCAAGCCGGTTGGCAAGGGCGCCTATGAAATGGCCTACAGCCCGAGCGAGAACGCGCTCTATCTGGCGACGTCGCAGAGCCGCAAGCTGGACAAGGGCGGCATCGTTTACCGCCTGGATCCGACCACGCTGGACGTGACCCAGATTATTCATAATGACATCAAACCGTTCGGCGCCGCCGTCAACGCCAAGACCGGCACGCTGTTCTTCGGCAACACCGTCAATAACTCGGTGACCGCCATCGACGCCAAGACCGGCGACGTGAAAGGCCGCCTGGTGCTGGACGCGCGCAAGCGCTCCGAGACCGTCAAGCCGCTGGCGCCGCGTGAGCTGGTGGCGGATGCCGACAGCGATACCCTTTACATCACCGGTCTGGGTGAATCCAGCGTAGTGTGGGTGGTGGACGGCAAGGATCTGACCCTGCGCGCCACCGTGACCGACACCGGCAAATACGGCACCGGCCTGGCGCTGGACGCCGCCGCCAAACGTCTGTACGTCACCAACGCTGACGGCGAGCTGGTGACCATCGACACCCAATCCAACAAGGTGCTGTCGCGCAAGAAGCTGGATGAGTCCAAAGAGCACTTCTTCCTGAACATCAGCCTGGATACCGCTACCCATCGCGCGTTCATCACCGATTCCAAGCAGCCGCAGGTCCTGGTGGTGGATACCCGCAACGGCAACATCCTGAGCAAGATCGACGTGCCGGAATCGCTGGCGGTGCTGTTCAACCCGGCGCGCAATGAAGTTTACGTCACCCATCGCCAGGCGGGCGAAGTGAGCGTAATCGACGCCAAGAGCTACAAGGTGCTGAACACCATCAAGACGCCGACCCACCCGAACAGCCTGGCGCTTTCGCCGGACGGCCAGACGCTGTACGTCAGCGTCAAGCAGGCTTCCAGCCGCGAGAAAGAAGCCACCGCGCCGGACGATGTGATCCGCGTAGCGCTGAAATAATCCCGCTCAGGGTAAGCGCATATCGAACAGGCGAAGCGGCGACGCTCCGCCTGTTTTTTTTCGTCCAAGGATCTGCGGTATAAAGAGTGTATTGATCCGTTAACCCGAAGGAACGTTGGTTATGCCTGCCTCGCGTACCCCGCTGTTATTGTCCGTTATCACCCTACTGCTGCTGGCCGCGCTGATCCACAGCGGCATCCGCCCTTACGATCGCACCACCTGGCTGATGGAGGTGGCGCCGGTATTGGTAGTTTTGCCGCTGCTGTGGCTGACTTATCGCCGCTACCCGCTGACGCCGCTGCTCTACACGCTAATTTTCTTCCATGCGCTGATCCTGATTTTCGGCGGCATGTACAGCTACGCCCGCGTACCGCTGGGGTTTGAGGTGCAGCAGTGGCTGGATCTTGGCCGCAACCCATACGACAAACTGGGGCATTTCTTCCAGGGATTGGTGCCGGCGTTGGTGGCGCGCGAGATCCTGCTGCGCGGCGGCCATGTGCAAGGGCGCAAGATGCTGGGCTTTGTGGTGTGCTGCATCGCGCTGGCGATTAGCGCGGTGTATGAGCTGATCGAGTGGTGGGCGGCGCTGGCGCTGGGCCAGGGCGCCGACGAGTTTCTCGGCACCCAGGGTGACCCGTGGGATACCCAGTCCGACATGTTCTGCGCCTTGCTCGGCGCGCTATGCGGTTTGCTGCTGTTCGCCGGTTGGCAAGACCGGCAAATTCGCCGCCTGTGCTGACTATTTTCCGGCGTTGCTCAGACCCGCCTTATGGCGGGTTTTTTTATGGCTGTTTAGATTGTTAATCCAGTTTGCGTGCGTGCTGCACCAGTAATAGGCTGCAAAATCTTCTCTATGAGCTGTGTGAAGTATTTTTATATCATTTTGTTTTTATTGGTTTTTACTCTTTTTGTTAAGAATTTTCTTATCCATTGCGCTATGCTAATATTGCCACGATTGATAGGGGTTAATGAGCGTTAATTAGTTTATCGCGCAGGGAATTATGAGATACATAATTAATAATAATATTAAATATCATGAAGATAGATCGGAGCTGATCTCGCTGCATGACGACATTCCGCCGATTGCGCTGACGGCCACGCTGAATCGCCTGCTTTCCGCCCTGGTGCGCAACAATAATCTGGTGCTTTCCCGCGAAACGTTGCTGACGCAGGTGTGGGAGGCGCACGGTCAGGTGGCCTCCGGCAACAACCTCAACAACACCATTTCGATTCTGCGCAAAGCGTTCTCTTCGCTCGGCGAGGAAGATATTATCGTCACCCTGCCGCGGCAGGGATTTATGTTTACCGCCACCGAGCTGAAAACGACGGACAGCCTGGCAGAGATGCTGATGGTGCAGAACGCGGCACCCGTCGGCAAGGCCGTGCCTTTTGCAGAGCCTGCGGTCCGATTGATGCGCTTTAAACACATTATGCTGGGCGGGTTGCTGCTGCTGGCTGTGGGAATGAGCTTGTGGGCCTGGCAAGATGCCGATTACGAGCCGCTCAGCGCGATGAAGGTGGGTAACATCGGTAGCTGCGAGATCAAATTCGTCACCTCATACCATAAGCCCGGGCCGGGTGAGGTTGATTTAAGCCACCTGAAAAGCCTGCTGGAGCAGAAAAACATCCCATGTGATGTACCGGCGACCGTATTGTATTACGACAGTAAATTCATTTTGCCAAATGCCACCGGCCGGATCAGATCGTCTTACTTCTATTATTGCCCCCAAGTGAAGATGGCGATCGGCGACGCGCAATGTGAGAATTTCCATGAAAACCAGAAATTGTAGTCGAATTTGGCGGTATCGTTTCGCGTTGTTAAGCATGGCATCTGCACTGAGTTGCGGCATTGCCGGATACATGCTGTTTGTTAAACCGCAGATACCGGAATGCCGTGCGGTGGTACAACTCACGAACGAAATGCCCAACGAAGTATGGAAACGCTTGTTATTGGTCAGTATCGTGCCTGACGGCCCGCGACGCGCTACCGTGTTGCTCAATGGCAGCTTCTATCAAGGAGATACGCGTTACGATATCAGCCGGGCGGTGGTGTTTTCGTACCAGCGTCAGGGAAGCAACTATGCGCTAAAGGTTGATGAAAATATCCGAAAGCCGTCGGATACCGTGACGAAAGACGAGATGAACCGGCGGTTGCCCGTGTTGGGGGTTTTATATCATTTGCGCATCGAGCAGGTCGATCGGCACCACTATCTGGTGAGCAACAACCACTCTCCGTGGTTTGTCTGCGCCACGAAAGGGGAATAAATCCCCCGGCATTGCCGGGGGAGGTGGTTTGGTGACCCTGGAGCGATAATTCGTAAAATTCAAGGCTGCTTGTTATCGATATAATTGTTGATGCAAGGGCTGTTACCCGCTCGGGGACAGTACGTCACCCATTGTTCATTGTTTTCCGCCCCCTCATTACGGATATTATCGTAGTAATAAACGTCGGCGCGCATTTGGCAACTGAAACCGGCACTTTGCATCACCTGTTTGATTTTACTTAAATCACCACTGCCTAACGTCATGCTGTAGATTTGGCAATTCTCGTAACTCCCCAGCGGATAAACATTAATGCGCGTGCTATTTTGATACAGCACGACGGCGGCGAAAGGCACCAGACAGGCCGCCATGATCATAATTAATCTTTGCAACGATCGTCTTATGCCCTGGAGCTTATTTCTCGGTGGCGGAATAGTGCTTTCCTCTACTGTTTTATTGCGGTATTCATTATGATCTTCTTTATTTATATTTGTCTCGTGAATGTTAATAGCGTTGAATTTAAATCCCTGGCGGGGATAAGTCACGATGATTTCTTCTATGCCGCATTGCGCCAAAGACTTACGCAAGCCAGAGACATAATTATTAAGATTGTTATTCGAGGCCTTCAGGCCATGTTCGACCCAAACCTCATTGAGCAATCTCTCGCGCAGCAACAGCTTGTTATTATTGCGAATAAATAACGATAACAATCTGGCGCTGGGTTTAAGTAAAGCTATTTTATTACTGGCGTTATCGATATGCACCAGTGTGCCGTCCTCCTCGTTGTAAAGGACGATGTCATTTATGATGAAAATCATTTCTCTTTTCCGCCAACTTTCCTGTCGAGAGATTATTCTGATGTCTGCATGTCTTTTTTTCAATCCTCTCGACTGGTTGTAAATAGGATTTTTCTCTCTATTATTATAATAGAGGTGAGATATTTATTTGTTTACAAGTTTTTTAAAATAAATATCGATAATTAAAAGCTATTTTTAATTAAAAAAATCTATCTAATGTATATTTATTAGGTTTTAAAACTGTGTTTTTGTACTTTTTAGACATAACATTTCATTTTATGGGTAAGGGATGTAAATTTGTTCCCACTGATACGGGGCGCCAAACGCAGCGTATTAGCCACCGAGGCAACGCATAGAAAATACTGCCACATTGCCCCGGTGACTTATGGACTTAATTTACTCCACTGCTTACTAAGGAATGTAAGGGATTTATATGAAACTGAATAAAATCATGCTGGCTGCCGTTATGGCATTTGGTGTTTCTACTGTGGCAAACGCCGCTGTTAAAGACCAGGGCCACGGTAAAGTGACCTTCAGCGGTTCCATCATTGATGCACCTTGCTCGATCGCCCCTGAGTCTCTGGATCAGACCGTCGAACTGGGCGCTATTTCCAACGTGGCGCTGAAAAGCGGCGGTAAATCCACCCCGCGCAACTTCCAGATCAAACTGGAAAACTGTGAGCTGACCTCCAAGGATCCAGGCAAGAACAACACCGTAGCGTTGACCTTCAGTGGCTCCGCTTCAGACGTTGATGCCAAACTGCTGGGCATTACCGGTACTGCTAAAGGTGCAGGCATTGCCATCACCGACGGCGCCGGCGCTACCATCGAGCTGGGGAAACCATCTAAAGCGCGTGAACTGCAGAACGGCGCCAACACCCTGAGCTTCGCCGCTTACCTGCAGGGCGCAGCCGCGTCGACTGCCACAATCGTCCCGGGTGAATTCCAGTCCGTTGCCGACTTTACCCTGGCTTACCAGTAAGTCGTTACCCGACGAAATACGTGTGATTATCGGGCATGCGGGGTAACCCGCATGCCATTTACAGGGAATCGTTATTTCACGGGAAAATTAAATGAATTGTCGAATAAGAAAAACAAGGGCGCTTTGCCTATTGTTGGTGTCGTTTTGTTTTGTTTCGCAGGCTATTTCTGCTTCGCAAGGCGAAGGGCGCGTCAATATGCAAGGCGCTATTGTCGATACCGCTTGCGCCATCGCCACGGAAAGCCGGGAACAAATTATCGACATGAAAAATACGGCGTTGGTGGACATTACACGCGGCGGGCATGGCAAAAGCGTTCCATTCAGCATTGAGCTGGTTAACTGCACGCTTGAACGCGCCGATAAAAAACAGCCGGACTGGAAACAGTTTCAAATTACCTTTGACGGCCATGCTGATGGCGAGGCATTCGGTATCCACGGCGATATCTCTGGCGTGGCGTTAAGAATTACCGATGCCAATGGGAATATTGCCCGGCCGGGCAGGCCATTACCTCCAATGGAGATTATTCCCGGAAATTACCAGCTGAATTTTACCCTGATGCTAATTGAGAATAATCAGCCGCTTAAAGCAGGGAGTTATTTTTCTTCGGTGCGTTTCAAAATGGATTATTACTGAGACGACCGCTACCCACAGGGAATCTGATAAATAAAAGGTCTGGAACATGATGTTTTTGCCTGCAGGGAAGCCATTTCGTTTTCATATTCTGAGCGTCAGTGTGGCGCTGGCGTTGGGGTTCGCCGGCGGAATGCCTGCGGCGCAGGCGGAAGAGATCCAGTTCAACACCGACGTGCTGGACGTGAACGACCGCAAAAATATCGATCTCAGCCAGTTTGCGCGCGGTGGCTTCATTATGCCCGGCAGCTACAGCATGGTGGTACGCCTAAACAAGAGCGATCTGCCGGAGCAGCCGGTGCCGTTTTACGCGCCGGATGACGATCCGAACGGCAGCCGCGCCTGCCTGGCACCGGTGTTGGTGGAGCAGCTCGGCCTTAGGGATGAGATGCGCGACAAACTGCGCTGGTGGCATCAGGGCGAGTGTCTAGACGAAGCCAGCCTGCCAGGCATGGAGGCGCGTGGCGATCTGGCGACGTCGGCGTTGTACCTCAGCATCCCGCAGGCCTATCTGGACTATGTGTCGGAGGACTGGGATCCGCCGGCACGTTGGGACGAGGGAATACCGGGCGTACTGCTGGATTACAATCTCAACGCCCAAACCCAGCGCCAGCTGCAATATGGTGGGCAAAGCTACGGCCTGAGCGGCAACGGCACCGCAGGTGCCAACCTCGGTGCCTGGCGGCTGCGCGCCGACTGGCAGGCGAACGTGCACCACCAGACCGGCTCCGGGCAACCGACGGAGAAGCGGTTGGACTGGAGCCGCTACTATGCTTATCGGGCGCTGCCGGCGCTGCGCTCGAAGCTTACCGTCGGCGAGGATTATCTCGATTCCGGCCTGTTCGACAGCTTCCGCTTTGGCGGGATGAGCCTGCGCTCCGACGACACCATGCTGCCGCCCAACCTGCGCGGCTACGCGCCGGAGGTGGTGGGGGTGGCGAAGAGCAACGCCAAAGTGACCATCAGCCAGCAGGGGCGGGTGCTGTATGAGACCCAGGTACCGGCGGGGCCGTTCCGCATTCAGGATCTGAACGACGCGGTGTCCGGCGATTTGGACGTGAAGGTGGAAGAGCAGGACGGCAGCGTGCAGGCGTTCAAAATGAGCACCGCCAGCATCCCGTACCTGACGCGCCCCGGTTCGCTACGCTACAAGCTGGCGGCGGGTAAACCGTCCGATTTCGACCACCGATATCGCGGGCCGTTGTTCGGCACCGGCGAGTTTTCCTGGGGGGTGAGCAACGGCTGGTCGTTGTACGGCGGCGCATTGCTGGGCGGCGATTATAACGCGCTGGCGTTGGGTATCGGCCGCGATCTGATGCTGCTGGGGGCGCTGTCGTTCGACGTCACCCAGTCGCGCGCCACACTGCCGTACGACGGAGAAACGCTGAGCGGCGGCTCGTACCGCCTCAGCTATTCGAAGACCTTCGACGAGCTGGACAGCCAGGTGACTTTTGCCGGCTACCGCTTCTCGGAGCAGAACTTTATGAGCATGAGCGAGTTTCTCGATGCTCGCGAGTACGGCCGGCGGTTCGGCAACAGCAAGGAGATGTACACCATCACCTACAACCAGCAGCTGCGTGACCTGGGGTTGAGCGCCTATCTCAACTACAGCCACCAGACCTACTGGGACCGGCCGGCCAATGATCGTTACAGCCTGACGCTGTCGCGCTATTTCGATCTGGGCAGCATGAAAAACTTGAGCCTGTCGCTGTCGGCGTACCGCAACCGCTATAACGAGCGCAATGACGACGGCGCCTATCTGTCGCTGTCGGTGCCGTGGGGCAACGGCGCCACGTTGAGCTACAACACCACGGTCAACCGTGACGACAACAGTCACCGGGTGGGCTATTACGACCGCCTCGACGAGCGCAGCAACTATCAGTTCAGCGCCGGCGGTTCGCGCAGCGGCGCCAGCCTGAGCGGTTATTACACCCGTGACGGCGATCTGGCGCGCATGACCGCCAACGCCAGCTACCAGCAAGACCGGTACGGCGCGGTCGGCCTCTCGGCGCAGGGCGGTATGACGCTGACCGCCGAAGGCGGTGCGCTGCACCGCAGCAGTATGGCGGGGGGCACCCGCCTGTTACTGGATACCGAGGGGGTGGCCGGGGTGCCGGTGCGCGGCTACGGCAGCGCAGTGGCCACCAATCGCTGGGGCAAGGCGGTGGTGACGGATGTCAACAGCTACTACCGCAACAAGGCCAGTATCGATCTGGACAAGCTGGGGGACAACGCCGAGGCCACGAAGTCGGTGGTGCAGGCAACGCTGACCGAGGGCGCCATCGGCTACCGCAAGTTCGCGGTGATCGCCGGGGAGAAGGCGATGGCGGTGATCAAGCTGGCGGACGGCAGCGAACCGCCGTTCGGCGCCACGGTGTTGAACGCCCGCAAACAGGAGACCGGCATCGTCAACGACGGCGGCAGCGTCTACCTCAGCGGCATCAACGCCGGCGAGCGTATGACGGTGCATTGGGGAGGCGCGGCGCAGTGCGAAGTGCAGATGCCGACGCCGCTGCCGCCGGAGATGCTGATGAATACTTTACTGCTGCCGTGCCGGGCGCTGAGCGCGGGCGACGGCGACAACGAACACTGAATTTAGGAGTTTTGATGATGAACAACCGTAACGTTATCGGCCTGCTGGCCACCACAGCTCTGCTGGCCGGGGCGCTGGCCCCTGCTGCGAATGCTGCCATCGCGCTGGATCGCACCCGGGTGATCTTCGACGGCAGCGTGCAGTCGGTGAGCCTGAGCGTCAGCAACCAGAACAAGCAACTGCCGTACCTGGCGCAGGGCTGGCTGGAGGATGAGCAGGGCAACAAGATCCAGAGCCCGCTGACGGTATTGCCGCCGGTGCAGCGCATCGAGCCGGGCAAGCCGAGCCAGGTGAAGATCCAGGCTTTGCCGGCGGCGAAGATGCTGCCGCAGGACAGGGAAACGCTGTACTACTTCAACCTGCGGGAGATCCCGCCGAAGAGCAACAAGCCGAACTCGCTGCAGATTGCGCTGCAGACGCGCATCAAGCTGTTCTATCGCCCGGCGGCGATCGCCCCAGAGCGCAACGCGGCACCGTGGCAGGAGCAGCTGACGCTGACCAAACAGGGGGACAAATACATCGTCAATAACCCGACGCCGTACTACGTCACTATCGTTGATGCCGCGACGCGCAAAGGCGTGGAAGGCGCCAAAGGGTTCGAGCCGTTTATGGTGCCGCCGAAGGGGCAGATACCGTTGACGGTGAGCGCCTTCAGCGTAGGCGGTAGCCCGGTGTTGACCTACATCAACGACTACGGCGGCCGGCCGCAGTTGAGCTTTAACTGCAGCGGCAGCGCCTGCACGGTGACGCCGGAGAAGAAAGCGTCTTAATGCAATACACAGCGCTGGGTGCCTGAGGAGGAAAAAATGGCAATGAAAAACGTCAAAGCGCGTGAGTGGGCTTATGCATTGAGTGAACTGCGCTATTACGCCGCCTTGGGGGGGCTGGTGCTGATGGCGCCGCTTAGTCTGACGGCGCTGCTGTGGCTGCTGCCGGCGGCCAACGCCGTTGACAACTGGGATGTGGATGGCGCCAACGGCGTGCTGTATATCAGCGGGGCGCTGACCGAGAGCGCTTGCCGGCTAGAGATGGACAGCGCGCGGCAGGATATCAGCCTGGGCGAGGTAGCGACCGGTAAGTTGGCTGTTATGGGCGCGCGCGGCACGCCGGTGGCGTTCGAGCTGCGGCTGCACGACTGCCTGCGCGGCCCGGCGGTGAGCCGGGATGAACGCACCGGGGCGCGACTCTGGGCGCATGACCAGCCGGCGATGCGGGTGGCTTTTAATGCCCCGGCCGACGCCGATAATGCGCAGCTTGTAAAGGCTCAGGGCGTCAGCGGTATGGGGCTGCGCCTGCTGGATGCGCATGGCCGCGACGTACGGCTGGGCAGCCGCGGCGCGCCGTTGTGGCTAACGCCGGGCAGCAACGTACTGAGTTATAGCGTTATGCCTGAGCGCACCGTGGCGTCGCTGAGGGCCGGCACGTATCGGGCGGTGGTGGATTTTGCTCTGAGTTACGACTGAAGGGAGGAATAAGGCATGTGCGCAACGCGGCAATCGTTACCGAAAAGAACAGGATGTAACGGGAAATGGGCGCTGCTGGCCGTTGCCCTGGCATCCATTCCGGCGGCAGGGCTGACGGCGACCGCACCGATCGTCATCTCTGGCTCGATCAACGCCAGACCCCAGTGCGTGGTCAACGACAATCAAACGATACGCGTGGCGTTCGGCAACGATTTGATCACCACCAAAGTGAACGGTGTGAACTACCTGCGCACCATTGATTACACGCTGGAGTGTAAAAACGCCGGTCAAAGCGTGATGAAGATGAAGGTGATGGGCGCGACGGCTGCCTTCAACAACAGCGCGATCCAGACGAGTAAGGCCAATTTGGCCATTTCGCTGCGCGCCAACGGTAATCCGTTGCCGATCGGTTCCTGGCTGGCCTTCACTTATCCCAATAAGCCGGTATTGCAAGCGGTGCCGGTCAGCGGTGGCACATTGGCCACCGGCGGGTTTAGCGCGGCGGCGACGTTGATGGTGGAATATCTATGAAGCGCAAATTTGGCCTTTTGGTCTGTGTAGTGGCCCTGTGGATCCAGCAGGGCAACGCGTTGGCGGGTGAGGCGGCGATGGCGTTCAGCGGCACGTTGAATGCCCCACCACCTTGTGTGATCAACAACGGCCAGCGCATCGACGTCGATTTTGGCGAACAGCTTGGTATTAGCCAGATCGACGGGCAACGTTACCTGCAAAACGTCAACTATCGCATCGACTGCGAGCCTGGCGGCAGCGGGCAAACGCTGGGGTTAACGCTGGTGGCCGCCGCCAGCGGGTTTGACGCCGCCGCTGTGCCGACCAATGTGCCGGAGTTGGCCATCCGGCTGCTGCTGGCGGGCAATCCGTTTGTGCTGAACAAACGTGTGGCTATCGATTCCGCTAATCCCCCGAGGCTGCAGGCTGTGCCGGTCAAACGGCCGGGGGGCGCCCTTAAACCTCAGGCATTCAGCGCCCAGGCTACGTTATTAGCAGACTATCAGTAGGCAGTAGGAGAGTTGAGTCTCTATGTTGATAACTTAGTATTCATATCATTTGAAAGATATTAAGTTCCGAATAGGATTTATCATGAATTATAAATTTTGGGGTTTTTTATTTTGTTTTTTTCTAGTTGGTGGGGGGTATTCGGCTTCTACGTATGCCAAGCTAAATATGCTGATTGACTGGCAGTACGATGAAAGTAATGAATTGATGAACTTTACGATAAGGCAAGCTTATTATTTTGGTGATGATTATAGAATGACGTGCAGCATAATGTCACCTTGTACCATTGCAATGACCTACTCTGCAAATTTGGGTTATCCGTGGAAGTATAAAATCAAAGTGTATGGGGTTTCATTGCCGATGAGTGATATTGTCTATAGCCTTAATAAAGATCTTCCTGTTTCTGGGAGTATGCCGGTTGTTAATGCAAGTAATATTTGCTACATGGTCGCTATGTTAAGAGGCGATAATAGCGAGAGGGGATATTATTTGGGTTCCACTTGTGATGGTAGCATTAATCCGCCGGAACCCCCAAAACCACAGGTCTCATGTTACATGGACGGCAACATTTATTTGCGTCATGGCTCAATTACCGATAGTGAAGTGGCCGGCAATCGAGCCGAGAGCACTGCCTATGTTTACTGCACTGGGGACGCCAAAGTGAAGGTGCGAGCCCTGAGCAGCGTTGGCAGCGACAGCTATATGGTGAATCTGCGTGCCGACGGCAGCCTGAAATCTTTGCTGAGCGTGAATGGTACCGCCGGTAATGGCGGGATAACGCTGGAAGTACCGGGAACGAGGGGGGCTGCTGTAACGTTCTCTTCGCTGTTGATTCCATCGGGAACGCCGACGCCGGGGGATTTTTCCGGTTCAGCGGTGGCGGTGATCGACATTATGTAATGCCGGTCGGTAACGGCAAACGAGAACGGTAAGGAGAAAGCAATGTTAGGGATAACCAGAGCGGCACATTGGTGGTCTATCTGCATGGGGCTGCTGTTGGCGGGCGCGAGCGGTAGCGCATTGGCGGCCGACAATATGTATTTTCATGGTGCATTGGTGGCGGAACCTTGCACGCTGCGGCCGGGCGATGAGGACATCCGTCTGGACTTCGGTTCGGTGATCGATAAGTACCTGTATACCTATGGACGCACACCGGGGAAGGCGTTCAATCTGGTGCTGCAGGATTGCGATCTCAGCCTGGGGAAAACGGTGAAGGTCACCTTTACCGGTGCTGAAAGCGCCGCGTTGCCGGGGTTGTTGTTGCCGGATGGCGGCAGCCCTCTCGGCATTGCGCTGGGCATCGAGACGATGGCGGGCTCGCCGGTGGCGCTGAATAAGCCCAGCCAAGGATATGCGCTGGCCAACGGCAGCAACAGTCTGCAACTGCAGGTGTATATCCAGGGTGAGCCGGCGGCGATCGCACAGAAAAGCATCGGTCTCGGTGTTTTTTCTTCCGTTGCTACTTTCGCTTTGGAGTATGAATAGAGCGATTTATTTAGTCACGAGCAGTATCTTTTTCTTACGCAACGATATCACTAATGAAACTGCGGGCTTTAATGACGGTTCTGGTTATTCGTAATCAGATTTTTGGTTTTTTTTATTAATCAGCTTAATTTATTTCATCAGGAGGTAGTAATGAACTCCGTCAACATTATTATAGATGACGAAAACCGCTATTTCTCCGCGGGTTTGCGCCACAGCATTACGGAATATGCGCAGGTCAACAAGAAGTCGGTGTGTTTTTTAACGCCGGGGAGTTTGGTACGCCCCGATATCGTGCTGACTTCAGTACGGCGCCGGGCCCAGCGCTGGCGCCGGATGAGATACGGGGCGTCGGCGGCACCGGTTGTTACGATTAAGGAACGGCCGGTTAAACTCGTTGATGAAGTACACCGCGTGCTCTACCGCTCAGACGATCAGCGCCGTCTTTTTGAGTTGCTGACTGAAACCTTGTCCGGCGTTCAATATCCAGTGAATGAACGCCGCGCGTTGACCGCGCGTGAGCGACAGGTGATGGGCTATATGCGGCTCGGGTTTGATCAGTCGCAGGTGGCCAAAATTATGGGCGTGAGCGTTAAAACGGTGCATAGCCATAAGCGTTCTGTCATGGGAAAGTTAATGCTCTGTCGTAATCATGAGTTGCTGTATTGGCTTTTGTCGCATGAAGGAGAATTATCTTAACCTCAACGAGGGATTTTCTATTTCCTGTGTTTTGTTAAATTATGGTGGGTAAAGTCTAGCGTATCGAGGCATTAATTAATAAATACTGCTGATATTTTTTTAAAGTTTATTAGTTGAACGTAATTAATTACGCTCAGGCGCCCCCATGCCTCAGGCACGCGCCGGTAAAATAAATCGGTGAATCAAGGGAGTTTAGTTATCTCTGTTGTCTCGCCGGTTTTTGTTGTGAGAGGCGGGGAGTTTTTTGCCAATGCGTGTTACCCAACGAGCAGGGATGGCCCTGCTTTTTTTCGTCCTTTGTCGACCAGGGCTGTTAATTTAACACTATTGATAACTTAGGGAAATAATACCACGCTGATACCGATAGAGGGGCGCCACTGTTATGTCGCGCTTCTGTGCCGGGTAGCACAGGGAGGTCATGTGGATTGGTTGTTTCTGGCAGTATTTCTTTTTTTTTTGAGTCTTTATTCATTTTTTCAGCATGCAAAGCGCATGAAGAAAAGACGGCTAACTATTCAGGAACATATGACCGGCAGGAGAGTCTGGCGGTGGTGGGACTAGGTTTGCTCTGTCAGGTGATACTCAGCTCAGAATAATGAAACCCGCCTTTTGGGCGGGTTCTCTAAATAGGGCGACCGGACTCGGACAACCGGCGCTGGCGCCGCGTTGAACAGCGCTTCAGCGCTGGCCCGCAGGGTGAGGCCTTTGGCCGAATAATCGAACGCAGTTCGATGGAGAGTCCTGGCCCTGAAAAGCAAAAACCCGCCTTTTGGGCGGGTTCTTTAAATATGGTGCCCGGACTCGGAATCGAACCAAGGACACGGGGATTTTCAATCCCCTGCTCTACCGACTGAGCTATCCGGGCAACGGGCAGCATTAAACCGTATTGGCCGATGGCCGTCAACGGCTTTATGCATGAAAGGCGTTAAAACGCGTCCGGTTGCTGGCTTTTCAGGCAAAGGGCGCAAAAATTGCGCCTGTTCAGGCTATCTCCTTGGGCTGGCGGCGCCGCAAGCGCGGCTCGCCTAGCTTAGCGCCCCGTTGCGGCGGCACTGCGCCACCTGCAAGATGTCTTCCGCCAGCCGTTTGGCGACCGATACGTCCTGGAGCTGGCGTTTTACCAGCAGTTTGCTCAGGCAGCCTTCCTGAATCAATTCCATTTGCTGCGCCACCATGTCGGCGTCGTCGGCGTCCATTTCGCGCAGCAGTTCGCGGGTCAGCTCCAGCGAGGTCAGCTTTTGCTGCTCCGCCAGTTGGTGGATCGGATGATCCGTTTCCGGGAAGAAGCTGCAGGCGGCGATAAACAGGCAGCCGGGATAGCGGTCGTGCTGCACGTATTCCGCCAGCACGTCATAGCGCGCCAGCAGTTTTTGCTGCGGGCTCAGGTTTTCATCCAGCAGCAGCTGGCGGCGCCAGGTGTCGATCTGTTGGCCGTGGTAGCGCAGGCAGTCGTACAGCAGCGCTTCGCGATCCGGCCAGAACCGTTTGAGATCGCCAGGCTGAACGTCGAGTTTTTCCGCCAGCATCTCTAATGTGGCGGTCGCCAGGCCCTGTTGTTCCAACAGGCCCAGCGCGGTATCAAGGACGTGTTCACGTTGCACTTGTGCTTCCTCCCATTCGCTTCCGATCTTCAGTGTCAGTTATCGCATCACTTTCTGCAAATGCGCGTTGAAGGCTTCTGCCTTCATAAAACCGGTGACCCGCTGGGCCGTCAGCTCCTGGCCCGCCGGATCGAAGAACAGGATCGTGGGTAACCCCAGTACCTGCAAATGCTTCAGCAGCGCCGCCTGTTCCGCGCCGTTGGCGGTGACGTCCGCCTGCAGCAGCACCGCGTTGGCCAGGCTCGCCTGCACCGCCGCATCGCTGAAGGTGTATTTCTCGAACTCTTTACAGGCCACGCACCAGTCGGCGTACAGATCCAGCATCACCGGCTTGCCGTGCGCCTGTTGCAGCGCCAGATCGAGCTGCTCGACGTTGTTGATGCGGGCAAAGGCCAGGTGTTGTTGAGCAGCCTGCTGTGTCTGGCCGGCGCCGAAGGCCCAATCCTGCAGCGGCCGCGCGGCGATCACCGCCGCCGCCAACAGCAGCAGCTGCAGGGCGCGCGCCCAGCCGCGCGCGCTTCTCAGGCTCAGAGCGAAGGCCCAGCCGAAGAACGCCAGGCCGAGCAGGCTCCACAGGCGCAGGCCCCACAGATCGCCGATCACCCGCTCCAGCAGGAACACCGGCAGCGCCAGGATGACGAAGCCGAAGGCCTCTTTCACGTACTGCATCCACGGGCCGCTGCGCGGCAGCAGGCGGTTGCCGAACAGGGTGACGATCACCAGCGGAATGCCCATCCCCAGCGCGTACAGGTACAGCGTGCCGCCGCCGGCCCACAGGTTACCGCTCTGGGCGATATACAGCAGGATGGCGCTGAGCGGCGCGGTGGTGCAGGGCGAGCAAATCAACCCGGCCAGGGCGCCCATCAGGAACACGCCGGTCAGCGAGCCGCCGCGCTGGGTGTTGCTCCAGTTCGCCAGCCGGGTTTGCAGCGCCGAGGGCAGCTGCAGGGAATAGAGGCCGAACATCGACAGCGCCAGCGCGATAAACAGCACCGACAGGCCGATCAGCACGTAAGGGTGCTGCAGCGCCGCCTGGAACTGCAGGCCGGCGGCGGCCACCACCAGCCCCAGCAGGGTGTAGGTGAGCGCCATGCCCTGCACGTAAACCACCGCCAGCGCCAGAATGCGGCCGCTGCTTTGCGGCCGGTCGCGGCCGAGGATGATGCCGGAGATCAGCGGGTACATCGGCAGCACGCACGGGGTGAAGGCGATGCCGATGCCGATCAGCAATGCCCACAGCGGCGAGAACGGCAGGCTGGCCGGCGTAGTGGGCTGTTCGGTTGGCGCAGGGGCAGCCGCCGGGAGCGGGGCGACATCGCTGGCACTGACCGCGTCCAGCGGGATGATGCGGGTTTCCGGCGGATAGCAGAAGCCTGCCTCGGCGCAGCCCTGATAGGTGACGCTGAGGCTGGCGTTGGCCGCCGCCTGTTGCAGCGGCACCTGCAGATTCAGCTGCTGTTTGAAAATCGCCACTTCGCCGAAGAACTCGTCCTTGTGGCTTAACCCTTCGGGCAGGGTAAAGGCGCCGAGCGTCGCCTGCTGCGGCACCAGTTTGATCTGCTGGCGATACAGGTAGTAGCCGGGGCGGATCTGCCAGTTCAGCGTCACCTGGCTGCCTTGCTGTTTGAAATCGAAGGCGAAGGCCTGATCGACAGGCACGAACTGGCTGCCGCCCTTCGGCGCGAACAGCGAAGCCTGCGCTGCCTGCGGCAGAAAGAACAGGCTGCACAGCAGCAAAATCAGTTTAAGGAAGCGTTGATCCATAACAGGTAGTCTTTATCTCCGGCCATCACCGGCAGCACCAGCAGCTCGGGCGTCTGGTAAGGGTGATGTTGTTTCAGGGTGTCGAGCAGGGCCTGCTGACGGCGGCGATCGCTTTTGAACAGCATCTGCACTTCGTATTCCTGTTCCAGTTTCCCTTCCCAGTAATACAGCGAGGTGGCGCCGGGCAGCAGCGTGGCGCAGGCCGCCAGCTTATCGCCCAGGACCCGCGCCGCCAGTTCCTGGGCGCTGGCTTCATCGGGTGCGGTACAGAGTATGACGACAGCTTCGCAATCAGACATCTTCAGCCCTCTCATCGGTTCGAATGGGCAACTATACCCTGAAGGCGGATTGGCTAGAAGGCGAGTTTATCGCCAGAAGGAAAACCGGGGCCGCAGCCCCGGTCGAAGCGTTACAGCATGATGCTGCCGAGCAGGAAGCCGAATACCACGGCGAAAATCACGCCCATGGTGCCGGGAATGAAGAACGGGTGGTTGAACACGAAGCGGCCGATGCGCGTGGTGCCGGTATCGTCCATCTGCACCGCGGCGACCAGCGTCGGGTAGGTCGGCAGGATGAACAGGCCGGAGACGGCGGCGAAGGAGGCGACGGCGGTCAGCGGCGACACGTTCAGCGCCAGCGCCATCGGCATCAGCGCCTTGGCGGTAGCGGCCTGCGAGTACAGCAGCGCCGAGCAGAAGAAGAAGATCACCGCCAGCAGCCACGGGTGCGCCTGAATGACGCTGCCGGCCGTCTCTTTGATCCAGTCGATGTTGGCCTGCACGAAGGTATCGCCCAGCCAGGCGACGCCGAGGATACAGATACAGGCGCTCATGCCGGCCTTGAAGGTGCTGGAGTTCAGCACCATGTCGGTGTCGACGCGGCACAGCAGGGTGGTCAGCGTGGCGACGCTCAGCATGATGATCAGGATGGCGTTGGTGGTGTTCATCAGCGGCTTGGCCACCAGGCCAAGACCCGGGCTGTTGATGATGGCGTAAGCCACTACGCACAGCACGCCCAGCAGGAACAGCAGCACCGAGGCTTTGGCGCGCGGTTTGATCTCCAGCGCGTTGTTGCCGCGCAGGGTGATCAGGCCTTCTTCCAGGCGTTTCAGGTACACCGGGTCGTTAGACAGCTTGGAGTCGAACAGCCAAGTCACCAGCAGCGACATCACCAGCACGGCGCAGAAGGTGGACGGGATCACCACCATCAGCAGGTGCAGGTAGCTGACGCCGTGGCCTTCCATCACCGAAGACATATACACCACCGCGGCGGAGATCGGTGAGGCGGTGATGGCGATCTGGGCGGACACCACGGCGGTCGACAGCGGCCGGCAAGGCTTGATGCCCTGTTCTTTCGCCACTTCGGCGATCACCGGCAGCGCCGAGAGCGAGATGTTGCCGGTGCCGGCGAAGATGGTCAGGAAGTAGGTGACGATAGGGGCGAGAATGGTGATGTGCTTGGGGTTCTTGCGCAGCAGCTTTTCGGTCTGCTGCACCAGGTAATCCATCCCCCCGGCGACCTGCATGGCGGAGATCGCCGCGATCACCGCCATGATGATGGAAATCACGTCGAAGGGAATGCTGCCCGGCTTGACGCCGATCAGCGCCAGAACCAGAACGCCCAATCCCCCCGCGAACCCGATACCGATACCGCCCAACCTGGCCCCTAAAAAGATGGCCAGCAGAACGATAACCAATTCTACGGCTAGCATAGTGTTTACTCCTTAAAATGAGAGAAATTGAAAATCAAACGTTAAAATTTTGTGGGCGCCTAAAAGTAAAAAGGCACGCTATCCAGAGGATTTAGCGTGCCTTTCAGGGCTACCGGGTAGGTCTGTTATTGTTCATTTTCATCCGTATAGCGTTTGGCTTTATAGGCCGGGTGCATCAGGTTCTCCACGGAGAAGATGTCATCCAGCTCGGCTTCGGTCAGCAGGCCGCGTTCCAGCACCACTTCACGCACGCTCTTGCCGGTTTCGGCGCAGATCTTCCCGACGATGTCACCGTTATGGTGGCCGATGAACGGGTTCAGATAGGTGACGATACCGATCGAGTTGAAGACGTAGTGTTCGCAGACTTCTTTATTCGCGGTGATGCCGTTAATGCATTTTTCCAGCAGGTTGTAGCAGGCGTTGGTCAGGATGTGGATCGACTCGAACATCGCCTGGCCGATCACCGGCTCCATCACGTTCAGCTGCAGCTGGCCCGCTTCGGCCGCCATGGTAACGCAAGTGTCGTTGCCAATCACCTTGAAACACACCTGATTGACCACTTCCGGCACGACCGGGTTCACTTTGGCCGGCATGATGGACGACCCCGCCTGCAGCTCAGGCAGGTTGATTTCGTTCAGGCCGGCGCGCGGGCCGGAGGAGAGCAGGCGCAGGTCGTTGCAGATTTTGGACAGTTTCACCGCCAGGCGTTTGAGCGCGCTGTGCACCATCACGTAGGCGCCGCAGTCGGAGGTGGCCTCGATCAGGTCTTCCGCCGGCACCACCGGCAGGCCGCTGACTTCCGCCAGTTTTTGCACCGCCAGCGGCTGGTAGCCTTCCGGGGTGTTGAGCGCGGTGCCGATGGCGGTGGCGCCCAGGTTCACTTCCAGCAGCAGCTCCGCGGTGCGGTGCAGGCTGCGGGTCTCTTCGTTCAGCAGCACGCTGAAGGCGTGGAACTCCTGGCCGAGGGTCATCGGTACCGCGTCCTGCAGCTGGGTGCGGCCCATTTTCAGGATGGTTTCGAACTCTTTCGCCTTGCGGTCGAAGCCTTCGCGCAGCTGGTTGATGGCGTCGATCAGCTTCTGGTTGGAGGCGTACACCGCGATGCGGAACCCGGTCGGGTAGGCGTCGTTGGTGGACTGGCACTTATTGAGGTGATCGTTCGGGTTCAGGTACTGGTATTCGCCTTTTTGGTGGCCCATCAGCTCCAGGCCGATGTTCGCCAGCACTTCGTTGGTGTTCATGTTCAGCGAGGTGCCTGCGCCGCCCTGGAACACGTCCACCGGGAACTGATCCATGCACTTGCCTTTATCCAGTACCTCGTCGCAGGCCTGGATGATCACGTCGGCGATTTTGCGCGGGATGGTTTTGAGTTCTTTGTTGGCCATCGCCGCGGCCTTTTTCACCATCACCATGCCGCGAACGAACTCGGGGACATCGCTGATTTTGCTGTTGCTGATGTAGAAGTTTTCAATCGCACGCAGAGTGTGGACTCCGTAGTAAGCGTCTGCGGGGACTTCACGTGTTCCTAACAGGTCTTCTTCGATACGAATGTTGTTTGACATGAGAACCTTCTCTATGTGTTGCTGCCGAATTAATAATGTGTCAGGTCAAGGCTAATAAGGGCACAGCCTAAATTAATGTTGCCGAAGGCTTGGGGCGTGAAACGATTAACCAAATCGCCCGTTGCTGCCCAGATCATATGCTGGTTGGTAAGAAATGACTGAATCCAGATCACCTTATGGTGTTTAAGGATATGCCCTTTTCCGGTTCTGTGACTTCTTTCACGTTTGTGAACTTTAGCAATAAAAACCGGCTCTCGGTTGAAATGGTGGGGTGATGCCCTCATTGTAATGGTGTCGGCCGTTTACGGCCTCTTTTTTCGCGCCGTCGCTCCGTGGCGGCCGCGCTTTACCTACCGATAGGAGAACCAGGTGCGCTGGTTACCGCTACTGCTGATATTTCTGCTGGCTTACATAGAAATATCCATCTTTATCAAAGTCGCCGCCGTGCTCGGCGTGGCTGTCACCCTGCTGCTGGTGGTGTTCAGCTCCTGCGTCGGCATTTCGCTGGTGCGCAATCAGGGCATGAAAACCTTCGTGCAGATGCAGCAAAAACTGGCGGCCGGCGAAAGCCCGGCGGCGGAAATGGTGAAAAGCGTTTCGCTGGTGCTGGCGGGCTTCCTGCTGCTGATCCCGGGCTTCTTCACCGACTTCCTCGGCCTGCTGCTGCTGCTGCCGCCGGTGCAAAAATCGTTGACGCTGAAGCTGATGCCGCATCTGTCGGTTTATCGCCCCGGCGGTTGGACGGGCGGTGACGCCGCTAACGGCAACACTTTCGACGGCGAATTCCAGCGCAAGGACGACGAACGCTCGGTGCTGGAACACCGCCCGGACGAGGAGCGTAAGCCTCACGATCGTTAAGCAAACGCGGCTCAGGCCGCGTTTTTTCTCTCTGTAGCACCCGCGCGGCCAAAAATGCGAAATTTTTTTCGTTAGCCCCCTTGAAGGGGGCTGGAACGCCCCCATCTCAAATGCCACGAGGCCGGTAATAACAACCATCCGGTGTACAACCCTAAATCTGATAGAGACCTTCTTACAGGAGAGCGTTCAATGAGTATTCGTCCATTGCATGACCGCGTTATCGTCAAGCGCAAAGAAGTTGAATCAAAATCTGCTGGCGGCATCGTCCTGACTGGCTCTGCTGCGGGTAAATCCACTCGTGGTGAAGTGGTTGCAGTGGGTAAAGGGCGTGTGCTGGAAAACGGCAACATCCAACCGCTGGATGTGAAAGTTGGCGATATCGTGATTTTCAACGACGGCTACGGCGTGAAAGCAGAGAAGATCGACAATGAAGAAGTGTTGATCATGTCCGAAAGCGACATTCTGGCAATTGTTGAAGCGTAATTGCGCTTTATCTTCTGAACTGAACGAGTTGAAGGGAAATACCAATGGCAGCTAAAGACGTAAAATTCGGCAATGACGCTCGCGTGAAAATGCTCCGCGGCGTGAATGTTCTCGCTGATGCAGTAAAAGTGACCCTGGGTCCGAAAGGCCGCAACGTAGTGCTGGATAAATCTTTCGGCGCACCGACCATCACCAAAGACGGCGTTTCCGTTGCGCGTGAAATCGAACTGGAAGACAAGTTCGAGAACATGGGCGCACAGATGGTGAAAGAAGTGGCCTCCAAAGCGAACGACGCGGCGGGCGACGGCACCACCACTGCAACCGTACTGGCTCAATCCATCATCACCGAAGGCCTGAAAGCGGTTGCTGCAGGCATGAACCCGATGGATCTGAAGCGCGGCATCGACAAAGCGGTTGTCGCTGCGGTTGAAGAACTGAAGAAACTGTCCGTACCTTGCTCTGATTCCAAAGCTATCGCTCAGGTAGGCACCATCTCCGCCAACTCCGACGAAACCGTGGGTAAACTGATCGCGGAAGCGATGGAGAAAGTGGGCAAAGAAGGCGTTATCACCGTTGAAGAAGGCACCGGCCTGCAAGACGAGCTGGACGTGGTTGAAGGTATGCAGTTCGACCGCGGTTACCTGTCCCCATACTTCATCAACAAGCCGGAAACCGGTTCTGTTGAGCTGGAAAGCCCGTTCATCCTGCTGGCTGACAAAAAGATCTCCAACATCCGCGAAATGCTGCCGGTGCTGGAAGCCGTTGCCAAAGCAGGCAAACCGCTGCTGATCATCGCTGAAGACGTAGAAGGCGAAGCGCTGGCGACCCTGGTGGTCAACACCATGCGCGGCATCGTGAAAGTGGCTGCCGTTAAGGCGCCTGGCTTCGGCGACCGCCGTAAAGCCATGCTGCAGGACATCGCAACCCTGACTGCCGGTACCGTTATCTCTGAAGAGATCGGTCTGGAGCTGGAAAAAGCCACCCTGGAAGACCTGGGCCAGGCAAAACGCGTTGTGATCAACAAAGACACCACCATCATCATCGATGGCGTGGGCGACGAAGCGACCATCCAGGGCCGCGTTGCTCAGATCCGTCAGCAGATCGAAGAAGCGACCTCTGACTACGATCGTGAAAAACTGCAGGAGCGCGTAGCGAAACTGGCCGGCGGCGTTGCCGTTATCAAGGTTGGCGCAGCGACTGAAGTTGAAATGAAAGAGAAGAAAGCCCGCGTTGAAGACGCCCTGCACGCGACCCGCGCCGCAGTGGAAGAAGGCGTGGTGGCCGGCGGTGGCGTAGCGCTGATCCGCGTTGCAGGCAAAATCGCCGCGCTGAAAGGCGACAACGAAGACCAGAACGTGGGTATCAAAGTTGCGCTGCGCGCAATGGAAGCCCCTCTGCGTCAGATCGTGGTGAACGCCGGTGAAGAAGCTTCCGTTATCGCCAACCAGGTGAAAGCGGGCGAAGGCAGCTACGGCTACAACGCTTACTCCGAAGAATACGGCGACATGATCGCGATGGGTATTCTGGATCCAACCAAAGTGACCCGTTCTGCTCTGCAGTACGCGGCTTCTGTGGCTGGCCTGATGATCACCACCGAATGCATGGTCACCGACCTGCCGAAGGCTGACGCACCGGATCTGGGCGCAGCAGGCGGCATGGGCGGCATGGGCGGTATGGGCGGCATGATGTAATCATCCCCCACACGCTGGTGTGCTGAGAACCCCGGTCAAACGACCGGGGTTTTTTTTATCTTAAAAATCAATAAAAAGAATGTTTATTTAGCTTGTTATTAGTTTACTGAATGAATTATTGCATTATTTTGCTTTTGCCCTAAACCGTTGTCGTTTCGTACCGATATAGCCCCTACCGGGCGGGGAATTTTCCCTCGCCGGTGTGACTGTCAACGGAGACGACTTATGCTGAAAAATATGAAAATAGCCACCTGGCTGATGTTGATGCTGTTGCTGTTGGGCTTGATGCCCATGGGAACCGGCGCCATCGCCTTCTATTTCATGCAGCAAAACGGCAACAGCATCGGCCGGATGAGCACTTTCTCCGACGAGGAAGCGGCGCTGAACCGCAGTTGGCGTGCTTTGCTGCAAACGCAGACGCTGATCGACAACATGGCGTTCGAGCGCATGGCACAGACGGACGCCGCCGATATCCGCAAGGGCATCACTGAGGCACGTAACGAGCTGCGCAGCGCCGACGTCGCGTTCAACCTGTTCTGGGAGACGCCGGGCCTGACGGTATCGCGCCCGGATCTGGGCGAGGCGATGAAAACGGTCTACCTGGCGCAGCAGGCGGTGCTGAAGCAAGAGCTGACGCTGTTGGCCGACACGCCGCAGGCGGCGCTGATCGAGCGGCTGCACGCCATGGCCGTTGAGAAGCGCCAGGTGCGCCAGCGGCTGGATAGCCAGTTTGCTGACTACATGCGGGCCACGGTGGCCGCTCATCGTCTGGCGGTGGAGGCGGCGGTGCAGACTCAAAAAGTCTTTGCACGTCTGCTGAGTGGCACCCTGGCGGCGATCCTGCTGCTGCTGGTCGCCGTGCAACGTGATTTCCGCCGGCGCTTGATCCTGCCGCTGCGCCAGATTGCCGAACACTTGCAAAAGGTTGGGCGCGGCGATCTGCGCAGCGAGATCGCGGTACGCAACAGCAATGAGATCGGCATGCTGTTCGCCAGCCTGCGGACGATGCAGCAGGAGCTGAGCGCCACCGTGCAGCAGGTGCGTGACGGCGTGGAGTCGATCAATCACGGTACGCACGAGATCGCCGTCGGCAACGCCGATCTTTCCAGCCGCACGGAAGAACAGGCCAGCGCGCTGACGGAAACCGCCGCCAGCATGGAACAGATCACCGCTACGGTGCGGCAAAACGCCGATAACGCCAGCCAGGCCGCCGGCATGGTCAATCAGACCGCCGGCATTGCCCGCAACGGCGAAACGCTGATGGCCAACGCGGTCGACAAGATGCGGGCTATCAACGACAGCGCGCGTCAGGTGGGGGATATCACCAGCGTGATCGACGGCATCGCCTTCCAGACCAATATTCTGGCGCTGAACGCCGCCGTGGAGGCCGCGCGGGCCGGAGAACAAGGCAGGGGTTTTGCGGTGGTGGCCGGCGAGGTGCGCAATCTGGCGCAACGCTGCGCGACCTCGGCCAAAGAGATCAGCAGCCTGGTCGACGGCGTGACCGGCGATATCGCCGCCGGCGTGCGCCTGGTCGAGCAGGCGGGCGAGACGATGAATGCCATCGTTGGCTCGGTGAACCAGGTGACGTCGCTGATGGATAACATCTCCTATGCGTCGGAAGAGCAAAGCAAGGGCGTTGAGCAGGTCGGGGTGGCGGTGACCCAGATGGATCAGGTGACGCAGCAGAACGCCGCGCTGGTGGAGGAGGTGGCGACCACCGCCGTCGGCGTGGAGGAGCAGGCGGCCCTGCTGGCGCAGGCGGTGGCGGTATTCCAACTGGCGGAGGGGGAAACGCGCCAGGACGAAGCGCAGGCATCGGCGGCCGTTGCCGGTTGGGCATAACGCCGCCGCACTGTATTTGATGATATTTTTGCCGCCGGGGGCGATTTAGCTGGTAAACTGTTAAGTCATCAGCTGTCGCTCAAGACGTTGGCCCGCTCGCGTGGCAACGGATGCTTAAGAGATGGCATCGCTTTCTGATAAGCTTTTGCGTAATTCTCAACATCGAATGGGGAACAAGATGCGGATTAAAGCCTTACTGGGTCTCTCGGCAGCGATGCTGCTGGCAGGTTGCAGCACCACTCATGAACTGACCGCTGCGGGTCAGCAGATCAAGTTCACCGACAGCAAGCCGGCGGCGGAATGCCAGCTGCTGGGGGAAGTGACCGGCACCCAGAGCAACTGGCTGTCCGGCAACGGCGGTGAAGGCAGCTCCATGCGCGGGGCGGCCAACGATCTGCGCAACAAGGCGGCGGCCATGGGCGGCAACGTGATCTACGGTGCCAACAGCCCGAGCCAGAACCTGCTCTCCAGCTTCGCACCGCTGGACAGCAAAATGGTCGGCCAGGTTTACAAGTGCCCGTAAGGCGCTGAGGCCGCAGCCGCAAAGAGGTAAAAAAAGAGGAATGCCACGGCATTCCTCTTTTCGTTGGGGCATTTGGCGCACGTCACTCCTGCATCAGGCGCAGATCGATCGGCGTTTTGCTCGGTTCGCCGCCCACTTCGCGCGTCAGGCGCGGCACCAGATAACCGGACACCTTGCTCAGCAGCGCCTGCATGATGGCGCGCGCTTCATCGTCGCTAACCATGAAGTGCGCCGCGCCCTGCACCTTGTCCAGCACGTGGATGTAGTAAGGCAGGATACCGGCGTCGAACAGCGCGTTGCTGAGCGCCGCCAGTGTGTCGGCATCGTCGTTGACGTCGCGCAGCAGCACGCTCTGGTTGAGCAGCGTGACGCCGGCGAGACGCAGCTGCGCCATGGCGCTCTGCAGATCGCGGTCAATTTCGTTGGCGTGGTTGATGTGCGTGACCATCAGCACCTGCAGGCGCGAGGCCGATAGCAGGCGGCACAGCGCCGGCGTGATGCGCGCCGGGATCACCACCGGCAGACGGGTGTGAATGCGCAGGCGTTTCAGGTGCGGGATGGCCTCCAGCTCGCCGACCAGCCACTCCAGCTCGCTGTCTTTGGCCATCAGCGGATCGCCGCCGGAAAAAATGATCTCGTCCAGTTCCGGGTGTTGGCGGATATAATCCAGCGCCTGCCGCCAGTTGTTCTTGTTGCCCTGATTATCCTGATAGGGGAAGTGGCGGCGGAAGCAGTAACGGCAGTTGACCGCACAGCCGCCCTTGACCAGCAGCAGCGCGCGATTGCGGTATTTGTGCAGCAGGCCCGGCACCACGCTGCGCTGCTCATCGAGCGGATCGGTGGTGAACCCTGGGGCGTTGATGAACTCCTCTCTGGCGGTCAGCACCTGGCGCAGCAGCGGGTCGTTAGCATCGCCGGGGCGCATGCGCGCAGCGAAGGCGCGCGGCACGCGCAGGGCAAACAGCCGGCGGGCATCGCGCCCCTGCGGCAGTTCCGGGTGCGTATTCAGTGACAAAAGCTGCAGTAATTCATCTGGATCGGTAATAACATCGGCGAGTTGATGCAACCAATCTTCTCTATGTGCCGTACTTTGGGTTATAATGTGTGCCATTTTTTTGGCTAAGCTACCAGTTCAAATATTCAGAGGGCCATCATGGCGACTTATTCTAGCAACGATTTCCGTCCGGGTCTTAAAATCATGTTCGAGGGCGAACCTTACGCCGTCGAAGCCAGTGAGTTCGTTAAGCCGGGCAAAGGCCAGGCGTTTGCACGCGTGAAAATGCGTCGTCTGCTGACCGGCACCCGCGTGGAAAAAACCTTCAAGTCTACCGATTCTTGCGAAGGCGCAGACGTGATGGACACCAACATGAACTACCTGTACAGCGACGGTGAGTTCTACCACTTTATGCACCCTGAGTCTTTCGAACAGCATCAGGTTGACGGTAAAACCGTCGGCGACGCGGCCAAATGGCTGCAGGATAACGCAGAGTGCATCATCACCCTGTGGGATGGCCGTCCAATCGCCGTTCAGCCGCCGAACTTCATCGAAGCGGAAATCACCGATACCGATCCTGGCCTGAAAGGCGATACCGCAGGGACTGGCGGCAAGCCGGCTACCCTGAGCACCGGCGCCGTGGTTAAAGTGCCGTTGTTCGTCCAGATCGGCGAAGTGATCAAAGTTGACACTCGCTCTGGCGAATACGTCTCTCGCGTTAAATAAGTTTCAAAGCAGAGGAACCCCCGCGGTTCCTCTGTTTTATCCCATCCCCGTTCGTTGGCAGAAAACCCGCATGTTCAAGAAAACGTTGTTGGCCGTGCTCTCCCTGTTGTTCCTTTTCTCTCTTAGCGGTTGCAATACGTTTCGCGGTTTCGGCGAAGACGTGCAGCATCTCGGCGGCGCCATTTCGCGCACGGCCAGCTGATCCCGCCCTTTAACCCGATGTATTTGCGCCACAAAGCCGGTGGCGATTCCACCCCCTGCGCCAATTTTGACTAAGCTTAGAAAGCCGTACTTTTTCATCAACGACAAATAAGGACTTTCTTATGCTGAAGAAAAGTATTATCGCGATCTTCTCTTTGATGATTTTGACCTCGTTGACCGCCTGTAATACCACCCGCGGCGTGGGTGAGGACATTCAGGCCGGCGGCAAGGCCATTCAGCGCAGCGCGGAATAATCCGTTCTCCACCCGGCGGCGTTCCGCGTGCGGAGGGCCGCCGCATTTCCTCCTCTTGCCTGAGCGTTAACGCTGCTGCTATCCTGCCGCAGTGCGGGTGAGGTTACCCGCCGTTCATCACCCCGCTGAACGGGACGACCCGTTTACGCGTCATTATATCGGGGACGACCCCAGTGGAAGGGAGGCCGTCTCATGGCCTGGATTATTCTGCTTATCGCCGGTTTGCTTGAAGTGGTTTGGGCTATCGGTCTGAAATACACCCACGGTTTTACCCGGCTGACGCCGAGCATCATCACCATCGCCGCGATGGTGGTCAGCATGTTGTTGTTGGCCAACGCCATGAAAACGCTGCCCGCCGGCACCGCCTATGCGGTGTGGACCGGCATCGGCGCGGTGGGCGCGGCCATCATGGGCATGGTGCTGTTGGGCGAGTCGACCAATATCGCGCGTATCATCAGCCTGTGCCTGATCGTGGTCGGCATCCTCGGGCTGAAGTTCAGCAGTCACTGATCGGCGGGCTGCTCCACCCAGATCAGCGCATTGGTGGCGAAACCGTAGCCTTTGGCCGTCTGCAATAAGCTGTCGCGTACGCCGGCGTCAAGCGTCGGGGTGCGCGACAGGATCCACAGATAGTCGCGGTTAGGGCCGCAAACCAGCGCGTAGCGATACTCCGGATCCAGGGCAATCACGTTATAGCCGCCATAGAAGGGGCCGAAGAACGACACTTTCAGCGCCGCGACCTGCGGTGAACCGATAAAGTAGGCTTTGCCTTCGCTTTCTTGCCATTGCTGTTTCTGCGGATTGAAGCCGCGATTGATGACTTTCAGCCCGCCGTCGGCGCGTGGGCTGTAGTGTGCGGTCACCCGCTGCAAACCGCGTTCAAAACGATGATCCAGACGCGCGATTTCGTACCAGGTGCCGAGATAGCGCTGACTGTCGAAAGGGGTCACGACCTTGACGTCTTTGGGCGGGGAGACGCTGCAAGCGACGGAGAGCAGGGCGGAAAGCATGACGCTAAGCTTTGACCATAAACGCATCGGTGACTCCTGTTTACCGGGGGCGAGTAGACAGTGTAGCCGATGAGCAAAGGGCGGCCAACGGGCGTTGGCCGCCTGAGCGGTTTACAGGGTGACGACGCCGATAACGGTGACCACGCTGAGGATCGCCGCCAGACCGTAGAATACCCATTTGCCGGCCGGTACGTGGATCTTCAGATCGTGCATCGCATGGTGGATGCGATGCAGGCCGCACCACAGCGGCAGAATGATCATCAGCAGCAGGAACAGGCGGCCGATCAGGCTCTGGCAGAACGCCAGTACGCGCTCGTAACCCAGCGCTTCACCGGGGAACAGCCCCAGCGGCAGCAGAATGCCGACCAGCAGCACGATGGCCGGCGCGACGATCGCGCTCCACATGCCGCCGGCGCCGAACAATCCCCAGAAAACCGGCTCATCGGAGCGTTTAGGTGCTTGATTTATCATGTTTCCTCCGGATTAGATCAGGGCCACGGCCAGGATGACCACGCTGACGACGATGGTGACGGCCCACAGCCCTTTCACGATGGGGCCCGGTCCCATTTTCTCGCTGTTGACCACGATATTGGCGGCCTTCGGCGCCAAATCGAACCAGGTTTTGGTGTGCAGCGCCGCCGCCAGCAGGGCGACGACGTTGATCAACAGCACCAGCGGGTTCTGCAAGAAGCCGACGAAGCCGACCCAGCTCTCGGCGCCGCCCTTCAGCGCGAACACGCCGTAGAGCAGCACGATGCTGAACCAGACCGCCAGCACCGAGGTGCCTTCGCGCAGCATGTAGAAACGGTAGAAGCCGAGCTTTTGCCACCAGGTGGGCGTCATGGTGCGCACATAGGGCTTACGTTGAGTTGTCATGGCAATTTTCTCCCTTATTGCGGCTTCAGCATGGCGATCATGAAGTCTTTGGCGCTCTCCACCTTGCCCTGCTGGATGGCGGCGGCGGGATCGACGTGTTTCGGACAGACTTCGGAGCAATAGCCGACGAAGGTGCAGCTCCAGACGCCGTTTTGGCCGTTAAGCTGCGGCATGCGCTGTTTCTTGCCGTGGTCGCGGTTGTCCAGGTTGTAGCGGTGCGCCAGCGTGATCGCCGCCGGGCCGATAAACTCGGGGTTGAGGCCGAACTGCGGGCACGCGGCGTAGCACAGGCCGCAGTTGATGCAGCCGGAGAACTGGTGATACTTGGCCATCTGCGCCGGGGTCTGCACGTTCGGGCCGTCTTCCGGCTTGCGATCGTTGCCGATGATGTAAGGCTTGATCGCCTCCAGGCTTTCGATGAAGTGGGTCATGTCGACCACCAGATCGCGCTCGATCGGGAAGTTGCCCAGCGCTTCGACCTTCATGCCGCCGACGTAATCACGCAGGAAGGTTTTGCACGCCAGCTTCGGCACGCGGTTGACCATCATGCCGCAGGAGCCGCAGATCGCCATGCGGCAGGACCAGCGGTAGGAGAGATCCGGCGCCAGGTTATCCTTGATGTAGCCCAGCGCGTCGAGCAGCGAGGTCTGTTCGTCGTAAGGCACGGCGTAGGTGACGAAATGCGGCTCGGCGTCGCTTTCCGGGTTATAGCGCATGACGTCGATCTTCAGGGTTTGCATCTCAGCCATTTGCCTGCTCCTTATTCTTTTTCTCCTGCGCTTCGGCTTCTGCACCGTAGACGCGTTTGGCCGGCGGCAGCTTGGTGATTTTCACGTCGCTGTATTCGAGACGCGGCGCGCCCTGCGGGTTATGGAACGCCAGCGTATGCTTGAGGAAGTTGACGTCGTCGCGCTCGGTGCAGCCTTCGTCCAGGCGCTGGTGAGCGCCGCGCGACTCTTTGCGGTTAAACGCGGAGTGCGCCATACATTCGGCGACGTCCAGGCCGTAGCTCAGCTCGATGGTGTACAGCAGATCGGTGTTGAACACGCTGGAGTTGTCGGTGATGTTGACGCGCTTGAAGCGCTCTTTCAGCTCCGCCAGCTTATCGATGGTTTTTTGCATCAGCTCCGGCGTGCGGTAGATGCCGCAGCCCTCTTCCATCGACAGCCCCATTTCGTCGCGGATCTTCGCCCAGTTTTCGTTGCCTTCCTGCTTCATCAGGTTGCTCAGGCGGGTTTCGACATCGCGGGTTTGCGCATCCAGCGCGCTGCCGTTGGCCGGCGCGGTTTCCAGCGAGCGACGCGCCGCGTGCTCACCGGCGACGCGGCCGAACACCACCAGTTCTGCCAGCGAGTTGGAGCCGAGACGGTTGGCGCCGTGCAGGCCGACGGAGGAGCATTCGCCGACCGCGAACAGCCCCTTGATGCGGGTTTCGCAATTCTGGTCGGTTTCAATGCCGCCCATGGTGTAGTGCGCGGTAGGGCGCACCGGGATCGGATCTTTCACCGGATTGACGCCGACGTAGGCCTTGGCCAGTTCACAGATGAACGGCAGCCGCTCCAGCAGCTTTTTCTCGCCCAGGTGGCGCAGATCGAGGTAGACCACGTCGCCGCGCGGGGTGGCGATGGTGCGGCCGGCGCGCCATTCGTGCCAGAAGGCCTGGGACACCTTGTCGCGCGGGCCCAGCTCCATGTATTTGTTCTTCGGCTCGCCCAGCGGGGTTTCCGGGCCCATGCCGTAATCTTGCAGGTAACGGTAGCCGTCCTTGTTCACCAGGATGCCGCCTTCGCCGCGGCAGCCCTCGGTCATCAGGATGCCGGAACCGGGCAGGCCGGTCGGGTGATACTGCACGAACTCCATGTCGCGCAGCGGCACGCCGTGGTGGAACGCCATGCCCATGCCGTCGCCGGTAACGATGCCGCCGTTGGTGTTGTAGCGGTAGACGCGCCCGGCGCCGCCGGTGGCCATCACCACTGCGTTGGCGCGGATCTGCACGCGGGTGCCTTCCATCATGTTGAGCGCCACCAGGCCGCGCGCCTGGCCGTCATCCACCAGGATATCCAGCACGAAGTGCTCGTCGAAGCGTTGAATTTGCGGGTATTTCAGCGAGGTCTGGAACAGGGTGTGCAGCATGTGGAAGCCGGTCTTGTCGGCGGCGAACCAGGTGCGTTCGATCTTCATGCCGCCGAAGCGCCGCACGTTGACCGACCCATCCGGTTTGCGGCTCCACGGGCAACCCCACTGCTCGAGCTGGGTCATCTCGCGTGGGCACTGATGCACGAAGTGATCGACCACGTCCTGTTCGCACAGCCAGTCGCCGCCGGCGACGGTGTCGTGGAAGTGGTAGTCGAAGGTATCGTGATCCTGGGTGACGGCGGCGGAGCCCCCCTCGGCGGCGACCGTGTGGCTGCGCATCGGGTAGACCTTAGAGATCAGCGCGATTTTCAGTTGGGGATTGGCTTCCGCTGCGGCTATTGCTGCACGTAAACCAGCGCCCCCGGCCCCAATAATGGCAAGATCGGCGTTAAAGGTTTGCACTGCATTCCTCCAATGTTCTTGTTAAGAACGGCAAGTTAAATATCTATGCTTAAAATTTAGCGAACTCTTCGGGTGCTAACTAATTGAACCGATTAATGTTGCTTAAAGGTTAAGGATAGATATCTCCCACCAATAATGGGGAATTAACTATACCTAAAGTTAAGTAGTCGAAATTTGATGTGATCGATTGTTTTGTCGATTAACGCTCGACCAACAGGCTTGCCTGCCTTTTCGCGTGTTCGGCGTGCTTTACCCTTTTTAACGCGCTTTTGTCGCCTATTTATCGGAAATTGGCGTTATGGCCGGTTGTGCATCGTGAAGAATTTGTTTGGCTGCAAGGATGCGAGTAGACTGCATCCCCTGTTTGATTTCGGAGTTAATTACCATGAGCGAAACGGCAAGCTGGCAGCCTAGTGCACCCATCGCCAATTTGTTGAAACGCGCAGCGATTCTGGCTGAGATCCGGCGTTTCTTCGCCGATCGTGGCGTGCTGGAAGTTGAGACGCCCACCATGAGCCAGGCGACGGTCACCGACGTTCACCTGTTCCCGTTCGAGACGCGTTTCGTCGGGCCGGGGGCGGCAGAGGGCCTGACGCTATACATGATGACCAGCCCGGAATATCACATGAAGCGTCTGCTGGCGGCGGGCAGCGGCCCGATCTACCAAATGGGGCGCAGCTTCCGCAATGAAGAAGCCGGGCGGCATCACAACCCGGAATTCACCATGCTGGAGTGGTACCGTCCGCACTACGACATGTACCGCCTGATGAACGAGGTGGACGATCTGCTGCAACAGGTGCTGGACTGCGAGAACGCGGAGACCCTGTCTTATCAGCAGGCGTTCCTGCGCCATCTGGACATCGATCCGCTGTCGGCGGAGAAGGCGCAGCTGCGTGAAGCGGCGGCCAAGCTCGACTTGAGCAACATCGCCGATACTGAAGAAGACCGCGATACGCTGCTGCAGCTGCTGTTTACCGTGGGCGTGGAGCCGCATATCGGCCGTGAAAAGCCGGCGTTCGTTTACCACTTCCCGGCCAGCCAGGCGGCGTTGGCGGAGATCAGCACCGAAGACCACCGCGTGGCGGAGCGTTTCGAGGTGTACTTCAAGGGCATTGAGCTGGCGAACGGTTTCCGCGAGCTGACCGACGGCCGTGAACAGCAGCAGCGCTTCGAGCAGGACAACCGCAAGCGCGCGGAGCGAGGCCTGCCGCAGCAGCCGATCGACTACAACCTGCTGGCGGCGTTGCAGCACGGCATGCCGGAATGTTCCGGCGTGGCGCTGGGCGTGGATCGCCTGGTGATGCTGGCGCTGGGCGCCGAGAGCCTGAGCGACGTGTTGGCCTTCCCGGTTGGGATCGCCTGACGTTTCAGGCGCAGAGAAAAGCAAAAGGGTCGGCATTTGCCGGCCCTTTTTTTATCGCGAGAACCGCTTACAGCCCCCCGGCGTCGCGCTTGGTGTTCGGCGCCGGCGTGGATGGCGGCGTACGGCCGTTGTTGGTCAGCCGCGACAGCGTCTCGGTGCGCACCTGGAACGGCGGGTACGGTAGCGTGATGCCGTGCTCGCGGTAGCCCGCCAGGATCAGCTGGTGGATCTCGTGGCGCAGCGGCATGCGGTGGCCCATCTCGGCGGCGTAAATACGCATCTCGAAGATCTGAATGCCCTGTTGCAGATCGACCAGGTAGACTTCCGGCACCGGATTGTCCAGCACCAGCGAACAGCGCTCGGCGGCGTTCATCAGGATTTTGGTCACCTCTTCGCTATTGGCCTCGCCCGGAGCCGGCACGGTCAGCACCACGCGGGTGATGGCGTCCGAGAGCGACCAGTTGACGAACTGCTCGGTGATGAACGCCTTGTTCGGCACGATGATCTCTTTGCGGTCCCAATCGGCGATGGTGGTCGCGCGGGTATTGATCTTGGTTATCGTGCCGGTCAGGTTGCGGATCGTTACGGTATCGCCGATGCGGATCGGCTTCTCGAACAGGATGATCAGGCCGGAGATGAAGTTGGAGAAAATCTCCTGCATGCCAAAGCCGAGACCCACGCTGAGCGCGGTGACCACCCACTGCAGTTTCGACCATTCGATGCCGATCCAGGAAAAGCTGAGAATGGCGCCGAACAGCAACAGCAGGTATTTGGTGATGGTGGTGATGGCGTAACCGGTGCCCGGCGACAGATCCAGGTGCTGCAGCACCGCCAGTTCCAGCAGCGCCGGCAGGTTGCGCACCAACTGCATGGTGATGATCAATACCAGAATGGCGATCAGCACTGCGCCGAGGGTGATCGGGTGGGCGGTTTCCACGCCGTTGACCGTCGAGGTCACGTCCCACAGCGAGATATTTTCCAGGAAGCTGAAGGCGGAGTGGATCTCCGACCACAAAACGATCACCGACACCAGCGCGATCAGCGTCAGGATCGAACGCACCAGCCGCAGCGACTGGGCGCTGATGGTATCCAGGTCTATCTCTGAGTAGTCCATATCCACCGAACCTTCGGTGCTGTTCGGGGTATGCGAGGTTTCGTCTTCGCCGCGGGCGCGCTGGGCCAGAATGTCCGCGCGGCGCTGTTTGGCGCGGTCGAAGGCGATGCGTCGCCGTTGGATCAGCATCCAGCGGCGGATGATGTGGTAGACGACCAGCAGCAGGAACCAGATCGCCACCGAGGTTTCCAGGCGCGCCAACAGCGCCTGCGCGGTGGTGAGATAACCGACGCTCGACGCCAGCGCCGCCAGCAGCGGCGCCGACAGCAGCAGCCCCCAGAAGGCGCTGTTGAGCATGTTGTCGCCGGAGCCGTTTTTATCCAGATACAGCGGGATGCCGGCGCGCTTGAGGCTGTGGGTGACCAGCGCCAGCGCCAGACACAGCAGAATGAAGCACAGCCGCCCCAGCGTGTTGGCGAACTCGCGCTCTTTCAGGCTATCGAAGGTGATCAGCGCCATGATCAGCGGCACGATCAGCCAGATCGACATCTTGTAGTAGCGCATGGCGCGCGAAACCTGCTTCGCCGGCCAGCGGAAGTGCACGATGAACAACCCTTGCGGGTGGGCGAAGGCGGCGCAGATCATGCAGATCCACAGGATCGGCAGCGTGGCGGTCACCCCTTTGCCGATCGCTTCCGCCACCGGGTAGTTCCAGGCGCTCTGCAGGCCGTAGCCGAGCGCGGCCCACAGCACCGGCAGCGGCATCGCCACCAGAATCGACCAGAACACGGTGCGCACCGTCAGGAAGAATTCGTCCTGCGTCACCTTGCCGACGCGGCTGCTGGCGCGCTCGAGGAAGGCGTGGTAGTGCTTGCGCGAACTGATGCTGAAAATCACCAGCAGCAGGGCGCCGAAGATCGGGATCAGCGTTTCGCGGCTGGTCACCATCATCATGAAGGCGCCGCCGAGCTGCGACAGCGTGTCCAGCGACAGAACGCGCGTCAGATCGTGCGCCACGTTGAGCGGATAAGAGAAGTTGATCGGATTGACGTCCGGCACCCAGAACAGATAGCGGTGGGTGGCGTCGCGAATTTCGTTCAACGCTTCGATCAACTGGGTGTTGGCCACCTTCAGCTTGGTCAGCTCGAGGATTTGGGTGTCGCAACCGGACAACAACGAGTTCAGCAGCTCGCGCTGGGTGCGCAGCTGGGCATCGACGATGCGCTGCTCCTGGTTGGTCAGCGCGCTGCCGTCGTCGCGCTTGAATTCGCGCTGCGACAGTTTTTCCAGCTGAGTTTCAAACTGCAGGCGCTGCACGCGCAGCTGGGCCATGTCGCCGTCCAGCTGTTGCGGCTTGGGCATTTCCGGCAGCGTCGCCACCTGGGCGCGCAGGGTTTCCCCCAGCGCCGACGACGAACCGAGCCACTGGGCCTGCTCGATGATGGTGCTCAGCGCCTGGCGCACCTGCAGCGTCTGCGCCGCCGCCTGCCGCTGCTGCGATGAAATCAGATCCATGCGCTGCGCCTGGCTGTTCAGCGCGGCGGACAGTTCGCGGTTGATCTGCAGCTGTTGGCTGATGCTTTTTGGCAAATCGCCGTTCTGCTCGGCCAGCTGCTCGGTTTTTTCCAGCGCCTGTTCCGCTTCGCGTTGGCGCTGGGCGTTGAGGTTGTTGCGCAGCGCCTGCAGCTGAACATCTATTTTCTCGTGGCGCTTTTTATAGACTTCGGCGCGCATGCGCGCCAGCTCCTGCCGGTTGTTGGCCGACAGCTGCGCCAGTTCCAGCTCATCCACTTTGGCCTTGCGCGCCGCGGCTTCGGTCTGCAGCAGGGCCAGGGCGGCCTGCGCGTACGGCGTGGTCGGGTTGGCGGGCTGCGCCTGCAGGCGGCGCTGCACTTCCGTCAGCGCACGGCGGGCGTCGGTCTGCTGCTGCGGCAGCTGGCCGAGCGAATCGCTGATTTCCCGCGTGCGATCCTGCTCTTGCTGCAGCAGGCGCGCCTGTTCCAGCAGCAGACTGCTGGTTTGCAGGATCTGCTGTTCCAACTCGGCGGCCGGCAGATCGTCGCCGTTCGGCAGGATCTTGTTGCTTTCCAGCACCAGCTGGCGGCGCAGTTCCTGCGTCATCTTCGGGAAATCGTCGATCACCCTCTGATACTGCTCGGAGCGAGTCTGCGACTCTTTACGCTCCGCCAGCCAGTTGAGGGCGCTTTGCAGCGCCTCGGTGGTCTCCGCCTGATTCGGCGCGTTTTTGCTGCTTTCCGCCTGCTTCAGCTCTTGCTTGAGCTGGGTCTCGGTCGGCAGGGGAGCGGCCAGCGCCGGTTGCCACAGCAGGCAACCGAGCAAAAGCGTGATGATCAGGCGCACGGCGTCGATTCCTTTAGAGCGGGGTCTGTGGTGTTTCAGCGGCGGCCGGGATTTCGGCGAACGCCTCACCCATGCGGGTGACGGTGCCGTTTTGCAACTGCGGCGCGAGCTGCACGCTGCCTGCGGTAAACAGATTGATCACCGTGGAGCCAAGCTTGAAGCGGCCCATCTCGGCGCCTTTTTCCAGCGCGATGGCGCCCTCTTCACCGGCGGCCGGGTAGGTCCAGCGTTTGATGATGCCTTCGCGCGGCGGCGTGACGGTGCCGGCCCAAACGGTTTCGATGCTGCCGACAATGGTGGCGCCGACCAGAATTTGCACCATCGGCCCGATGTCGGTGTCGAACACGCAGATCACGCGCTCGTTGCGCGCGAACAGGTTAGGCACGTTGGCGGCGGTGAGCGGGTTGACCGAGAACAGATCGCCCGGCACATAGATCATTTCGCGCAGCACGCCGGAGCATGGCATGTGCACGCGGTGGTAATCGCGCGGCGCCAGATAGGTCGTGGCGAACAGGCCGTTGCGGAACGGTTCGGCCAGCAGGTAGTTGCCGGCCAGCAGCGCTTCCAGGCTGTAGTGATGGCCTTTGGCCTGGAAGATTTGATCGTCGCGGATCGGGCCGAGCTGGCTGATGGCGCCATCGGCGGGCAGCGCCAGCCAGTTGGCGTCGGCGATGATTGGGCGTGCGCCATCGCGCAGCGGGCGCACGAAGAAGTCGTTGAAGGTGGCGTAAGACGCCAGGTCCGGATTTTGCGCTTCCTGCATGTCCACGCGGTAGAAGCGGGCGAAGGCCTTGATCACCAGTTGGGTCAGCCAGCCGGCCCGTTTGTCGGCGCCCCAGCCCGCCAGGCGGGTCAGCGCCAGCTTCGGTAGCCAATATTGCAATTTAATCTTGATGCTATCCAGCACGTTAACCTCGTGAATCAGGGTAAAGGGCGCGCATTGTAACGAGGGCCTCGCCGTCGTCAATGCCCGCCCGTCAGTGTCAGTCTGCGGCGTCCGTGAAGTTCTTGCGAACCTTCACCTGCGCCATGCTTTCCAGAATGCGGTGATAGTTGTCGAAACGCTCTTCCGCGATATCGCCTTTCTCCATCGCCGCGCGGATGGCGCAGCCGGGATCGGTATCGTGGCGGCAGTCGCGGAATTTGCAACCGCCTAAATAATCACGGAATTCGACAAAGCCGCGGGTGATTTGTTCCGGATCCAGGTGCCACAGGCCAAACTCGCGCACCCCCGGGGAGTCGATCACGTCGCCGCCGTGCTGGAAATGGTACAGCCGCGCGGCGGTGGTGGTATGTTGCCCGAGGCCCGATACGTCGGAAACCTGATTTACCAGAATTTGCTCTTCGGACGGCGGCAGCAGCGCATTCAGCAGGCTGGATTTGCCGACGCCGGACTGGCCGGCGAAGATGCTGATGCGCCCGGCCAGCGCCTGTTCGAACTCCGCCATGCCTTCCCGCGTCTGGCTGGAGACTTCCAGCACCCGGTAGCCAATCTTGCGATAGATATCCATCATGCCGTCGACCAGCTTGCGCGCTTCGGCGTCCAGCAGGTCGATTTTGTTGAGCACGATCAGCGGCTCGACTTCGAGCGTTTCGCAGGCCACCAGATAGCGGTCGATGATGTTCAGCGACAGCTCGGGCAGGATCGCCGACACGATGACAATCTGATTGATATTGGCGGCGATCGGCTTCACGCCGTCGTAGAAGTCCGGGCGCGTCAGCACCGAGGTGCGTTCGTGCACCGCTTCCACGATGCCTTTCACCCCTTCATGGGCGCCCAGGCCGGGGCGCCACACCACGCGATCGCCGGTGACCAGCGAACGCAGCGTGCGGCGGATATTGCAGCGGTGCTGAGTGCCATCCGGCGCCTCAACGTCGGCGTGCATGCCGAAACGGCTGATGACGACGCCTTCCTGCGGCTCGCCCAGTTGGGAATCATCCGGTTCCGGTTTGTTATCAGCGCGCTTCAGACGGCGCTGATGGTTCGCCTGCACGCGGCGTTGCTGACCTTTGGACAGTTTGTTCTTACTCACTGCGCCTCACTTGACTCGATTTTATACCTTTACACGTACGGCGGCGGTTGGGGGTCTTCCCCGGCCGCAGCCTTGAACCCGTCGGGGGTATATGTCGCCCAGGGCGACCAAAAAGACTATGATACACGCTATTTTATATTAAATAACCGTTGTTAGCCGTCGGCTGCGGCGCGTCGCCACCGGCGGCGCCCGCCGTCTCGTCCGCACAGCGTTTTTCTCTCGGCTTTTAGGCAGGAAACATCATGACAGGAAACGAAAATAACCTGATTTGGATCGATTTGGAGATGACCGGGCTGGATCCCGAGCGTGACCGCATTATCGAGATCGCCACGCTGGTCACCGACGCCAACCTGAACATCCTGGCGGAAGGGCCGGTGATCGCCGTGCATCAGTCCGACGAACAGCTGGCGCTGATGGACGAGTGGAACGTGCGCACCCACACCGGCAGCGGGCTGGTGGAGAGGGTGAAAGCCAGCTGCCAGGACGATCGCGCCGCCGAGCTGGAAACGATAGCCTTCCTGCAGCAGTGGGTGCCAGCCGGCAAATCGCCGATCTGCGGCAACAGCGTGGGCCAGGATCGCCGTTTCCTGTTCCGCTATATGCCGGAGCTGGAGGCCTACTTCCATTACCGCTACCTGGACGTCAGCACGCTGAAGGAGCTGGCGCGCCGCTGGAAGCCGGAAATTCTCGCCGGCTTTAAAAAGCAGGGCACCCATCAGGCGCTGGACGACATTCGTGAATCGGTGGCCGAACTGGCGTATTACCGCGAACATTTCATCCAGCTCTAAGGTGCGAGGGCCTCTGCGGGGAAAAAACGCCGGTTTTAGCCGCTTAATTCGCCAATCTGGCGCTTTAATCGGCAATCAAACAAAAATCGCGTTTTTTTGCTTTCAGGGGCTTGCGGCAAAAAGGATTTCTCGTATAATGCGCACCCCGTACCGATGAAGAATTTCGTAACGTTCCACCATCGATACGCCGGGCGGGAATAGCTCAGTTGGTAGAGCACGACCTTGCCAAGGTCGGGGTCGCGAGTTCGAGTCTCGTTTCCCGCTCCAAATTCAACAATGTCGCGATGCGGCATGATGAATAAATAAAGCAGTATCAAGCAGTACCTATGCGACGCGGGAATAGCTCAGTTGGTAGAGCGCAACCTTGCCAAGGTTGAGGTCGCGAGTTCGAGCCTCGTTTCCCGCTCCAAAAATTCAAAGGTCACGCCAGTGTTTGGTGGCCGGATGCCAAAAGCATCTCAATGCGGGAATAGCTCAGTTGGTAGAGCACGACCTTGCCAAGGTCGGGGTCGCGAGTTCGAGTCTCGTTTCCCGCTCCAATTTTCTCTTCGTTTCAAACTCAAATCCAACGCCTTATCCGGCGCGGGTTTTTGTCCCGTTTTACACGCCTGGTAAAAATGTTGTGAACAGAGTTATCCACAGCCTCTGCACATAAACTCGCCTGCCTGAAAAATCAACGTCATACAAATTAAATATTTATCTATTTGATTTATAGGTTTATTTATTTATCCCAAAACGTTATGCCGATCACTTGCTCTTTTTGTTGCAGTTGAAAGACAACGTGTTTTTATTTTTATGCACAAATCCACAGAGTGAGTCTTCCGGCGCTACGTCCGAATGGCGCACGCCGTCAGGCATCCCTTGGCAAACCTTTTTCCACAGCCCGTATCAGCCGTTTTTTCTGCGCCGTTTGCACCTCGATGCCCTGCGCTTCGCGGCGGGCGAGCTGTTGCGCCAGCGCCCAGTGGATATGTTCGTCCAGCATGGCGTTCTGGCCCAAACGGGTGCGCAGTGCGAGCACGATGCCGTCCTCGTAGGGCGCATTGCCCAGCGCCACGGCGATATTGCGCAGCCAGCGCAGATGGCCGATGCGGCGTATCGCCGAGCCTTCGGTGATGCGCAGGAATTTTTCCTCCGTCCAGTTGAACAGATCGATCAACTGCGGCGCATGCAGCGCGGCGCGCGGGCTGAAATCGTCTTCGTCGGTAAGCTGCGAAAAGCGGTTCCACGGGCAGATCTGCTGGCAGTCGTCGCAGCCGTAGATGCGGTTGCCGAGCAGTGGGCGGAACTCCTCCGGGATCGCGCCTTCCAGCTCGATGGTCAGGTAGGAGATGCAGCGCCGGGCGTCGACGGTATAGGGGGCGACGATGGCGCCGGTCGGGCAGGTGGTGATGCAGGCGACGCAGCGGCCGCACTGCTCTTCCTGCGGCTGGTCTACCGGCAGCGGCAGATCGATCAGCAATTCGCCGAGGAAAAACCACGACCCGGCTTCACGGTTGAGAATTAGTGAGTGTTTACCAACCCAGCCAATGCCCGCCTTGGCGGCCAGCGCGCGTTCCATCACCGGCGCAGAATCGACAAAGGGGCGGAAATTCAACTCGCCGCAGTAGGCCTGGATCTGATCGCCCAACTTTTTCAGGCGCTGGCGCAACAGCTTGTGATAGTCGCGCCCCAGCGCATAGCGGCTGACGTAGCCCAGCTGCGGATTTTGCAAGGTGCTGGCAAACGCCGCCTTGGCCGGCAGGTAGTTCATGCGTACGCTGATCACTCGCAGCGTGCCCGGCAACAGTTCGTGAGGGCGTGCGCGCAGCATGCCGTGGCGCGCCATCCATTCCATTTCGCCGTGGTACTGTTTGTCGAGCCAGGCCTGCAGCTTCGGCTCTTCAAGGCTCAAATCGGTATCGCAGATGCCAACCTGCTGGAATCCTAGCGATTGCCCCCATTGCTTGATATGTTGGGCGAGTTGATGGAGATCGAGGGGGTGCGTCATGACGGGCCACAGTGAAAAAGCATACGCTGACAGTTTACCACACTCTGTCTGGCCTGCGGATTGGATCCGTCGCTCGGAACCCGCAGCGGCGGCCTCGCTCGGTATTTCTCTTTACGATTTGATGCAGCGCGCCGGTCAGGCGGCCTACGCGCTGGCGCGCAACGCGTACCCCTCCCGCGACCACTGGCTGGTGCTGTGCGGCCACGGCAACAACGGCGGCGACGGCTATGTGGTGGCGCGCCTGGCGAAGGCGGCGGGCGTGCAGGTGACGCTGATCGCCTGCGACGGCGCACGGCCTTTGCCACCGGAAGCCGCAGCGGCCCGCGAGGCCTGGCAAGCCGCAGGCGGCGACATTCTGCCGGCGAACAGCCGCTGGCCGACGTCTGTTTCTCTCATTATCGACGGCCTGTTAGGCACCGGCCTGGGCAGCGCGCCGCGTGCGCCCTACGACGCGCTGATCGAGGCCGCCAACCGCCATTCGGCACCGGTGGTGGCGCTCGATATTCCGTCCGGCCTGCTGGCGGAGAGCGGCGCGGCGCCGGGCGCGGTCGTGCGTGCCGCGCACACCGTCACGTTCATCGGCCTCAAGCCGGGGTTGCTGACCGGCCAGGCGCGCGACTGGGTCGGGCAACTTCATCAGAATGCGCTAGGCTTATCGGGTTGGTTGGCGAAGCAACCGGAGCAGATTCAGCGGCTTACCGCCGAGGTGTTGCCGCGTTGGCTGCATCCGCGCCGTCCCTGCGCCCATAAGGGCGAGCATGGCCGCCTGCTGTTGGTGGGCGGCGATCGCGGGTTCGGCGGCGCCATTCGCATGGCGGCGGAAGCGGCGCTGCGTAGTGGGGCTGGATTGGTGCGAGTGCTTACTCACATGGAGCATGTCGCGCCGCTGTTGGCGGCTCGGCCGGAGCTGATGGCGCAGGCGCTGGACGAGGCGACGCTGCGGCAGGCGATGCAATGGGCGGATGTGCTGGTGATTGGCCCGGGTCTGGGCCAGGCTGAGTGGGGCAAAAACGCCTTGAACGTGCTGCAAATCAGCGATAAACCGGCCTTGTGGGACGCCGATGCGCTGAACTTGCTGGCATTAAATCCCGAGAAACGGCAGAATCGCGTGATGACTCCGCATCCTGGAGAGGCTGCTCGGCTGTTGAGCTGCAGCACTGCCGACATCGAGAGTGATCGCTTACTTGCCGTGCGCAAGCTGACGGCGCGCTACGGTGGCGTGGCGGTGCTGAAAGGCGCAGGTACGCTGATCGCCGATGAGCAGGGGCAGATGGCGATCGCCGATGTCGGCAACGCTGGCATGGCCTCCGGCGGCATGGGCGATGTGCTGTCGGGCATCATCGGCGGTTTGCTGGCGCAAAAGTTCTCGCTGTATGATGCCGCCTGTGCGGGCTGCGTCGTACACGGCGCGGCCGGCGATCGCGTAGCGGAAAGACAAGGAACAAGAGGCATGTTGGCGACCGATTTACTGCCGGACATCCTTCATTTCGTTAACCCTGAGTGGGCAAAATAGACTTTATCGAATGAAAGAACTCGTTTTACCTCTGCCGGACGAGGCAGCGACTGTCGCTTTGGGCACCACTTTGGCCCAGGCCTGCGATCGCGCCAGCGTCATCTATCTCTACGGCGACCTGGGCGCCGGTAAAACCACCTTCAGCCGTGGTTTCCTGCAGGCGTTAGGGCATCAGGGCAACGTTAAAAGCCCGACCTACACGCTGGTGGAACCCTATGCCTTGCAGCCGCTGGCGGTGTATCACTTCGATCTGTATCGCCTGGCCGATCCGGAAGAGCTTGAATTCATGGGCATTCGCGATTACTTCGCGCAAGACGCCATCTGCCTGGTCGAATGGCCGCAGCAGGGCACCGGCGTGCTGCCGGAGCCGGATCTGGCGCTGCATCTTAGCTTTCAGGGCGAGGGGCGAGAGGCGAAGATCGAGGCGATTTCCGCATACGGCAGCCAGCTGTTAGACCGCATTCATGGATCACAGGGATGATGCTGCAATGACGCACGTGTTGAAAAAATTTGCGGTCATCATGCTGATCGCCGTGCTGGGGCCGCTCGGCGCGCTGAACGCGCTGGCGGCGTCCTCGCTGTCCGATATCAAAGTGTCCAACGCCCAACGCGAAGCGACGGTGTCGGTGAGCTTCAATGGCCCGCCGGACTATGCGTTTTTCCCGCTGCACGGCCCGGAACGCGTGGTGCTGGACGTTAACCAGAAGGGCAAGGTCGGCGGTCTTCCGCTCAATTTCAGCGGGCAAAACCTGGTGAAAAGCATTCGTTCCAGCGCGCCGAAAGACGCGCAGAGCGTGCGCCTGGTGTTTGATCTGACCCAGCGCGCCAAAACCCGCGTCGCCACCCGCCAGAACGGCGGCGTGCATACCGTGGTGTTCACCATTACGGCCGAAGGCGGCGCCAATACCGTGGTGCGTAAAGCGCCGGTGCAAACGCCTGCGCCGGTTGCGGTCAATCCACCGCCGCGTCAGGCGCCGGTCACGGTCAGCCAGCCACCGCGCCAGGCGCCGGTCGCGGTGCGTGAAGCGCCGGAGCCGCCGCTGCGCAAAGCGCCGACAGGATCGAATCCCTTTACCAATAAACAGACCGTGGTCGCAGGCACCGCCACAGAGGTCACGCCGCGCAGCAGCCGCGTTTCCGCCGGTTCCGGCGATCGGGTGGTGGTAGCGATCGACGCCGGCCACGGCGGCCAGGATCCGGGCGCCATTGGCCCGAGCGGGCTGAAAGAAAAGAATGTCACCATCGCCATCGCGCGCCGCCTGCAGGCGATGCTGGACGCCGATCCGCAGTTCAAACCGGTGCTGACCCGTACCGGCGACTATTTCATCTCGGTGATGGGGCGCTCCGATGTGGCGCGTAAACAGGGCGCCAACGTGCTGGTCTCCATCCACGCCGACGCCGCGCCAAACCGCAGCGCCAGCGGGGCCTCCGTCTGGGTGCTGTCCAATCGCCGCGCCAACAGCGAAATGGCCGGCTGGCTCGAACAGCATGAGAAACAGTCCGAGCTGCTCGGCGGCGCCGGCGATCTGCTGGCCAACAGCCAGGCTGACCCTTACCTGAGCCAGGCGGTACTGGATCTGCAGTTCGGCCACTCGCAGCGCGTGGGATACGACGTGGCGGTGAAGGTGCTGCAGCAACTGCAGAGCGTCGGATCGTTGCATAAACGCCGGCCGGAACACGCCAGCCTGGGCGTGCTGCGTTCGCCGGATATTCCCTCGCTGCTGGTGGAAACCGGATTTATCAGCAATAGCACGGAGGAGCGGCTGCTGGGCAGTAGCGCGTATCAGGAGAAGATTGCCAGGGCCATTCATAACGGCCTGCGCAGCTACTTCCTGGCGCATCCGCTGCAAGCCGACCCAAAGGTGGAAAACCGACCGCTGGACGTCGCAGCGGCGGTTAACACCTCAACACCAGACGTGCGCCAGCCTGAGCCTATCGTCAGCTCGGCCGGCGCGAGCCGCAGCGTAAGCGGCAAGACCCGGATCCACGTGGTGAAGCGGGCGGAAACGCTGTCCGGCATCGCCGACAGCTACGGCACCACCATGGCGGCGCTGCGTGATCTGAACAAACTGAAAAAAGACGGCGTGTGGGTCGGGCAACGCCTGAAGGTGCCGGCGGGGAAAGCCGCCGCCGTCACCACCACCGTCGCCAAGGCGAAAACGCCGGCGAAGAAAACGTCTAAACATAAAGTGGCCCGCGGGGATACGCTCTCCTCCATCGCTTCTCGCTACGGGGTCAGCGTCGGCGATCTGAAACGGGTCAATAATCTGAAGTCGGACGTCGCGCCGCTGGATCGGACGCTGACCATTCCGCAGGCCTAGCGCCATCGCTACAGGAGCCAGCATGCCTATCCAGGTGTTACCGCCGCAGCTTGCCAACCAGATCGCCGCCGGAGAGGTGGTTGAACGCCCCGCGTCGGTCGTCAAGGAGCTGGTGGAAAACAGCCTGGACGCCGGCGCAACGCGCATCGATATCGATATTGAACGCGGCGGTGCCAAGCTGATCCGCATTCGCGACAACGGCTGCGGCATCGGCAAGGACGATCTGGCGTTGGCGCTGGCGCGGCACGCCACCAGTAAAATCAGCACGCTCGACGATCTGGAGGCTATCGTCAGCCTCGGTTTCCGCGGCGAAGCGCTGGCCAGTATCAGCTCGGTTTCCCGTTTGACCCTGACGTCGCGCACCGCCGAGCAAAGCGAGGCGTGGCAAGCCTATGCCGAAGGGCGCGAGCAGGCGGTGACCGTCAAACCCGCCGCGCACCCGGTCGGGAGCACGCTGGAAGTGCTGGATCTGTTTTACAATACGCCGGCGCGCCGCAAGTTCATGCGCACCGAAAAAACCGAATTCGGCCATATCGATGAAGTGGTGCGGCGCATTGCGCTGGCGCGTTTCGATGTGGCGATCAACCTCAGCCACAACGGCAAACTGATCCGCCAATACCGGGCGGCGAAAGAAGAGAGCCAGCACGAACGCCGTTTGGGCAGCATCTGTGGTCCGGCGTTTTTGCAGCATGCGCTGAACATCGACTGGCAGCACGGCGATTTGAGCATCCGCGGTTGGGTGGCGGATCCGGCCGGGGCGCGCCAGCTGGGTGAAATGCAGTATTGCTACGTCAACTGCCGCATGATGCGCGATCGTTTGATCAATCACGCTATTCGTCAGGCCTATCAGGATCAGCTGAAGGACGATCAGCAGCCCGCTTACGTGCTGTATCTGGAGGTCGATCCGCACCAGGTGGACGTCAACGTTCATCCCGCCAAGCACGAAGTGCGTTTCCATCAGGCGCGGCTGGTGCACGATTTTATCTACCAGGCGGTAACCACCGTGCTGCAGCAGGCCGGTCAGACGCCGCCGCTGCCGCTGGCGGAAACGCCTGACGAAGCGCCCGCGCCGGTCTGGCAGCCGGAGAACCGCGTCGCCGCCGGCGGCAACCATTTTTCTCAGCCTGCGCCGCGCCGTGAAACGCCGCCACCGGCCGGCACCGCCCGTGAGCGGGCGCCGCAGCCGGGTTGGCAAACGGCGGGCGGTTACCAGAAACGCGAAGGCGAGCTGTACGGTAAACTGATGCAGCCCGACGCCGAGCCGCAGGCCGATGCCGCGCCGGCAGTTTCGAGCAAGCCGCCGCTGTTCCCGCCGGCGAAAGCCGCAGCGGAAACGCCGTTGGCGGGCGGCCAACACAGTTTTGGCCGGGTGTTGATGATCCATCCGCCGTGCTACGCGCTGATTGAGCAGCGCCAGCAGCCGGCGTTGCTCAATCTGGCGGTAGCCGAACGCTGGCTGCGCCAGGCGCAGCTCAACCCGCCGGCGGAAGGGCTGCGGCCGCAGCCGCTGCTGATCCCGATTAAGCTGACGTTGGAGAAGCGCGAAGCGGCGGCCATTGCGCGGCATCAGGCGCTGCTCGTGGCGATGGGGCTGGATCTACAGACGGATCATGGCCGTGTGACGCTGCGCGCAGTGCCTTTACCATTACGCCAACAAAATTTACAAAAACTGATACCCGAACTGTTAGGCTATCTGGCCGAACATCAGGAGATGTCGCCCGCGGTGCTGGCCACCTGGCTCGCTCGCCGTCTTGGCAGCGAACATGAACAGTGGAACACCTCGCAAGCGATACAATTGTTGACCGACGTTGAACGACTTTGCCCGCAGCTGGTCAAATCGCCACCGAGCGGACTTTTACAACCCGTTGATTTACAGGCCGCACTGGCGGCCCTCAAGCATGACTGACACTGAAATGACACCACGTCCCCCGGCTATTTTCATCATGGGGCCGACCGCCTCGGGCAAGACCGCGCTGGCGATCGCGCTGCGCGAACGCCTGCCGGTGGAACTGATCAGCGTCGATTCCGCGCTGATTTACCGCGGCATGGATATCGGCACCGCCAAGCCGAGCGCCGAAGAATTGGCGCAGGCGCCGCATCGGCTGATCGATATCCGCGATCCCGCCGAAGCCTACTCGGCCGCGGAGTTTCGCGCCGACGCGCTGAAGGAGATGGCCGACATCACCGCCGCCGGGCGCATTCCGCTGCTGGTCGGCGGCACCATGTTGTATTTCAAGGCGTTGCTGGAAGGATTGTCGCCGCTGCCGTCCGCCGATCCCGCGGTGCGCGAGCGCATCGAACGGCAAGCGGCGGAGCAGGGCTGGGAGGCGTTGCATCGGCAGTTGCAGGCGATCGATCCGGTCGCGGCATTGAGAATTCATCCGAATGATCCGCAGAGACTGTCCAGAGCACTGGAAGTTTTTTTTATTTCGGGTAAAACTTTAACGGAACTGACTAAAATTTCGGGTGAATCGTTGCCGTATCAAGTTCACCAATTTGCGATAGCGCCGACCAGCCGTGAGTTGATCCATCAACGCATCGAGCTGCGGTACCATCAAATGTTGGCGGCGGGTTTTGAGACGGAAGCGCGTGCACTTTTCGCACGGGGTGATTTGCATACGGACTTGCCCTCCATTCGCTGTGTCGGTTACCGCCAGATGTGGTCATACTTGTCTGGTGAAATTAGTTACGATGAGATGGTTTATCGTGGTATTTGCGCAACACGTCAGTTGGCTAAACGCCAGATGACCTGGTTACGGGGTTGGGAGTCGGTCCATTGGTTGGACAGTGAAAAGCCGGGAGAGGCTTTGGACTCGGTGACACAGGTTGTTAGTGCATAGGTTGGGTGATTGTGTACAATTGCTGAGTATTCAGCGCGCAAATTTTTTACGTCGTTTATTTTAGAGCCGACAGGTTCTTAGTTACAAACAACAAGCAAATAAGGAAAAGATAGAATGGCTAAGGGGCAATCTTTGCAAGATCCGTTCCTGAACGCATTGCGTCGTGAACGTGTTCCGGTTTCTATTTATTTGGTGAATGGTATTAAGCTGCAAGGCCAGATTGAGTCTTTTGACCAGTTTGTCATCCTGTTGAAGAACACGGTTAGCCAGATGGTGTACAAGCACGCTATCTCTACCGTTGTCCCGTCTCGCCCGGTCTCGCATCACAGTAACAACCCGAGCGGCGGTTCAAGCAACTATCACCATGGCAACAATCCGTCTGCGCAGCAACAGCCGCAGCAGGAAAGCGATGACGCTGAATAAAGCGCGTTGCAAGTCAACCATGACGGGGAGCATAAGCAGCCGCGGGCTGTTTATGTCCCCCAAACTCACGGTGAGTGTCCGTTTGAGAGGTTGCACGCTTGTTTGACCGTTATGAAGCCGGTGAGCAGGCCGTACTGGTTCATATCTATTTCTCGCAAGACAAAGATACGGAAGACCTCAACGAGTTCGAATCGTTGGTTTCCTCAGCCGGTGTCGAAGCTTTGCAAGTGGTGACCGGTAGCCGCAAAGCCCCGCATCCGAAGTACTTTGTCGGCGAAGGAAAGGCCGAAGAAATTGCAGATGCGGTGAAAGCCAGCGGCGCGTCTGTTGTCCTGTTTGATCATTCCCTTTCCCCGGCGCAGGAAAGAAACCTCGAGCGCCTGTGCGAATGCCGGGTGATCGATCGCACCGGGCTGATTTTAGACATCTTCGCCCAGCGTGCCCGCACCCATGAAGGTAAGCTGCAGGTGGAGCTGGCGCAGTTGCGTCACATCGCCACGCGTCTGGTACGCGGCTGGACGCACCTGGAGCGGCAAAAAGGGGGGATTGGCCTGCGCGGGCCGGGGGAAACCCAGCTTGAGACCGACCGTCGCCTGTTGCGCGATCGCATCAGCTTGATTCTGCGCCGCCTGGAGCGGGTAGAAAAGCAGCGTGAACAAGGCCGACGCGCGCGGACCCGCGCCGATGTGCCGACCGTATCGCTGGTGGGCTACACCAACGCCGGCAAATCCACCCTGTTTAACCGAATAACGTCTGCCGAGGTGTATGCGGCGGACCAGCTATTTGCCACCTTGGATCCTACGTTGCGGCGCATTGACGTGCCGGACGTGGGGGATACCGTGTTGGCGGATACCGTAGGCTTTATCCGGCACCTGCCGCACGATCTGGTGGCCGCCTTCAAGGCGACGCTGCAGGAAACGCGCCAGGCATCTCTGCTGCTGCACGTCATCGATGCCGCAGATCCGCGCGTCGATGAGAACATCGAAGCGGTGAACACCGTGCTGGCGGAGATAGACTCGGATGAAATCCCTACACTGTTAGTGATGAACAAAATAGATATGCTGGACGATTTTGTGCCGCGTATCGACCGCAACGACGAAAACCTGCCGATCCGGGTGTGGCTGTCCGCCGCCAGCGGAGAGGGTATTCCGTTGCTGTATCAGGCGTTGACGGAGCGCTTATCGGGGGAGATCGCGCATTACGAATTGCGCTTACCGCCACGGGCAGGCCGTCTTCGCAGCCGTTTTTACCAGCTTCAGGCGATTGAAAAAGAGTGGAACGAAGAAGACGGCAGCATTGGCGTGGTGGTGCGAATGCCGATCGTCGAATGGCGTCGTCTCTGCAAGCAAGAACAGGACCTGATTGACTTTATCGTATGATCATATCCTGTTACATTTATGCTTCGCGAAAGCCTGAAGTACCCAATCACAGAATATGGAGCTAAAACATGGCGTGGAATCAGCCCGGTAATAACGGACAGGACCGCGACCCGTGGGGGAGCAGCAATAACAATGGCGGCAACTCTGGCGGTAACAACAAAGGCGGTCGTGATCAAGGGCCACCTGATTTGGACGATATCTTCCGCAAACTGAGCAAGAAATTGAGCGGTTTCGGCGGGGGCAAAGGCTCCAACAGCAATAGCGGCGGCACCGGCACCTCTGGTCCGGGCTTCAGCGGCCGCATTATCGGTATCGCGGCGGTGGCCGTGGTGGTGATTTGGGCCGCCAGCGGCTTCTACACCATCAAGGAAGCCGAGCGCGGCGTCGTGACGCGTTTCGGCAAGTTCAGCCACCTGGTGCAGCCGGGCCTGAACTGGAAGCCGACCTTCATCGACGACGTGCGTCCGGTGAACGTGGAGTCCGTGCGCGAGCTGGCGGCGTCCGGCGTGATGCTGACCTCCGATGAAAACGTGGTGCGCGTGGAAATGAACGTGCAGTACCGCGTGACCAACCCGGAAGCGTACCTGTTCAGCGTCGTCAATGCCGACGACAGCCTGAGCCAGGCGACCGACAGCGCCCTGCGCGGCGTGATCGGCAAATACTCGATGGACCGCATCCTGACCGAAGGCCGTACCGTGGTGCGTAACGATACGCAGCGCATGCTGGAAGAGACCATTCGTCCTTACAACATGGGCATCACGCTGCTGGACGTCAACTTCCAGGCGGCGCGTCCGCCGGAAGAGGTGAAGGCGTCGTTCGACGATGCGATCGCCGCGCGTGAAAACGAGCAGCAATACATCCGTGAGGCGGAAGCTTACGCCAACGAAGTTCAGCCGCGTGCGAACGGCCAGGCGCAGCGTCTGCTGGAAGACTCCAAGGCTTATAAGGACCGTACCGTCCTGGAAGCTCAGGGTGAGGTGGCGCGCTTTGCCAAGCTGTTGCCGGAATACAAGTCCGCACCGCAGATCACCCGCGAGCGTCTGTATATCGAAACCATGGAAAAAGTGCTGGGCCATACCCGTAAGGTGTTGGTGAGCGACAAGGGCAACAACCTGATGGTGCTGCCGCTGGATCAGATGCTGCGCGGCCAAGGCGCGGCGCCGGAGAGCGGCAACAAGGATACCAGCCTGATTCGCCTCAATCCGAATCCTGCGCCGGCTGCCAACAGCAGCGCCCCGCGCACCAGCGGCGGTTCGATTATGGATCAGCGCCGGGCGAATGCGCAGCGTGACGACACCACTCGCGTAGGGAGAGAGTAATCAATGCGTAAGTCTTTTGTAGTTATTGTCCTCGCGGTGCTGGTGGTGCTGTACGCTTCGCTGTTCGTGGTGCAGGAAGGCCAGCGCGGCATCGTGCTGCGCTTCGGCAAGGTTCTGCGCGACGGCGAAAACAAGCCGCTGGTGTATGCGCCGGGTCTGCACCTCAAGATCCCGTTCATTGAGACCGTGAAGAACCTGGATGCGCGCATCCAGACCATGGATAACCAGGCCGATCGTTTCGTGACCAGCGAGAAGAAAGACCTGATCGTCGACTCCTATCTGAAGTGGCGCATCAGCGACTTCAGCCGTTACTACCTGGCGACCGGCGGTGGAGACGTCTCCCAGGCCGAAGTGCTGCTGAAACGCAAGTTCAGCGACCGTCTGCGTTCCGAAATCGGCCGCTTGGACGTGAAAGACATCGTGACCGACTCGCGCGGCAAGCTGATGTCCGACGTGCGTGACGCGCTGAACACCGGCACCGTGGGTGATGGCGAAGAAGTGGCGACCACCGAAGCCGATGACGCTATCGCCTCTGCGGCGGCGCGCGTTGAGCGGGAAACCACCGGCAAACAGCCGCAGGTTAACCCGAACAGCATGGCGGCGCTGGGCATCGAAGTGATCGACGTGCGTATCAAGCAGATCAACCTGCCGGCCGAAGTGTCCGACGCCATCTACCAGCGTATGCGCGCCGAGCGTGAAGCGGTAGCCCGTCGTCTGCGCTCGCAGGGCCAGGAAGAAGCCGAGAAGCTGCGCGCCAGCGCGGACTACGAAGTGACCCGTACCCTGGCGGAAGCCGAGCGTCAGGCGCGTATCACCCGCGGTGAAGGCGATGCCGAAGCGGCCAAGCTGTTTGCCAACGCGTTCAGCCAGGATCCGGACTTCTATGCCTTTATCCGCAGCCTGCGTGCCTATGAAGCCAGCTTCAAGGACAACCAGGACGTGCTGGTACTGAGCCCGGACAGCGATTTCTTCCGCTACATGAAGTCGCCTGATAGCCTGCGCAAGTAAGCGCCTCAGGCAATCTGATCGAGGGCCCGTTTTCGCGGGCCCTTTCTCGTTTTTGGGGGATGCATGAACTCAACGATTTGGCTGGCGCTCGGGCTGGTTCTGGTGTTGGAAGGATTGGGGCCGATGCTGTTTCCGCAGGCCTGGCGCAAAATGATTGTGGCGATGTCGCAGTTGCCGGACGCGACGCTGCGGCGATTTGGCGGTGGAATAGTGGTTGCGGGCTGCGTGATCTACTACATGTTGAGCGGCCGCACGGGTCTTTAAAGTCTAGCCCAAAATTTATGCAATCGTATGCTAAAAGTGCTGAAAATCGAAAATTACGGTGGTAGAATCCATTTTTAAGCAATCGGTGATTTTGAAAAATGGGTAAGAACGTCGTCGTACTGGGCACCCAATGGGGTGACGAAGGTAAAGGCAAGGTTGTAGACCTGCTGACTGAACGGGCTCAATATGTTGTGCGCTACCAAGGTGGCCATAACGCTGGCCACACTCTGGTAATCAACGGTGAAAAAACCGTTCTTCATTTAATTCCTTCAGGTATTCTGCGTGAAAACGTCACCAGCATCATCGGCAACGGTGTTGTTCTGGCGCCGGACGCGTTGATGAAAGAAATGGGTGAACTCGAAGCGCGTGGCATCCCGGTACGCGAACGTCTGTTACTCTCTGAAGCTTGCCCGTTGATCCTGCCTTACCACGTCGCGTTGGACAACGCGCGTGAGAAAGCGCGCGGCGCAAAAGCGATCGGCACCACCGGTCGCGGCATCGGCCCGGCTTACGAAGATAAAGTCGCTCGTCGCGGTCTGCGCGTCAGCGATCTGTTCAACAAAGAAACCTTCGCCGCTAAGCTGAAAGAGATCGTCGATTACCACAACTTCCAGCTGGTCAACTACTACAAAGTTGAAGCCGTCGATTATCAGGCGACGCTGGACTACGTGCTGTCTATCGCCGACATCCTGACCGCCATGGTGGTTGACGTTTCCGAACTGCTGGACGGCGCGCGCAAGCGTGGCGACCTGATCATGTTCGAAGGCGCTCAGGGCACCCTGCTGGATATCGACCACGGTACTTACCCGTACGTTACCTCCTCCAACACCACCGCCGGCGGCGTGGCTACCGGTTCCGGCATCGGCCCGCGTTATGTGGACTACGTGCTGGGCATCGTGAAAGCCTACTCCACGCGCGTGGGTGCAGGTCCGTTCCCAACCGAACTGTTCGATGAAACCGGCGAGTACCTGTGCAAGCAGGGTAACGAGTTCGGCGCCACCACCGGCCGTCGTCGTCGTACCGGCTGGCTGGACGCGGTAGCGGTGCGCCGCGCGGTGCAGATCAACTCCCTGTCCGGCTTCTGCTTGACCAAGCTGGACGTCCTGGACGGCCTGAAAGAAGTGAAGATCTGCGTGGGCTACCGCATGCCGGACGGCCGTGAAGTGGATACCACTCCGCTGGCGGCTGAAGGCTGGGAAGGCATCGAGCCTATCTACGAAACCATGCCGGGCTGGAGCGAAACCACCTTTGGCGTGAAAGAGCACAGCAAGCTGCCTCAGGCTGCGCTGAACTACATCAAGCGCATCGAAGAAGTGACCGGCGTACCGGTAGATATCATCTCTACCGGCCCGGATCGCAGCGAAACCATGATCCTGCGCGACCCGTTCGACGCATAATCAGGCTTTGCAGCATTAAACAAACCGGGCGCGTCCCGGTTTGTTTTTATCCTGACTCCCTCCGATTGCGGTTTCACGTCAAAAAATCCTTTCATAAACCCGCCTTAGGGCGCGGGATTCGCTAAATAATTAGCGACGAACTCTCCGGCTGGTTTATTATCCAATGAGTAATCTTTTGAATAGCGCCGAAAAGCGGCGTATCAGACGGGTAAAACGATACCCAGAGGTAAGATGTGCAGTTAACAAGTTTTACTGATTATGGCCTGCGGGCGTTGATCTACATGGCCTCGTTGCCGCAGGACAAGATGACCAGCATCTCGGAAGTGACCGAGGTTTACGGCGTGTCTCGCAACCATATGGTGAAGATCATCAATCAGTTGAGCCGGGTAGGTTTTGTCACGGCGGTGCGCGGCAAGCATGGCGGCATTCGCTTGGGCAAACCGGCCGAGAGCATTCGCCTCGGCGACGTGGTACGGGCGCTGGAGCCGCTCGCGCTGGTTAACTGCAGCAGTGATTTTTGCCACATCACCCCTGCCTGCCGATTGAAGCAGGTGCTCCACCAGGGCGTACAGAATTTCCTTGAAGAGCTGGATAAGCATACGTTGGCCGACATGGTCGAAGACAATCCGCCGCTCTACAAGCTATTGCTTGTCGAATAAAACGACGTTGAGAAGACAAGGCTCAACGTCATCCTGCTGATGACAACGGAGGAACCGCAATGTCACAAGATCCATTCCTGGAACGAGAAGCAGAAAAATACGAATCCCCTATCCCCAGTCGTGAATATATCCTGGCCCATTTGGCGAAAAGAGAAACGCCGGCCAGCCGCGAAGAACTGGGCAACGAACTGGGCCTCAGCGGTGAAGAGCAGCTGGAAGCGCTGCGTCGCCGCCTGCGAGCCATGGAGCGCGATGGCCAGTTAGTGTTTACCCGTCGCCAGTGCTACGCGCTGCCGGAGCGTCTGGATCTGCTGCGCGGCACGGTGATCGGCCACCGCGACGGCTATGGCTTCCTGCGCGTTGAAGGCAGCAAAGACGATCTGTACCTGTCTGCCGAACAGATGAAAATGGCGATCCACGGTGACGTGGTGTTGGCGCAGGCGCTGGGCGCGGATCGCAAAGGGCGCCGCGAAGCGCGCATCGTGCGCGTGCTGGTGCCGAAAACCAGCCAGATTGTCGGCCGCTTCTTCATGGACGCTGGTACCGGCTTCGTGGTGCCGGACGACAGCCGTCTGAGCTTCGATATTCTGATCCCGGCGGACAGCGTCAGCGGCGCGCGCATGGGCTTTATGGTGGTGGTGGAGCTGACTCAGCGCCCGACCCGCCGCACCAAGGCGGTCGGCAAGATCGTCGAGATCCTCGGCGACAAGATGGGCACCAGCATGGCGGTGGACATCGCGCTGCGCACCCATGAGATCCCGCATACCTGGCCGCCGCAGGTGGAAAAACAGGTGGCCGATCTCAGCGAGCAGGTGCCGGAAGCGGCCAAGAAGGGCCGCGTCGATCTGCGCAAGCTGCCGTTGGTGACCATCGACGGTGAAGACGCACGAGACTTCGATGACGCCGTGTACTGTGAGAAGAAACGCGGCGGCGGCTGGCGCCTGTGGGTGGCGATCGCCGACGTCAGTTACTACGTGCGCCCGCGCACCGCGCTGGACGACGAAGCGCGCAGCCGCGGCAACTCGGTGTACTTCCCGTCGCAGGTGATCCCGATGCTGCCGGAAGTGTTGTCCAACGGGCTATGCTCCCTGAACCCGCAGGTCGATCGCCTGTGCATGGTGTGCGAGATGACCATCTCCGCCCAGGGGCGCCTGTCTACGGCCAAGTTTTACGAGGCGGTGATGAGCTCGCACGCTCGCCTGACCTACAACAAGGTGTGGCACATTCTGCAGGGCGATCAGGAGCTGCGCGAGCACTACCATCCGCTGGTCAAGCACCTGGAAGAGCTGCACGCGATGTACAAGGTGCTGGATAAGGCGCGCGCCGAGCGCGGCGGCATCGCGTTTGAAACCGAAGAAGCCAAGTTCATTTTCAACGCCGAGCGTCGCATCGAGCGCGTGGAGCCGACGGTGCGCAACGACGCCCACAAGCTGATCGAAGAGTGCATGATCATGGCCAACGTGGCGGCCGCGCGCTTCGTCGAGAAACGCAACGAGCCGGCGCTGTACCGCGTGCACGATCGTCCGAGCGACGACCACATCTCCGCGCTGCGCAGCGTGCTGAGCGAGCTGGGGCTGACGCTGGGCGGAGGCAACAAGCCGCAGCCGAAGGACTATGCGGTGCTGATGGATGAAGTGTCCGAGCGTCCTGACCACGAAATGCTGCAAACCATGTTGCTGCGTTCGATGAAGCAGGCGATTTACGATCCGGAAAACCGCGGCCACTTCGGCCTGGCGCTGGCGTCTTACGGCCACTTCACTTCGCCGATCCGCCGTTATCCGGATCTGGCGCTGCACCGCGCGATCAAATATCAGCTGGCCAAAGAACACGGCGAGCCGAAAGAGCGCTGGACGCCGACCGGCGGCTGGCACAGCGAATTCGAAGAGATGCTGCAGTTGGGCGAACACTGCTCGATGACCGAGCGCCGCGCGGACGAAGCGACGCGCAACGTCGCCGACTGGCTGAAGTGTGACTTCATGCAGGATCACGTCGGTGAAGTGTTCAGCGGCATCATCTCCAGCGTGACCGGCTTCGGTTTCTTCGTGCGCCTGAACGATCTGTTCATCGACGGGCTGGTGCACGTATCAACGCTGGATAATGATTACTATCGCTACGATAATATCGGCCAGCGCCTGATCGGCGAATCTTCCGGCACCGTCTATCGCCTGGGGGATACGGTGGAGATCCGCGTGGACGCGGTGCATATGGACGAGCGCAAGATTGACTTCGCGCTGGTGTCCAGCACCCGCAAAGCGCGCGGTGAAGGTAAAACCGAGCGCGATCGCGCCAAGAAGGGCGGCCAGCGCACGCTGCGCGACAACGGCAACGCGGGGCGCGGCAAGCGCCGCGGCGGCAAACCGCCGGCCAACTTCGAGCCGGACAGCGCCTTCCGCAAGCAGGACGACGCCAAGCCCGCGGACAACGTGAAGAAGGCGAAAAAGAAAGCCAAGAAAGCGTCCGACAAAACGCGGAAAATCGCGGCGGCGACCAAAGCCAAACGCGCAGCCAAGAAGAAAGGTGCCGAGCAGGCTTAACCTGCCGCACATCGTTATCATCGGCCGGTTATCGCCGGCCGCACGAATTTAAAAGAGCATCATGAGCGAAATTATTTACGGCATCCACGCCGTCAAAGCCCTGTTAGAGCGCGATCCGCAACGCTTCCTGGAAGTGTTTATCCTGAAAGGCCGCGAAGATCGTCGCCTGCAACCGCTGATCGCCGAGCTGGAAGCGACCGGCATCGTGATCCAGGTGGCGAACCGCCAATGGCTGGATGACAAGGTTGAAGGCGCGGTGCACCAGGGGATCATCGCCCGGGTGCGCGAGGGGCGTCAGTATCAGGAGAACGATCTGCCGGGCCTGCTGGAAAGCGTGGAGACACCGTTCCTGCTGGTGCTGGACGGCGTGACCGACCCGCACAACCTCGGCGCCTGCCTGCGCAGCGCCGACGCTGCCGGCGTGCACGCGGTGATCGTGCCGCGCGACCGTTCCGCCCAGCTGAACGCCACCGCCAAGAAAGTGGCCTGCGGCGCCGCCGAAAACGTGCCGCTGATCCGCGTGACCAACCTGGCGCGCACGCTGCGTCTGCTGCAGGAAATGAACGTTTGGGTGGTGGGCACCGCCGGCGAAGCCGACCATACGCTGTATCAGAGCAAAATGACCGGCCCGATGGCGCTGGTGATGGGCGCGGAAGGCGAAGGCATGCGCCGTCTGACCCGCGAACACTGCGACGAACTGATCAGCATCCCGATGGCTGGCACCGTCTCTTCGCTGAACGTGTCGGTCGCCACCGGCATCTGCCTGTTCGAAGCGGTGCGCCAGCGCGGCTGATTCTTCTGACGGGGGCTTAGTGCTCCCGTTAATTCCCCCTCTTGTGATCCCGCCTGCGGCAGAAATCTCTGCGCCGACCATACTTACTCCTGACGCTTTTCTCAGGGAGCACTCTCATGGTCTGGACTACGCACACCGTTTTTAACCAACCCAAGCCGCTGGGCAACAGCAACCTGTTTCTCTCCGATACGCCGCTGCGCGAAGCGTTGCAGCGCGAGCAGGGCGGCTGGGATGCCGAGGTATTGGCCTCGCTGGGCCAGCAGCTCGGCACCCAGGAGTCGCTGGAGCTGGGGCGCCTGGCCAATGCCAACCCGCCGGAGCTGCTGCGCTACGACGCCACCGGCCAGCGGCTGGACGACGTTCGCTTTCACCCCGCCTGGCATATCCTGATGCAGGGGCTGATCGCCAACCGGGTGCACAACCTGCCCTGGCAGGAGGATGCGCGCATCGGTTCCTTCGTGGCGCGCGCCGCGCGCTTTATGCTGCATGCGCAGGTCGAGGCCGGCACGCTGTGCCCGGTGACCATGACCTTCGGCGCTACGCCGCTGTTGCTGCAGGCGTTACCGGCCGAGTTTCGCTCCTGGCTGACGCCGCTGCTGTCGGATCGTTATGACGCTCACCTGCTGCCTGGCGGGCAAAAGCGCGGCCTGCTGATCGGCATGGGCATGACGGAGAAACAGGGCGGCTCCGATGTGCTGAGCAATACCACCACCGCCGCGCCGCTCGGCGCGCGCGGGCCGGGTGAAGCCTACCGGCTGGTGGGGCACAAGTGGTTCTTCTCGGTGCCGCAGAGCGATGCGCACCTGGTGTTGGCGCAGGCCGAAGGCGGGTTGTCCTGCTTCTTCCTGCCGCGCATTTTGCCGGACGGCAGCCGCAACGCCATTCGCCTGGAGCGGTTGAAAGACAAGCTGGGCAACCGTTCCAACGCCAGTAGCGAAGTGGAATTTCAGGACGCCACCGCCTGGCTGCTGGGGGAGGAGGGCGACGGCGTGCGGCATATCCTGAAGATGGGCGGCCTGACCCGTTTCGACTGCTCGCTCGGCAGCCACGGCCTGATGCGCCGCGGGTTGTCGGTGGCGCTGTATCATGCGCTGCAGCGGCAGGCGTTCGGCAAGCTCTTGATCGAACAGCCGCTGATGCGCCAGGTTCTGGCGCGCATGGCGCTGCGGCTGGAAGGGCATACCGCGTTGCTGTTCCGGCTGGCCCGCGCCTGGGAGAGCCGCAGCAATGAGGGCGAACTGATCTACAGCCGCCTGCTGACCCCGGCGGCCAAATACAGCATCTGCCGCCAGGGCATGCCGTTCATCGCCGAGGCGATGGAGGTGCTGGGCGGCATCGGCTACTGCGAAGAGAGCGAGCTGCCGCGCCTGTATCGCGAGATGCCGGTCAACAGCATCTGGGAAGGTTCCGGCAACATCATGTGTCTGGACGTGTTGCGCAGCCTGCACAAACTGCCGGGCGCGCTCGAGATGCTGCAGTTCGAACTGCAGCCGGTGCGCGGCCAGAATCGGTTGTTCGATCATGCCTGGCGGCAGTGGCAGCAGCGCGCCCGGCAACCGAGTGAGGAGATGGGGCGGCTGCTGACCCAGCAGCTGTTCGATCTGTGCTGCGCCGCGCAGCTGCTGCAGCACGCCAGCCCGCAGGTAGCCGACGCCTGGTGCCATCTGACGCTGGATCACCGCGGCGAGAGCCTGCTGTCGGCCGAGGTGTGCGAACTGCTGCTGAACCGCGCTATCGGCGGTTAGGGAAAAGGGTGGCGCGCGGCGGCGAAAACCTTTTTAATTCAGTCTCACTCTGACAGGAAAATGCACATGGATATTCTCAGCGCGTTGGCGGCGTTCGCCTCTTACTTCTTCAGCGGTTTCGCCATGGTTTTGGTGTTTCTGTTCGTCTATACCCGCATCACCCCGCACGACGAATGGGCGTTGATCAAGGCCGATAACCAATCCGCCGCCTTTGCTTTCATCGGCGCTTGCCTGGGGTATGTGATCCCGTTGGCCAGCGCGGCGATCAACTCGATCAGCCTGCTGGATTACCTGCTGTGGGGCGTGGTGGCGCTGGTGGTGCAACTGCTGTTGTTCGCGGCCGTGAAGATCTACATGCCGCGCATCAGCGACAAGATCGAAGCGAACCACCTGGCCGCCGGGATTTTCCTGGGGGGCGTCTCCGTCAGCGGCGGCGTGTTGAATGCGGCTTGCATGAGCTATTAAAGGTATAAGATGGCCGAGGCGCGCCAGCCAAGCGGGTGCGCCTGTTCTTCCATCCGCAGGATGCGGTAATAGCTGGCGCCGTGCTGGCCGGCGGTGCGGGCGATGGCCTGCTCCGCCTCCTGCGGTGAACCGGGCAGATCGTTAAAGGTGATCTCGGCGATTTCACTGAGCGGCGTCACGCGATCGGCGGGCGCCAGTTCGGCGGACTGTGCGCCGGTGCTGAGCAGCCCTACTGAAAGCAGGAGGGAGGTGAGTGCGGTGGAGCGTTTCATGGCGTTCCCCTTCGTCAGATCCTGAATCGCACCCGCAACATGCGGCATGCTGTCCGCCAGTGTGCAACACCCTACTTCAGCCTGTGCAAAGCCAGTGTAAATCTGCTTAAAAAATCCCCGCCTTACCGATACAGGATCGCCTGGGAATACCATTGGCCCGGCACGACGGTTTCGCTGTTCATGATGATCACGTAATACCGGGCGCCGGCGGCGGTGGCCTTGCGCTGGATCTCCGCTTCCACGTCCATCGGGCTGCCGCGCACTACGGCGGTGACGGTACCTATCTTCACCAGCTCGGCGGTCTGCGCGCGGACGATCTCCTGCGCCTGTGCGGTGGGCGGCGGCGGCGGTTTCGGCGTGGTGGTCATGATGCCGCAGGCGGAAAGCTGTGCGGCCAGCGTCAGGATGATGAGTGTACGGACAAGCGTCATGATGACCTCGGAAGAGCCGGTAGATGGCTTCAGTGTAACGCAATATAAGCTGGAACAGATTGAGCTAACGCTGGCCGGCGCAAGTTTGTCATGATGAGTGCCAACAGGTGCGTTGAGGATGAACGGATGATCGAAATTCATGACGAGCGGGCGGGCGATATCGCGGTGATCCATGCGGTGCCGGCGGGGCAGTATCATTGGCCGTTGCCGACGGTGTTCTTCTGTCACGGCTATACCTCGTCGAAAGAGGTGTACGGCTACTTCGCCTATGCGCTGGCGCGCGTCGGTTTTCGGGTGGTATTGCCGGATGCCGATCGGCACGGCGAGCGGTTCGACGGCGATGAGGCGCGGCGTCTGGCCACGTTTTGGGAGATCCTGCGCAGCAATATCGACGAGCTGCCGCAGATCAAGGCGCACTTCGAGCGGCTTGGCCTGATTGCCGACGGGCGTATTGGCATGGCCGGCGCCTCAATGGGGGGCATGACCGCGCTTGGCGCCTTCGCGCGCTTTCCGTGGGTCCGGGCGGCCGCCAGCCTGATGGGTTCCGGCTATTACCGTTCGCTGGCGCAAACGCTGTATCCGCCGTTGGGCGCAGAGGGCGAGGCGCTCTCGCCGGCGGCGTTTGCGGCGCGCACCGCCGTGCTGGCGGAATATGAGCTGGAGGGGCGTTTGGAGACGATCGCCGGGCGGCCGCTGCTGCTGTGGCACGGCGAGACGGACGACGTGGTGCCGGCGGCGGACAGCCTGCGTTTGGCGGCTGAACTGCGCCGGCAAGGTGCGGGCAGCCGTCTGACGTCGCTCGTCGAACCGGGGGTGAAGCACCGCATCACGCCGCTGGCGCTGTCCGCCACGGCCGACTTCTTCCGCCGCGAGCTGTAGTACGCATCCTGGCGCGATGCCTGGAATTGCACCTCTCTGTGCCTGCTGTTTCGGCCATCGTTTGGCCGAATAAAGGGGAGAATGCCAGCGTGAATTCTTTCAGGGTAGCAAGGAGCAAAGGGCATGATAAAAAACATCGGCAGTGCGGACGGTTTAATGGGAACGATGAAAGCACGCGCCGAGCTTAACTCAGCGGCCTTCAGCGAGATGTTGGGGGCCGCCGACGGCAAGGCGCGGCAAAACAAGGCGAATCCGCTGTCGCGCATCACCGCGCAGACGATGCAAAACGTGACGGCGCTGTTCGCCTCCGCGGCGAAAGCGGCGCCCACTCACCCCGCGGCAGCCGGTGCGCTCTCGTTCGAACAGCGGGCGACGCTGGCGGAAAGCGCAGAGCTGCTGCAAACGCGAACGAACTATCTGCGGACGGCGCTGCAATTGCACAATCCGGGCAAGGCGTTCAGCATGCCGGCGCTGCTCAAGCTGTGATGAGGAAAGCGGAGCGCCCAACGAGCGGCGCTCCGGTGCGGACTGAACGGGCTTTCTGATGAAGCCCTGGGGATTTCCCTGGCGTGGCTTGTCTCTTTAGCGATACAGCTCGGCGCTGACGTGCATCGTGCTGTTGTCGCCCGGTTCGTGCAGGGCGATGATGCGATAAGAGGTCGCGCCGCGTTGATCGGCGATTTTACTGACCTGGCTGCTGGCGTCATCCGGCGAAACCACGTTCTGGTTCAGGGTGATGAAGCCGACGCTCTGGCGTTGATCGGCCTGGTGCGACGTGATCTCCGTGGCGGCCATTACGTTGGCGGAGAACAGGGCGGCCAGCGCCGTTGCGAGAATGATGCGTTTCATAGTGCCTCTCTTACTTTTTGCCGTTACGGCCTGACAGCGAGTGTCGCTGCGGCAAAAAGTCATTTATCTGCATTGAATAACCTGGAATCTTTTTCGTCGCGCTGTCTGCGGCGGATATGGTTAATTTTAGTCCGTTGCGGCGGATTAAAAAGCGGGGTCTTTTGATGGCCTCTTTCAAAAAAAGTGAAATAGATTTGTGACTCAGCGCTGATTTCATTGAAAGATTTTTGAAACCGATGGATCGGCGTACATAGGTTCTCCCACGAGCAAATCGTGCTATTTCCCATAACGCCTCGCATTAACGCGAATAAAACCCACGCAGTCCTTGAGTTTCCCGCCCTGCGTCAGTATGATTACGCGTCATTTTTCAGCCGCACACTAAACACGTTCCTTGCTTCCATGGGCCGCGGTTGACCCTGACAGGAGGCTGAATAATCCGTAAGGAGCAATTCGATGCGTCATTACGAAATCGTTTTTATGGTCCATCCTGACCAAAGCGAACAGGTTCCGGGCATGATCGAGCGTTACAGTGCTACCATCACTAACGCGCAAGGTCAGATTCACCGTCTGGAAGACTGGGGCCGCCGTCAGCTGGCTTATCCGATCAACAAACTGCACAAGGCTCACTACGTTCTGCTGAACGTTGAAGCGCCGCAGGAAGCGATCGATGAGCTGGAAACTAACTTCCGCTTCAACGACGCCGTTATCCGCAGCATGGTTATGCGCGTTAAGCACGCGGTAACTGAAGCATCTCCGATGGTTAAAGCGAAAGACGAACGTCGTGGCGATCGCCGCGAAGACTTCGCTAACGAAACCGCAGATGATGCAGATGCTGGGGATTCTGAAGAGTAATTGCCGCCGTGACGGCTAATCGTCTGGTTTTGTCGGGCACTGTGTGCAAGGCGCCGGTTCGAAAAGTGAGTCCTTCCGGGATACCGCACTGCCAATTTGTGCTAGAGCACCGTTCGCAGCAGATGGAAGCCGGATTCAGCAGACAAGCATGGTGCCGAATGCCCGTGGTTGTCAGCGGACAACAGTCACAAGCACTAACTCAAAGATTAACGGTCGGCAGTCAGATTACCGTGCAAGGCTTTGTAAGCTGCCATCAAGGGCGCAACGGGCTGAGCAAATTGGTTCTGCATGCCGAGCAGATTGAATTGATAGATTCTGGAGACTAGCCAAATGGCACGTTATTTCCGTCGTCGCAAGTTCTGCCGTTTCACCGCGGAAGGCGTTCAAGAGATTGACTATAAAGACATCGCTACGCTGAAAAACTACATCACCGAAAGTGGTAAAATTGTACCGAGCCGTATCACCGGTACTCGTGCAAAATATCAGCGCCAGCTGGCCCGTGCTATCAAGCGCGCGCGCTACCTGTCTTTGTTGCCGTACACTGATCGTCATCAGTAATCGGCCACTGTCCATTAACGACTTTGAGAGGATAAGGTAATGCAAGTTATTCTGCTTGATAAAGTAGCAAACCTGGGCAGCCTGGGTGATCAAGTTAACGTTAAAGCGGGCTACGCTCGTAACTTCCTGGTACCACAGGGCAAAGCTGTTCCTGCTACCAAGAAAAACGTTGAGTTCTTCGAAGCACGCCGTGCTGAACTGGAAGCCAAACTGGCTGACGTTCTGGCTGCTGCTGAAGCTCGCGCAACCAAGATCAACGAACTGGGTTCAGTCACCATCGCTTCCAAATCTGGCGACGAAGGTAAACTGTTCGGCTCTATCGGCACCCGCGACATCGCTGACGCAGTGACTGCGGCAGGCGTTGAAGTTGCCAAGAGCGAAGTTCGTCTGCCGAACGGCGTTCTGCGTACCACTGGTGAGCACGAAGTGCACTTCCAGGTACACAGCGACGTGTTCGCACAGCTGAATGTAGTTGTGGTTGCAGAAGCGTAATTTACGCTGCTGTTAACCCGGTTAAAACGCCAGCCTCGCGCTGGCGTTTTGCTTTTCTGCGCCCGGCAAAACGCGCTACGCTTGAAGACGGGATGAAAAGGAGAGCGTGCGATGGCAAAGATTACGCTACAGCGGGTTTATGATTTCAGCGCGCCGGCGCCGGAACACTGTTATCTGATAGACAGGCTATGGCCGCGCGGCATCAGCAAGGCGCGGCTGACGGGCGTGCAGTGGCTGAAACAGGTGGCGCCGGATGACGAACTGCGCAAGTGGTTCCATCAGCATACCGACCAGTGGGCGGTCTTCGAGGCGCGTTACCGCCAACAGCTAGCGGCCAACGACGCCTGGCAGCCGCTGGTGGCGCTGTTACGGCAGGGGCAAACGCTGACGCTGCTGTATGGCAGCAAAGATACCGAGCACAACCAGGGCGTGGTGCTGCGCGAGTTTTTGCTGGCGCAGCTGTAGGGATTAGCGTTCCCGGCGGTAGCTGCCGTCGGCCTGGCGGCGGAACAGCGCCTGGCTGTTGTCCACCGTGGTCACCGACAGCGCGTTAATCACGCCGTTGGCGCCGCGTTCGATGCGCACTTCCTGGCCGGCTTTCATGTTGCTCAGCGGCTTGTCGCCGCCTTCCACCTGCGCCATGGCGAACACTTCATTCACCGGCAGATTGTTGTCGCGAAACAGCTGGGCCAGGGTCTGGCCGGGCTGGATCTGATAACGCTGCCAGTTGCCCGCCGGCGTTGGTTCGTTGGCAGACGTGGTGCCGCCGTTTTGCAGATCGGCCTGCAGCGGCACGCTGGTTTCCTGCTGGGAAACCGGGAACGGCTGTCTTTCGGGCGAGTACGGCCACAGCAGGGCCAGCAGCAGGATGATGCCGAAGATCAGCACCCAGCGGCGGTGGAAGTAGGGCAGTGGCTCCATCCAATGGAAACCGTCCGGCAGATGCCAGACTTTGGCCAGCAGCGCTTTGACCTGCTGCATTTTGTCGTTGGCCGGCGGTGGCTCCGATGGCGGTTCCGCGCCTTCAGACGTGGGTGCGGCGCCCGGTTTCAGGCGCTGGCTGACATTCAGCCAGGTGCGCAGCAGCGGCTGGTAGATGCGGGTGGTTTTCCTTCTCCTGGGCGCGATTCTGCCCATGGTGACCTCTCTTCGACGGCGTAATAATGAGCGCGGCGCGGCAAGCGCGTCGCCTGCCCGATATCCTGCTTTCAGTATAGTCCGCTAACTGATTGAAGTGAAAGGCGGCTGAGCGGCAGGGCCGGGGTTTGCGGCTGCGGGCGTTAACAGAAGGTTATTGTTTCTTTTTCTACGACAAAAGTCATCATTCTCCACACAAGATTTTACCCGGCATTGACGCGCTGTTATGCTGCGCTTTCGACTTTTTACAGACTTAAGGAAAACCCCATGACAACCCCTTCTTTTGACAGCGTTGAAGCGCAAGCAAGTTACGGGATTGGTTTACAGGTCGGCCAGCAGCTGCAAGAGTCCGGGCTGGAAGGTTTGCAACCGGAAGCTTTGCTGGCGGGCCTGCGTGACGCGCTGGAAGGGAATGCCCCGGCGGTTCCGGTAGACGTGGTGCACCGTGCGCTGCGTGAAATCCACGAGCGTGCGGACGCGGTGCGCCGCGAGCGCCAGCAGGCGATGGCCGTTGAAGGCCAGAAATTCCTGGACGACAACGCCAAGCGCGACGACGTGACGCTGACCGAGTCCGGCCTGCAGTTCTCCGTGCTGGAGCAGGGCAACGGCCCGATCCCGTCCCGTCAGGACCGCGTGCGCGTGCACTACACCGGTCGTCTGATCAACGGCGACGTGTTCGACAGCTCGGTCGAGCGCGGCCAGCCGGCAGAATTCCCGGTCAGCGGCGTGATCCCAGGCTGGATCGAAGCGCTGACCCTGATGCCGGTCGGCTCCAAATGGCAGCTGTATATCCCGCATAACCTGGCCTACGGCGAGCGTGGCGCAGGCGCGTCCATCCCGCCGTTCAGCGCGCTGGTGTTCGACGTCGAGCTGCTGGAAATCCTGTAATCCCACCGAGGATTGCTCCGGGCGCCTTCGTGGCGCCCTTATTTTATGCGCCGCGCAGCGCGCGCGGGAACAGCAGATTGTTTTCCAGGCTGATGTGCTCCATCAGATCGCCGATAAATTCATCGATGCCGGTGTACAGCGCTCGCCAGGTGGTGCAGGCGCCCTCCGGCGGCGTCACGTTATCGGTGAGGAACTTCACCACTTCCAGCTGCTCACCCGCCTCGTCATGTTCATGCTCCATCACCGAAATCGGTCCGGCGGCCTGCGGCCCCATGCCCTGTTTGATCAGCGGGAACAGGATCTGCTCCTCTTTCATCATGTGATTCTCCAGATCCAGGCGGATCAGGTTCAGCTGCTTCGCCAACCCGCGCGGGCAGCTGGGTTTGTCGCCGTGCACGCGTTCGACTTTTTCCGCCATCAGCACCAGTTCGGCCAATTGCTCGCGGTGCCGCTGATGAAAGCGCGGCAGAATGTAATCGATCACCTCACCGAGCGGCGCTGTGCGCCAGTCCCGGCTTTGTTCCGGCGTGGCGGCGAGTGCGGCCAGCGCGTTCTCCAACTGGTCGATGTCCAGCCCTTTACGCTCGGCGGCGCGCGCCAGCGACTGCCGGCCGCCGCAGCAGAAATCCAACTGATGCTGGCGAAACAGTCGGGATGCCCGGGGAATGGCGATGGCGAGCGCGCCAAGGGATTGGTTGCGGTAATCCATGGTAGTGCCTCTTTAAACGAAGGAATTTTATAACATACATTTTAAATGCAATTTAAAGGGCGCGCCAGTGGGAAAATAGCGAAGATGGCCGGGGGATGGCCCCGGCCGGGTGATTATTTATTTCGCGCTTAAATCGATGCGATAGAGCGCGAAGCCGATACGGTCATTGCCCTCGGCGGTCATCGGATATTGAGCGTGCTCCTTGATAAACGCTGTCGCTTTGTCCGACGGCGAAGTCTCGAAGCGGATATCCAGCGGCTGCTGGCTGCTGAAGGTCGCCAAACGCCAGTTGTTGTCCGCCTGCGGATGCACCGCGCCGTGCCGTTGGGTTTCGGCGCTGATGTAGGCCGCCAGCACCGAACGGTTCTCATCCGGCGAAGCGAAGGCGATGTGTTTGTCGCCGGTGCCGGCAAACTTGCCGCCGTAGGCGCGGTAGTTGTTGGTGGCGACCAGGAAGGTGGCGTTCGGATCGATCGGCTTGCCGTTGAAGGTCAGCTGCTTGATGCGCTCCGCCTTGTCGTTGATCAGCTGGCATTCGCCGTCGTAGCGTGCCGGCTGGCTGACGTCGATCTGGTAGTTGACGCCGTCGATCACGTCGAAGTTATAGGTGCGGAAGCCGTCCCAGTTGATCAAGCCCTGCGGCTTGGCGCTGTTGACGTCGATCTGGTTGAACTGGCCGGCGGAGCACTCCAGCCACTCTTTCACCTCTTTGCCGCTGGCCTTCACTACTACCAGGGTATTGGGGTAGAGATAGAGATCGGCGGCGTTGCGGAAGGTGAGCTGGCCCTTTTCCACTTCGACGAAGCTGGCCGGATCGTTCTTGCGGCCGCCGACCTTGAACGGCGCCGCCGCCGACAGCACCGGCAGATCGGCCAGATCCGGATCGCCCTGAATGTAATGTTCAACGTAGGCCTTCTGCGCATTGTTGACGATCTGCACCGTCGGATCGTCCTGCACCAGCGCCAGGTAGCTGTACATGTTGCCGTCGGATTTGCCGATCGGCTGGCTGACGAACTCGCGCGTGCCCTTGTGATCGTCCGCCAACACTTTCACCAGCGCGGTATCTTCCGCCGCCAGCGATTTCTTGTTCTCTTTGTCGTAGATCGGCCGCGCTTCCGCTTTGGCGGCGGTCACTTTCCAGCTGCCGCCATCGTTGTTGAGCTGCAGGTCGACCACGCCGAGATGATCGCCCCATTGGCCCGGCATCACCGCCGGTACGCCGTTCAGCAGGCCTTTATCGATATCCGCGCCTTTGATGTTGGCGAAGTCCTTGCTCGGGAACACCGCATGGGCGTGGCCGAACATGATGGCGTCGATGCCCGGTACCTGGCTGAGGTAGTAGACCGAGTTTTCCGCCATCGCCTTGTAAGGCTCGCTGGACAGCCCGGAATGCGGGATCGCCACCACCAGATCGGCGCCCTGTTTACGCATTTCCGGCACGTAGCGCTTGGCGGTGGCGGTGATGTCGTCCACCGTCACTTTGCCCTGCAGGTTAGCTTTATCCCACACCAGGATCTGCGGCGGCACGAAGCCGATGTAGCCGATGCGCAGCGTATGCGCCTTGCCGTCGCGGTCTTTCACCGGCGTATCGACGATGATGTACGGCGTGAACAGCGGTTTTTGCGTTTTGGCGTCGATGACGTTGGCGTTGATGTACGGGAATTTGGCGCCGGCGATGGCGTTCTTCAGGTAGTCCAGCCCGTAGTTGAATTCATGGTTGCCGATGTTGCCGACCACGTAGTCCAGCGTGTTCATCGCCTTATAGACCGGGTGCACGTCGCCCGGCTTCAACCCCTTGGCCGCCATGTAGTCGCCGAGCGGGCTGCCCTGAATGATGTCGCCATTGTCCACCAACACCGCGTTGGTAGCCTGTTGGCGCGCCTGCTGGATCAGGCTGGCGGTGCGCACCAGGCCGAACTTGTCGGTCGGCGTGTCCTTGTAGTAATCGAAGTCCATCATGTTGCTGTGCAGATCGGTGGTTTCCAGCACGCGCAGATCGACGGTGGCCGCCTGCGCCGAGGCGCACACCAGCAGCGCAAGCGCGGACAGCGTCAGTGGATGCTTCATCATTTGGGGGCTCTCCATTCCATTATTCGAGTGTTATCGCAGAGGAAAATGTAATTAACATTGCTTGCCACAGTAAACTGTGAAGTGTGGCAGAAAACGGCGGCAGGTAACGCGGGGAAGTTCACAGTTGCGCCCAACAAGATCTGAGGAATTCCCGGGGGTTAGCCGGTTGAGATGGATATTCGGCGTAAAAAAAACTAGTCTGCTAGCAGAGACAGAGGGAAATTTCCCACGGAGATGCAGAGTTGAGGTGCATGATGTTAGAGCGAATTTGCCAACTGTCCCGCGAGGCGGGGGCGGCGATCATGGCGGTGTACGACGGTGAACAACCGCTTGATGTCGCACAGAAAAAAGATGATTCACCGGTGACGGCGGCCGATCTGGCGGCGCATCACATCATCAAGCGCGGCCTGGCGGCGCTGACGCCGGAGGTGCCGCTGCTGTCGGAAGAAGATCCGCCGGCGTGGGAAGAGCGCCGCAGCTGGACGCGTTACTGGCTGGTCGATCCGCTGGACGGCACCAAAGAGTTTTTGCACCGCAACGGTGAGTTCACGGTCAATATCGCTCTGATTGAAGAGGGGCAGGCGGTGATGGGCGTAGTGTACGCGCCGGCGATAGACGTATTGTATCTGGCGGAGCGCGGCAAGGCCTGGAAAGAAGAGAAGGGCGTGCGGCAGGCGATCGGCGTCAGCAACGCGCATCCGCCGCTGGTGGTGGTGAGCCGCTCGCATATCGACGACGAGCTGAAAGATTATCTGCAGCAGCTGGGCGAGCACCAGACCGTGTCCGTCGGCTCCTCGCTGAAGTTCTGCCTGGTGGCGGAAGGCAAGGCGCAGCTCTATCCGCGCTTCGGGCCGACCAACATTTGGGATACCGCCGCAGGGCATGCGGTGGCGGTGGCCGCCGGGGCGCAAATTCACGATTGGCAGGGCAGGCCGTTGCTCTATACCCCGCGTGAATCCTTCCTCAACCCCGGCTTCCGGGTGTCGCTGTTCTGAGTTAGTTCGCCAACAGCTGGTGCAGCTTGGACATCACCTGCTGCACCTCTTCCGGCGTCAGCGCGCCGTCTTTGGCAAACTGAATGCGCCCTTGCTTATCCAGCACCACGATGGCGGAGCCTTTCGGCTGCAGATCCCAGGCCTTGCGCACGTTACCGTCGCTGTCGACGATAAACTGCGACCACGGGAACTCCTTCTTGCTGTCTTCAATGCTGCTGCGCACAAACATCGCGGTGCCCATCAGGGCATCGTCGGTGTTGACGATTGTCGTCGTTTGGTAACGATCGTGTGGTAGCTTCGCCTTCTTGATCGCTTCAATCAGTGGGTCGTTCATGTCTTTGGCGGAGCTGCGGCCGGCAATATGTTGTATCACTCGCACTTTTCCACTGAGCTGCGCGCTGTTCCAGTTCTGGTAGCTAAAATTACCTTCAGCGTAATTGAGCTCTCCTTTGTCGCTGACGCCGACCGGCGCCACGCGCTGCTGGAGCTGGAAGTTGTGCGCGGAAGCGAAAAGCGGGGCGAGCAGCAGGGATACCATCAGCATGCGACTTGTTTTCATGCTTTCTCCTTGTAATGGGGGGAATTTGTGCGACAGCACTTCGACAGCCTAAAGCATAGGATGTGATAAGAGGTCTGTCCTGTTAACCGGATCGCAGATTTTCCCTTGGTTCGCTAATCATCAGATTTTGAAGGGATATCCTGAAAACGTTATAAATTATCATATACAATTCTGTCAAAAAGTGTAAATCCAGTGCAGATCACCGGGCAGAAGTGAACGATCTGGTCTTTACTGGGTCTACTACATGCAATCAAGTTGCGTTCTGAATTTCGAGGCTGCCACCTTTGGCGGCTCGCTGAGCGCATGGATCAACGGGAGGAGCGTAAAAGAATGAGAATCTTCCAGCGTTATAACCCTTTGAAAGTGGCGAAGTACGTTAAGACCCTGTTTCGCGGAAGGCTGTATATCAAGGACGTGGGCGCATTTGAATTCGACGAGGGGAAAATCCTGCCGCCGAAGATTCGCGACAAGCGCCATTTCAGCGTGATGTCTGAAGTGAACCGTCAGGTGCTGCTGCTGCAGGCCGAGATGGGGTGAACACCTCGCTGACAGCGGTAAAAAAATGCGGCCCCGATGGGGCCGCTGATGTTTTTGTCTTATCGCCGTCAAGCTACGGGGTGTCATCCGGCGCTTTCGGCAGCACCGCCGCCGGTTTGTCGCTCAGCCGGGTGACCAGCAGCTGGTCTATCTTGTAGCTGTCGATATCCACCACTTCGAACTTGTAGCCGGCGTATTTGACGAAGTCGGTGCGTTTCGGGATCTTGCGCAGCATATACATCATAAAGCCGCCGATGGTCTCGTAGTTGCCCGCCTGCGGGAACTCGTCGATATCCAGCACGCGCATCACGTCGTCGATCGGCGTGCCGCCCTCAATCAGCCATGAGCTTTCGTCGCGCGCCACGATCTGCTCTTCCTGGCCCTGGCCGACCAAATCGCCCATCAGCGTGGTCATCACGTCGTTGAGGGTGATGATGCCCACCACCAACGCATATTCATTGAGGATCACCGCGAAGTCTTCGCCGGCGGTCTTGAAGCTTTCCAGCGCTTCGGACAGCGTCAGCGTATCCGGCACGATCAGCGCCGAGCGGATCTGCACGCCGCTGCTCAGCACCAGGCTCTGGTTGCCCAGCACGCGGTTCAGCAGGTCTTTGGAGTCGACGTAGCCGACCACCTGATCGATATGGCCGTCGCACACCAGGAACTTGGAGTGCGGATGGGTCGAGACCTTCTCCTTGATGCTCTCTTCGCTTTCGCGCAGGTCGAAGTACACCACGCTTTCGCGCGAGGTCATCGAAGACGGCACGGTGCGCGATTCCAGTTCGAACACGTTTTCAATCAGCTCATGTTCCTGCTTGCGCAGCACGCCCGCCAGGGCGCCGGCTTCCACCACCGCGTAGATGTCGTCGGAGGTGATGTCGTCCTTGCGCACCATCGGCAGCTTGAACATACGGAAGATCAGGTTGGCCATGCCGTTGAAGAACCACACCAGCGGGCGGAAGATCATGATGGAGAAACGCATCGGGTTGATGATCCGGACGGCGACCGTCTCTGGTGCAATCATACCGATGCGCTTCGGGGTCAAATCGGCGAACAGGATAAACAGGCTGGTCACCAGCACGAAGGAGCAGATGAAGCTGACCTGTTCCGCCAGTTCGGGCGACAGGAAACGATCGAACAACACCTTGAAGGTGGGAGAGAAAGCCGCGTCGCCGACGATACCGCCGAGGATGGCCACGGCGTTCAGGCCGATCTGCACCACGGTGAAGAAGATGCCTGGGGTTTCTTGCAGTTTAAGCACTCTGGCGGCGTTGACGTTGCCTTCGTCCGCCATCAGCTTCAGTTTGATCTTGCGCGAGGCGGCCAGAGAGATTTCCGACAGTGAGAAGAACGCACTCACCGCGATCAGAAAAAGAATCAGTAAAATACTGTTTAACATAATCTATCCATACGTGCCGACGGGATGCCGGCGCTCTTGAGGAAGGGTAGTACATAGCAAAAAAAGCAGCGATAACAACCAGAAGGGAAGCTATCGGGCCGCAGAAGCGGCCCGCACAGTATAGCAGTTGCCCCACAGGGGCCGCCAGCGGTTAAAAAAGTGCCGCCGGCCGGCATCGGATCAGCCCTGCGGCGGCAGGCAAACGCCGATGCCGCCCAGCCCGCAGTAGCCTTCCGGATTCTTGAACAGGTACTGCTGATGATCATCTTCCGCGTAATAGAACGGCAGCGCCGGTGCGATCTCGGTAGTGATGACGCGCTTGTCGCCCGCCGCCTCCATCGCCTGCTGGAAGCGCTGCAGGCTGCTTTCCGCCTCGGCCTGCTGCTCCGGGCTCAGCGTATAAATCGCCGAGCGGTACTGGGTGCCGACGTCGCCGCCCTGGCGCATGCCCTGCGCCGGATCGTGATTTTCCCAGAACACCTGCAGCAGCTGTTTGTAGCTGACGACCTGCGGATCGAACACCACGCGCACCACTTCGGCGTGGCCGGTCTGGCCGCTGCACACTTCGCGGTAGGTCGGGTTCGGCGTGTAGCCGCCGCTGTAGCCGGCGGCGGTGCTGTAGACGCCCGGCTGCTGCCAGAACAGGCGCTCAACGCCCCAGAAACAGCCCATGGCGAAGATCGCCACCTCCATGCCTGCCGGCACCTGGGTCATCGAGTGTTCGGTGACCACGTTGAGCGTTGCGACAGGCATTGGCGTGGTGCGGCCAGGCAGCGCGCTTGCCTTATCGACGGTTTGTGATTTATCAAAAAATGGCACCACGGTTGACTCCTGTTGTCACAGTAAGAATTGACCCTACATGGGGGCGGTTCGGTTGTATCTCACCGCGTCTTTGCCCACAATAAGTGGCAAGTTGAGTTTATGTATAAGCTTAACGCAGTATTTTGAGCGCCAAAAGTGAAGAATTCGCCTGTTGCGCGGTGGTGGCAAGCGCGGCGGGCGGCGTCCGGAACAAGGTTGAAGAGGGCTGCCGTCATGATAGCGCGGAGTCTGCCCTGGCCCCGGAGCGAACACCATAACAGGAAAGTAAAATCAATAAGGAGAACACGTGCCAAAGTACCCGGTCATGTGCTTGATATCTGTGTTGCTTGCGGCACCTGCGGCCTATGCGGCCAACGTGCGCTTGCAGGTGGAGGGGTTAAGCGGAGAGTTGGAAAAAAACGTCCGGGTGCGGCTGTCGTCGATCACGCCTGAAGAGGTCGGCACCGACGGGCGCTTCCGCGCGCGGGTGGATGAGGCGGTGCGCCAGGGGCTGCGCGCGCTCGGCTATTACCAGCCGACCATCGAGTTTACGCTGGACGATCGGCCGGGGATGTCGCGCCCGGTGCTGCACGCCAAGGTCAATCCGGGCGAACCGGTGCGTATCGCCGGCGCCAACATCGTGCTGGAAGGCGGCGCGAAGACCGATGAGGACTACCTGGCGCTGGTGAAGAAGGGGCGGCCGACCATCGGCGAGATCCTCAACCACGGCAAGTATGACAGTTTCAAAGGCTCGCTCACCGGCCTGGCGCTGCGCAAAGGCTACTTCGACGCCGACATGACCAAAAGCCAGCTCGGCGTGGCCGAAGATCTGCACAAGGCGTTTTGGGATATCGATTTCAACAGCGGCGAACGTTACCGCTTCGGCAAGGTGAAATTCACCGGTTCGCAAATCCGCGAAGACTATCTGCAAAATCTGGTGCCCTTTCATCAGGGGGATTACTACAGTTCGGAGGATTTGGCCGAGCTGAACCGCCGTTTGTCCGCCACCAACTGGTTCAACTCGGTGGTGGTATCCCCTGATTTCAACGATGCCAAAGAGAACAAGATTTTGCCGTTGGACGCGCTGGTGACGCCGCGCACGCGCAACACCGTCGAAACCGGTATCGGCTACTCCACCGACGTCGGCCCGCGGGTGAAAGGCACCTGGAAAAAGCCCTGGCTCAACGATCGCGGGCATAGTCTGGAAACCAGCGCCAGCGTGTCGGCACCGGAGCAGCAGCTGGATCTGACCTACAAAATCCCATTGCTGAAGAACCCGCTGGAGCAGTATTACCTGCTGCAGGGCGGCCTCAAGAACGTCGATCTTAACGACACCAAGTCCGTCACCTCCAAAGTGGTGGCCTCGCGCAACTGGGATCTTTCCAGCGGCTGGCAGCGGGCGATCAACCTGACCTGGCGCTGGGATAACTTTACCCAGGGTAACGTCAGCAACACCACCATGCTGCTGTATCCCGGCGTCAGCTTCAGCCGCACCCGTTCGCGCGGCGGTCTGATGCCGACCTGGGGCGACAGCCAGCGCTACTCTATCGACGTGTCCGACACCTCCTGGGGCTCCGGCGTGGACTTTGCGCTGATGCAGGCGCAGAACGTCTGGATCCGCACCCTGGCCGACAAGCATCGTTTTGTGGCGCGCGGGCAGGTGGGCTGGATAGAAACCAACGACTTCGACAAGGTGCCGCCGGATTTGCGCTTCTTCGCCGGCGGTGACCGCAGCATTCGCGGCTACAAGTACAAAGACATCTCGCCGCGCGGTGACGACGGCAAGCTGACCGGCGCCTCCAAGATGCTGACCGGCTCGCTGGAGTACCAATACAACGTGACCGGCAAATGGTGGGGGGCGATGTTCGTCGACTCCGGTGAAGCGGTGAACGATATCAAGAAGAGCAACTTCAAGACCGGCGCCGGCGTAGGCGTGCGCTGGCAGTCGCCGGTGGGGCCGGTGAAGCTGGATATCGCCGCGCCCGTGGGGGACAAGGACACCCACGGGATGCAGTTCTACATCGGTTTGGGGCCTGAACTATGAGCCTGGTTAAAAAGATTTGTCTCGGATTTCTGGTCGTTCTGCTGTTGCTGATCGGCGGCCTGGCCTTCCTGATAGGCACCACCACCGGTTTGCATATGGTCATCAACGGCGCGGCGCGCTGGGTGCCGGGGCTGGAGATCGCCGGCGTCAGCGGCGGCTGGCGCGATCTGACGCTGAAGGGCGTGAAGTATCAGATGCCGGGCGTGACGGTTAACGCCGGGCAGTTCCATCTGTCGCTCGATCTCTCCTGCTTTAAGCGCAGCTCGCTGTGCGTCAACGCCTTGACCGCCCAGGATGTGGACGTGGCGGTGAACACCAAAGAGATGGCGCCTTCCGCGCCGGTGGAGGAGAGCAGTGAGCCGACCACCAATCTCAGCACGCCTTACCCGATCACGCTGCGCCTGTTGGCGTTGAACAACGTCAAGGTCACCGTCGACGACACCGCCATCTCGCTGGCCGAGTTCCGCACCGGCGCGCAGTGGCAAGAGCGCGCGCTGACGCTGATGCCGACCAAGATCGGCTCGCTGCTGATCGCCTTGCCGAAAACCCCGCAAAATCCGTTGCCGGAAGCGGTGCAGCCGGCGGTCGAGGTGGCGAAAAAGGTCGGCGAGCAGGCCACCGACGCGGCGAAGCCGGCGCCGCAGCCGGAAGAGAAGCCGCTGGGCGAAACGCTGAAGGAACTGTTCGCCAAACCGCTGTTGCCGGATCTGCCTGACATCCGCCTGCCGCTGGATATCACCGTCAAAGAGATCAGCGGTGAGCAGCTGCGCTTGACCGGCGATACCGACGTGCTGATCACGAGCCTGTTGCTGCAGGCCAGCACGCAGGATCAGCATATCCAGCTGGACAACTTCGACGTGAAGTCGCCACAGGGCACGCTGTCGGTGCAGGGGCAGGCAACCCTGACCGGCGACTGGCCGGTGTCCCTGACCGCCAACAGCGCGCTGAATATCGAACCGCTGAAGGGCGAGAAGGTGAAGCTGAACGTCGGCGGCGGGCTGCGTGACGAGCTGAAGGTGGCGCTGAACCTGTCCGGCCCGGTCGGCGCCCAGCTCGATGTGCAAACCCGGCTGGCCGAAGCCGGCCTGCCGCTGGCGCTGACGTTGCAGAGCAGGCAGCTGAAATGGCCACTGAGCGGCGAGGCGCAGTATCAGGTCAACGATTTCCGCCTGCGCTTTAACGGCAAGGCGACCGACTACGCGCTGTCGACGCGCGCCAATCTGAAAGGCCAGGACTTGCCGCCGGCGGTGCTGACGCTGGACGGCAAAGGCAACGTCGAGCAATTCAAGCTGGAGCGCCTGCGCCTGGCGGCGCTGCAGGGCAATACCGATCTCACTGCGCTGGTGGACTGGAGCAAGGCCATCAGCTGGACCTCGCAATTGACGCTGAGCGGCATCAATACCGCCAAGCAGTGGCCGGAATGGCCGGCGAAACTCGACGGCAAGATCACCACGCGCGGCAGCCTGCACGGCGGCAGCTGGCAACTGCAGGTGCCGGTGCTGCAGCTGGACGGCAACGTGAAGCAGAACAAGGTCACGGCGCGCGGTACGCTGAGCGGCAACGCCGCCGGGCAGTGGAAAATCCCCGGCATCGATCTGGCGCTGGGGCGTAACCAACTGAACGTCAAAGGGCAGCTGGACGAGAAGAGCTGGAACCTGGACGCGAACATCGACGCGCCGCGTCTGGACGGCGCGCTGCCGGGCCTGGGCGGCACCGCCAAAGGGCTGCTGAAGCTGCGCGGCAATCTGCAGGCGCCGCAGCTGCTGGCTGATTTGACCGCATCCGGCCTGCAGTGGCAGGCGCTGCGCATCAACCGCGTGAAAATAGACGGCGACGTGCGCTCCACGGATCAGATTCAGGGGCAACTGGCGGTACGCGTCGAGCAGCTGAAGCAGGATGCGCTGGAGGTCAGCCTGTTGACTCTCGATGCCAAGGGCAGCGAGAAGCAGCACCAACTGCAGCTGAAGATCGACGGCAAACCGGTCTCCGGCCAGCTGGCGCTGCAGGGCAGTTTCGATCGTCAGCAGCAGCGCTGGCGCGGCAATCTGAACAACACTCGCTTCGATACGCCGGTCGGGGAATGGCGCCTGACGCGCGCCATCGCGCTGGACTACCTGAACACCGAGCAGAAAATCAGCGTCGGGCCGCACTGTTGGCAGAACCCGAACGCCGAGCTGTGCGTGCCCAAGACCATTGAAGCCGGCCAGAGCGGCCAGGCCAGCGTGGTGCTCAACCGGTTCGATCTGGCGATGATCAAGCCGTTCCTCGGCCCGGAAACTGCCCTGAGCGGGGTGTTCACCGGCCGGGCCGATGTCAGCTGGAAACCGGGCGGCGCGCTGCCGGAGGCGAAAGTCACGCTGGCCGGCAACGGCGTCAAGGTGGTGCAGCAGGTGCAGGGCAACGCGCTGCCGATCGCCTTCGACACGCTGACCCTCAACGCCGGCCTGAACAACGGTCGCGCGCTGGCCGACTGGCGGATCAAGCTGACCAACAACGGCCAGTTCGACGGCAATATCCAGGTGGCGGATCCGCAGGTGCGGCGCACCATCAGCGGCAACGTCAATATCACCAATATCTCGCTGGCGCTGATCAACCCGGCGCTGATGAAGGGCGAAAGCGCGGCGGGCATGCTGAACGCCAACCTGCGCTTGGGCGGCAGCGCGCAGAAGCCGCTGGTGTTCGGGCGCCTGGCGTTGGATCGGGCGAAGGTGCAGGGGCACTGGATGCCGTTCGATATGACCGACGCGCGGCTGGCGGTGAATTTCAACGGTATGACCTCGACGCTGGAAGGGCTGCTCAGCACCACGCGCGGTCAGCTGAATCTGGCGGGCGACGCCGACTGGCGCGATATCAACGCCTGGCGTGCGCGCATTGCCGCCAAGGGCGATAAGCTGCGGGTGACGGTGCCGCCGATGATCCGCATCGACGTGTCGCCGGATCTGGTGTTCGAAGCCACGCCGCAGCTGTTCTCGCTCAACGGCAAGGTCGACATTCCCTGGGCGCGCATCACGGTGCAGGAGCTGCCGGAAAGCGCGGTGGGCGTCTCTTCCGACGAGGTGATGCTGGACGACCAGCTGAAGCCGATTCAACCGAAGACCGCCTCGATCCCGATCAACAGCAATCTGATGATCCACGTCGGCAATGACGTGCGGTTGGACGCTTTTGGTCTCAAGGCCCGTCTGAAGGGCGACCTGAAGGTGGTGCAGGACAAGAAAGGGCTGGGCCTCAACGGCCAGATTGACATCCCTTCCGGCCGCTTCCATGCTTATGGTCAGGATTTGATCGTGCGTAAAGGGCAGCTGATGTTCTCCGGCCCGCCGGATCAGCCGCTGCTGAATATCGAGGCGATCCGCAACCCGGAATCCACCGAGGACGATGTGACCGCCGGCGTGCGCGTGACCGGCCTGGCGGATGCGCCGAAGCTGGAAGTGTTCTCCGATCCGGCCAAATCGCAACAGGAAGCCCTGTCTTATCTGCTGCGCGGCCAGGGCTTGAGCAGCTCCGGCGCCGACGGCAACGCCATGACCTCGATGTTAATCGGCATGGGGGTTGCACAAAGTGGTCAACTTGTGGGTAAAATCGGCGAGGCATTCGGCGTAAGTAATTTGGCTCTGGACACTCAGGGGGTTGGCGACAGTTCCCAGGTTGTCGTGAGCGGCTATGTTCTCCCAGGCTTACAAGTAAAATATGGGGTGGGCATCTTCGACTCCTTGGCCACGCTGACGTTGCGTTATCGCCTGATGCCTAAGTTGTATCTTGAAGCGGTGTCTGGTCTCGACCAGGCATTAGATTTGCTCTATCAGTTTGAGTTTTAGCGATGCGAATAATTGTCTACGGCAGTTTACGGCGCAAACAGGGAAACAGCCATTGGATGACCAACGCCCAATGGCTCGGCGAGCACGAGCTCGAAGGCTATCAGATTTATAATCTGGGCCATTACCCGGCGGCGATCCCTGGAGAGGGCACGATACATTGCGAAGTGTATCGTATTAACTCATCGATTCTGGCAGAGCTGGACGAACTGAAAAGCAACACCAAGGACTATAAGCGTGAACTGATTCAGACGCCTTATGGGAGTGCGTGGATCTACCTGTACAAACACAGCGTGGACGGTTACCCGCGAATTACCAGCGGCGACTGGCTGAAACGTCTCGACGATCAGTAATAAAAAAAACACCGCTCATTGAGCGGTGTTTTTTCATCGGACGGCGGCAGGCATTACTTCTTGGCGGCGCGTTCGAACGAGGCGATGATTTCCGCTTTAGCCGCGGCAGCGTCTGCCCAGCCTTCCACTTTCACCCATTTGCCTTTTTCCAGATCTTTGTAGTGCTCGAAGAAGTGAGCGATCTGGGCTTTCAGCAGTTCCGGCAGGTCGTTCACGTCTTTCACGTGATCGTACTCTTTGGTCAGCTTGCTGTGCGGTACCGCAACCAGCTTGGCGTCTTCACCGGCTTCGTCGGTCATCTTCAGCACGCCAACCGGACGGCAGCGGATTACGGAGCCCGGCTGCAGCGGGTATGGGGTTGGGACCAGCACGTCAACCGGGTCGCCGTCCAGAGACAGGGTGTGGTTGATGTAGCCGTAGTTGCACGGGTAGAACATCGCGGTGGACATGAAACGGTCAACGAACAGCGCGCCGGTTTCTTTGTCGATTTCGTATTTGATTGGATCGGCGTTGGCCGGGATTTCGATTACTACGTAGATGTCTTCCGGCAGGTCTTTGCCAGCAGGGACCAGATTCAAGCTCATGTCGGTTTCCTTTAATCATCAAACCAGAAATGGAGTGGCGGCTATTATAGCGGACTCTTTTGCGATTTCCTGCCCTTTTCATCGTCGAAAACCCAGTGCGCCGGCGCACGGAGAATTTCCAGATTAATCCCGCCGCGGCATGAAGTTTTGCCTCCGCCTGCCGATAACTTCAACAAACAATAATGAGCCAGCAAAGCTGGCTCCGCGTTTTGCCACCCCTACTACGTCTGATCTCACTATTCTGAAGCCGGGAAGAACTCATGCTAAAAAAGATTACGGTGAAGGCTGGGCTGATCGCCCTGCTGAGCCTGATGACCATGCTGCTGATCATGGTCAGCGTTATTGGCGTCAACGCGATTAACGAAGGATCGCGCTCGATCCATACCTTAAACCAGATCCTCGGCGAAGAGCTGGGCTCGCTGGCCAACAGCTCCAACCTGACGCTGCGCGCCAGAACCGCCGCCTCGCTGGCGGTGCGCCAACGGGAGATCGGCCAGACTGATGTCTCCGACGCCACCGTGGGCCGCATCTACGGTTACCTCGAGCAGTCGAACAAGGAAATGGCGCGCTTTGTCGGCGTCGGCACCGTGACCGAGCGCGGCCGCGAACTCTCCAACCGCCTGCAAAACAGCTACCGCGCCTATCTGGATCAGGGCGTGAAGCCGATGGCCGCCGCCATCAAGGCCGGCAAAATCGATGAGTATTATCATATTCAGGAAACGCGCATCTCCGCGTTGAGCATCGCGTTCGAAAAGGATCTCAGCGATTTCCGCAGCTTCGCCATGAAGCTCGGCGCGCAGCAGGTGTATGACGCGGAAAGCAACGCCAGCACCAAGATCTCGCTGATCGTGGTGGCGGGCCTGCTCAGCGTGCTGCTGGCGGTGCTGGCCTGGTTCGCGCTGCGGGTGATCATTCTGCGCCCGCTGGACGAGTCCATCGCGCAGCTGGAACACATCGCCGGCGGCGATCTGACCCATGAGATCCGCGGCGAGGGCGATACCGAGATGGGCCGCCTGGTGCGGGCGATGCAGCGCATGCAGCAGGCGCTGGCCAGTTCGGTCAGCAAAGTGCGCGACGCCAGCAGCCAGATCGACACCGGTTCACGCGAACTGGCGGCCGGCAACCTGCATCTGGCGCAGCGCACCGAAGAATCGGCCGCTTCGCTGGAAGAAACCGCCGCCAGCATGGAACAGCTGACCTCGACGGTGAAAATGAACGCCGAGAACTGCGAACAGGCCAACCAGCTGGCGCTGAGCGTGTCCGATATCGCCAACCAGGGCAGCGAGGTGGTCAGCCAGGTGATGAGCAAGATGCAGGCGATCACCGACAGCTCGCGCCGCATCGCCGACATCATCAGCGTGATGGACGGCATCGCCTTCCAGACCAATATCCTGGCGCTGAACGCGGCGGTGGAAGCGGCGCGCGCCGGCGAACAGGGCCGCGGTTTTGCGGTGGTGGCCGGTGAAGTGCGCAATCTGGCGCAGCGCAGCGCCCAGTCGGCGAAAGAGATCAAAGGGTTGATCGAAGCGTCGCAGAACCGGGTGCAGGAAGGCGAGCAGATGGTGGAGTCGGCGGCGCAGACCATGAGCGGCATCACCGGCGAAGTGGGCCGGGTGACGGCGTTGATGCGTGAGATCTCGGCGGCGACGCGCGAACAAAGCAGCGGTATCGAACAGGTGAACCTGGCGGTGGCGCAGATGGATCAGGTGGCGCAGCAGAATGCGGCACTGGTGGAAGAGTCGGCGGCGGCGACGCGCTCGCTGGAAGATCAGGCTCAGCTGCTGGCGCAGAGCATGGCGGCGTTCAAGCTGTAAGGCGATAAGGGTTCGGCGCGGCGCCGAACCCTTGCAAAGAACGCGTTACTCGTCCGGGTTTTCGGCGATGAAGCGTTCCGCGTCTTCTACCATCGACTTGGTGCCGACGAAGAATGGCGCGCGCTGGTGCAGTTTCACCGGCGTGATGTCCAGAATGCGGTTTTTGCCGTCGCTGGCCTTACCGCCGGCCTGTTCGGCCAGGAACGCCATCGGGTTGCATTCGTACAGCAGGCGCAGCTTGCCTTGCGGGTGGCTGGCGGTGCTTGGGTAGATGTAGATGCCGCCTTTCAGCAGGTTGCGGTGGAAGTCCGCCACCAGAGAACCGATGTAGCGCGAGGTGTAAGGGCGCTGCGTCGCTTCATCCTGCTCCTGGCAGTATTTGATGTATTTCTTCACGCCGAGAGGGAACTTGATGTAGTTGCCTTCGTTGATGGAATACATGTTGCCGCTCGCCGGGAAGCGCACTTTCTCGTGGGAGAGGCAGAATACGCCCAGAGACGGGTCGTAGGTGAAGGCGTGGACGCCGTAACCGGTGGTGTACACCAGCATGGTGGACGAACCGTAAACCACATAACCCGCTGCGACCTGGGCGCTGCCCGGCTGCAGGAAGTCTTCTTCGGTCACCGGCGTGCCGACCGGCGTGATGCGACGGTAGATAGAGAAAATCGTACCGACCGAGACGTTGACATCGATGTTGGACGAACCGTCCAACGGATCCATCAAAACGACATACTTGGCATTTTCAGCTCGCTCGCCGTCGAATATCACGATTTCATCTTCTTCTTCGGAAGCGATACCCGCAACTTCACCACGCGCTTTCAACGCCGCTTTCAGTTTTTCGTTCGCGTACAGGTCCAGTTTCATCTGAACTTCGCCCTGTACGTTGGACACCCCGCTGGTGCCCAGAATATCAACCAGGCCGGCCTTGTTGATGTCGCGGTGGATGATTTTGGCGCCCAGTTTAATTGCAGAAAGTAACGCGGTCAGCTCGCCGGTGGCGTGAGAGAAGTCGTGCTGTTTCTCGACGATAAATTCGCCTAACGTTTTCATGACACAATCCCTGAATCTACGGATGGATAGCGGCCTGTTAACAAACCGCCAACGTTTTCGCGTGCAGTGTAGCCCAAAGATGCGCGCTATTCATAGGCAAATCCATTTCTTCTGGACGATTCTGAGCGTTAGAATATGCCGACATTCGATGCACTCACATGAGAAACCTATGCGCATTCACATTCTTGGGATCTGTGGCACCTTTATGGGCGGGTTGGCGATGCTGGCGCGCTCACTGGGGCATGACGTCACCGGTTCGGACGCCAACGTCTATCCGCCGATGAGCACGCTGCTGGAGAACCAGGGGATCGATCTTATTCAGGGTTATGATCCGGCCCAGCTGGATCCGGCGCCGGATCTGGTGATCATCGGCAACGCCATGACGCGCGGCAACCCGTGCGTGGAGGCGGTGCTGGAACGTGGCATCCCTTACGTTTCCGGCCCGCAGTGGCTGCACGATGCCGTGTTGCGCGATCGCTGGGTACTGGCGGTCGCCGGCACCCACGGCAAAACCACCACCGCCGGCATGGCGACCTGGATCCTCGAGGCCTGCGGCTACCAGCCCGGCTTCGTCATCGGCGGCGTGCCGGGCAACTTCGACGTATCGGCGCGCCTTGGCGGCAGCCCGTTCTTCGTGATCGAGGCCGACGAATATGACTGCGCGTTCTTCGACAAGCGCTCCAAGTTCGTGCACTACAGCCCGCGCACGCTGATCATGAACAACCTGGAGTTCGACCACGCCGATATCTTCGACGATCTGAAAGCCATCCAGAAACAGTTCCACCACCTGGTGCGTCTGGTGCCGGGCAAAGGCAAGATCATCCTGCCGGACAACGACAGCCACCTGAAGCAGGTGATGGCGATGGGCTGCTGGAGCGAGCAGGAGCTGGTGGGGGAAGAGGGCACCTGGCGCGCACAGAAGCTGACGCCGGACGCCAGCCATTACGCTGTGTTCCTCGACGGCGAACAGGTCGGCGAAGTGAACTGGGCGCTGGTGGGCGAGCACAACATGCATAACGGCCTGATGGCCATCGCCGCCACCCGCCACGTCGGCGTGCAGCCGGCGGACGCCTGCCGCGCGTTGGGCGATTTCATCAACGCCCGCCGCCGCCTGGAGCTGCGTGGCGAAGCCAACGGCGTCACGGTCTACGACGACTTCGCGCACCACCCGACGGCGATCCTGGCCACTCTGGCCGCGCTGCGCGGCAAGGTCGGCGGCACGGCGCGCATTCTGGCGGTGCTGGAGCCGCGCTCCAACACCATGAAAATGGGCATCAGCAAAAACGATCTGGCGCCTTCGCTCGGCCGCGCCGACGAGGTGTTCCTGTTCCAGCCGCACCACATTCCGTGGCAGGTGGCGGAAGTGGCGGATGCCTGCGTGCAGCCGGCGCATTGGAGCGCGGATCTCGACACGCTGGTGGACATGGTGGTAAAAACCGCACAGCCGGGCGATCACATTCTGGTGATGAGCAACGGCGGCTTCGGCGGCATTCACGACCGTCTGCTGGACGCGCTGGCGAAAAAGCAGGAACCGAAAGTCACCTACTGATCGCTCAGCCGCATCAGCCACATCAAGGGCCGCATTCGCGGCCTTTTTTACGCCCATAAAAAAGCCCTCGCGAGCGAGGGCAACGGGGTTCGTCGGATAGGACGACGAGAGGGTCTCTGGGAAATCGGCGTTTGCGTCAGAACTCGGCAGTGGCAGTGACGAGGGTAATCAGCTCTGCAAAGCCGTTCCCAGAGTTGTTATTTGTAAATCTCGGCGGTGGCGTGGTAGTTGCCTTCGTTACGCGCTTCGATCACGCGGTAGGCGGTCGCGCCTTTCGCGTCGGCTTTGTCGGACAACGCCTGGCGAATGTCGGTCGGCGCGCCGTCGATGCCGCTGACGGTGATGGTGCCGATAGATTGCAGATTGGCGGTCTGATCGTTAGTCACCAGCTGGGCGGCGGAGGCGCCGAAGGAGATGACAGACAGCAGGCCGAATGCAGCGAGAGTAGTTTTCATGTTCATGATAGCGATCCTTGGTCATAACAGCCTGGAAGGGCTTGGCAGCGATTTTTATTCTTGAAGGCCGTTATGACAGCGTTTGATTCCAGAGATGTATTGCCCGTTGCCGGGTAATGCCGGTACTTATTTGTAGATTTCAGCGGTTGCGTGGAAGCTGCCGTCATTGCGGGCTTCGATTACGCGGTAAGCGGTCGCCCCTTTGGCGTCGGCTTTGTCGGACAGCGCCTGGCGGATGTCGGAAGGCGCAGCGGCGACGCCGCTCACGGTGATTACACCGGCCGGTTGCAGTTTTGCGGCCTGAGTTGCATCAATAGATTGTGCTGCGAATGCACCAAAGGAAAGCATGGACAGAACGCTCAGGGTTGCAACGGTAGCTTTAATTTTCATCATCTCACCTCATCGTATTCTTTTATCAGTTCCAACGAACTGTGATTCAGTTCACGAAAATGAGTATACAGCTAGTAACGCGAAAAATTAATAGTTAGCTAACAGTTGCTAGTGAAACTTTAACCTTATGATCCTTATTTTTTATAACTGTAAGGAATAAAAAACGCTCACAAAACGATCTTTTGATGTTAAATTTATGTAATTTCAATAAGGTAAGTGCTTTTGACCAAAAGTGCGGAAGATCACAGTGGGTACTGCTGGTTACATGTAGATGTCATGGAAATGTGTTGCTGAGGGATAAAAAAGCAGTGTTAAACGCGGTTGAGGGCGGGAAAGGTAACGTAAGAGTTAAAGAAGCGCTAACAAAGTGCGGGCTAAAGCCGCACTTTGTTAGCGCCAGGTTTCACAGCTCTTGCTCGAACACGCCCAGAATAGCCTCATGCAGTTTCTGAGCGGTAAAGCCGTTGGACGGGGTGACGAAAATCGTGTCGTCGCCGGCAATCGTGCCGAGGATGCCCTGGGATTTCCCCAATGAGTCGAGCAGGCGGGCGATCAGCTGCGCGGCGCCCGGGCTGGTGTGGATCACCACGACGGCGTCGTTATGGTCGACGTCCAGCACCAGATTCTTCAATGGGCTGGTGGTGGTCGGCACGCCGAGTTCGGCAGGAAGGCAATACACCATTTCCATTTTGGCATTGCGCGTACGTACCGCGCCGAACTTGGTCAGCATGCGCGATACTTTGGATTGGTTAATGTTTTCGAAGCCTTCTTCTTGCAGCGCCAAAACGATCTCGCCTTGAGAACTGAATTTTTCTTCTTTCAATAACGCTTTGAACGTCTTGATCAGATCTTCCTGTTTTGCGGGATTACGCATTTTGCACCGTGGAATGTTGATAGTGGAAGTCATGATTATGCATATAGATGAATTTTTATGCAACAAAGGCCGACCCAAAGAAAATAAGCATGACCGGGCGGCGAGGAAAGGGCGGCATTTTAACAAAATCCGGCCGCGATGAATATGCCCTTTTGGCGACGGAAAATCGGCCCGCAGTGGTAAATAAAATGTTATTAAAATGATGTTGTTCTGATGTTGCGTAAGGGTGTAATGTAACGGCCGGTTAACTTGCTCGTGAATAACCTCGCACTATTTTTGATTAGTGTGCGCTATGCCCTTCATGCGTAAGCGATTTAATCTAAAATGGGCGCGACAGCGGCCGTTTTATTACACCTGCAGGCAAGAATTGGCTAATTTATTGTTTTGAAAGGTGTAATGACTTAAGGTCCGTAACCAACACATTCACGGCGCTTTATATATTTAAGATAATAAAGGAGTATAGGATGAAAGTTGCAGTTCTCGGTGCTGCTGGCGGTATCGGCCAGGCCCTCGCCCTTCTACTCAAAACCCAGCTTCCTTCAGGTTCTGAACTCTCTCTCTACGACATTGCCCCCGTTACCCCAGGCGTTGCCGTCGACTTAAGCCACATCCCAACCGCAGTTAAAATCAAAGGCTTCAGCGGCGAAGACGCGACCCCGGCTCTGCAAGGTGCGGACGTGGTGCTGATTTCCGCCGGCGTGGCCCGTAAGCCAGGCATGGATCGCTCTGACCTGTTCAACGTTAACGCCGGCATCGTGCGTAACCTGATTGAACAAGTGGCGAAAACCTGCCCGAAAGCCTGCATCGGCATCATCACCAACCCGGTTAACACCACGGTCGCCATCGCGGCGGAAGTGCTGAAAAAAGCCGGCGTTTACGACAAGAACAAACTGTTCGGCGTGACTTCGCTGGATATCATCCGTTCCAACACCTTCGTGGCCGAGCTGAAAGGCAAGCAGCCGGAAGAGCTGAACGTGCCGGTCATCGGCGGCCACTCTGGCGTGACCATCCTGCCTCTGCTGTCGCAGATCCCAGGCGTGAGCTTCACCGATCAGGAAGTGGCGGATCTGACCAAGCGCATTCAGAACGCCGGCACCGAAGTGGTGGAAGCCAAAGCCGGCGGCGGGTCTGCAACGCTGTCCATGGGCCAGGCGGCCGCCCGTTTCGGTCTGTCTCTGGTGCGTGCGCTGCAGGGCGAGAAAGGCGTTGTGGAATGCGCTTACGTTGAAGGCGACGGCAAATACGCTCGCTTCTTCGCACAGCCGCTGGTGCTGGGCAAGAACGGCGTTGAAGAGCGCAAGGATATCGGCACCCTGAGCGCCTTCGAGCAGAAAGCGCTGAACGAGATGCTGGACGTGCTGCACAAAGATATCGAACTGGGCGAGAAGTTCATCAATAACTGATCGACGCCGATAGTCAGCCGATAAACGCCGCCGGACGCTGTTCCGGCGGTTTTTTTTGCTCCGCGTTCACGATTTGATGCGCGCCTTGCGATCCAGCAGGCAATCGCTGTGCGGATCGTAATAGCGGCTTGGCCAGATCTCCGAGGGGTGGACGCCTATCGCTTCGGCGATCAGCCATTCCCCCTTCGGCCACGGGCGCGACAGCGCGTTGGCCAGCGTCGATGAGCTTAATCCGGCCTTGCGCGACACTGCCGCCAGCGTGGTGCCCTGCTTGCGTAGCGCCGCGATGATATCTGCCGGATGCCAATCTGGGTTCCTTGAATTCATGTTTACATTCCTTTTCTGATTAGCCAAAGTTGCGTTAGTGGTATAACTAACGGGTCAAGGTTAAGCGCATGAACAACGTGAAACGCTTATTCGGAAACCAGAATACCATTAAATTTCCTAAAAAATACCCAAGTAATTTCCAAAAAATGACGTTGCCCACTATTGCCCAGAGATGATGGCTATGAAAAAAGAGTGGTTTGCCGCCAAGGAACTGACAGGCATCGCAGGATTACCTTCCTCACCACAGGGAATCAATCTGATGGCCCGGCGCGAAGGCTGGATCAGCCGCAGGCGTAAAGGCGTGCAGGGAAAAGCGTTGGAGTACCATATCGACAGCCTGCCTTCAGACGTGCGTAACCTGCTGGTGCTGAAGGAAGACGGGGCGGCATATGACGTAGAGCGTCAGGATCCGTTGGCGGTCTGGATCGAGTATTACTACCATTTGACGGAAAGCGAGCGCGAGAAAATGGTGGCTTTCCTGATGCGGGAAGGGATCGGCGGCCTGCTGGCGCGTATCGACGAAGAGAGCAATACCTAGGCAGGCCCGCGTATGCGGGCCTGATGGTTTTTAAGAAACATTAATTTCTTAAAAGTCGCGTTGCACCGCCAGATGGGCCAGGCCCTCCAGCGCCGTGCGGTGCTCCGATGCCGGCAATGCCTGCAGCGCGGCGATCGCCTTGTCGGCCTCTTCCTCGGCGCGTTTGCGGGTGTATTCCAGCGAACCGCATTGCTGCATCGCCTGCAGCACCGGCTCCAACAGGTGACGGCCGTTGCCTTGCTCAATCGCGCCGCGGATCATGTCACGCTGGGCGTCGTCGCCGTTGTGCATCGCGTGCAGCAGCGGCAGGGTCGGTTTCCCTTCGTTCAGATCGTCGCCGGTGTTTTTGCCCAGGGTGCTGCCGTCGGCGCTGTAGTCGAGCAAATCGTCGATCAGCTGGAAAGCGGTGCCGAGGTAGCGGCCATAGTCTTGCAGCGCCCGTTCTTGCTCAGCGCTGGCGCCGGACAGGATCGCCGACGATTGCGCCGCCGCCTCAAACAGACGGGCGGTTTTGCTGTAGATCACCCGCATATAGCTTTCTTCGCTGATGTCGGGATCGTGCACGTTCATCAACTGCAGCACTTCACCTTCGGCGATGACGTTGACCGCTTCCGACATCAGCGCCAGCACGCGCAGGGATTCCAGGCTGGTCATCATCTGGAAGGCGCGGGTGTAAATAAAGTCGCCGACCAGCACGCTGGCGGCGTTGCCGAACGCCGCGTTGGCGGTGGCTTTGCCGCGGCGCATGTCCGATTCGTCGACGACGTCGTCATGCAGCAGCGTGGCGGTATGGATGAATTCGATCAGGGCGGCCACGGTGACGTGCTTGCTGCCTTCATAGCCCAATGCCCGCGCCGCCAGGACGGCGATCATCGGCCGGATGCGCTTACCGCCACCGCTGATAATGTAATAGCCAAGCTGATTGATGAGCGTGACATCGGAATTCAGCTGTTCGAGAATTGTTGCGTTCACGGCCGCCATATCTTGCGCGGTTAACTCGGTAATTTGCTCTAGGTTCATTGTATTTTTTTCAGCTGTGTTTCTCTTCACCGCGTTGAGATCGCTGCTCACATCGGTACATGGCGGTAACTGTCCCTATGATTGTACTTGAAAAACGGTTCAGATAAACGCCACGAAAGAAACTGCGCTTTTTTTCTTCTTTTTTCTTGTTCTGGTCTTATTCTGCTCTTGTCATGCGCTGCTTTTTTGCGTAGAATTCGCGCCCTATTGTGAATATTTATAGCGCGCTCTGAACTAACACAGTCGGGCACGCGGAAAGCGGAGTTTTATATGTACGCGGTTTTCCAAAGTGGTGGTAAACAACACCGAGTAAGCGAAGGTCAGACCGTTCGCTTGGAAAAGCTGGACATCGCAACTGGTGAAGCGGTTGAGTTTGACCAGATTCTGATGATCGCTAATGGCGAAGATATCAAAATCGGCGTTCCTTTCGTCGATGGCGGCAAGATCAAAGCTGAAGTCGTTGCTCACGGTCGTGGCGAGAAAATTAAAATTGTTAAGTTTCGTCGTCGTAAACACCACCGTAAGCAGCAGGGCCACCGTCAGTGGTTCACTGACGTTAAAATCACCGGCATCAGCGCTTAAGTTAGGAGAGCGGATTAATGGCACACAAAAAGGCTGGCGGCTCGACTCGTAACGGTCGCGATTCAGAAGCTAAACGTCTGGGCGTAAAACGCTTTGGCGGCGAAGCAGTACTGGCAGGCAGCATCATCGTTCGTCAGCGCGGCACCAAATTCCACGCTGGTACCAACGTGGGTTGCGGCAAAGACCACACTCTGTTTGCTTTGAAAGACGGTAAAGTCAAATTCGAAGTTAAAGGCCCGAGCAATCGTAAATTCATCAGCATCGAAGCTGAATAATTTTTCGAGCCTTACGAAATAGATGTAAGCCCCGCAATTCGTTGCGGGGCTTTTTACATTTATGGGTTGCCTGAGGGCAGGCCCGTCAGCGTTGGCGAAGGTGATATGGATACGAAGCAGCAGGTCGGCGTTGGCATTTCTCTGGCGTTAACCACGGCGGTTTGCTGGGGCGCGTTGCCGATTGCGATGAAAGAAGTGTTGGTGGTGATGGAGCCGTTTACCGTTGTCTGGTATCGCTTTACCATGGCCGCCATCGGTTTGGGCGCGATCCTCGCGGTGCGCGGCAAGCTGCCGCCGCTGACGATGTTCCGCCAGCCGCGTTGGCTGCTGCTGTTGGCGATCGCGACGGCGGGGCTGCTGGGCAACTTTGTGTTCTTCAGCTCCTCGCTGCAATACCTGAGCCCGACGGCGTCGCAGGTGATTGGCCAGCTGTCGCCGGTCGGCATGATGTTCGCCAGCGTGCTGATTTTAAAAGAACGCATGCGTATCACCCAGGTCATCGGCGCCCTGATGCTGATTTGCGGACTGATGCTGTTTTTCAACGTCAGTCTGATAGAGATCTTCACCCGGCTGACGGACTACACGCTGGGCGTCATGCTGGGCGTGTGCGCGGCGATGGTCTGGGTGAGCTACGGCGTGGCGCAGAAGGTGTTGCTGCGCCGACTGGCTTCGCCGCAGATCCTGGTTATGTTGTACACTTTATGTGCGATAGCGTTGTTCCCTCTGGCCAAACCCGAGGTGATTTTCCAGCTGAGCGGCTGGCAATTGGCGTGCCTGCTGTTTTGCGGCGCCAATACGCTGATCGGCTACGGCGCGCTGGCAGAGGCGATGGCGCGTTGGCAGGCGGCGCAGGTAAGCGCGTTGGTGACGCTGACCCCGCTGTTTACCCTGCTGTTTTCAGATTTATTGGCGTTGGCCTGGCCCCAGGCATTCGCCGCGCCGACGCTGAACATTGTCGGCTATGTCGGTGCGTTTGTGGTTGTGGCGGGCGCCATGTTTTCCGCAATTGGTCACCGGTGGTGGCCGCGACGGGCAGAACCCCCCCTGGTTGCTCCTTTGAAGCAGCCCGGTGAATGATTTACGGAGACGGTAAATGAAGTTTGTAGATGAAGCAGCGATTCTGGTCGTTGCAGGCGACGGCGGCAACGGATGCGTCAGCTTCCGCCGCGAAAAATATATCCCCAACGGCGGGCCTGACGGCGGCGACGGCGGCGACGGCGGCGACGTCTACCTGCTGGCGGACGAGAACCTCAACACTCTTATCGACTATCGCTTTGAGAAGTCTTTCCGCGCCGAGCGCGGCCAGAATGGCCAGAGCCGCGACTGTACCGGTAAACGCGGTAAAGACGTCATCATCAAGGTGCCGGTCGGCACGCGCGTGAAGGATCAGGGCACCGGCGAGATCCTCGGCGACATGACCCGCCACGAGCAGAAGCTGATGGTCGCCAAAGGCGGCTGGCACGGCCTGGGCAACACCCGTTTCAAATCTTCGGTCAACCGTGCACCGCGTCAGAAGACGCTGGGTACCGCTGGCGAAGCGCGCGACCTGTTGCTGGAGCTGTTGCTGCTGGCCGATGTAGGCATGCTGGGGCTGCCGAACGCCGGTAAATCGACCTTCATTCGCGCGGTGTCCGCCGCCAAGCCGAAGGTGGCCGATTATCCGTTCACTACGCTGGTGCCGAGCCTGGGCGTGGTGCGTATGGACCATGAGCAGAGCTTTGTGGTCGCCGACATTCCGGGGCTGATCGAGGGCGCCTCCGAAGGTGCGGGCCTGGGCATTCGCTTCCTGAAACACCTGGAGCGTTGCCGCGTGCTGCTGCACCTGGTGGACATCGCGCCGATCGACGAATCCGATCCGGTGGAGAACGCCAAAGTCATCATCAACGAGTTGAACCAATACAGCGAAAATCTGGCGCAGAAGCCTCGCTGGCTGGTGTTCAACAAAATTGATGTGATTGGTGAGGAAGAAGCCGCCGAACGCGCCAAGGCGATTGTGGAAGGCATGGGCTGGGAAGGGAAGTACTACATGATCTCCGCCGCCAACCGCGAAGGCGTCAACGCGCTGTGCTGGGACGTGATGAACTTCATCAACACCCAGCCGAAAGCGATGGCGATCGAAGAAAGCGCACCGGAAAAAGTCGAATTCATGTGGGATGACTACCACCGCGAGCAAATCGCGGAAGTGGAAGCCGAAGCGGAAGATGACTGGGATGACGACTGGGACGAAGACGACGACGAAGGCGTCGAAATCATTTACCAGAAGTAATTCGGTGATAAGGGGCTCAGCAACGCTGGGCCCTTGTTATTTAAGCGCCTTTTCCGGCAGCCAGCACTGGGCGTTCAGGCCGCGCGCATCGCGGCGGTTTTCCAGCGTCAAACGCCCCTGGTGCAACTGCACGATGCGGATCACGATATTCAGGCCCAGCCCACTGCCGCCGTAGCGTTGATCCATGCGGCGAAACGCCTGCGTCAGCTCCCCGACCATCTCTTCCTTGATCCCCGGGCCATCGTCGATGACTTGCAGCAGATAGCCGTTGTCTTGCGGCGTTAACTGCACCTGTATCGCGCCGCCTTCAGGGCCGTAACGGTGGGCGTTTTCGACCAGGTTGCGCAGCAGCAGCCGCAGCAGCACCGGATCGCCGTTTACTGTGGCAGTAGCCGGCAAGTGCCAGTCCAGCGTCTGCCCACGTTGGGCGGCCATTTCGTCGAGCTCTTCACGCAGCGGCTGGATCACATCGGCCACCCAATCGACATGCTGATAATGGCCGCGGGCGAAGTCTTGCCCGGCGCGCGACAGCATCAGCAACTGCTCGACGGTGTGCATCAACTGATCGATGCGGGCGATCAGCGCCTGGCTGCCCTTGACGCCCTGTTTCTCCATCAGTTCCAGATGCAGGCGGATGCCGGCCAACGGCGTGCGCAGCTCGTGGGCGGCGTCGGCGGTGAACAGGCGTTCCTGTTGAATGGTGTTGTCCAATCGTGAGAACAGCTGATTGAGTGCATTGGTGACCGCCACCATTTCCTGGCTGTCGCTGGCGATCGGCAGCGGCGTCAGGTTATCGGCAGAGCGCTTTTCCAGCCGTTTCTGCAATTGGTTGAGCGGGCGGATGATCCAACTGATGGCCCAAAACGACGCCAGCAGCGTGACGATCATCATGATCAGCGAAGGCGCCAACAGCGACGCGATGGCCTCGGCGATCTCGCTATCGACGCGTTCGGTACGCACTTTGGCGGACAGGGTTTCGTCCACCAGGAAGCCGATCTGTTCCTGGCTTTCGTGCCACAGCCAGAAGGCGCTGATGAGTTGCGTGACCAGCAGGATCAGCGCCAGCATCAGCAGCAGGCGGCGGCGCATGCTGATCATGAGGAGGGTTCCAGGCGGTAGCCGATGCCGCGCACGGTGCGGATGCGATCCTTGCCCAGTTTGCGGCGCAGGTTGTGAATGTGTACTTCCAGCGTGTTGGAACCTAAATCGTCTTGCCAGGTATAGAGATCCTGCTGCAGGAGTTCACGGTTGACCGTCTGCCCGGCACGCATGATAAGACGCGCCAGAATGGCGAACTCTTTCGGCGTGACCTCCACCGGCTGCTGCTGCAGGTAAACCTGCTGGCTGGAGAGGTTCAGCTGCAGATCGTCCACCTGCATCAGATTGTCGCTGTGCCCCTGGTAGCGCCGCAGGAGGGCGCGCACGCGCGCCTGCAGCTCGACCAGCGCGAAGGGTTTGACCAGGTAGTCGTCGGCGCCGGCGTCCAGCCCGTCGACGCGGTCTTCCAGCGCGTCGCGGGCGGTCAGGATCAGCACCGGCAGATCGATCTGTTGGCGGCGCCACTGCCGCAGCAGCGCGGCGCCGTCGGTGTCCGGCAGGCCGAGATCCAGGATCACCATGCTGTATTGGCTGGTGATGAGCAGGCTGTTGGCCTCCGCCGCCGTGGCGGCGCAGTCGCAGACGTAACCTTCGCCGGTCAGCGCCAGCGCCAGCCCCTGTTGCAACAGTTCATCATCCTCAACGACCAGCAGCTTCATGATGATCCTCAGTTGTTTTGGTAAATATCCCGATACAGGCGGCTTTCGAAACGCACCAGCGGCGCGCGGCGCTGTTTCTGATCCTCCGGCGGCACGGCGTAGCCGGAGAGATACTGCACGAAGGCCATGCGCTGGCCGCTGGCGGTGGTGATGAAGCCCGCCAGGTTGTACACGCCCTGCAGCGCGCCGGTCTTGGCCGACACTTTGCCGTCGACGCCGGCTTCGTGCAGGCCGCCGCGGTAGCGCAGGGTGCCGTCATAGCCGGACAGCGGCAGCATCGAGATGAAGTTCAGCTCGTTGTCGTGCTGCGCGATGTACTGCAGCGCCTGCATCATGGTCGCCGGCGCCAGCAGGTTGTGGCGCGACAGGCCGGAGCCGTCGGCGATGATGGTGTTGCCCAGATCGATGCCGGCCTTCTGGCGCAGCACCTGCCGTACCGCATCGGCACCCGCTCGCCAGGTGCCCGGCACGCCGAAGCGTTCGTGGCCGATGGTGCGGAAGACGGTATCGGCGATCATGTTGTCCGATTTTTTCAGCATGATCTTCAACAGATCGTGCAGCGGCGCCGACTGGGTTTGCGCGATCACCGTGCCGGTGATGCCGGGGCGCGTCTGGCGTTTCAAGTGCCCGTCGATCTGGATGCCGGCCTGGATCAGTTCGTCTTTCAGGATGGCGCCCGCATAGCTGGCACCGTCCTGGATGGCGAAGGCCAGCGGCAGCGGTTCGCTGCGCTGCGTCAGGCAACCGGTCAGGGTAAAGCGGTTCAGCTCGCCCGGCACCACGTCCAGTTCGCAGTACTGCGCGTCTGCAGAGCCGCGCGCCAGGGTGCGCACCTGGCTAAACATATTGACCGGATAATAGGAGGCGACACGGATAAACGCCATGTCGCCCGGATTCGGCGCGCTGTACAGCGAAACCGAGAAACAGTTGCGATCGACGATGGCGGCGGCCGGCGGCGCGCTGAAGCACTGCGTCAGATCGTTCCACGGCCAGCCGGGCGCCTTGTCATGGCTGGCGAAGACCGAGGTATCGACCAGCACGTCGCCACTGATTTGGCGCACGCCCTGTTTCTTCAGGACGGCCACCATATTGCGCAGGCTCTGGCGTTTGAAGGTCGGATCGCCGCTGAAGCGGGCGATCAGGTTGCCGCGCAGCACGCCGTCGCGGATATCGCCCTGGCTCTCCAGCGTGGTGGTGAAACGGTAATCGGGCCCGAGTTGCAGCAATGCCGCCAGCGCCGTTAGCACTTTTTGGGTACTGGCCGGCAGCGCCATCTGCTGAGAGTGAAAATCGATCGTCGGCGCGCCGGCACCGATTTTCTGAACGACCAGGGCAAGGTTGGCCCCATCAGGCAGATATTGTGTGTACTCTTCAACCGGGGCCGCATTCGCATTCAGAACAAATGCGCAAGCCAATGCACTGACAATTCGTGAAAAACGCATAATCTCGGGATAACAGCTGGATAACGTGCCGTCATACTACGGTGCAATCAGGGAAAAAGTAAACGATGACCCTCAAGGAACTCTAGGCTAAAATGCGTATCAAAATGCAAAACCGATCTTGGCTTGGGCTCCGTTCCGAGTCAGGTTTCTTTTGTTTGTCGCCTGGAGGCGGGTGGCGGTATGCCAACCGTGTTTTCATACGAATACGTCAGGATGACGGTTATTTGAACAGGAAAGATTTAGAGGTATTTATACGATGAACCAAATTCCGATGACCTTGTTTGGCGCTGAAAAACTGCGCGAAGAGCTCGAATATCTGAAAAGCGTGCGCCGCCCGAAAATCATTGCGGACATCGCGGAAGCGCGCGAGCACGGCGATTTGAAAGAGAATGCCGAGTACCACGCCGCCCGCGAACAGCAGGGTTTCTGCGAAGGCCGCATTCAGGAAATCGAAGCCAAGCTGTCCAATGCTCAGGTGATCGATATCACCAAGATGCCGAACACCGGCCGAGTGATCTTCGGCGCCACCGTATCGGTGATGAATCTGGACAGTGAAGAAGAAGTGACTTACCGCATCGTTGGCGACGATGAGGCCGATTTCAAGAAAAATCTGATTTCGGTAAACTCGCCGATGGCGCGCGGCCTGATCGGCAAAGAGCAAGACGATGTGGTGGTGATCAAAACCCCTGGCGGCGACGTCGAGTATGAGATCCTGAAGGTTGAGTATCTCTGATCGAGGCCGTTGGTCATTAATGCGCCAACGTTTTGTAAAGATAGGAAAAAGGCCGCAAGCGGCCTTTTATCTTGGTCAGGCGCATGGCACCTTTTCGTTAACCTGATGGTTATTAACGCGGTAGACTGATCTTGCGCTCTTTCGACGGGCGGTAAAGAATAAGCGTACTGCCGATAACTTGCACATTGCAGGCGCCCGTTTCACGCACGATAGCATCGGCGATCAGGGTTTTGGTTTCGCGATCTTCAGCGGCGATTTTTACCTTGATCAGCTCGTGATGCTCCAGAGCCTGTTCAATTTCAGCCAGCACCCCTTCGGTAAGACCGTTATTGCCCAGCATCACCACCGGTTTTAACGGATGCGCCAGGCCTTTCAGGTGCTGTTTTTGTTTATTATTCAGATTCATTGTCTTTTTTGCTTAAGTTGGGATTGAAAACGGTACATTCTACCGCCATCTCATGTATATCACCAAATCGGTCTTCACCGGTGTGAGTCTACGTGAGCAGCGACCCTGACATAAGACTCTTTTTATGATAGTTGGAAAACGAGATGGCTAATAAAAAGCGTTCGGCTAGCTCCAGTCGCTGGTTACAAGAACACTTTAGCGATAAATATGTACAGCAGGCGCAGAAAAAGGGACTGCGTTCCCGCGCCTGGTTTAAACTTGATGAAATACAGCAGAGCGACAAACTGTTCAAACCGGGCATGACCGTGGTGGATCTCGGCGCCGCGCCGGGCGGCTGGTCGCAGTATGTGGTCACCCAAATCGGCGGTACCGGGCGCATCATCGCCTGTGATATTTTGCCAATGGATCCTATCGTTGGCGTCGATTTCCTTCAGGGCGATTTTCGTGATGAACTGGTGCTGAAGGCGCTGTTGGAACGAGTAGGCGAGAGTAAGGTTCAGGTGGTCATGTCCGATATGGCCCCGAATATGAGTGGCACCCCGGCGGTCGATATTCCAAGGTCGATGTATCTGGTGGAGTTGGCGCTGGATATGTGTCGGGATGTCCTCGCACCAGGCGGAAGTTTCCTGGTGAAGGTGTTCCAGGGAGATGGCTTTGACGAGTACCTACGGGAAATTCGCTCCCTGTTTACGAAGGTTAAGATTCGTAAGCCAGACGCTTCCCGCGCCCGTTCGCGCGAAGTGTACATTGTAGCGACAGGGCGCAAACTGTAGTACCCTAACGCTGTTTGTTAACACAGTTGTAAGATGAGGTTAATCCCTTGAGTGACATGGCGAAAAACCTAATTCTCTGGTTAGTCATCGCGGTAGTGTTGATGTCTGTATTCCAGAGCTTTGGGCCCAGCGAGTCGAATGGCCGTAGGGTGGATTACTCTACCTTCATGTCCGAACTGACCCAGGACCAGGTTCGCGAAGCGCGAATCAACGGACGTGAAATTAACGTTACCAAGAAAGACAGTAACAAATACACGACCTACATCCCTGTCAACGATCCTAAGTTGCTGGATACGTTGTTAACGAAGAATGTGAAAGTTGTCGGCGAGCCGCCTGAAGAACCGAGCCTGCTGGCTTCTATCTTTATCTCCTGGTTCCCGATGCTGTTGCTGATCGGGGTCTGGATCTTCTTTATGCGGCAAATGCAGGGCGGCGGCGGCAAGGGCGCGATGTCCTTCGGCAAGAGCAAGGCCCGCATGCTGACGGAAGACCAGATCAAGACCACTTTCGCCGATGTCGCCGGTTGTGACGAAGCGAAAGAAGAGGTGAGCGAACTGGTGGAATACCTGCGCGAGCCGAGCCGTTTCCAGAAATTGGGCGGCAAGATCCCGAAAGGCGTGCTGATGGTTGGCCCGCCGGGGACCGGTAAAACGCTGTTGGCGAAAGCGATCGCCGGCGAAGCGAAGGTGCCGTTCTTCACCATTTCCGGTTCCGACTTCGTCGAAATGTTCGTCGGTGTGGGGGCATCCCGCGTGCGCGACATGTTCGAGCAAGCGAAGAAAGCCGCGCCGTGCATCATCTTCATCGATGAAATCGACGCCGTCGGTCGCCAGCGTGGCGCCGGCCTGGGTGGCGGTCACGATGAGCGCGAACAGACCCTGAACCAGATGCTGGTTGAGATGGACGGTTTCGAAGGCAACGAAGGCATCATCGTCATCGCGGCCACCAACCGTCCGGACGTGCTTGACCCTGCGCTGCTGCGTCCGGGCCGCTTCGACCGTCAGGTCGTGGTCGGGCTGCCGGATGTGCGTGGCCGTGAGCAGATCCTGAAGGTGCACATGCGCCGCGTGCCGTTGGCGGCCGACATCGACGCCTCCGTCATTGCGCGCGGTACGCCGGGCTTCTCCGGTGCCGATCTGGCTAACCTGGTCAACGAAGCGGCGCTGTTCGCCGCCCGCGGCAACAAGCGCGTGGTGTCGATGGTGGAGTTCGAGAAAGCCAAAGACAAGATCATGATGGGTGCGGAACGCCGCTCCATGGTGATGACCGAAGCGCAGAAAGAGTCGACCGCGTATCACGAAGCGGGCCACGCCATCATTGGCCGCCTGGTTCCTGAACACGATCCGGTGCACAAGGTGACGATCATTCCTCGCGGCCGTGCGCTCGGCGTGACCTTCTTCCTGCCGGAAGGGGATGCGATCAGCGCCAGCCGTCAGAAGCTGGAGAGCCAAATCTCTACCCTGTACGGCGGCCGTCTGGCGGAAGAGATCATCTACGGGCCGGAGAAAGTCTCTACCGGTGCGTCGAACGACATCAAAGTGGCGACCTCCATCGCCCGCAACATGGTGACCCAGTGGGGCTTCTCCGAGAAGCTGGGGCCGCTGCTGTATGCGGAAGAAGAGGGCGAAGTGTTCCTGGGCCGTTCCGTGGCCAAGGCGAAGCACATGTCGGATGAAACCGCGCGCATCATCGACCAGGAAGTGAAGTCGCTGATCGAGCGTAACTACACGCGTGCTCGCTCGCTGCTGATGGAAAACATGGACATCCTGCATTCGATGAAGGATGCGCTGATGAAGTATGAAACCATCGATGCGCCGCAGATCGACGATCTGATGAACCGCAAAGACGTGCGTCCGCCTGCGGGCTGGGACGATGCGAACAAAGGCAACAGCTCCGACAACGGCGGCACCCCGAAAGCCCCGACGCCGGTAGATGAGCCGCGCACCCCAACGCCGGGCAACACCATGTCCGAACAGCTCGACAAGTAATTGCGGCTGTGTAATAACATCAAACCCCGGCATGCCGGGGTTTTTTTTGCCCGGCGGGCAGTGAACCAGGCAACAGTAAGGTGGACCAACCATGCAGTTAACCGTGCGCGACATGACGCTCAATCTCTCCCATCCGCAGGTGATGGGCATCCTCAACGTGACGCCGGATTCATTTTCCGACGGCGGCCGCCACAACACCCTGAACCAGGCATTGCTGCACGCGCATGCGCTGATTTCGGCCGGCGCCACGATGATCGATATCGGCGGCGAGTCGACAAGGCCGGGGGCGGCAGAGGTGAGTGAAGAGGAAGAATTGGAACGGGTCGTGCCGGTGGTGGAAGCGCTGGCGCAGCGTTTTGAAGTCTTTATCTCTGTCGATACCTCGAAAGCGGGCGTGATCCGCGAATCGGCGCACGCCGGCGCACACCTGATCAACGACATTCGCTCACTTCAGGAGCCGGGTGCCCTGGCGGCGGCGGCGGAAAGCGGGCTGCCGGTCTGTCTGATGCATATGCAAGGGCAGCCGCGCACCATGCAGCAGGCGCCGCACTACGACGATCTGATCGCCGACGTTCAGGCGTTTTTCGAGCACCATATCCGGCGCTGTAACGAGGCGGGGATAACAAATCAGAAATTGCTGCTCGACCCAGGCTTCGGTTTCGGTAAAAATTTGGCGCACAACTATCAGCTTCTGGCGCGGTTGTCGGAGTTTCATCGTTTCGGTTTGCCGCTATTGGTCGGCATGTCGCGTAAATCGATGATTGGGCAACTGCTGAACGTGCCGCCGGATCAACGGGTGATCGGCAGCGTTGCCTGCGCGGTGATCGCGGCGATGCAGGGCGCGCAGATTGTCAGAGTGCATGACGTTAAAGAAACCGTCGAGGCGATGCGTGTCGTCGAGGCAACACTTTCAGCTAAGGGACAGTAGAGACATGAGCGAGCGCAAATATTTTGGCACCGACGGCATCCGTGGCAAGGTCGGGGACAGCCCCATCACGCCGGACTTCGTGCTGAAGCTCGGCTGGGCGGCCGGTAAAGTGCTGGCGCGTCACGGTTCCCGCAAGATCATCATCGGTAAGGATACGCGCATCTCCGGCTATATGCTGGAGTCCGCGCTGGAAGCCGGCCTGGCGGCCGCAGGGCTGTCCGCCTCCTTCACCGGGCCGATGCCCACCCCGGCGGTGGCCTATCTGACGCGCACCTTCCGCGCAGAAGCGGGCATCGTCATTTCCGCTTCTCATAACCCGTTCTATGACAACGGCATCAAGTTCTTCTCGATCGACGGCGCCAAGCTGCCGGACAACGTCGAAGAAGCTATCGAAGCCGAGATGGAAAAGCCGCTGACCTGCGTGGAGTCCGCCGAGCTGGGTAAAGCCAGCCGCATCATCGACGCCGCCGGCCGCTATATCGAATTCTGCAAAGGCACCTTCCCAAGCGAGCTGAGCCTGAAGGGGCTGAAAATCGTGGTTGACTGCGCCAACGGGGCGACCTACCACATCGCGCCGAGCGTGCTGCGCGAGCTGGGCGCCACGGTGATCGCCATCGGCGTTGAACCGGACGGCATGAACATCAACGAGAAGTGCGGCGCTACCGACGTGCGTCAACTGCAGGAGCGCGTGCTGCAGGAAAAAGCGCACGTAGGCCTGGCGTTTGACGGCGACGGCGACCGCGTGATGATGGTGGATCACCTGGGCAACAAGGTGGACGGCGATCAGATCTTGTACATCATCGCCCGCGAAGGCCTGCGTCAGGGCCAGCTGCGCGGTGGTGCGGTCGGCACCCTGATGAGCAATATGGGGCTGGAGCTGGCGCTGAAACAGCTGGGTATTCCGTTCGCTCGCGCCAAAGTGGGCGACCGCTACGTGCTGGAAAAACTGCAGGAACTGGGCTGGCGCATCGGTGCGGAAAACTCCGGCCATGTGATCCTGCTGGACAAAACCACCACCGGTGACGGCATCGTGGCCGGGCTGCAGGTGCTGACCGCCATGGTGCGCAACCACATGAGCCTGCATGACCTGTGCAGCGGCATGAAGCTGCTGCCGCAGATCCTGGTCAACGTGCGCTTCGCCGGCGATCACAATCCGCTGGAGTCCGACGCGGTGCGCAAGGTCACCGAGCAGGTAGAGGCCGAGTTGGCCGGCCGCGGCCGGGTGCTGCTGCGCAAATCGGGCACCGAGCCGCTGATCCGCGTAATGGTGGAAGGCGAGGACGAGCAGCAGGTGACCGCGCTGGCGCATCGCATTGCCGATGCGGTGAAATCCGCCGGTTAAAACAGACAGTTAGCCATCGGGCTCGGCACAGCTGAGCCCGAATAGGCGATTGTTGGCGTTTTTTTCCGCAAACGCGCCGGCGGCTGCAAATTGCCCTTGCGCGGGTTGGCGGCTTTGGTTAGTATTCACACCCGCTTCAGTAGGCAGTTTATAAAAACGCCTGCTTGATGAGTGTGAAGCATTTGGCATGCGGTGAGGCCGCAAGGATACGGGTACTACTATGTACGAAGCTCTTCTGGTAATTTTCCTGCTGATTTCAATCGGGCTGGTTGCTCTGATTATGTTGCAGCAAGGTAAAGGCGCTGATATGGGAGCCTCTTTCGGAGCAGGTGCATCAGGCACATTGTTCGGTTCGAGTGGTTCCGGTAACTTTATGACCCGCATGACTGCTGTGCTGGCGACGCTGTTCTTCGTCATCAGCCTGATTCTGGGCAACCTCAGCAGCAACCAAAGCAAGAAAGGCAGTGAGTGGGAAAACCTGGGTCAGCCAGTGAAAACTGAGCAGACAACCGCGCCGGCAGCACCTGCCAAGCCGAGCAGCGATATCCCGCAGTAAGCCGAAAAAGTTTGTAAACGGTGGTTGTGAACTCGAAAGAACAACGGCCGTTAGCAGTAAGAATCAGTACCGAGGTGGTGGAATTGGTAGACACGCTACCTTGAGGTGGTAGTGCCCTAACGGGCTTGTGGGTTCGAGTCCCATCCTCGGTACCAAATCCCAGAGATAACTTGCAATTTTGCGATTATCGGCGTAGTATTTGCCACGTTTTCGGACGCGGGGTGGAGCAGCCTGGTAGCTCGTCGGGCTCATAACCCGAAGGTCGTCGGTTCAAATCCGGCCCCCGCAACCACTTTCCTTTAAGTGTTTATTTTCAAATACACTTTTCGATTGAAATCCGCTTTTCTCGATCAACATTTGAAAATGACACTTGCTCGAAAGTTGTACCGAGGCCGCCTAGCGGCAAACAGGGTCCAGTTGCATAAAGCCCCGATTTTTTCGGGGTTTTTTGTTATTTGGCAACAGAATCACTGGGCTATTTAGCCCTTTTTTTATGTCTTGGGGGTGGGCTTGTCCACATTAGAGCAACAGTTAACAGAGATGCTTTCGGCACCCGTAGAAGCGTTGGGCTTTGAGCTTGTAGGCATCGAATTCATTCGTGCGCGCCAATCGACGCTCCGCATCTATATTGATAGTGATAACGGCATCAATGTTGATGATTGCGCTGATGTCAGCCACCAGGTCAGCGCTGTATTGGACGTCGAAGATCCAATCACGGTCGCTTACAACTTGGAAGTCTCCTCTCCTGGCCTTGATCGCCCGATGTTCACCGCAGAGCACTATACGCGTTTCCTCGGTGAAGAAGTCGGCCTGGTCCTGCGCATGGCGGTACAGAACCGTCGCAAGTGGCAGGGTATTATCAAGTCTGTCGAAGGCGAGATGATCACGGTTACTGTGGAAGGGAAAGATGAAGTGTTCGCGCTGAGCAACATCCAGAAAGCGAACCTGGTACCCCACTTTTAAAGTTTGGAAGAGGCAACTAGGATGAACAAAGAGATTCTGGCTGTTGTTGAAGCAGTTTCCAATGAAAAATCCCTTCCGCGCGAGAAGATTTTCGAAGCGCTGGAAACTGCATTAGCCACCGCAACCAAGAAAAAATACGAGCAGGAAATCGACGTGCGCGTCAGCATTGATCGCAGAACCGGCGATTTCGATACCTTCCGCCGTTGGGTCGCCGTAGACGAAGTGACGCAGCCAACGCGTGAAATCACGCTGGAAGCTGCTCAGTTTGAGGATCCGAGCATCGAGCTCGGCGGCTACGTCGAAGATCAGATCGAATCCGTGACCTTCGACCGTATCACCACCCAAACCGCCAAGCAGGTTATCGTGCAGAAAGTGCGTGAAGCCGAGCGTGCGATGGTGGTTGACGCTTTCCGTGAACACGAAGGTGAGATCGTCACCGGCGTGGTGAAGAAAGTGAACCGTGACAGCATCGCGCTGGATCTGGGCAACAACGCCGAAGCGGTGATTGGCCGTGAAGACATGCTGCCGCGCGAAAACTTCCGTCCGGGCGACCGCATTCGCGGCGTACTGTACGCCGTGCGTCCTGAAGCTCGCGGCGCGCAGCTGTTCGTCAGCCGTTCCAGCTCGGAAATGCTGAAAGAACTGTTCCGCATCGAAGTGCCGGAAATCGGCGAAGAAGTGATCGAAATTAAAGCGGCAGCCCGCGATCCAGGCTCCCGCGCGAAAATTGCAGTGAAAACCAACGACAAGCGCATCGACCCGGTCGGCGCCTGCGTAGGCATGCGCGGTGCGCGCGTTCAGGCCGTGTCGAGCGAGCTCGGCGGCGAACGCATCGACATCATCCTGTGGGATGATAACCCAGCGCAATTCGTCATCAACGCCATGGCGCCGGCCGACGTCGCGTCGATCGTGGTAGACGAAGATAACTGCACCATGGATATCGCCGTTGAAGCCAGCAACCTGGCGCAGGCGATCGGCCGTAACGGCCAAAACGTGCGTTTGGCTTCCCAACTGCTGAAACAACACCGCGGCGACGATCGTTGGGAACTGAACGTGATGACGGCGGACGACCTGCAGGCCAAGCACCAGGCCGAGGCTCATGCCGCTATTGATACCTTCACCAAGTATCTTGATATCGACGAAGATTTCGCCACCGTACTGGTTGAAGAAGGCTTCTCCACGCTGGAAGAGCTGGCCTACGTGCCGATCAAAGAGCTGTTGGAAATCGACGGTCTGGATGAAGATACGGTTGAAGCATTGCGCGAACGCGCCAAAGCTGCATTGACCACGCTGGCCCTGGCACAAGAAGAAAGCCTGGGCGACAACAAACCGGCCGACGATTTGCTCAACCTGCCGGGTCTTGAGCGCAGCATGGCCTTTAAACTGGCCGCGCGTGGGGTTTGTACGCTGGAAGATCTTGCCGAGCAGGGTGTTGACGATCTGGCTGATATTGAAGGGCTTAGCGATGAGCAAGCCGGTGAGCTGATCATGGCTGCACGCAATATCTGTTGGTTTGGCGACAACGCGTAATAACTGTAGCAGGAAGGAACAGCATGACGACAGATGTAACCGTAAAATCGCTGGCAGCAGAGATTCAGACTCCGGTTGATCGCCTGGTACAGCAGTTTGCTGATGCAGGGATCAACAAGTCCGAGTCGGACTCTGTTACCCAGCAAGAAAAAGAAACATTGCTGGCGCACCTGAACCGTGAACACGGCAGCGCGCCGGGTAAACTCACTTTGCAGCGCAAAACGCGCAGCACCTTGAATATCCCGAGCACCGGCGGTAAAAGTAAATCGGTGCAAATTGAGGTCCGCAAGAAACGCACTTATGTAAATCGCGATACGCAGGAAGCCCAGTTGGCTGAAGCGGCAGAGCAGGCACAGCGTGAAGCGGAAGAGCAGGCACGGCGCGAAGCGGAAGAGCTCGCAAAACGCGAAGCGGAAGCGAAGCGCGCAGCCGAAGAGCAAGCCAAACGTGAGGCCGCGGAGATTGCTAAGCGTAATTCAGCGGAAAAAGAAAAAGTGACCAATCAACATACCGACGAAATGACCAAGCCAGCTCAGGCGGAAAAAGCACGCCGTGAAGCCGAAGCCGCTGAACTGAAACGCAAAGCGGAAGAGGAAGTGCGCCGCAAGGTTGAAGAGGAAGCCAAGCGCGTGGCGGAAGAAGCCCGTCGCATGGCCGAAGAGAACGGCGAGAAGTGGGCCCAGGCAGACGCGGCAAGCGCCGCGGTTGAAAGCGCCGACTATCACGTGACCACCTCTCAGCACGCCCGCGCCGCGGAAGATGAAAACGACGCCAAAGTTGAAGGCGATCGTCGCAGCCGCACCCGCGGCGGCAAAGCCACCAAGCAGAAGAAAGGCAACAAGCTGTCCGAATCCAAAGCGGATCGTGAAGAGGCGCGTGCCGTTACCCGTGGCGGTAAAGGCAAACGCAAGCCTAGCGCTCTGCAGCAGGGCTTCAACAAGCCGGCGCAGGTGGTTAACCGTGACGTGGTGATTGGCGAAACCATCACCGTGGCCGAGCTGGCCAACAAGATGGCGGTAAAAGGTTCTCAGGTCATCAAAGTGATGATGAAGCTGGGCGCCATGGCCACCATCAACCAGGTTATCGACCAGGAAACCGCACAGCTGGTTGCCGAAGAGATGGGCCACAAAGTTATCCTGCGTCGTGAAAACGAGCTGGAAGAAGCGCTGATGAGCGACCGTGATACGGGCGCTGCGGCCGAGCCGCGCGCGCCGGTCGTGACCATCATGGGCCACGTTGACCACGGTAAAACCTCTCTGCTGGACTACATCCGCTCCACCAAAGTGGCGGCGGGCGAAGCCGGCGGCATTACCCAGCACATCGGTGCCTACCACGTAGAAACCGAGAACGGCATGATCACCTTCCTGGATACCCCGGGCCACGCCGCGTTTACCTCGATGCGTGCTCGCGGTGCTCAGGCAACTGACATCGTGGTGCTGGTAGTGGCGGCCGACGACGGCGTGATGCCACAGACCATCGAAGCTATCCAGCACGCGAAAGCGGCGCAGGTGCCGTTGGTGGTTGCGGTGAACAAAATCGACAAGCCGGAAGCCGATCCGGACCGCGTTAAGCAGGAGCTGTCTCAGTACGGCGTTATGCCGGAAGAGTGGGGCGGCGAAGCGCAGTTCGTCCACGTGTCCGCGAAAGCCGGTACCGGTATCGACGAGCTGCTGCAGGCTATCCTGCTGCAGGCCGAAGTTCTGGAACTGAAAGCAGTTCGCAGCGGCATGGCGAGCGGCGTGGTGATCGAGTCCTTCCTGGATAAAGGCCGTGGCCCTGTGGCTACCGTGCTGGTTCAGGAAGGTACGCTGAACAAGGGCGATATCGTCCTGTGCGGCTTCGAATACGGCCGTGTGCGTGCGATGCGCGACGAATTGGGCCGTGACGTGACCTCCGCCGGTCCGTCTATCCCTGTGGAAATCCTGGGTCTGTCCAGCGTGCCTGCAGCGGGTGACGAAGCAACCGTGGTGCGCGATGAGAAGAAAGCGCGTGAAGTGGCGCTGTACCGTCAGGGCAAGTTCCGCGAAGTCAAACTGGCGCGTCAGCAGAAGTCCAAGCTGGAAAACATGTTCGCCAACATGACCGACGGCGAAGTGTCCGAGCTGAACATCGTACTGAAGTCCGACGTACAGGGTTCTTGCGAAGCGATCAGCGACTCGCTGCTGAAACTCTCCACCGACGAAGTGAAGGTGAAGATTGTCGGCTCCGGCGTAGGTGGCATCACCGAAACCGACGCGACGCTGGCTGCGGCTTCCAACGCCATCATCCTGGGCTTCAACGTGCGTGCCGACGCTTCTGCGCGCCGCGTGATCGAAGCGGAGAGCCTGGATCTGCGTTACTACTCCGTGATCTATAACCTGATCGACGAAGTGAAGCAGGCGATGAGCGGTATGCTGGCGCCGGAATACAAGCAGCAGATCATCGGCCTGGCCGAAGTGCGTGACGTGTTCAAATCGCCTAAGTTCGGCGCTATCGCTGGCTGTATGGTTACCGAAGGGACCATCAAGCGTCACAACCCAATCCGCGTACTGCGCGACAACGTGGTTATCTATGAAGGCGAGCTGGAATCCCTGCGTCGCTTCAAAGATGACGTTAACGAAGTCCGTAACGGCATGGAATGTGGTATCGGCGTTAAGAACTATAACGACGTGCGCGTCGGCGACATGATCGAAGTGTTCGAAATCATTGAGATTCAACGCACCATCGCTTAACGATTGCACATCTGCTTATATCTGTTTACGGGGGGCCTTTGTGCCCCCCGATTTGTCTGGAGAATCCAAAATGGCAAAAGAATTCAGCCGCGGCCAACGCGTGGCGCAAGAGATGCAGAAAGAGATTGCGATCATTCTGCAGCGTGAAGTGAAAGATCCGCGCGTCGGCATGGCGACCGTTTCCGGCGTAGAAGTGTCCCGTGACCTGGCGTATGCCAAGGTTTACGTCACCTTTCTGAACGTACTGACCGAGAACCACGATCCGGATCTGGTCACCAACGGCATTAAAGCGTTGCAGGACGCTTCCGGTTATATCCGCACCCTGCTGGGCAAAGCGATGCGCCTGCGCGTGGTGCCGGAGCTGACCTTCGCTTACGACAACTCCCTGGTGGAAGGCATGCGCATGTCCAACCTGGTGACCAACGTGGTGAAGAACGACGCCGAGCGCCGTTCCGCCTCAGGCGATGACAAGGAGGATTAATGAGTCGCCCTCGTCGCCGCGGCCGTGATATCCACGGCGTGCTGTTGCTGGACAAGCCGCAGGGTTTGTCGTCCAACGATGCGCTGCAAAAAGTAAAACGCCTGTACAACGCCAACCGGGCGGGCCATACCGGCGCGCTCGATCCGCTGGCGACCGGCATGCTGCCTATCTGCCTGGGCGAAGCGACCAAGTTTTCGCAATATCTGCTCGATTCCGACAAGCGCTATCGGGTGATCGCCAAGCTGGGACAGCGTACCGATACCTCCGACGCCGACGGCCAGATCGTGCAGGAGCGCCCGGTGAACCTCACCCAGGCGCAGCTCGACGCGGCGCTGGACACCTTCCGCGGCGATATCCAGCAGGTGCCGTCGATGTATTCGGCGCTGAAATACCAGGGCAAGAAACTCTACGAGTATGCGCGCCAGGGCATTGAAGTGCCGCGCGAAGCGCGCAGCATAACGGTGTACGAGCTGCAGTTTATCCGTTGGGAAGGGGATGAGCTGGAGCTGGAGATCCACTGCTCGAAAGGCACCTACATCCGCACCATCACCGACGATCTCGGCGAGCTGCTGGGCTGCGGCGCGCACGTGATCTATCTGCGCCGCCTGCAGGTGGCGACTTACCCGATCGCGCGCATGGTGACGCTGGAACAGCTGAACGCCCTGCTGGAGCAAGCGCAGGAACAAGCGATTGCGCCCGGCGAGCTGCTCGATCCGCTGCTGATGCCGATGGACAGCCCGGTTGAGAACTATCCGGAAGTGAATTTGCTGCCGGTGGTGGCGGGCTACGTCAAGCAGGGGCAACCGGTGCAAGTGGCCGGCGCGCCAGCTTCTGGCCTGGTGCGCATCACCGAGGGTGAAGAGCGAAAATTCATCGGCGTTGGCGACATCGCCGAGGACGGTCGCGTGGCGCCGCGCCGCCTGGTGGTCGAGCATTTCGACTGACGGCGGGGCTCTGCGTCGCCTTGCGATCGCACTGCGCTAAGAGTAGAATGGCGCAGCTTATGCATTGGGTTGCTGAATTAGAGATCGGCGCCTGTTTTTATTATCTATAATCTGGAGTATTACAATGTCTCTAAGTGTTGAAGCTAAAGCTCAAATCGTAGCTGATTTCGGTCGTGGTACTAACGACAGCGGTTCTACCGAAGTTCAGGTTGCCCTGCTGACTGCGCAGATCAACCATCTGCAAGGCCACTTCTCCGAGCACAAAAAAGATCACCACAGCCGTCGTGGTCTGCTGCGTATGGTTTCTCAGCGTCGTAAGCTGCTGGACTACCTGAAGCGTAAAGATGTAGCACGTTACACCAGCCTGATCGAGCGTCTGGGTCTGCGTCGCTAATCTAGCAAGTTTCAGTGGAAAGGGGCCTATTTTGGCCCCTTTCTTCTAGGAAGCATAAGCAAATCAGGTTAATGTATTACTGATGTTTCCAAACAGGTTCTTCCGTTACAGAGGTTCGCGCGGCTAATGAGAGGCTTTATCTCCCGCCTGAGATAAGGATTGTCATTAGTCGCGAGGATGTAGTGAGAAGGCAAATCGAGTCACAGGCGTGTCGAGTCGTCAATGCGATTGCGCGCCGCTAATCAAGGATATAATTTTGCTGACACCGATCATTCGCAAATTCCAGTATGGCCAGCATACCGTCACCATCGAAACCGGTATGATGGCGCGTCAGGCCACCGCCGCCGTTATGGTGAGCATGGATGACACCGCCGTATTCGTTACCGTCGTTGGCCAGAAAAAAGCCAAGCCGGGCCAGAGCTTCTTCCCGCTGACCGTTAACTACCAAGAGCGTACCTACGCCGCCGGCCGCATCCCGGGTAGCTTCTTCCGTCGCGAAGGCCGTCCGAGCGAAGGCGAGACCCTGACTTCCCGTCTGATCGACCGTCCGATCCGTCCACTGTTCCCGGACAACTTCCTGAACGAAGTTCAGGTGATCGCGACCGTGGTTTCCGTTAACCCGCAGGTGAACCCGGACATCGTTGCGATGATCGGTGCTTCCGCAGCCCTGAGCCTGTCCGGTATTCCGTTCAACGGCCCAATCGGCGCCGCGCGCGTGGGTTACATCAACGATCAGTACGTGCTGAACCCGACGACCGATGAGCTGAAAGAAAGCCGTCTGGATCTGGTGGTTGCCGGTACCGCCGGCGCAGTGCTGATGGTGGAATCCGAAGCGGACGTGCTGAGCGAAGATCAGATGCTGGGCGCCGTGGTGTTCGGCCACGACCAGCAGCAAGTGGTTATCGAAAACATCAACGCGCTGGTTGCCGAAGCCGGCAAACCGAAGTGGGATTGGCAGGCGCCTGCGGTCAACGAAGCGCTGCAAGCGCGCGTGGCTGAACTGGCCGAAGCTCGCCTGGGCGACGCTTACCACATCACTGAAAAACAAGAGCGTTACGCTCAGGTTGACGCGATCAAAGACAGCGTTGTTGAAACCCTGCTGGCGCAGGACGAAACGCTGGACGCCGGCGAAATCCAGGACATCCTGGGCAACCTGGAGAAAAACGTGGTGCGCAGCCGCGTACTGCGTGGCGAGCCGCGTATCGACGGCCGTGAAAAAGACATGATCCGTGGCCTGGACGTGCGCACCGGCGTACTGCCGCGCACCCACGGTTCCGCGCTGTTCACCCGTGGCGAAACTCAGGCGCTGGTTACCGCGACCCTGGGCACCGCGCGCGACGCACAGAACCTGGACGAGCTGATGGGCGAGAAGACCGACAGCTTCCTGTTCCACTACAACTTCCCTCCGTACTCCGTGGGCGAAACCGGCATGGTCGGTTCTCCTAAGCGTCGTGAAATCGGTCACGGTCGCCTGGCGAAACGCGGCGTATTGGCTATGATGCCTAAACCGGAAGATTTCCCGTACACCGTTCGCGTGGTGTCTGAAATCACCGAATCCAACGGTTCTTCTTCCATGGCTTCCGTGTGCGGCGCGTCTCTGGCGCTGATGGACGCCGGTGTGCCAATCAAGGCTGCCGTTGCGGGTATCGCGATGGGTCTGGTGAAAGAAGCCGATAACTTTGTGGTTCTGTCCGACATTCTGGGTGACGAAGATCACCTGGGCGACATGGACTTCAAAGTGGCCGGTAGCCGCGACGGTATCACCGCGCTGCAGATGGACATCAAAATCGAAGGCATCACCCGCGAAATCATGCAGGTGGCTCTGAACCAGGCCAAGGGCGCGCGTCTGCACATCCTGGGCGTGATGGAACAGGCTATCAGCACCCCGCGCGGCGATATCTCCGAATTCGCACCGCGTATTCATACTATCCGCATCAACCCGGATAAAATCAAAGACGTGATCGGTAAGGGCGGTTCCGTTATCCGCGCGCTGACCGAAGAGACTGGCACTACCATCGAAATCGAAGATGATGGTACAGTTAAAATCGCTGCGACCGACGGGGAGAAGGCGAAATTCGCTATCCGTCGTATCGAAGAGATCACGGCAGAGATCGAAGTGGGCCGTATCTACCAGGGTAAAGTGACCCGTATCGTTGATTTCGGCGCATTCGTCGCTATCGGCGGTGGTAAAGAAGGTCTGGTACACATTTCTCAGATCGCCGACAAGCGCGTCGAGAAAGTGACCGACTATCTGCAGATGGGTCAGGAAGTGCCGGTTAAGGTACTGGAAGTTGACCGTCAGGGCCGCGTGCGTCTGAGCATCAAAGAAGCGATGGCGCCGGAAGCGGGTTCACCTGCGCCTGAAGCAGAATAACTGTATAGATAGTTTTACAGCTCCCCGCCACGGGGTTGGGAGCTGTTCGTATCGCGCGGGTAGGATGCCCGCGTTTTAGCAAACGGAGGACAGGACGTTCATCCAATGTTTGTCTTCGGGAGTGGGAAATGAAGCCTTTCTTGCGCTGGTGTTACGTTGCGACAGCACTCATGCTGGCAGGATGCAGCAACCATGATTGGCGTAAAGACGAAGTTTTGGCAATCCCGTTGCAGCCAACGTTGCAGCAGGAAGTGATCCTGGCGCGCATGGAACAAATTCTTGCCAGCCGGGCACTGACGGATGACGAACGCGCACAGCTTTTATATGAGCGCGGTGTGCTGTATGATAGCCTCGGGTTACGTGCATTAGCGCGCAATGATTTCTCGCAGGCGCTGGCGATACGTCCCGACATGCCGGAAGTTTTCAACTACCTGGGCATTTACTTAACGCAGGCAGGCAATTTTGATGCTGCCTATGAAGCGTTTGATTCTGTACTAGAGCTTGATCCAACTTACAATTACGCGCGTTTAAACCGGGGCATCGCACTGTATTATGGCGGCCGCTTCCCGTTGGCGCAGGATGATCTGCAGGCGTTTTATCAAGACGACCCAAACGATCCCTTCCGTTCGTTATGGCTGTATCTGGTGGAGCGAGAAATCGATCCCAAGAAGGCCGAGGTAGCGCTTCAGCAGCGCTATGACAAAGCGGACAGAGGGCAATGGGGATGGAATATTGTCGAATTCTACCTGGGCAAGATCAGCGAAAAAACGCTGATGGAACGCCTCAAGGCAGATGCAACGGATAACACTTCGCTCGCTGAGCATCTCAGTGAAACTGACTTCTATTTGGGTAAACACTACCTGAGTCTGGGGGACAAGGACACCGCTTCGGCGCTGTTCAAACTGACGGTGGCTAACAACGTTCACAACTTCGTTGAGCACCGCTATGCATTGTTGGAATTGGCGCTTTTGGGCCAAGAGCAAGACGACCTATCGGAATCGGACCAGCAATAGCTGACGAACACCTATCAGCCTGATGAACATTGGTTTTTAACCAAAGTTATCGCCTTCACGGGCGAGGGCTTTTTTGTTCGTTTTATAATCTAATTTGAGCCGGTTCACACTTTTCAATGAAAATGACTGAAAATTTTCTCGACGAGTTATGTAGACTGGCTGCCATTATTAATGAGGCACGTGTACATGACGACTGAGTTTGAAACCTCTTTTGCTGATCTGGGGCTGTCTGCTCCAATCATTTCCGCCCTGAACGATCTGGGCTATGAAAAACCATCTCCGATCCAGGCTGAGTGTATTCCTCACCTGTTGAACGGCCGCGACGTGCTGGGCATGGCACAGACCGGTAGTGGTAAAACTGCAGCGTTCTCGCTGCCGCTGCTGCACAACCTGCAGGCAGACCTGAAAGCACCTCAGATCCTGGTGCTGGCACCGACCCGCGAACTGGCGGTTCAGGTTGCCGAAGCGATGACCGATTTCTCCAAACACATGAACGGCGTCAACGTGGTAGCCCTGTACGGCGGCCAGCGTTACGACGTGCAGCTGCGCGCTCTGCGCCAGGGCCCGCAAATCGTTGTGGGTACCCCAGGCCGCCTGCTGGACCACCTGAAGCGCGGTACCCTGAACCTCTCCAACCTGAGCGGTCTGGTGCTGGATGAAGCCGACGAAATGCTGCGCATGGGCTTTATCGAAGACGTAGAAACCATCATGGCTGAGATCCCGGCTGAACATCAGACCGCGCTGTTCTCCGCCACCATGCCGGAAGCGATCCGTCGCATCACCCGCCGCTTTATGAAAGAGCCGCAGGAAGTGCGCATCCAGTCCAGCGTGACCACCCGTCCGGACATCAGCCAGAGCTACTGGTCGGTGTACGGCATGCGTAAAAACGAAGCGCTGGTGCGTTTCCTGGAAGCCGAAGACTTTGACGCGGCGATCATCTTCGTGCGCACCAAGAACGCGACCCTGGAAGTGGCCGAAGCGCTGGAGCGCAGCGGTTACAGCAGCGCCGCGCTGAACGGCGACATGAACCAGGCGCTGCGTGAGCAGACCCTGGAGCGCCTGAAAGACGGTCGTCTGGATATCCTGATCGCGACCGACGTTGCGGCCCGCGGCCTGGACGTTGAGCGCATCAGCCTGGTTGTCAACTACGACATCCCGATGGACTCCGAGTCTTACGTTCACCGTATCGGCCGTACCGGTCGTGCGGGCCGCGCCGGCCGCGCGCTGCTGTTCGTGGAAAACCGCGAACGCCGCCTGCTGCGCAACATTGAACGCACCATGAAGCTGACCATCCCGGAAGTGGAACTGCCGAACGCAGAACTGCTGGGCGAGCGTCGTCTGGCCAAGTTCGCGGCGAAAGTTCAGCAGCAGCTGGAAAGCAGCGATCTGGATCTGTACCGCGCACTGCTGACCAAACTGCAGCCGGAAGAAGAGCTGGATATGGAAACCCTGGCCGCAGCGCTGCTGAAAATGGCACAGGGCGAACGTCCGCTGATCCTGCCGCCGGATCCGGTCTTCAAGCCGCGTCAGCGCCGCGAATTCAACGACCGTGACGATCGTCGCGGTGACCGTGGCGATCGCCGCGACAGCCGTGACGGCGATCGTCCGCGTCGCGAACGTCGTGACGTTGGCGAAATGCAGCTGTACCGCATCGAAGTGGGCCGTGACGATGGCGTAGAAGTGCGTCACATCGTTGGCGCTATCGCTAACGAAGGCGACATCAGCAGCCGTTACATCGGTAACATCAAGCTGTTCGCGTCCCACTCCACCATCGAGCTGCCAAAAGGCATGCCGGGCGAGATCCTGAATCACTTCACTCGCACCCGCATCCTGAACAAGCCGATGAACATGCAGCTGCTGGGCGATGCACAGCCGTTCGAACGCCGCGAGCGTCGTGACGGTGGCAACGGCGGCGAGCGTCGCGGCAACGGGCGTCCGTTCAACGGCGAACGTCGCGAAGGCGGCCCACGTCGTTCCTTCGGTGAACGTCGTGAAGGCGGCAACGGCGGCGAGCGTCGTGGCGGTAACTACAACCGTGACGGCAAACCGGCCCCACGCCGTGATGATGGCGCACCTGCTGCACCACGTCGTCGTTTCGGCGACGCGTAATCGCTGATTCATCGCTCGCGGTGAAATGCTCTGAAAAACCAGCCTGCGGGCTGGTTTTTTTATGCCTGAAAGTTGCCGTCAAACGTCCCCGAATGGCGTATCATTCATAAGGTTTTTTCTTACGGATGATATGCACGGGAGATGCCATGAGTTGGCAGCAGTTCAAATCTCAATACCTGGTGCGCTTTTGGGCGCCGCTGCCGGCGGTGATCGCCGCCGGGATCCTTTCTACCTACTACTTTGGCATGACCGGCACCTTCTGGGCGGTGACCGGCGAGTTCACCCGCTGGGGCGGCCATGTGCTGCAGTGGTTCGGCCTGCACCCCGAGCAGTGGGGCTATTTCAAGGTTATCGGCCTGCAGGGCACGCCGCTGGAGCGCATCGACGGGCGCATGATCATCGGCATGTTCGCCGGCTGCATCGCCGCCGCGCTGTGGGCCAACAACATCAAGCTGCGCCAGCCGCAGCACCGCATTCGCATCGTGCAGGCGCTGCTGGGCGGCATTATCGCCGGCTTCGGCGCGCGCCTGGCGATGGGTTGCAACCTGGCGGCATTCTTCACCGGCATTCCGCAGTTTTCGCTGCACGCCTGGTTCTTCGCGCTGGCGACCGCCGCAGGTTCGTACTTCGGCGCCAAATTCACGCTGCTGCCGATGTTCCGCATTCCGGTCAAATTGCAAAAGGTGAAGGCCGCCGCGCCGCTGACGCAGAAGCCTGAGCAGGCGCGCCGCCGCTTCCGGCTGGGCATGGCGGTCTTCGGCCTGGCGGTGGCCTGGTCGCTGTGGACGCTGTTCGATGCGCCGAAGCTCGGCATCGCCATGTTGTTCGGCATCGGCTTCGGTCTGCTGATCGAACGCGCGCAGATCTGCTTCACCTCGGCGTTCCGCGATCTGTGGATCACCGGCCGCACCCACATGGCGAAAGCCATCATCATCGGCATGGCGGTGAGCGCCATCGGCATCTTCAGCTACGTGCAGCTCGGCGTGGCGCCGAAAATCATGTGGGCCGGCCCGAATGCGGTGCTGGGCGGCTTGCTGTTCGGCTTCGGCATCGTGCTGGCCGGCGGTTGCGAGACCGGCTGGATGTACCGCGCGGTGGAAGGGCAGGTGCACTACTGGTGGGTGGGGCTGGGCAACATCATCGGCGCCACGCTGCTGGCCTATTACTGGGACGATCTGGCGCCGGCGCTGGCGACCGACTACGACAAGATCAACCTGCTCGACACCTTCGGCCCGATCGGCGGCCTGCTGGTGACCTACCTGCTGCTGGCGCTGGCCTTCGCCGCCATGCTGTGGTGGGAGAAACGCTTTTTCCGCGCCCGGCCTGAGGCGCAGGTGGTGAATTTGAGGAGCATGCCATGAAAGAGACGACGATAGTGCCGGACTACCGGCTGGACATGCTGGGCGAGCCTTGCCCGTACCCGGCGGTGGCGACGCTGGAGGCGATGCCGCAGCTGAAGCCGGGGGAAATCCTGGAGGTGATCAGCGATTGCCCGCAGTCGATCAACAACATTCCGCTCGACGCGCGCAACCACGGCTACAAGGTGCTGGATATCCAGCAGGACGGGCCGACCATCCGCTATCTGATCCAGCGTTAACGCCGAGGCGGTGGGGTTCCCCACCGCCTTTTCGCGTTTTATCCCTTCACGACGTCGCCTTTCACTCCGGCAACAATCTCGAACGAACGCAGCCGCGCCTGGTGATCGAAGATCTGGCCGTTGACCATGATCTCGTCGGCATCGGTTTCACGCAGCAGCGTTTGCAGCCCGTGGCGCACGGTTTTTTCATCGCCGACGATCGACATCCGCAGCGCCTGCTCGACGCCGTATTGCTCACCGGCGGTCCACAGCGCGTGGATGTTATCCACCGGCGGCGGCAGCGGGCCGGGCGACCCGCGGCGCAGGTTGATGAATTGTTGCTGCATCGAGCTGAACAGGAAGCGCGCATCGCTATCGCTGTCGGCGGCGATCACGTTGACGCACACCATGGCGTGCGGTTGCGCCAGCTGTTTGGACGGTTTGAAGTTTTCGCGGTACAGCTGCAGCGCCTGGAACAGCATATCCGGGGCGAAGTGCGAGGCGAAGGCGAACGGCAGGCCAAGCTGCGCCGCCAACTGCGCGCTGTAGAGGCTGGAGCCGAGCAGCCAGAGCGGCACGTGCAGCCCCTGGCCCGGCACCGCCTGCACCGGCTGGCCGGGCTGCGCGTCGCAGAAGTAGTTTTGCAGCTCCTGCACGTCGCGCGGGAAGGTATCCACATCGCCGGACAGGTGGCGGCGCAGCGCCATCATGGTGCGCTGATCGGTGCCGGGCGCGCGGCCCAGCCCCAGATCGATGCGGCCGGGGTAGAGCGACTCCAGCGTGCCGAACTGCTCGGCGATCACCAGCGGCGCATGGTTCGGCAGCATCACGCCGCCGGAGCCGAGGCGAATGCTCTGGGTGCCGGCGGCCAGATAGCCCAGCAGCACCGAGGTGGCGGCGCTGCCGATGCCGGTCATGTTGTGGTGCTCGGCCAGCCAGTAGCGCCGGTAGCCCCAGCGTTCGGCGTGCTGCGCCAGATCCAGCGAACAGTGGAAAGCGTCGCGCGCTTTGGCCCCTTGCGGGATTGGCGATAAATCCAGTACCGACAGCGGTACCGCAGTGTTTTCAGTCATGACATCGTCCATCAGAGAGTGGATCGCTTAAAGGGCGATTGCAGGAGTCTGCATACCAAAAAGCCGAAAATGATGCTTTTTAGTGTTAAAAGCATAATCCAATTTATAGTTATAAAAGAGGAGATATGTGCTTGTGATATCCTCATGAGAGCAATGGTGTTTTTTGGAGCAATTTGAGATATGGAAATGATGATCCCCGCCCGCCGCTTACCGTTCCGGGAGCCAATATAATGAAAAAAAAGACGCTGTTTACCCTGTTGCTGATGATGGTGGCGATCGCATTGGCGATCCTGTTCCGCGCGCACAATCAGGATCTGTTACTGCAGGGTGAAGTGGACGCTCCCGAAGTGATCGTCGCTTCCAAGGCGAAAGGCCGGGTGGTTGAACGCCTGATCGAACGCGGCGACGACGTGAAAAGCGGCCAGCTGATTATCCAGCTCGACAGCCCCGAACTGATGGCGCAACTGCGTTCCGCGCAGGCCACGCGCGACGAGGCCAAGGCGCAGCTCGATCAGTCGCTGCACGGCACCCGTGAAGAGAGCATCCGCAACCTGCGCGCCAATCTGGCGCAGGCCGAAGCGCAGTACCGCAATGCGCAAAACGACTACAACCGCAACCTGAGCGTGGCCGGCAAGGGCTATATCTCGAAGTCCGAGCTGGACGCTTCGCGCCGGGCGCGCGACACCGCCTTCCAGCAGGTGCAGGCGGCCAAGGCCAACCTGGACGAAGGCATCAACGGCGACCGCGTCGAGCTGCGGCAACAATACGCGGCGGCGCTGCGGGCGGCGGAAGAGAACCTGCTGCAGATCCAGGCGCAGAGCGACGATCTGCAGGTGAAAGCGCCGGTGGACGGCGAAGTGGGGCCGATCCCGGCCGAAGTGGGCGAGCTGCTGAACGCCGGTAGCCCGCTGGTGACGCTGATCCGGGTGCCGGACGCCTACTTCGTGTTTAACCTGCGCGAAGACATCCTGGCCCACGTGCGCAAAGGCGACAAGGTCAAGCTGCGGGTGCCGGCGCTGAAGGACAAAATGATCGACACCGAAGTGCGCTACATCGCGCCGCTGGGGGATTACGCCACCAAACGCGCCACCCGCGCCACCGGCGACTTCGACCTGAAAACCTTCGAAGTGCGCCTGTATCCGTCACAGCCGGTGGACGGCCTGCGTCCGGGGATGAGCACCTTATGGCAATGGAAAGAGTAAGGGCCGGCTGGCGCTGCTTCAGTCACGCGTTCGACAAAGAGTGTCGCGTCGCCTTTCGCAGCCCGGTGGTGCACTGGCTGAGCTGGATCTTTCCGCTGATCCTGTTTGGGCTGATCAGCAGCAACTTCTCCGAAGGCACGCTGCTCGATCTGCCGGTCTCGGTGGTGGACAGCGATCACAGCCCGCTGTCCAAATCGCTGACCCGGCGGCTGGACGCCGGGTCGCACGCCCACGTCGAGGCCTACGGCGGCGGGCTGCCGGAGTCGCTGAGCCGCCTGCGCAGCGCGCAGGATTACGCGTTGCTTTACATCCCGCCGGACTTTGAGGCCAACGCGCTGTCGGGCAAACAGCCTAGCGTGGTGATGTACTACAACGCGCTGTTCTACGGCGCCGGGCTGTACTCCACCCAGGACTTTGGCGGCCTGATGAACGAAATCAACGCCAGCACCCGCAGCATCATCGCCACCGAGATGGGCAAGTCGCTGCCGCCGCTGGCGGATGTGACGCTCTCTTACGGCAGCCTGTTCAACGCCAGCGGCAGCTATATCTATTACCAGCAGTTCGCCGCCACCATTCACCTGCTGCAGCTGTTCGCGGTGACCTGCATGATCTACGTGCTGGCGCGCAGCAAGTCGCTGCTGCAGGCCAAGCCGTTCAGCCTGGCGCTGCTCGGCAAGCTGGCGCCTTACACGCTGTGTTTCACCACCCTGCTGATGGTGGAGATCGCGGCGCTGGTGGGCATCTTTGACGCCCGCGTCAGCGGCAATCCGCTGTTTATGCTGATGATCGGCCTGTTTTACGTGATGGCAGCGCAGAGCATCGGCCTGCTGCTGTACACCTTTACCGGCAGCACCATCACCGCCTACAGCCTGATCGGTATTTTGGTCAGTATCGCGATGACCTTCTCCGGCATGGCGGTGCCTGAGCTGTCGATGCCGCTGCCGGCGCGCATCATTTCCAACATCGAGCCGCTGACCCACGCGCTGTACGCGATGTTCGACGTGTTCCTGCGGCAGGTGCACGCCAGCGCCATTTTCAGCGTGTGTGCGCTGCTGGCGGTCTACCCGCTGGTGGCCGCGCTGCTGGTGCGCAATCGCCTGCCGGCGCGGCTGGCAAAAGAGGGGAACGCCGGATGAAGCTCTATTGGCAAACCTTCGTTAAGGTGCTGCTCGGCATGCTGGAGCGGCCGGTGTGGCTGATGCTGATCCTGTCGCTGTGCATTATGAGCATGGTGTACGCCAACCGCACGGTGTGGGATCTGCCGGTGGGGGTGGTCGATCAGGATCACAGCACCGCCAGCCGCCAGCTGATCCGCCAGCTGGACGCCACCTCCAAGATCGCGATTGAAACCTACGACAGCCTGGAGCAGGCGCAGCGCGATCTCGGCTGGCGCAAGCTGTTTGCGGTGATCATCATGCCGGTGGATCTGGAGAAGAAGATCCTCAGCGGGCAGAACATCGTGGTGCCGGTGTACGGCGACGCCACCAACCGCCTGGCCAACGGCCAGATCCAACAGGACGTGGTGGCGGCCTACCAGCAGCTGCTGACGGAGTACAACAACGGGCTGCTGCTGCGCAGCGGCTTCAGCGAACGGCAGGCGCAGATACTGCTGACGCCGATACTGGGGCAAACGCTGGACGTGTTTAACCCCGGCATCAGCTTCGCGGCGATCATCTTCCCCGGCCTGCTGGTGATGCTGTTGCAGCACTCGCTGCTGATCGCCTGTATCCGCGTCAACATCGCCATGAAGAGCATGCCCGGCGGCAAGGCGCCGCTGGCGGCGCACCTCGGCGGGCTGACGGCGCTGCTGCCGATCTGGCTGTTCCTGTCGATCGTGCTGTTCGTGCTGTGGCCGTGGGTATTGGGCTATCGGCAGACGGCGAACATCGCCGAACTGCTGCTGCTGACCTTCCCGTTCCTGCTGGCGGTATTGGGGCTGGGCAAGCTGGTGACCGAGTGCCTGCGCAGCGTCGAGATGATCTACCTGACGCTGGCGTTCATCACCACGCCGATCTTCTACCTGTCCGGCACCATCTGGCCGCTGCAGTCGATGCCGGCCTGGGTGCGCGCCATCTCCTACAGCATTCCCTCCACCTGGGGTACCAAGGCGATCGCCGGCGTCAACCAGATGGGGTTGTCGCTGAACGAAGTGTGGGGCGACGTGATGATGATGCTGGTGCTCGGCGTGGTCTACACCCTGCTGGGCTTCGGCGTCGGCTTCTTGCGCAACAGCGTGGCGCTGCGCGGGATGTTCAGGAAACGGCGGGCGTAGGGAACCAATAAAGGCGCCATATTCGGCGCCTTTATTATTTCGTATTATCGATATGTTTAAGGTTGTTTATTTAGCGGGATTTCTATTGTTATTTTGATTTAATTTCTTATATTGACTTTGGTAATTGTCATTGTCGACCTGTTTAGGGAAATAATGGTTGGCGTTAGTTTTATCTATAACGTGTTATTTAAAGGATAATATAAATATGTCAACAATAAGAGAGCTTACTTCTGATGAGATGAAACTGATTGGCGGTTGCCGGTGGCTTGATGGGGGCGGTCTCTTGCGCCGATAACAGCCCCGCGGGGAATAATAAGAATAACGGTGGTGCCTTGGGTGGCAATAAAAACGCCAATAGCGCTTATGGGCAGTGTCGATGGTGATGAGAACATCGCTTTTACCGTTTCAACAATAGAGGGTGGGTTATGGCCAATAGACGTATTTTAGACCCGCTTTGTAATATGATGGCGCTAACGTTGAGCATGTTACTTGTCTCGTTCTCCTCGCTAAGTATTATTTCATACGGAGAACATTTGGTAGATGCGGTCATCGCGGTTTTTACTTATTTTGGTATCAGAAGCTGCTGCCAGATGTGTGTAAGTTTATTCCATTGGTTCCACGGCGGAAATAACCGTATTCATCTTGATAAATAAACAATGCCGGCGGCAGTGCGCCGCCGGCGCTTACCTCGCTAAGACACCAACTCCAATCCCGCCACGCGGCGCCAGTAGCCGTTGCAGTCGGCGTGATCGGTCAAGGCCAAGGGCTTTTCGCCGCGTTCGTTGGCGCGGAAGGCATCGATTTGCGCCAGCGTCTCTGCGCCCTGCGGCGACAGCCGCACGATGTCCACCAGCCCCTGCATGCTCGGCAGCTCGTTGCCGAGGTTGTAGCAGTAGCCGCTCATGGTCTGGATGCCGTTGAGCACGAACACCTGTTGTTGCTCCTGCGAACGCATCATGCGGCCCTGCGGATACTTGATGCAGCAGGTTTCGCACTCGTCCTTGCCGCGGTTCTCCGAGCGAGCGGTGAAGCAGCGCGCCGAATAGGCCAGCGGCAGGTGGCCGTAGCTCAGCACCTCCACCTCGAAATCATGGCGGAAGCCCAGCTCGTCGCACTGCGTCAGCAGGTTGGCCAGCCAGTCGCGCGACAGCTCGACCGGCATGCACCAGCGCATCATGCCCTGGCGGCGCAGCAGGCGCAGGGTATAGGCGTTGTAGCAGTTCAGCGCGTGGCCGGCGACGAACGGCAAGCCGCGCTCCGCCGCCATGTTCACCGCGCCCAGATCGTTGGCTTCAAACAGGAACTCGCCGTTCTCCACATAGCGTTTCAGCTCATTCAGCTCGGACGGCGCCTGCAGCAGCGCCAGCGTGGAGATCACCACCTGCTTGCCGCTGCGGGCGATTTCGCGCGCCAGCGCCAGCCAATCGCCGACCTTCATCTCGCGCCGCTTGGTGCAGACGCTCTCGCCGAGGTAAATGATGTCGGCGCTGCTCTCCGTCGCCTGCTGATAGAACGCCGCGATGTCGTTTTTCGGCCAGTAGTAGAGTACCGGCCCCAGTGCGTATTTCATGTTTCCTCCGGCTACTGCCATTTGCGGTGATAGGCGCCCAGCGTGGTTTGGGTACCCTCGGACATCGCGCCCAGCGTCTCCATCCAGGCGGCGTCGGCGCGGTAGGCGGCCGGATCGGCCTGGCATCGGTCGATCGCCTGGCGCCAGACGCGCGCCACCTGGCTGACGTAAGCCGGGCTGCGCTGGCGGCCTTCGATCTTCACCGAGGCGATGTTGGCGGCCAGCAGCTCCGGCAGCAGCTCCAGCGTATTGAGGCTGGTGGGCTCTTCCAGCGCGTGGTAGCGCACGTCGTCCACCAGATAGCGGCCCTTGCACAGCGTCGGGTAGCCGGCGTTTTCATGGTCCTGGTAGCGGTCGATCAGCACGTCGTTCAGGCGCGACTCCATGCCCTGCGGGGTTTGCTGCCAGCGCACGAACCGCGCCGGCGAACAGGCGCCGACGGTGTTCGGCGATTCGCCGGTCAGGTAGGAAGAGAGATAGCAGCGCCCCTCGGCCATGATGCACAGGCTGCCGAAGGCGAACACTTCCAGCGGCACCGGGCTGGTGCGGGCCAGCTGTTTCACCTGATGCATCGACAGTACGCGCGGCAGCACCACCCGGCCTACCTCGAAGTTACGCTGGTAGAAACGGATCGCCTCCTCGTTGGTGGCGGAGGCCTGCACCGAAACGTGGCGCTCCAGCTGCGGGTAGCGCTGGGCGGCGTATTCCAGCATCGCCAGATCTGCCAGAATCAGCGCGTCGGCGCCCAGCTGGGCCGACATATCCACCGCGCGCTGCCAGCGGGCGTAGCCGTCGGGATGGGCGAAGGTGTTGATGGCGATATGCAGCTTGCGGCCGTGGCGATGCACGTAATCGACCGCTTCCTGCAGCTTTTTCTCGGTGAAGTTGAGGCCGGCGAAGTGGCGCGCGTTGGTATCGTCTTTCAGGCCGATGTAAACGGCGTCGGCGCCGTTATCCACCGCGGCCTTCAGGGCCGGCAGGTTGCCGGCGGGACAAAGCAGCTCCATAGATTTATCCTGGCTTAGCCGTGCGCCCGGCCGGGCGCACGCTGTCTTTAAAGGTTGCCGACGGCGGTGTTCCGCCGGCAAATGCGAATCGGGGAGGCCATTTTAGGCAAAGGGGCGTACACAGGTTTTGATTTGGGGCAGCTTATGGCGTATTGATAAACATGGCGGTGAAATGCACTATTTGTTGATATAGACCGCTGAAGCCGCGCGCCAGTGTGGCAAAATAGCGGTAGTCCGTATTGAAAGGAGTGGATGACCGTGTTGGAACAACTACGAGCACGCCTTGTGCGCCAGGGGCCGTCGCTGCTGCGCATCCCGCTGAAATTCACGCCGTTCGCCCTGCAGCGCCAGCTGCTGCAACAGGTGCTGAGCTGGCAGTTCCGCCAGGCGTTGGCGGATGGCGATCTGGAATTTCTCGAATCGCGCTGGCTGAAGATCGAAGTTCGCGATCTGGCGCTACAATGGTTTATGACGGTAGAAAACGACAAACTGGTGGTCAGCCAGCACGCCGAAGCGGACGTCAGTTTCAGCGGCGACGCCAACGATCTGATCCTGATCGCGGCGCGCAAGCAAGATCCGGATACGCTGTTCTTTCAGCGTCGGCTGCAGATTGAAGGGGATACCGAATTGGGCCTGTATGTGAAAAATTTGATGGACGCCATCGAGCTGGAAAGCATGCCCGCGCCGCTGCGCATGGGGCTGTTGCAGTTGGCTGATTTTGTCGAAGCAGGGTTGCAGGAGGGCACGGCGTCGGCTTCCCGTGTGGCGGTATCATGCTGATCCGCGTAGAGATCCCGGTAGACGCGGCGGGCATAGACGCCTTGCTGCGCCGCGCCTTTGGCCGCGACGACGAAGCCGATCTGGTGCAGCAGCTGCGCGAAGATGGCCTGCTGACGCTGGGCGTGGTCGCCACTGACGACGAAGGCGGGGTGGTGGGTTACGCCGCGTTCAGCCCGGTAGACGTGGCCGGCGAAGATCGCCAATGGGTGGCGCTGGCGCCGCTGGCGGTAGATGAAAGCCTGCGCCGTCAGGGGCTGGCTGAAAAGCTGGTGTACGAAGGCTTGGATTCGCTGAACGAATTCAGCTACGCCGCGGTGGTGGTGCTGGGCGATCCGGCCTACTACGGCCGCTTCGGTTTTAAACCGGCCGCCGCCTATGGCCTGAACTGCCGCTGGCTGGACACGGAAAGCGCGTTCCAGGTGTATCCGCTGGCGGAAGACGCCCTGAACGGCGTCAGCGGCGAAGTGGCTTTTTCGGCGCCGTTTAATCGCTTTTAACGACCGGCAATAGATACGCCAACGACAGCGGCGGGTGATTCACCAGCCGCTCTTTTTGTATTTTGCTCAGCTGTTTGACGCGGTATTCCAGCTTCAGCGCCGTTGAGCGATCCCCCACCTGGCAGTGAAATGCCAGCGTCAGTTCCCCTTTTCCGCGCAGCGCCTTGGCGCCTTTGCCGGCTTGATGCTGCGCCAGGCGGCGCGCCACGTCGGTGGTGATGCCGGTATACAGCATGCCGCTCGGTAAACGCAGCATGTAGAGGTGCCAGAGAGTGGGGAAAGTGTCGGTCATCGTACGCCGTTTCGGTGGCCAGGGTCGGCGTATGATGGCATGTTCGCCATCACAATCCCATCCCCGGCCGCCGCTGCCTTACCGCTTTACCCCTTTACCCCTTTTTTCCCGCCAGCTCGAAGCGCGGCGAGACGATGCCGTACAGCGTCCAGCCGAGGAAGGTGGCGATGGCGCCCCACATCATCGCTTCCTCACCGGAACTGTAGAGCGCATAGAAGCTGTACAGCGCGCCGATGCCGGCGATGATATTGGCGATGCGCGCCTTGTTGTCCGGCACCTTCGCCACTTTCTGAATAATGACCAGCGCCGCCATCGACAGGATGTAAGGGATGATGTTGGTCACCACCGCCAGGTTCACCAGCACGTTGAACTGCTTGTTCAGCGACGGGCTGATGGTCATCAGCGACAGGCCGCTCTGGATGACGACGATGGTCAGCATGCCTTTAACCGGCGCGTCGGCCTTGCTCAGCTTAGAGAAGATTTTCGGGAAGAAGCCGCTGTCGGCGGAGGATTTGAACACCTGAGCGATGGTGAACTGCCAGCCGAGCAGCGAGCCGACGCAGGACATGACCATCAACGCCATGATGATCTTGCCGACCGTTGGGTTGAACATGTGGGAGAACGCCAGCCCGAACGGGGCGGTGGAGTTGGCCAGATCCATGTTCGGCACGATGCCGGCGATCACGTTGGTCGAAATGATATAGATCACCGCCGCGCTGAGGGTGCCGCCCAGTACGGCGATCGGCACGTTGCGCTCCGGATTTTCCACCACGTCGGTGTTGGCGCAGGCGGATTCCAGCCCCAGAAACGCCCACAGGGTCATCGAGATCGAGGCGCCGATGGCTTCGAAGGTCGGCACCTGATGCGGGTTCCAGGCGGCGACGTAGGCGCTGCCGCTGAACCAGTACCAGCCGATGACCGAGATGCCCACCACCGGAATGATCACGCCCCAGACGGTGATGCCGCTGATTTTGCCGGTGATGCGCGCACCGCCGAAGTTGGCGACGGTCGCCAGCCACAGCACGCCGATGGTGGCGATACAGATCCCGAGCGGGCTGAGCGTAGCGCCAAACAGCTCGGTGCCGTAGCCGACGGCGGAAATGGCGATGGCGATGTTGGCGATCAGCAGCGAAACGCCGTAGGTGTAGTTCGCCATAAAGTTGCCTGATTTGCCGAAGGCGTATTCGGCGTAGCCGCCCATGCCGCCGGATTTACGGCTGAACATGCCGCATTTGGCGAAGGCGTAGGCCAGCGCCATCGAGCCGACGGCGGTCACCAGCCAGGAAACGATCGAAATCGTGCCCACTTCGGCCAGCTTGGTCGGCAGCATAATTATGCCGGAACCCATCATATTCACGGCGGTCAGGATCGTTAATTGCACGACCCCCATTTTATTATTGGACTTACTCATGATCATTTTCTCTTTTAGGATGCGATCCGGGCGGCGAGAATCATCGCCGCCCCGTAAGGTGATTAATTTTTCATGACGTAGCCGTAAGCGCGGTTCCAGCCGTCCTCATCCTGTTGGATATAAACGCCCTGCAATTCTGGCGCGAATCCCGGCAATAAGTTGATGCCTTCTTCCAGTGCCAGGAAATAACGCTGCGCGGCGCCACCCCAAATTTCACCGGGAACCACGCACAGCACGCCAGGAGGATAAGGCAGGGCGCCTTCGGCGGCGATGCGGCCCTCGGCTTTAGCCAGCGAGACCAATTCCACATTGCCGCGCACGAACTCGGTATTGGCGTCCTGCGGATTCATCACCACGCGCGGGAAATAACTTTTGCGGAACATCTCTTTTTGCAGTTCTTTAACGTCGTAGCTGACGTAAAGGTCGTGCATTTCCTGGCACAGCTGGCGGATGGTGTAGTTTTTGTAGCGCTGCTGGTGGTTTTTATAGACCGCAGGCAGCACCTCGCTGAGCAGGGAGTTTTGCTCGATGTGCTGCTCGAAGCGGGCGATCAGGGCCACCAGATGCTGCATCTTGGCGATGTCTTCCGCCGGCGTCAGCAGGAACAGGATCGAGTTGAGATCGCATTTTTCCGGCACGATGCCGTTTTCACGCAGGTAGTTGGCCAGAATGGTCGCCGGGATGCCGAACTCGCTGTAGCTGCCGGTGGCGGTATCGATGCCCGGCGTGGTGAGCAGCAGTTTGCACGGATCGACGAAGTACTGCGATTCGGCATAGCCCTCAAAGGCGTGCCATTTCTCGCCGGGCACGAAGTTGAAGAAGCGCAGATCGTTGGCCATCGCCGCGGTGTCATAGGCCTGCCACGGCTTGCCGTCGATCTGATCCGGCACGAACGGTTTGATCATCGTACAGGTGTCCAGCAGCATTTTGCGCGCTTCGATCCCCACGCGCACGCACTCCTGCCACAGACGCTGGCCGCTCTTGCCCTCGTGCATCTTGGCGTTGACGTCCAGCGCGGCAAACAGCGGATAGAACGGGCTGGTGGAGGCGTGCAGCATGAAGGCGTTGTTGAAGCGCTTGTGGTTGCAGTAGCGGCTCTGTCCCTTGATGTGCTTATCTTTTTTATGGATCTGCGAGGTTTGCGAGAAGCCGGCCTGCTGTTTATGCACCGACTGGGTGACGATGATGCCGGGATCGTTCTCGTTCAGCTCCAGCAGCAGCGGCGAGCAGTCTTTCATCATCGGAATGAACTGCTCATAGCCCACCCAGGCGGAGTCGAACAGGATGTAGTCGCACAGGTGGCCAATCTTGTCGACCACCTGGCGGGCGTTGTAGATGGTGCCGTCGTAGGTGCCGAGCTGGATGATCGCCAGGCGGAACGGGCGGGCTTCATTGGCGCGTTCCGGCGCCACTTCGCGGATCTGTTGGCGCAGGTAGCGTTCGTCAAAGCAGTGCGCGTCGATGCCGCCGATAAAGCCGAACGGGTTGCGGGCGGTTTCCAGATAGACCGGCGTGGCGCCGGCCTGGATCAACGCGCCGTGGTGGTTGGATTTATGGTTGTTGCGGTCGAACAGCACCAGGTCGCCGCGCGTCAGCAGGGCGTTGGTCGCCACCTTGTTCGAGGCCGAGGTGCCGTTGAGCACGAAGTAGGTCTTGTCGGCGTTGAACACCTTGGCGGCGTGCTGCTGCGCAGCGCAAGGCGCGCCTTCGTGGATCAACAGGTCGCCCAGTTTGACGTCGGCATTGCACATGTCGGAGCGGAAAAGCGTTTCGCCGTAGAAGTCGAAGAACTGGCGGCCCGCCGGATGTTTACGGAAGAACTCGCCGCCCTGGTGGCCGGGGCAGGCGAAGGTGGCGTTGCCCATTTCCACGTACTGCGTCAGCGTGTTGAAGAACGGCGGCAGCAGCTCGCTCTCATATTTGGCGGCGGCGGCCTCCAGCTGTTTGCCGTAGAACTGGGTATTCTTGCCGCACAGCTCAAACACGCCATGTAGCGCCGGCAATACGGCGTTATCCAGCTCTTCTTCGCAGCAGACGGCGACGAACAGCGGAATGTTCAGGCCGTGCTCTTCAATGCGCGCCACCATGCCGTGCGTGACGTCGTCTACCGACAGCACGATGGCGGCGACGTCATTGAAATCGCTGTGATGCACATCGACGATGTCGCGTTCAGTTTCAAAGCAGCCGAGGGTTTGGGTGTTGGCGGCAATTTTTAATTTTTTCATTTTTCTCATTCTTCAGGCAAAGGCAGTCCGTCGGCAAATAATTCCATTTGCCGCGAACGCCTTCACGAAAATAAAGGTGTGCGAGAACCCAGTGATGCCGAAAGGCATTAACTGTGTTCGTTGTTTTATTTAGCTTGGATGCGCTTGGCCGAAATTAAGAATGAATTGCGTGTCCTTCCCGGTTAGCGAGAAAGCGATATTATCACCGGCGTGCGGAGAATAAATAAAAACGCAATGACACTCTTATCAACGGCGTAAGAGCGAGGGGAGAGGGTTATCTGTAGTTGAAGAATGCGAAGCTAAAGCAGCTGCGATGAGCCATCATCATAATATGGGTTGTGCGCCTGATATGCGCCATTTTGCGGTTATTGTTTTCCATTTTCTAATCCACCTTGCTGAGTGAAAAGATGGCGCTATTTTAACGCAAGGTGGGCTAAAAATCGTGATGAAAGTCACATAAATGTCGGTGTTTATAAATAACTATTCATCGGTTATGCAGTGAATTGCATAAACCGCCCTCAGGCAGGCAAATGAGCATGTAAATAAATTGCTAATCGACTCCGGGCGGGTGCGCTAAATTTGCGTGTCGTCAGGATGGGAATAAAAGAACCGGTCGAATAACCGGTTGCATAACGATCAAATAAATCCGTCTTGTATTTTTTATGTTATAAATCCGCTTCGGGCTTAAATTAATAAAAATGCATTTATTGTGTTTTTATATTCACTTTTAGTTTTTGATGATTATCGTTATTTGTGACTCGCCTCAACAACGCAGGGTAAGATGAAGTGAGTGAACAGGGAGGCGAGTAACCTTGAATACCCCAGAACAACGGCAGCAGATTGCGGATTTCATCGGCAAACAACACGTCTTGACGCTATGCGCCGGCGACGGCCTCGACATGTGGTGCGCCAACTGTTTTTACGTGTTCGACGCCGCGGCGATGGCGCTGTGGCTGATGACCGAACCGCACACCCGCCACGGCGGGCTGATGCTGAACAACGGCCGGGTGGTCGGCACCATCGCGCCGAAGCCGAAAAGCATCGCGCTGATCCGCGGCGTGCAGTATCGCGCCGAGGCGGTGCTGCTGAGCGGCGAAGAGGCCGACGCGGCGCGCGCGCGTTACTGCAAGCGCTTCCCGATCGCCAGGGCGATGAAGGCCTCGGTTTGGCGGCTGGATCTGCACGAGGTGAAGATGACCGACAACACCCTCGGCTTCGGCAAGAAGCTGCATTGGGCGCGGTCTATACTTTAAGTCGACGTATTGATTACAACGGGAGATTGCATGGCGCGAGCACTGTTAGTCGGCGCAACCGGGCTGGTGGGGCGCGAGTTGCTGCAGCTGTTGCAAAGCGATCCGCAGATAACGGCCATCGTGGCGCCGACGCGCACGCCGCTGCCGCCGCACGGCAAGCTGACCAATCCGGTCGGCGATGCGCTGTTCGAGCTGCTGAGCGGCCTGCAGCAGCCGGTCGATCTGGTGTTCTGCTGCCTGGGCACCACCCGCCGGGCGGCGGGCAGCGCCGATGCCTTCCGCTACGTCGATTATCAACTGGTGGTGGAGAGCGCGCTGACCGGCCGCCGCTTGGGGGCGCAGCACTGCTTGGTGGTGAGCGCGCTGGGCGCCAACGCGGATTCCACCTTCCTGTATAACCGCACCAAAGGCGAGATGGAGCAGGCGCTGCGCGAACAGCACTGGCCGCGCCTGACGCTGGTGCGGCCTTCCATGCTGGTGGGGGATCGCCCCGCGCCGCGCCTGATGGAGCGCCTTACGCTGCCGCTGTTCAGGCTGCTGCCCGGCAAATGGCGCGCCGTCTCCGCCAAAGACGTGGCGCAAACGCTGCTGCAGCAGGCGTTCACGCCGGGCGAAGGGGTCAGGGTGCTGGAGTCGGATCGGCTGCACTGCTACCGAGGCTGACGCTGAGGTGGTCGAACGCCAGCTCCAGCCCGGCGGGCAGTTCGTTGTCCAGCAGCCACAGATCGAGATGATGGCTGATGTGCGTCAGCAGCGTGCGTTTGGGCTGCAGCAACCGCTGCGTCTCCTGCGCGCGGGTCAGGTCGTTGTGGTTGCGCGGCGCCTGCGGCTGCGGCGGCAGGCTGCAATCGAGCACCAGCAGATCCAGCGCCACGTTCTGCAGATAGTCGGCGGTGGCCGGCGGCAGGCCGACGGTGTCGGTCAGGTAGGCCAGCGCAGCGCCCGCCGCCTGGATCAGATAACCGTGGGTCAGTTTGGAGTGTTGCAGCGGCAGCGGGGTGATGCGCATGCCGCCCAGTTCGACGGTGGCGAAGGGCGCCAGCGGCGGCTGAAACGCCAGAATGCCCGGGTGTTTGAACAGGTCGTCGCAGCCTTGTGCATCCGGCGGGCCATACACCGGAATGGAATTTCCGCACCCCCAACGCAAAGGAAATAACCCCTGAACGTGATCCATGTGGTAATGTGTCAGTAAAAAACGTTGAATTTGCCCCGCCGAAAATCGCCGCTCCAAAGCCGGCAATCCCGCATCCAATAAGGTCGTTTCCCCCTGATAGTTAAGCATGGCGCTGCACGCTCGCCGCCGAAATGCCGGCTCTCGCCGCGCCCGTTGGCAGATCAGGCAGTCGCAGCCGAACACCGGCACCTGCTGCGCGCCGCCGGTGCCGAGAAAGGTCAGTTGCATCGCTCCCCTCCGTTAAAGGTACTTCTGCGCAAAGCGGTTGATGTCGCGAAAATCCGCCAGCCGCGCCTGCAGCGTGGCGTGATCCCAGTGCCACCACTGGCTGCGTTCGATGCGTTCTATCAGCGCGTCGTCAAAGCGCATGCCGATCTTCTTGGCCGCCACGCCGGCGACGATGCTGTAAGGCTCCACGTCCTTGGTGACCACCGCCGCGCTGCCGATCACCGCGCCGTTGCCGACGCTGACGCCCGGCATCAGGATGGCGTTATGGCCGATCCACACGTCGTGGCCGACGGTGACGTGGTGCTCGCGCCGCCAGTCGAAGAACGCCGCGTCGTCTTCCCCCAGCCCGTATTCGGAGGCGCGGTAGGTAAAGTGGTGCTGCGCGATGCGCTGGTAGGTCGGGTGGTTGCCGGGATTAATGCGCGCATAGGAGGCGATGGAGACGAACTTGCCGATAGTGGCGTAAAAGATCTGGTTGTGCCCGGCGGTGTAGGAGTAGTTCCCCATCTCCACTTCTTCCAGGATCGCATCGTCGGCCAGATGCACATATTGGCCGAGCCGGGTGCGGTTAAGGGTCACGTTGTCGCCGATTTTCGGCTGGGCAAAGTCGTTCATGACGTCGCGTCCTGAGCTTGTCGGGTGGCGGTAGGCAGCAGCGCCAGCAGCGCCGCCAGGGTGTCGTCGAGTGGGCCATCGTTGTGCAGAACCCGGCAGCCGGCGGGCAGACTCTGCTGATATTCCGCCGCCCGCGCCAGCCGCTGCTCGATCTGTTCGGCGCTTTCTCGCCCGCGATCCTGCAGGCGCCGGCGCAGGATCCCGGCGCTGACCTGGAGGCACACCGGCAGCAGCTGCGCACCATAGCGCTGCTGCGCCTGCGGCAGGTGGGCGCGCGAACCGTTGACCGCCACGTCGATCCCCTGCAGCAGCCAAAGATCCACCTCGATCCCGAACGCGTAGCGCTGCTGGTGGGCCTGCCAGTCGAGCGCGAACAGCCCCTTGGCGCGGCGGCGCAGAAATTCCGGTTCGCTCAGCGCGATATGATTCTCGCAGCCGGCGTCCGCCGGCCGGGTGATGTAACGGTGCGCCACCAACGGCGCACTGTCGGCGTCGGCCCGCAGCGCGGCCAGCAGGCTGTCCTTGCCTGCGCCGGAAGGCCCCATCAGGTAGATGAGCCGCGCCATCAGAACACCTGCCTGCCCTGGCGCCACACGTTCTGCACATAAACGTGCTCGCCGTGCGGCCGCGCCAGCACCAGATCCGCCCGCAATCCTTCGGCGATGGTGCCGCGATCCTGCAGATCCAGCGCCCGCGCCGGGTTGCGGGTGATCATGCGCACCGCCTGGGGCAGGTCGTAGGCGTTGCGTTCGTCCGCCGCGAGGCGAAACGCCGCGTCCAGCAGGCTGGCCGGGTAATAATCGGAAGAGAGAATATCCAACACCCCCAGCGCCGCCAGATGGTGTGCCGCCACGTTGCCGGAGTGGGAGCCGCCGCGCACGATGTTCGGCGCGCCCATCAGCACCTGCAGGCCCTGTTGGTGCGAGGCGCGGGCGGCCGCCTCGGTGGTGGGGAACTCGGCGATGGCGCTGCCCAGCGCGCAGGATTCGGCCACGTGCGCGGCGGTGGCGTCGTCATGGCTGGCCAGCGAGATGCGGCGCGCGCGGCAGTGGGCGGCGATCGCCTCGCGGTTCGGCGCGGCCCAGCGGGCGGACAGGGCGACCTGCTGCTCCTCGTACTCGCTCATCTGCTGGTCGTTGAGGTGGTATTTGCCCTGATAATATTCGCGGTACTTTTCGCGCGAGGCGAACTGGCGCTGGCCCGGCGAGTGGTCCATCAGCGACACCAGCGACACGCCCGGCTTGTCCATCAGCTGTTCGAACAGCGGCAGCGTGCTCTCGTGCGGCAGCTCGCAGCGCAGGTGCAGCCGGTGCTCGGCGCGGTTCACCCCGGCGCGCTGGCTGTGGATCACCGCGTCGATCATCTTCTGCAGGTTTTCCAGCCGGTGGCCGCCGTCGCGCACGTCGCCGATCGCTACCGCGTCCAGCACGGTGGTGATGCCGTTGGCCACCATCAGCGCGTCGTGGCTGCTCATCGCCGAATGGGCCGGCCAGTCGACGTTCGGGCGCGGGGTGAAGAACTTGTCCAGGTTGTCGGTATGCAGCTCGATCAGCCCCGGCAGCAGCCAGCCGCCGTCGCCGTCCAGCGCCTGCGGCAGCCGGCTCGGGCCGTCGGCGAAGCTGCGGATCACGCCGTCCTGCATCTCCAGCGAGCCTTGCACCACCTGGTCATCCAGCACCAGCTTAACGTTATTGACGATCATCAGAGGGCCTCCAGCGCCTGCGGCGCCTGCATGTCATAAAGCCGGTCGGCGACCTGTTGGCGGACGCCTTCATCGTGAAAAATGCCGACGATCGCCGCGCCGCGCGCCTTGGCGCGTTCGATAAGCTGCACCACCGCCGCGCTGTTGCGGCTGTCGAGCGAGGCGGTCGGTTCGTCCAGCAGCAGAATGGGGTAATCGACGATAAAGCCGCGCGCGATGTTCACCCGCTGCTGTTCGCCGCCGGAGAAGGTGGACGGCGCCAGCGGCCACAGGCGCTGCGGCACGTTGAGCGCAGCGAGCAGCGCCTCAGCGCGGTCACGGCACTCGGCGCGCTCGACGCCCTGTTCCAGCAGCGGCTGCATCACCACCTCCAGCGCGCTGATGCGCGGGATCACCCGCAGGAACTGGCTGACCCAGCCCAGCGTATGGCGGCGCACCGCCAGAATTTGGCGCGCATCGGCGCTGACCATGTCCAGCCAGTCGCCCTGGTGGTTGATCCAGATATGGCCGCTGTCCGGCAGGTAGTTGGCGTACAGCGAGCGCAGCAGGGTGGATTTGCCGCTGCCGGAGTGGCCGTGCAGCACCACGCATTCGCCGCTGCCGACCGTCAGGTTGGCGTCGTGCAGCACCGGCAGGCGGGTGCCGTACTGCTGATGCAGCACGAAGGTTTTACTGAGATGTTCAACTCGGATTTGCATAGTCATCTGTTATCGCCTTGGGTTACGACAGCACCGAAGAAACCAGCAGCTGGGTGTAAGGATGGTGCGGATCGTCCAGCACCCGGTCGGTCAGGCCGCTCTCCACCACTTCACCCTGTTTCATCACCAGCAGGCGGTGGGCCAGCAGCCGCGCCACGCCGAGATCGTGGGTGACGATCACCGCCGCCAGCTGCATTTCCACCACCAGGTTGCGCAGCAGATCGAGCAGGCGCGCCTGCACCGACACGTCCAGCCCGCCGGTCGGCTCATCCATAAACACCAGCTTGGGGTGGGTGACCAGGTTGCGGGCGATCTGCAGCCGCTGCTGCATGCCGCCGGAGAAGGTGGTCGGCAGATCGTCGAGGCGCGACAGCGGGATTTCGACGTCTTCCAGCCACTGACCGGCCTGGCGGCGAATGTCGCCATAATGGCGCTGGCCGATGGCCATCAGCCGTTCGCCGATGTTGCCGCCGGCGGAGACCTGCGGCCGCAGGCCGTCGAGCGGGTGCTGGTGCACCACGCCCCAGTCGGTGCGCAGCAGGCGGCGGCGATCGCTCTCCGCCATGGCGTACAGGTCGTGTTCCTGGCCCGCCTGTGGGCGGTAAAGGATCTGCCCGCGCTGCGGCGCCAGCCGCGCCGAGATCGATTTCAGCAGCGTGGTTTTGCCGGAGCCGGATTCGCCGACGATGCCCAGCACTTCACCGGGGTAGATGTCGAACGACACGTCGCTGAAGCCCTTGCCGGGGGCGTACAGGTGGGTGAGCCGGTTCACCGACAGCAGCGGAGTGGTGCTCAAAGGGGTGGAAGTCATCAGTGCTGCGCCTCTTGCGAAGATTGCGCCAGCTGCTGCCGGCAGTAGTCGGTGTCCGAACAGACGAACATGCGGCTGCCCCGATCGTCGAGCACCACCTCGTCCAGGTAGCTGTGGCGCGAACCGCACAGCGCGCAGGGTTCGTCCCACTGCTGCACGCTGAACGGGTGGTCGTCGAAGTCCAGGCTCTCCACCTTGGTGAACGGCGGCAGGGCGTAGATGCGTTTCTCGCGCCCGGCGCCGAACAGCTGCAGCGCCGGCATCATGTGCATTTTCGGGTTGTCGAATTTCGGGATCGGCGACGGATCCATCACGTAGCGATCGTTGACCTTCACCGGGTAGGCGTAGGTGGTGGCGATATGGCCGTAGCGCGCGATGTCTTCATACAGCTTCACCTGCATCACGCCGTACTCCTCCAGCGCGTGCATCTTGCGGGTCTCGGTTTCGCGCGGTTCGATAAAGCGCAGCGGCTCCGGGATCGGCACCTGATAGATCAGGATCTGGTCTTCGCGCAGCGCCGTTTCCGGAATGCGGTGACGGGTTTGGATCAGCGTGGCCTCCGGCGTGCGTTCGGTGGTGGCCACCCCGGCGACGCGCTGGAAGAAGCGGCGGATCGACACCGCGTTGGTGGTGTCGTCGGCGCCCTGGTCGATCACCTTCAGCACGTCGGCGCGGCCGATAACGCTGGCGGTGAGCTGAATGCCGCCGGTGCCCCAGCCGTAGGGCATCGGCATCTCGCGGCCGCCGAACGGCACCTGATAGCCGGGGATCGCCACCGCCTTCAGGATAGCGCGGCGGATCATGCGCTTGGTCTGCTCGTCCAGATAGCCGAGGTTATAGCCGGTCAATATTTCACTCATCGCGGGCCTCCTGACGCTCGCTGTATTCCTGTCGTAGCCGCTTGAGCAGCTCCAGTTCGGCCTGGAAGTCGACGTAGTGCGGCAGCTTGAGATGGGAGACGAAGCCGGCGGCCTCGACGTTGTCGGCGTGGGCCAGCACGAACTCTTCGTCCTGCGCCGGGCCGGCGACGCCTTCGCCGTAGTCGGGGCTCTGCAATGCGCGGTCCACCAAGGCCATCGCCATCGCCTTGCGTTCGGCGCGGCCGAACACCAGCCCGTAACCGCGGGTGAAGTGCGGCGGGTGGTCCTTGGGATCGACGAAGCCGTTGACCATTTCGCACTCGGTCAGCAGGATTTCGCCGATATCGATGGCGAAACCGAGTTCTTCAGGCACGATCTCCACCGAAACGTGGCCGGTGCGGATCTCGCCGGCGAACGGGTGGTTGCGGCCGTAGCCGCGCTGGGTGGCGTAGCCGAGCGCCAGCAGAAAACCTTCGTCGCCGCGCACCAGCTGCTGCAGGCGCGCCGAGCGCGAGCAGGGGTAAACCGGCGGGTTGCGGGTGATGTCGTCCGGCGTGCTGCCGTCGTCCTGTTCCTCCCGCGCCAGCTGCTGGCGACACAACAGATCGAACACGTGGCTGCAGTTGTCCGGCAGCGGTTCGTCGGCCTGCGGCGCACGCGGCGCCTCGCCTTCCGCCAGCAGCGCGAAGTCCAGCAGCCGGTGGGTGTAGTCGTAGGTCGGCCCCAGCACCTGCCCGCCGGGCAAGTCCTTGTAAACCGCCGAAATACGCCGCTCCAGCCGCATGTTTTCGCTGGCCAGCGGCTCGCTGACCGCTAGGCGCGGCAGGGTGGTGCGATAGGCGCGCAGCAGGAAGATCGCCTCCACCAGATCGCCGCTGGCCTGTTTGATGGCCAGCGCCGCCAGCTCGCGATCGTAGATGCCGCCTTCGGTCATCACCCGATCCACCGCCAGGCCCAGCTGCTGTTCGATTTGTTCCGCGCCGATCGCCGGCAGCGCGTCGTCGCCGCGCCGCAGCTGTTCCTGCAGCTGATGGGCGGCCTCAATGGCTTTTTCGCCCCCTTTTACCGCTACGTACATCAGCACACCTCCACGCGGGTGGTCCGCGGGATCGCCAGCAGGCGATCGCCGCAGGTCAGTAAGATATCCAGCCCCAGCGGGAAGCGCTGCGGGCGGTTGATCAGGTAATCCAGCAGCGCCGGCGGCAGGCGCGGCGCTATCAGACGATGATTCTCGATGCCGGGGCCGGTCAGGCGCAGCGCGGCGCCGTTCTCCAGCTCACCGAGCTGCACGATGACCGTGGCGCTAAACTCCGGCGAGATTTCCGTGCCGTGCGGTAACGCCTGCAGATCGGCGGCCTGCAGCTGCTCATCGAACAGGGCAAAACAGACCTCCTGCGCCGTGGCGGCCAGCGGCGCACCGCTGTGAAAACGAATGTTTGTTAGCACTTGCTCACTTTTAAGCGCCGCGCACAGCTGCAGTGGCGTTTCCTGATCGGCCAGCGTCAGCAGCGCGGCGGTGCTGGCGGCGTTCAGCGGCGCCCAGGCCGGGCCGTTCGGCAGCGTCACCCGGTGGCCCGGTTCGCTCAAGGCTTTAAGAATCAAACGGAAAGCGTGCTGCGATTGGTCTATCGGTTGCTCAAAACCGGTCAATAAACTCATGGCTTAATCCCCTCGCACCAGCGTAAAGAAGTCCACCCGGCTGGCGGCGATCGCCCGGGCGCGCAGCTGGCGCTGTTCGTGCTGCAGCGCGGCCAGCGGCGCGATCAGCTGTTGTTGCAGGCGTTCGCCGTGTTCCGGCTGTTGCAGCAGCGCATCGGCCAGCGCGCACAGCTCGGCATGCGCCTTGTCGCGCCCGGCGATATAGCTGTAGCCGTAGCCGCCGTTGTCCAGCTGCACCACCGCGCGGGTGACCGTCATGTCCCCCAGCACGAAGCGGCGGCCGGTGGCGCCCATGCGCCCCTGCAGTTGGGCCAGGCCGATCTCCGGCGCGCGGATGCTGCGGTAACCCGGGCTGAGGTTCAGCGCCTGCCAGTGGCTGCGCAGCTGCTCGGGCCGGCTGTGCGCCAGCACCGACATCCAGCGTTGTCTCGACTCTAAGGCTTGCATTCAGTGCTCCATCGTCAGTTCAATCATGTCGGCGCGGGCCAGGCTGACGGAGTATTCCGCCACGTCTTCGCCGCCGCTGCGGACGTTAAGGGTGCGCACGCACAGCAGCGGCGCGTGGGTGGCGATCTCAAGCAGCCGGCTCTCTTTGGCCTGCGCGCGGCGCGCGCTGATGCGCGTCTGGCGGCGGGTCAGCGGCTGCTGCAGGTGCTGTTCGATAAACTGGTGCAGCGAACCGCTGTGGAACTGCTGCAGCGCCGGCCACCAGTCCAGATCGGGCAGATAGTGGTCAATCACGCTCATCGGCACGCCGTTGACTCGGCGCAGGGTGCGCAGGTGGATCACCATTTCGCCTTCTTCACGCGAGAGTGCGCTGGCGACATGCCCATTACACGGGCGCAAGACAGCGAGTAAGCGCTCACTGGTGGGGTGACTGCCCTGTTCGAACAGGTTCTGGCTGAAGCGGGTATTGGCGTGCAGCGGGTAGTCGTAAGGCCGCATCAGCACCAGAATGCCGACGCCGTGGCGGCGCTGCAGCCAGCCGCGCTCTACCAGCTGATCCACCGCGCGGCGCAGGGTGTGGCGATTGACCTGGTAACGTTCGGCCAGTTGCTGTTCCGAAGGCAGGTAGTCGCCGCAGCGGTACTGCGTGCGCAGCTCCTGTTCCAGCTGCGCGGCGATCTGCTGATAGCGGGTGGGGTAAGTGGTCGGATGTCTAGATAACTCCATCATAATAAAAACCTCGTCATACCGATGGCTGTGCGATGAAGGCGAAAGCGGTGCGTTTCATCGTGCGTCTACCCTGTGGTTTTCAAGTTGGCATCATGGTGCCGGGCGCAGATGACAATCGCGTTACGCGTCGGTGGCGAACAGATGAACTATTTTGGACAGCACGGGCGTGCACGGGCGGCGGCGGCGCGCTATGCTGGCGCCACTGTTGACTGACTCTGGCCGCTACCATGCCGCAATCTCTGAACGCCCCTGAACACGCCCCACGCGCCTGGCCGCTGTGGAAACCGATCCTGTTTCTGCTGGTGGTGGCCGTCGGCCTCTACTACGTCAAATGGCAGCCTTACTACGGCAAGGCCTTCGTGGCGGCGGACAGCCACTCGATCGGCAAATCGATCCTGGCCGACGGCGCCGCGAACCCCTGGCTGGCGGCCTGGCAGTACGCGCTGGTCTACTTCAGCGCGGTATGGAAGGCGGCGCTGCTCGGGGTGCTGTTAGGTTCGCTGGTGCAGGTGCTGATCCCGCGTGACTGGCTGGCGCGCACGCTCGGCCACCGGCGTTTTTCCGGCACCGTGCTGGGGGCGCTGATCGCGCTGCCGGGCATGATGTGCACCTGCTGTGCCGCGCCGGTTGCCGCCGGCATGCGCCGCCAGTCGGTGTCCAGCGGCGCCGCGCTGGCCTTTTGGCTCGCCAACCCGGTATTGAACCCGGCGACGCTGGTGTTTATGGGATTTGTGCTCGGTTGGCCGTTCGCCGCCATCCGCCTGGTGGCGGGCGTGGTGATGGTGCTGGGCATCGCCTGGCTGGTGCAGCGCGTGACCGCCAACGATCCACAGCCCGCCGCGCCGCAACCGCTGGTGATGACGGCGCAGAACGACGAGCAGCCGTTCCTCGCCCGCTGGGGCAAAGCGCTGTGGGCGCTGTTTTGGTCGACCATCCCGATCTACGTGCTGGCGGTGCTGGCGCTGGGGGCGGCGCGGGTCTGGCTGTTCCCGCACGCCGACGGCGCCGTCGACAATAGCCTGCTGTGGATCGTTGCGCTGGCGATCGTCGGCTGCCTGTTCGTTATCCCCACCGCGGCGGAGATCCCGATCGTGCAGACCATGATGCTGGCGGGCATGGGCGCAGGCCCGGCGCTGGCGCTGCTGATGACCCTGCCGGCGGTCAGCCTGCCTTCGCTGCTGATGCTCAACAAAGCTTTCTCCTCCCGGGCACTGTGCCTGACGGCGGCGCTGGTGGCGCTGTGCGGCGTGCTGACCGGCGTGGTGGGGATGGGGTTGGTGTAACGGATTCGTGACTTGACGCTATCTCGATGGAGGAGATGGAAATGGAACAGCGGAATAAACCTGAAATGGACGTAGAGGCGATGTTGCTGGAGCAAGCGTTGCGTGAAAGGGTAGATGCCGCCCTTGATCGCTTAAGAAACGGCACCGCGGTTTATTTCAGCCATTCGGAGGTAGAAAAACGAATGGCTATATTTAAAGCAAAAATCATGGCGCGCTATCGGCGGGGGTGTTGAGGGGGATTCGTTTAGAGTTGGGCTGGCAGTGTCTACGGATAGAACTGCCAGGCGGCTTTGAGCGAGGAGCGGAAGTTGGTACTTTTCCCAAAAGGTGATTACAGAATTAGTAGCTATTCACCATTCCGAAATCAAAAACCTGGAGAATATTTCACAGGAGACATAGCACCTTTCTTTCTTAGAATATCCGGAATCTTTTTACCAAGATAAATCTTCGTTATCTCTGGGGGGGCGACTCTTCCTCGGAACCCAAAGCGGGATTTTTGAGTAGATTCAAACTCATCGTCTGCATCCCATGAAGGCATCTCTGGAAAATTCTCACGAGTAGATTTGAGCCACTCATCAGCGATATAAACCCCTCTTACGATCCCCCTCACTGTAGCAAGTATGACCTCAGCTTTACAGGCACGCTCAATGCTGACACGCCAGCTAAAACGTACGGCATCATAGAGGTCTACATCCTTTGAACTTCTATTAACTGATATCATCAGAACTTTATGCTGGAACACAACTGTTTCAGGTTGGTATGTAGCGATTAACTCTTTGATGTGCGCAGCACCATATTCATTGCTGCCAGCACCGTTCATGATGTTAGTTAAACCAGGATAGGCGTCTATAAGTGCGGCTTCAACCTCGTAAGCAGTCTTTTCATCAGCCATTCCGTGCCGATGGATAACATGGATGACTTCGAGACCTGCTAGTCTTATCTCTCTAAGTTGCTTGAGTTTGTTACTAAGCAGTTCATTATCATCAGCTATTGCGACCTCACCGCGCATATGAGCAAATACACGATTACCTTTTCCCTTCCCCACATAGAAAGTACTTCCATCCCTTGGATCAATCAATCGGTATACATACCAACCAAGATGTTCCATAACTCCCGGTGGAAACTCATTAATATCCATGTCAAAACACCTATCACTCGATTTATAAAACATATTTTAAACATAGTACTGTCGATTAATGACTAATAGTACCCAATAATTTTTCCCTGTGATTGATACAGCGGGGAATTAGCAAAATATGCTTCTGGCACAAATACGCCCGTCAGATTGGCTCCATGCTGCAGATGTGTCAGATCGAATCTGGATGAATACCTATTGAAACGTGTGTTGATAGCTCATCGTAACCTATGCACCACCTGGTTGCTGCTGCCGCGCCAAATCAGCGCCGGGTCTTTCAAATCCTGCACGAACTTGCCGTCGATCAGCACGTTGATCCTGTCCACCACCTGCATTTGCTGTGCGTCCAGCTCCGCCAGCCGGTAGCCGGTCCACAGCCAGATATCCTTGCCGGGGCACTCGGCGCGCACCCGTTTCACCAGCTTTAAGATGCTTGGCACGTTGGCCGGATGCAGCGGATCGCCGCCGGAGAGCGACAGCCCCTGGCGCGGCACGCGCGTATCGTTCAGATCGGCGATGATGCGGTCTTCCAGCGCCGCGGTAAACGGCTGGCCGGAGTTGAGCCGCCAGGTGCTTTTGTTGTAGCAGCCGGGGCACTGGTGCACGCAGCCGGCGACAAACAGCGTGCAGCGGGTGCCGGGGCCGTTGACCACGTCGATCGGGTAATACTGGTGATAATTCATGTGAGGCCTGCCCATCAGGCTATTTTACTGGCCATTTTGCCTCCGGGCAGTGCTCCCAATCCTTACGTACTGCGTGTACGCTGCGGTTGGTGCGCGCTGGCCGAAGGCAAACTGGCTGCGACAATCACGCCTGATGAACAGGCTTCTGCATAGGCTGCGCGGCGTTTCTCAGCCGAGCTGCCCGTTGCCGAGGTGTTTCACCCGGCGTTTCACCTCTTCCTGCTTGCCGGCGTTGAACGGCCGGGCATCGGGGCTGCCGAGGTAGCCGCACACCCGGCGGGTGACCGAGACCTTGGCCGAGTCGTGGTTGCCGCATTTCGGGCAGGTGAAGCCCTTGCTGGTGCAGGAGAATTCACCGGTGAAGCCGCATTCGTAGCACTCGTCGATCGGCGTGTTGGTGCCGTAGTAAGGCACCCGGCTGTAGCTGTAGTCCCACACGTCTTCCAGCGCCTTCAGATTGTGCTGCAGGTTCGGGTATTCGCCGTAGCAGATGAAGCCGCCGCTGGCCAACGGCGGGTAGGGCGCTTCGAAGTCCAGCTTGTCATACGGATTGACCTTCTTCTCCACGTCGAGGTGGAAGCTGTTGGTGTAATAGCCCTTATCGGTGACGCCCGGCACCACGCCGAAATCGGCGGTGTCCAGCCGGCAGAAGCGATCGCACAGGTTCTCGCTCGGCGTGCTGTAGAGGCTGAAGCCGTAGCCGGTCTCGTCTTTCCAGGCGTCGACGGCGGCGCGCAGGCGCGCGACGATCGCCACCGCTTTGGCGCGCAGCGCTTCGTCGTCATACACGTGGTTTTCGCCGCCGAACAGCGCGTTGATGGTCTCGTGCAGGCCGATATAGCCCAGCGAAATCGAGGCGCGGCCGTTCTTGAAGATATCGGCGATGTTGTCGTCGGCCTTCAGCCGCACGCCGCAGGCGCCTTCCATGTACAAGATTGGCGCCACCCGCGCCTTGATGCCTTCCAGCCGGGCGATGCGCGTCATCAGGGCCTTTTTCGCCAGCTGCAGGCGCTGATCCAGCAGCGCCCAGAAGCGCGACTCATCGCCCATCGCCTCCAGCGCGATGCGCGGCAGGTTGAGGCTGATGACGCCGATGTTGTTGCGGCCGTCGTGCACCAGTTCGCCGTCCTGCTCGTAGGTGCCGAGGAAACTGCGGCAGCCCATCGGCGTTTTGAACGAGCCGGTGACTTTCACCACCTGATCGTAGTTGAGGATATCCGGGTACATGCGCTTGCTGGCGCACTCCAGCGCCAGCTGCTTGATGTCGTAGTTCGGATCGCCGTACTGGTGGTTGAGGCCGTCGCGGATGGCGAACACCAGTTTGGGGAACACGGCGGTCTTGCGGTTTTTGCCCAGCCCGGCGATGCGGTTTTTCAGGATCGAGCGCTGGATCAGGCGCGACTCCCAGCTGGTGCCGAGGCCGAAGCCGAAGGTGACGAACGGCGTCTGGCCGTTGGCGGTGTGCAGGGTGTTGACCTCGTACTCCAGCGACTGGAAGGCGTCGTAACACTCTTTCTCGGTGCGCGCCATGGCATAGCCTTTGGCGTCCGGGATTTGCCATTCCTCCGCCACCTGCAGGTGTTTGCGGAAGCTCTCGTCGACGAACGGCGCCAGAATTTCATCGATGCGGTTGATGGTGGTGCCGCCATAGATATGGCTGGCGACCTGGGCAATGATCTGCGCGGTCACGGCGGTGGCGGTGGAGATCGACTTCGGTGGTTCAATCTCGGCGTTGCCCATCTTGAAGCCGTTGGTCAGCATGCCTTTCAGATCGATCAGCATGCAGTTGAACATCGGGAAAAACGGCGAGTAGTCGAGATCGTGGTAGTGAATTTCGCCGCGTTCATGGGCCAGCACCACGTCGCGCGGCAGGATATGCTGCTTGGCGTAGTGTTTGGCGACGATGCCTGCCAGCAGGTCGCGCTGGGTGGGGATCACCTTGCTGTCCTTGTTGGCGTTCTCGTTCAGCAGCGCGCGGTTGCTCTGCTCGACCAGGCCGCGAATTTCCTGGTTCAGGCGGCCGCGCAGCTCGCGCGCCACGTCGCGATCGTGGCGGTATTCGATATAGGCGCGCGCCAGCTGTTTGTACTCGCCGGCCATCAGCTGGTTTTCCACCGCCTGCTGGATCTCGTGGATATCGACGCGCGGCTGCTGCTCCATGCGCTGAGCGACCACGCGGGCGACGGTGGCGCAGTAGTCGGCGTCGACCACGCCCACCGCCAGCGCGGCGCGCTCGATGGCCTGCGCGATGCGCGCTTCGTCAAAAGGTACCTGGCAACCGTCCCGCTTAATCACTACTGGTTTCACGTTGTACTCCTTGTTCCCCGAGGGAGCGTTCATACCCGCCTGGCGTGGCGAGCAACCGTCAAATTTCGCTTATCCACAGGGCAAAGCCGCAGCGCGCAAGGGCTGTGGCGGCGTGTGGATTATTTTGTGGATAACTACTATATATAGGTGTTCGCAATTCTTAATGCACTATATATAGATATTGGCGAGATTCTTTTGATGTAGAACAAGGAAAACGGAAGAGCGTGCGCAAGCTGAACAGTCGTCAATCGCTCACTGGCCGATCGCGAAAATGCGCCAGCAGAAAGTCGACCCAGACGCGCACCCGCGGCGGCAGATCCGCCGAGGCGTAATAGAGCCACAGCTGCACCGGGCGCGGCCAGCACTCCGCCAGCACCGGCCGCAGCGTGCCCTGTTCGAAGTGCTTGTCGAGGTACCAGCGCGCCAGGTTGACGATGCCCAACCCGGCCAGCGCCGCATCCAGCAACATCTCGGGGCGGCTGACCACCAGCCGGCCGTTCAGATCCAGCGCCAGCGTTTCGCCCTGATGGCGCAGCTGCCATTTGACGTGGCGGCCGTTGCTGGGGTTGCGGTGCAGCAGGCAGTCGTGCCGCAGCAGATCGTGCGGCGTTTGCGGTTCACCGCGCCGCGCCAGATAGTCGGGCGACGCTGCCAGCACCATATGCATCGGGTAGAGCGGGCGCGCCACCAGCCGGCTGTCGGGATCGACCCGGCTGCCGATGCCGACGTCGAAACCTTCGCCCACCAGATTCACCACCCGGGCATCCAGCGACAGATCGAGATCGATCTGCGGGTAGCGCGCCAGAAATTGCGGGATCAACGGCATCAGCATCTGGCGGCCAAAGCCGGGGATCATCGTGACGCGCACCACCCCGGCCGGCGCCTGCCGTTCGCCGCCGGCGCTTTCCAGCGTCGCCGCCAACGCCTGCCACAGCGGCGCCACCTGCGCCAGCAGCGCTTTGCCCTCGTCGGTCAGCAGCACGTTGTGGGTGTTGCGCTGAAACAGCCGCAGCGCCAGCTTCTCTTCCAGCGCGCGGATATTTTTGCTGACCGCTGCCGGCGTGACGCCCAGCTGGCGGGCGGCGGCGGAGAAATTTTGCGCCTGCGCGGCGGCGAGGAAGGCCGGCAGCAGGCGGTGCACGTCAAAGGGCAGCGACATAGTGGTTGATACTTTCGGTTGAAATTGAAGTGACCTTGAACAGCCTACACCCGAAGCGGCAGAAATGGAAAAATGCCTCATCTTCTTTACGTTCAAGGAATCATTTATGTCACGCATTTTAGTGTTAACCGCCCACCGCACCCCCGACGAGTCGCGCATCAACCAGGCGCTGATCGAGGCGGTGCGCCCGCTGCCTAACGTGACCGTGCACGAGCTGATCCGCGCTTACCCGGATTACCGCATCGACGTGGCGCGCGAACAGGCACTGCTGGCAAGCCACGATGCGGTGGTAATGATGTTCCCGTTTTTCTGGTACAGCTCGCCGGCGATCCTGCGCGAATGGCAGGACGCGGTATTAACTTATGGTTTCGCCTACGGCAGCGAGGGCACCAAACTGCACGGCAAGCCGCTGCAATTGGTGGTGAGCACCGGCGGCAACGCGCAGGCCTACACGCCGGCAGGCTACAACCGCTATCCGGTGCAGGATCTGCTGCTGCCGTTCCACGCGCTGGCTAACCTGACCGGCATGGATTATCTGCCGCCGCATCTGGTGCAGGGCGTGAGCGACATGAGCGATGAGCAGTTGGCGCAAGCGGCCGCCGGGGTGGTGGCGCTGATGGGGACATTGTAGGGCGCAGTTCATCGCTGCGCCCTGCGGGGTCAGTCTTCGAGCAGCCACCACACCGCTTCGAACGGCCGCAGCGTCAGCGCCTGCGGCTGGTCTGCCGAGTCGCTGTAGTTGCTCATCAGCGGGCGCCATTGGGCGGAGGCTTCCACGCCTTCCGCCGCCCAGGCCAGCGGTTCGCGGCTCAGGTTGGCCACCACCAGCAGGCGCTGGCCGTTCCAGCTGCGCTGATAGCACCACAGCGCCGGGTGATCCGGCGCCAGATCCTGATAGTCGCCGTGGATCAGCAGCGGATACTGCTTGCGCAGGGTGATCAGCTGGCGGTAGGCGTAAAACACCGAGTCGAGGTCGGCCAGCGCCGCGTCGGCGTTGATCTGCGGGTAATTCTCGGCGCAGCCGATCCACGGCGTGCCGGTGGTGAAACCGGCGTGCGGCGCGGCGCTCCACTGCATCGGCGTGCGGCCGTTGTCGCGCGATTTGTCCGCCAGGATCGCCAGCAGTTCGGCGTCGCTGCGGCCCTGGGCGCTCAGCTCGGCGTACATGTTCAGGCTTTCCACGTCGCGATACTGCTCGATGGCGCGGAAGCCGGGGTTGGTCATGCCGATCTCTTCACCCTGGTAGATATAAGGCGTGCCCTGCATGCCGTGCAGCACCATCGCCAGCATTTTGGCGGCCGGCACCCGCAGTGCGCCTTCATCACCGAAGCGCGACACGATGCGCGGCTGATCGTGGTTGCACCAGAACAGCGCGTTCCAGGCGCGGTTATGCATCCCCTGCTGCCAGTGGCGGAAGATCTGCTTCAGTTCCACATAATCCGGCGCCGCCCGCGTCCATTTTTCACCGCCGGCGTAGTCTACCTTCAGGTGGTGGAAGTTGAAGGTCATCGACAGCTCTCCGCCGCTCTGCGCCGCGTACTGCTGGCAATGCTCAAGCGTGGTGGAGGACATCTCGCCCACCGTCATCAGGCCGCGTGGCTGGAACACGTCGCGGCTCATTTCCTGCAGGAACTCGTGAATGCGCGGGCCGTCGGTGTAGAAGCGGCGGCCGTAGCCCTGGCTGTCGGACGGGAAGTCCTGCTGTTTGGACACCAGGTTGATCACGTCGAGGCGCAGGCCGTCGACGCCTTTGTCCGCCCAGAACTGACACACTTTCTTCAGCTCTTCGCGCACCGGCGGGTGTTCCCAGTTGAGATCCGCCTGCTCGACGGCGAACAGGTGCAGATAGTACTGGCCGCTGTCGGCGTGCCACTGCCAGGCGTTGCCGCCGAACTTGGAGCGCCAGTTGTTCGGCGGCGTATCCCCCTCGCCGTCGCGCCAGACGTAAAACTGGCGATACGGGCTGTGGCGATCCTGCGCGGCCTTGAACCACGGGTGCTCGGTCGAGGTGTGGTTGAACACCATGTCCATCACGATGCGGATGCCGCGCCGGTGGGCAGCGGCGATCAGCTGCTCGAAGTCCGCCATGGTGCCGTAAGCCGGATCGATGGCGCAGTAGTCCGCCACGTCATAGCCGTTGTCCACCTGCGGCGACACGTAGACCGGCGTCAGCCAGATGGCGTCGACGCCCAGCTCCTGCAGATAGTCCAGCCGCCGGGTCACGCCGGCCAAATCGCCGTAGCCGTTGCCGGTGCTGTCCTGAAAACTCTTCGGATAAATTTGGTAGATGACGCCGTTCTGCCACCAGGGGGTTGGGTTGCTCATAGCTGTATACCTTTGAATCGTGACAACGGGCCTGTACCCTTCATCTTTCAAACTGCAGCGTTGTTGGCTGCCGGCGCTGCACCCCAGTCACTTACTTGAGTAAGCTCCTGGGGATTTGCACCCTTGCCGCCTAGCTGCAGCTCGAAAGCTATAGGGTATTTCCAGCCCCTACATTCATGTTGCGTATTTTGCGTCAATTAAACCGGCAGCTCGCCGCGGGCGGCCTTGCGTTTGTAGACCATGATGGTCAGCACCAGCGGGATGACGATCGCCACCAGAATCGCCAGCGAGTAAATCAGCCAGAACTGCGGCTTGATAGACAGGATGCCCGGCAGGCCGCCGACGCCGATGCCGTTGGCCATCACGCCGTCCAGGCCGCAGAAAAGGCCCGCGATCGCGGAGCCGATCATCGCGCACAGCATCGGGAAGCGATATTTGAGGTTGATGCCGTACATCGCCGGTTCGGTCACGCCGAGATAGGCGGAGATCGCCGCCGGCACCGAGATTTCACGCTCGTTGGCCTTGCGGCTGATGATGATGATGCCGAGCACCGCCGAGGCCTGCGCGATGTTGGACAGCGCAATCAGCGGCCACACCGGGGTGCCGCCCATGCTCTGGATCATCTGCATGTCGATGGCCAGCGTGGTCTGGTGCACGCCGGTGATCACCAGCGGTGCATACAGGAAGCCGAACAGCGCGGCGCCCACCGGGGCGAAGCTGCCGGTCATCACCGCTTTCACCGCCCAGGCAACCCCGTCGCCGATCATGCGGCCGAACGGCCCGATCAGCGCGTGCGCCAGGAACACCGCCAGCAGCAGCGAAACTACCGGCACCACCACCAGATAGAGGTAGTCGGGGACGATCTTTTTCAGCCGGGTTTCGATCCAGCCCAGCGCCATGCCCGCCAGGATCGACGGGATCACCTGCGCCTGATAGCCGACTTTCTGGATCACGAACCAGCCGAAGTTCCACACTTCCGGCGTTTGCTGGCCGAGCAGGTAGGAGTTCATCAGCTGCGGCGACACCAGGGTGACGCCCAGCACGATGCCGAGCACCGGGGTGCCGCCCATCTTTTTCACCGTCGACCAGCAGATGGCCACCGGCAGGAACATGAAGATCGCTTCACCGAGCAGCCACAGGAAGTCGTAAATGGTTTTCCACGCCGGGTGCATCTGCGCCAGCGTTTGGCCGCCGGACATCGGGATATCGCCGATCACGTTGCGGAAGCCAAGGATCAGACCGCCGCTGATCAGCGCCGGCAGCAGCGGGAAGAAGATCTCGGCGAAGTGGGAGATGGTGCGCTCGGTCCAGGTCATGTTCTGGCGCGCGGCCACCTTGGCCTGCTCCTTGTCGGCCTCGTTGACGCCGGTGCTGGCGATCAGCGCCTGATAGTAGTCGCCGACGTCGGTGCCGATCACCACCTGGAACTGCCCGGCGTTGGTGAAGCAGCCTTTGACCATCGGCAGCTCTTCGATTTCCTTGGGGCTGGCCTTGCTGGGGTCGTTGAGGACGAAACGCAACCGGGTAATGCAATGGCTGACGGTGGCGATGTTTTCGCGGCCGCCGACCAAAACAATCAGGCGATCAATATCCTGCTGTTTTACTTTGCTCATTATGGGATACCTGCAGAGGTGTTGGCTGAGTAATGATCAAAGCTTAGTCACTCGGATTTTTTTATGGAATGGGAACGTTCCCGGTTTGGGGCGAGGATCACAAAATGACAAAAAATGGTCGTCTTTTAATCAGGAAAGTTTGCTGGGCACCACCAGGCGGCGGATCCCCTGTTCACCGTTGAGCTGCGCCAGCAGCTGTTGCGCCGCCAGCAGGCCGGCGCTGCCGTAGCCGAACTCCACCGACAGGGTGTCGGGGAACAGAAAGCTGAGCAGCGGGGTGTTGCCGATGGCGCACACCTGGATGGCGTGCGTCGGCTGCTGCTGCAGGTATTTGATCGCCCCCAGGGCGATGCTGTCGGAGGCGCAGATCAGCGCGCTGGTGTGCGGGTCGATCACCTCGGCGGCGTGTTGGAAACCGCTCTGGTAGCTCAGCTCGCCCAGCGTGGCGCGCGGCGTGAGCTTGAGGCGCTCGCAGGCGTCGAGATAGGCCTGGTAGCGGCGCTGGCCGGTGGTGGCGTCGCTGAGCTGCACCCCCAGATAGCCGATGTGCCGGTGCCCTTGCCGATACAGGCGATCCATCAGCAGGTTCACCGCGCCGGCGTCGTCGTAGCAGACGGACGAAAAGCCGTCGTATTCGCGCACCATCACCACCATTTTTTCCTGCCACGGTTTGAGCATCGCCGCGGTCAGCCCGGTAAAGCCGAACAGGATCACGCCGTCGACGTTGCGCTGGCGCAGCACGTGCAGGTGCTCCTGCACCAGGCGGGTTTCGAACTGGCTCTCCATCACGATAGGATCGAAACCCTGCTGATACAGCAGCGGCAGCATGGTGCGCACCGCCTGGTTTTCCGACGGCGAATCGAGACGGGAAACGATGATGCCCACCACTTTGTCGCTCTGGCCGCGCATGGCGCGCGCCGACTTGGAGGGGGTAAACCCTTGCTGACGGATCACCGCTTCCACCCGTTCGCGGGTCTGCGGGCTCACGCTGCCTTCGTTGTTCAGCACCCGTGAGACGGTGGATTTGCCTACGCCGCTCAGGCGTGCGATGTCCTTGATGGTCAGCCGGTTTTGCATGGTTTACTTTTCGTTGAGGTGGACAGGCGTAACATAATGGCCTGTAAAACAATGCCCGTCAGCATAGCTCATTTTCCCACGCGGATCTTGAGGCAATACGGGATTGTTGCACTGCGCTGAACGGCCGCTCCTGCCGCTCTGTTTTTCCCTTTACCGGAGGTGATTCCCCATATGGACCCCGACCCGACCGCTTTAGACACTCACTCGGTTCACCGGTAAAACCTTTCCGCCTGGCGCTGCTGTTTTACCGGTGAAGTACATCACGGTAACCGGTGGCGCGCGCTTCGTCGTTCGCTCCTGCTGCTGAAAAAAGAATAAGGATCTGCGTTGGCAGAGGCTTTTTGGCGCACCCGCCATCCGCCCGGCCGATGACGATCCCCGTTTACCCGCTGCCGTGAGGCACCGGGCGACGAGGTGCGAACCATGAAACTGAAAAAACTCCCCCGTCAGCTGCTGGGCCTGTTCGCCCGCGGCCTTCCGCGCCGTTTGGTGCGCCGCGACAGCCTGCTGGACAGCGTCGGCGGCGCTGCGCACGATATGCCGGCCGGCCTGGCGCAACAGCGGCTGGAATGCGCCACCGCAGAGACGATGCAGCTGTTTGAGCGTTTCCACAGCCACCCGGAAGGCATCACCGCCCATGAGGCGGAACAGGTGCGCCGGCGCTGCGGCGAGAACGTCATCGACGATCAGCAGAAAGAGGCCTGGTGGCAGCACCTCTGGCACTGTTACCGCAACCCGTTCAACCTGCTGCTGACTGCGCTCGGCATGATTTCTTATGCCACCGAGGATCTGACCGGCGCGCTGGTGATCGCGCTGATGGTGCTGATCTCCACGCTGCTGAACTTCATCCAGGAGGCGCGCTCCAACCGGGCGGCCGATGCGCTGAAAGCGATGGTGAGCAACACCGCCACGGTGATCCGCAGCGATGCGCTCACCGGCAAGAGCGAACACGTGGAGCTGCCGATCGCGCAATTGGTGCCGGGCGATATCGTCAAGCTGGCGGCCGGCGACATGATCCCGGCGGATCTGCGCCTGTTGTCGGCCAAGGATCTGTTCATCAGCCAGGCGGCGCTGACCGGCGAATCGCTGCCGGTGGAAAAATCCGCGGCGCCGCAGGCGCTGGCGGCCGATCCGCTCGACTGCCAGAACCTGTGCTTCATGGGCACCAACGTGGTCAGCGGCACCGCGCTGGCGATGGTGATCGGCACCGGCGGCGGCACCTATTTCGGCCAGCTGGCGCAGCGCGTCACCAGCCAGGAGCAGCAGCCGAACGCCTTCCAGAGCGGCATCAGCAAGGTCAGCTGGCTGCTGATCCGCTTTATGCTGGTGATGACGCCGATCGTGCTGCTGATCAACGGCTACACCAAGGGCGACTGGTGGGAAGCGGCGCTGTTCGCGCTGTCGGTGGCGGTCGGGCTGACGCCAGAAATGCTGCCGATGATCGTCACCTCAACGCTGGCCAAAGGGGCGGTGAAGCTGTCGCGCCAGAAGGTGATCGTCAAACGCCTGGACGCCATCCAGAACTTCGGCGCCATGGACATTCTGTGCACCGACAAGACCGGCACCCTGACCCAGGACAAGATCGTGCTGGAGCGCCACACCGATGCGTTCGGCGCCAGCAGCGAGCGGGTGCTGCGCTACGCCTGGCTGAACAGCTTCTACCAGACCGGGTTGAAAAACCTGCTCGACGTGGCGGTGCTGAGCTGCGCGGAGCAAAATCAGCAGCCGGAAGCGCTGCAGCACTACCGCAAGGTGGATGAGATCCCGTTCGACTTCGTGCGCCGCCGCATGTCGGTGGTGGTAGCCAAGGACAACGAGTATCACGAGCTGGTGTGCAAGGGCGCGTTGGAAGAGATGCTGGCGATTTGCAGCCACGTGCGCCACGAAGACGAGGTGATCCCGCTCAGCGAGGCGCTGCTGACGCGTATTCGCCGCATCACCGACGATCTCAACCAGCAGGGGCTGCGGGTGGTGGCGGTGGCCAACAAGATCCTGCCGGCGCAAACCCATGAATACGGCGTGGCGGACGAGTCGGATCTGATCCTCGAAGGCTACGTCGCCTTCCTCGATCCGCCGAAGGAGAGCACCGCGCCGGCGCTGGCGGCGCTGAAACAGAACGGCGTCACGGTGAAGATCCTCACCGGCGACAACGAGCTGGTGGCCGCCAAAGTGTGCCGGGACGTCGGGCTGGCGGCCGAGCACCTGCTGCGCGGCAGCGAGATCGAGCAGATGGACGACGAGCAGCTGGCGCAGGCGGCGGCGCGCACCACGGTGTTCGCCAAGCTGACGCCGCTGCACAAAGAGCGCATCGTCAAACTGCTGCGCCGCCAGGGGCACGTGGTGGGCTTTATGGGCGACGGCATCAACGACGCGCCGGCGCTGCGCGCGGCCGATATCGGCATCTCCGTCGATTCAGCGGTGGACATCGCCAAGGAAGCGGCGGACATCATCCTGCTGGAAAAAAGCCTGATGGTGCTGGAGCAGGGGGTGATCGAAGGGCGCCGTACCTTCGCCAACATGCTGAAATACATCAAGATGACCGCCAGCTCCAACTTCGGTAACGTGTTCAGCGTGCTGATCGCCAGCGCCTTCCTGCCGTTCCTGCCGATGTTGCCGCTGCATCTGTTGATTCAGAACCTGATGTACGACATCTCGCAGATCGCCATCCCGTTCGATAACGTCGACGACGATCAGATCACCCAGCCGCAGCGCTGGAATTCCGCCGATCTGGGGCGATTTATGGTGTTCTTCGGGCCGATCAGCTCGATCTTCGACGTGCTGACCTTCAGCCTGATGTGGTGGGTATTCAAGGCCAATACGCCGGAAATGCAGACGCTGTTCCAGTCCGGCTGGTTCGTGGAAGGGCTGCTGTCGCAAACGTTGATCGTCCACATGATCCGCACGCGCAAAATTCCGTTTATCCAGAGCCGCCCGTCCTGGCCGCTGTGCATCATGACGCTGGCGGTGATCGCCACCGGCATCGGCCTGGTGTTCTCGCCGCTGGCCGGCTTCCTGCAGCTGCAGGCGCTGCCGCTCGGCTACTTCCCGTGGCTGGTGCTGATCCTCGTCGGTTACATGGTGCTGACCCAGTGCGTGAAAGGCTGGTTCGTGCGCCGCTACGGCTGGCAATAACCCGCTCGCCCCCTCCGGCCGGGAGGGGGCAACTGTGATCCCGTCCGCTTTTTCACCGCAACGGTTGGACATCTGTTCTGGGCTGAGTCTTTATCTACAGCGTTGGCTGTTTTCCCCTGCGCCTTTCAAGCCACCGCGTTGTTGTTTATCGCCTAGCGGTGGTTTGAAATTCATTGGGGATATTTTGTTTTTTTCCTCTGAGGAATTTCCGATGCACAGACCTTTCCGTTATACGCTACTGGCTTCATCGTTATGGTTTTCTTGCGGCGCGCTGGCGCAGCCGGCCGGCGATCTGCCGCTGATGCCCTGGCCGCAGCAGGTGGAAGTGACGCAACCGGCGGGCAAGCTGGCGCTGGATCACCGTTTGTCTCTGACGCTGCAGGGCGACGATCTGGGCGACGCGCTGCCGCGCTGGCGCCAGCGCATCGAACTGCAGACCGGCTGGACGCTGGCGCCGATGGAAGAAGCGAACGGCGCGGCGATCAAGGTGGTGATCAAGGACCGGGTGGCGGCGCAGCCGCTGCCGGGCAGCGATGAGAGTTACCGGCTGGCGGTCACGCCGCAGGGCGCCACGCTGACCGCCAACACGCGTTTCGGCGCGCTGCGCGGCATGGAGACCCTACTGCAGCTGCTGCAGACCGACGGGCAAAATACCTTCCTGCCGCTGGTGGATATCCGCGACGTGCCGCGCTTCCCGTGGCGCGGCGTCTTGTTGGATTCGGCGCGTCATTTCCTGCCGCTGCCGGACATTCTGCGCCAGCTCGACGGCATGGCGGCGGCCAAGCTTAACGTGTTCCACTGGCACCTGACCGACGATCAGGGCTGGCGCTTTGCCTCCGAGCATTATCCCAAGCTGCAACAGCAGGCCAGCGACGGCCAGTTCTACACCCGCGAGCAGATGCGGCAGGTGGTGGCTTACGCCACGGCGCGCGGCATTCGCGTGGTGCCGGAGATCGACATGCCGGGGCATGCCTCCAGTATTGCGGTGGCCTATCCCGACCTGATGAGCGCGCCGGGGCCGTATCGGATGGAGCGCGAGTGGGGCGTGCATAAGCCGACGCTCGATCCGACCCGCGACGAGGTGTATCAGTTTGTCGACACGATCGTCGGCGAGCTGGCGGCGATCTTCCCCGATCCTTATCTGCACATCGGCGGCGACGAGGTGGACGCCAGCCAGTGGCGGGCGTCGCCGTCGATTCAGGCGTTTATGCAGAAGAACGGGCTGGCGGATACCCATGCGCTGCAGGCCTACTTCAACCAGAAGCTGGAAAAGATCCTCGAGAAGCACCAGCGGCAGATGGTCGGCTGGGACGAGATCTATCATCCGTCGCTGCCGCGCTCGATCGTCATTCAGTCCTGGCAGGGGCAAGACTCGCTGGGCGCCAGCGCGCAGGACGGCTATCAGGGCATCCTCTCCACCGGTTTCTACCTCGATCAGCCGCAAAGCACCGCCTATCACTACCGCAATGAAATTCTGCCGCAGCCGCTGGGGGTCGAGACGGCGGTGCAAGCCGGCGAGCAGGCGCAAAGCTGGGGCTTCAGCATGCCGCGCCTGAAGGGCAGCGCGGTGGAGGGCAGCTTCACGCTGATCGAGGGCAAACAGGGCTGGCGCGGCTTTATCGATTTCAACGGCAAGTCGCGCCGCGCGGTGCACGACATCGTCTGGCGCACGCCGCAGCAGGTGACGTTCCGCGTTGATACCTGGATGGGCGACACGCGGCCGGTGTTCACGCTGCAGCAGGACAAGCTCAGCGGCTATACGTTGGTCGGCAACGTGCGTTACCCCACCCGCGGCGACAAGCTGGCGGCGGTGCCGGCGGGCAAGATGCCGGTGGTGCCGGACGAGAAAGGGCAGGCCAACATTCTCGGCGGCGAAGCGGCGCTGTGGGCGGAAAACGTGCGCGCGCCGCTTCTCGATCTCAAGCTGTGGCCGCGCGCCTTTGCGGTGGCGGAGCGGCTGTGGTCGGCGCAGGACGTCACCGACGAAAACAACATGTACCGGCGGCTGGCGGCGATCGACGCCTGGTCGGTGGTGTCGGTCGGCCTGCAGCAGCACGCGGAAACGGCGCGCGAATTCACCCGATTGAGCAACAGCGTGCAGATCGTGCCGCTGCAGATCCTGGCCGAGGCGGTGGAGCCGGCGCAGTATTACACCCGCCAGCACCTGAAGTTCCAGGCCGGCAACTATCACCAGTTCGAACCGCTGAACCGCTTTGCCGATGCGCTGCCGCCGGAGAGCGGCGCGGTACGTGAGATGCAGGCACAGGTCGCGGCCTTGTTGCAGGATAAGCGCGATAAGGCGGCGGCGCAGGCGCTGCGCGAACGGCTGCAGCGCTGGCAGGCGAACGGCGCGGCATTGCAGATGGCGATCGCGGGCAACCGCACGCTGCGCGATCTGGCGCCGGTGGCGCAGGACGTCGATGCCTTGGCTACGCTGGGCTTAACGCTGCTGGATCGCCATCAGCAGGGCAAACCGCTGAGCCGGGCCGAGGCCGAACAAGCGCAGCGCCAGCTGGATGCGGCGGCGCAGACGCGCGACGAGGTGGTGATTGCGGCGGTGTACCCGCTGGAGGCGCTGCTGCGGGGGCTTAAAACGGAGTGAGGGTGACGGGGCTCGGCCAGCTGAGCCCCGGTCTCGTTACGCCCGAAGCGACAGCGGCGCATACCCGATGGCGTGCTGCAGGTAATTCAGCAGCAGCTGGCGGGTGAAGCGCGGTTCATCGATGCCGCTGCCCTGCAGGAAGCGTTGCAGGTTGCTGCAGTCCCACCGATAGGTGTCTTGATAGAGCTCCACCGTCGATAGCTCGTCCACCATAGGATCCTTGAACAGGCTGAGCAGCGGGTACAGCGGCGCGTCGCTGTCGTTTTCCCATTGGGCCCGCCACTGTGCGAAGGGCAGAGGATGAAAGCGATAACCGAACTCGCGCTCCAGCAGGCTGAAAAACTCACGCAGCGTCAGATTATTGTCACCTTGATGGATCAGGTTGAATTTCTGCCCCAGCGCCTGCGGGTTGCGAGAGACGTGGGCGATGGCCCGGGTCATGTAATCCACCGTGGTCAACCCTTCGCGCAGATCCCGTAAATCCGGCACCGTGCCGCTGCTGATGCAGGTTCTCACCAGCCGCCCCCACCATTGGTAATCGGCGTTGACGCCGGTGCGGCTGTGGCAGGTGGCGTAGCCCAGGCGGAAGGTCATCAGCGGCAGGCCTTGCTTCGCCGCCAGATCGGCGATCTTCTCCATCACCCATTTGCTGCGCACGTAGCCGATATCGCGGCTGACCGCCGGCAGGTTTTGATCGATATCGTCGCTTTCCCGCATCACCCGCTTACCGGTGTGCAGATGCCCCCAGCTGTAAACGGATATGGTCGACAGCAGCATCAGTGGCTTGGTGCGGCTATGCGCCGCGAAACGAATGATTTCCCGCAGGCCCTGCACGTTGTCGCGCTTCATGTAGGCGTAAGGCTGGATAAAATTCACCGCGCTGGCCGAATGGTAAATCAGATCGATATCCTGACATAACACCCGGTAAGCCGCCGGTGCCAGCGAGAAATGGTGTTCCGCCACGTCGCCGGGCAGGATATGGAGGCGTGCGCGCTGCCCGGCGCTCAACGCGATCCGGTAGCGCTGCAGCACCGCCTCCAGCCGCTGTCTCGGCGGCAGTTTGGTGCCGTCGCGCACCAGACAGTACAGCTCGGCGTCGGTGGTGTGCAGCAGATCGGCCAACAGGTGCGCGCCGACGAAGCCGGTGGCGCCGGTCAGCAAAATGGCGCGCGGCGCGCTGATTTGCCGCGCATCGAATGTCGAATCGATGACGAGATCCGACGGCAAATACACGTCATCCTGCAAGGCGCGTGCCGGCTCGCCGTCTTGAGGTTCAGACGTTTGTTCTTGTCCCTGGCGTTGCGCCATCGCCTGCGCCAGCGTCGTCAGGTTCGGGTATGCATAGATATCACGCACATAGGTTTTGACCGCGAACGCTTTACCCAGTTGGTTTGCCAGGTTTGCCGCCAGCAGCGAATGCCCGCCCAGCGCGAAGAAATCATCGTCGGCGCGGATATGATCGATTTTCAGCAGCCTGCGCCACAGATCGGCGACGATCCGCTGGTGGCCGTTGAGCGGTTCAGCAGGGGCCGGCCGTGCCTCGGGCGCCAGGGCCAACAGCGCCGCCTGGTCGATTTTACCGTTGGCGTTGATCGGCAACCGATCCAGATGCCGGTACTCGGCGGGCAGAGAGTAGGCGGGCAGCTGATCCTGAAGCTGCCGTTTAACCCGTGCAATGAGATCGCTGCCGGGATCTTCACCGGTCAAAAACGCCAGGATCCGCTTGTCGCTCGGATTGTCCGTTTGATTGACGAGGGCGATGGCGGTTTTTACGCCGGAGACCTGCGTCATCAGGCTGCCGATTTCACCGAGTTCTACGCGATTGCCGCGGATTTTGACCTGGGCGTCGAGGCGCCCCAGGTACTGAATGCGGCCGTCAGGCAAGCGGCGCGCCCGATCGCCGCTGCGGTACAAGCGCTGGCCGCCGACGTGCGGCGAAGTGACAAAACGCTCGGCGGTCAGCTGCGGGGCGTTCAGGTAGCCGCGCGCCAGGCAGAGGCCGCTGATGCAGAGCTCGCCAGATTCGCCGTCGGTTACCGGCCGCAGGCGCTCGTCGAGGATGAATACCTGCGTATCGGCGATGGGCCGGCCAATCGTGGACGGCGGGTTTTGCGTCGCGCAGCGCACGCGGTTGCAGGTGGCGAAGATGGTGGCCTCCGTCGGGCCGTAGTAATCCACCACTGCATAGTCGATGCCGCGCAGCTCGAGCGGATTCAGCTTTTCACCGGCGGTGAACAGGTATTTCAGCGCCAGCCCGGCGGGCTGCGGCGCGCCGATGACCTCCGGCACCAATACCGTAGGGACAAAGGCGTGGGTGAGGCGATGCCGGGCGAAGAAGGCCAGCAATGCGTCCGGCTGCAGGCGGGTCTCCTCGTGCGGCAGATACAGGGTGCCGCCGCAGATCAGCGGTGCCCAGATTTCCCATTGCGCCACGTCAAAACCGACGCCGGCAATCAGCGTGGAACGGCTGTGTTCATCCATCGCGAAACGTTGGTTATGCCAGAGGAGCAGGTTTAACAGCGAACGGTGTTCGATCATGACGCCTTTGGGCGCGCCGGTGGTGCCGGAGGTGAAAATAATATAGGCAAGCGCATCGGAGGGCGGAGGGGAAAATACAGTTATGGAAACTTTAGTCAGGGAAATATTATCAATGGAAAGGACTTTGCGCGGGAGGTTGTCGATATTTACACGAGCGTCATGGTTGCTGAAGAGGATTATCGGCGAGCCACTTTGTTCGATAATATTGCGAATGCGCCGTTCGGGATAGCGGGCGTCAATGGGAATATAACAGGCTCCGGCCTTGGCGATCGCCATCATGCCGATCGGCAATTCCACCGTGCGCTGCGCGACCAGCGGCACGGCATCGCCGGGCCGAACCCCTTCCTGTTTCAGGCGCGTGCACAGTGCGCTGCTGGCTTCATCCAATTGACGGTAGGTCAGATGTTTATTATCGCCGATGACGGCGGTTTTTTCCGGATAACGGGAAGCTTGTTGGATAAAATAATCCAATACGCTAGGTGCCATGGTTATCTCCTGTCATTATTCACGGAGTGAACGAAATGAAACAGCAATGACCCGGCCGGGTGAGAAATAATTATAGGCGTATTTTTATTGTGGGATTGTAAATGTGAGCGGTATTACGCTATCGCTATAAATTAATTGGATTAATAAAATTCTTACCAATAAAAACGGCCAGCCGAAGCTGACCGTCATTCGCGAGCGTGTCGATTAACGACGCACGGCGATGGCTTCGATTTCGATCTTCACGTCTTTCGGCAGACGCGCCACTTCCACGCAGGAGCGGGCCGGGAACGGCGCGCTGTGCTCGGTGAAGAAGGCTTCGTACGCGGCGTTGACGGTGGCGAAGTCGTTCAGATCTTTCACGAACACGGTGGTTTTCACGATGTCCGCAACGCTCAGGCCGGCGGCTTCGACGATCGCTTTGACGTTTTCCAGCGACTGGCGCGCCTGAGCGGCCACGTCGTCGGCGACGGCGCCGGTTTTCGGATCGACCGGGATCTGGCCGGAAGTGATGATCATGCTGCCCAGATCAACGCCCTGCACGTAAGGACCAATGGCTGCCGGGGCGAGTTCAGTGCTGATATTACGTGACATGTTTTCTCCTGATAGACCCGTTGTCTTTCACGCCGCCGCGCGGTCGGCCGCAGCTTGAAATTCGGTGGGTAGCAACGTGGGTAGAGTTATTTTCAGGCACCCATTATAGGGAGTGACGCGCAGATTAACAGCGCCGCTCCCGCTAAAAGGGCAGAATTCAGTCGGCCTGCAACACCACCTGATGCTCGAACTCTTTCTCGCAGTAGCGGCACTTCAGGTGCACTTCGCCGTCGCGCGGCTTCACGCTGAAGCTCGACGCCACCGGCTCGCTGCGGCTGATGCAGTTGCTGTTCGGGCAGGTCAGCACACCGTCGATGTGGTCAGGCAGGCTGAGGGTCAGCTTGCGCACCACTTCGTAGTTATCGATGCGGTTTACCGTGGCCTTCGGCGCGTACATCGCCAGCTGGTTGGCCTGCTGCTCGGTCAGGAAGGTGTTCTCGATCTTGATCAGATCCTTGCGGCCCAGCGCGTTGGAGGGCAGGTTCAGGCCGATGGTGATGCGCTGGTCGGTGGCGGTCAGCTTGAACAGCGTCAGCAGTTTGAAACCGATCTGCGCCGGAATGTGGTCGATCACCGTGCCGCATTTGATCGCTTCGACCTGCAGTTTGTTGTCGTGAGTCATGGCGGTTCCCCCTTAAAGAGCCAAATCTGCGTTGAGCACCAGCGCCAGCAGCGCCTGGCGGGCGAAGATGCCGTTGCCCGCCTGTTGGAAGTAGTAGGCATGCGGCGTTTTATCCACGTCGGTGGCGATCTCGTCGATGCGCGGCAGCGGGTGCAGCACCTTGAGGTTGGCGCGCGCGCCGGCCAGATCCGCGGCGCGCAGGACGAACTGCGCTTTCACGTTGGCGTACTCGGAAGGATCGAGGCGCTCTTTCTGTACCCGGGTCATGTAGAGAATATCCAGCTCCGGCACCACTTCTTCAATGCTGCTGTGCAGGCTGTACTCGATGCCTTTCTCTTCCAGCATTTTCAGGATGTAGGCCGGCATCGCCAGCGCGTCAGGGGCGATGAAGTAGAAGCGGTTGCCTTCGAACTTGGCCAGCGCCTGGGTGAGCGAGTGTACGGTGCGGCCGTACTTCAGGTCGCCGACCATGGCGATGCTGAGGTTGCTCAGGCGCCCTTGGGTTTCCTGGATGGTGAACAGATCCAGCAGGGTCTGGGTCGGGTGCTGGTTGGCGCCGTCGCCGGCGTTGAGCACCGGCACATTGCCGGAGAATTCAGCGGCCATGCGCGCCGCGCCTTCCTGCGGGTGGCGCATCACGATGGCGTCCACGTAGGTGCTGATCACCGAGATAGTGTCGGCCAGGGTTTCGCCTTTCTTGCCGAGCGAAGTGTTGCTGCCGTCGGCGAAACCGACTACCGAGGCGCCGAGACGGTGCATCGAGGTTTCGAACGACAGGCGGGTACGGGTCGAGGCTTCGAAGAAGCAGCTGGCGATCACCTTGTGTTTCAACAGTTCCGGCTGCGGATTGGCTTTCAGACCGGCGGCGGTGCGCAGCACCAGCTCCAGATCCTCGCGGCTGAGATCGTTAATAGAGATGATGTGTTTGTGATACAGCGGGTTGGCCATTTTTCACTCCTCCTCGACGCGTGCCCGTGGCGCGGGACTTTGGGATATTCTCAAGGCAAAAAAAAGCCCCTCAATGAGGGGCTTGAAACGATCGGTTTAGCAACAGGAGAAACAACGGCAGCTGGCCGCCGATAGGCAGTCGGTTTTGTCGATTGCGGCTAACAAAACAAACGTCGTTTTTCATACTTTCTCCTGGCAAATTGTGGCGCATTATACTCGCGCTTTTCGCCACTGCAAGCGTTAAAACGCCGTTTTTTGCCGCCCCGCAATCGATTGGCCGGCGATGGGCACACGCCGGCTATTTGCTGACGCGATCGTAGTAGACCATGTCGGCGTTCAGCCCCTGCTGGTAGCCTTTGACGTTGTCGCGCAGCACCACTTCGGTTTTGGCCTGATCGATAAACACGTACGGCGAACTGCGCTGCAGTTCCTGCTGCATGGCGGTGTACAGCGCGCGGCGCTTGGCCGGATCGGCTTCGGCCAGCGCCGCCAGCGTCTGCTGGTTCAACTGCGGGATCTGCCAGCCGTTCAGCCCGGCCACCGTGCTGCTTTTGCCGTCGTTGTAGGCGAAGGCGCTGGCGTTGGAGTGGGCGTCGAAGTAATCCGGGATCCACAGGCGGATCGCCGCCTGATGCTGCCTGGCGCGCACGCGGGAGTAAACCTGGCTGCCCGCCGCCGGCAGCAGCTCGACCTTCACGCCGGCGGCGGCGAAGCTGCCCTGTAGCGCCTGCGCGATGGTGATGAACGGCGGCTTGTTCTCTACGTCCAGCGTAAAGGTGGCGTGGGTGATGCCCGCCTTGGCCAGGATGGCTTTCGCCTTGGCCGGATCGTAGCTGAACGGGTTGGTCTCCAGCGCGCCCGGCAGCCCGACCGGCAGGAAACTCTGGTGCACGAAGTATTGGCCCTTCAGCAGATCCTTCGTGATGCCCTGATAATCCACCAGATAGCGCGCCGCTTCCCAGAAGGCCGGGTTGTTCAGCAGCGGATTGGCGCCGTTGCCGGTGTTGAACACCAGGTAGTTTTGTTCGGCGGAGGGGATCTCCAGCACCTTGACGCCCGGCTGGTTTTTCAGCGTGTCGGTCTGATCGGCGCCCAGTTCGCGGGCGATATCGGCGTCGCCCTGCTGGATCAGCAGGCGGCGGGTGGCCGGATCCGGCACGTTTTTAATGATGATGTTTTTCAGCTGCGGCTTGTCGCCCGGCGTGGTGGGGTTGGCGTCCAGCACGATCGCCTGATGCGGCTGATAGACGCGCATCTTGAACGGGCCGCTGCCGGCGGAGTGCATTTTCAGCCAGGCGTTGCCGAAGTCGCCGTCTTTGACGTTGGCCAGCGCCGCCTTGCTGTCGACGATCGAGGCGATCGGCGTCGAAAGAATATTCAGCGCCACCGCCGGGCTGACGTCCGCCGTCCAGCGCAGCTGCACCGTATGTTCGTCGATCTTCTTCAGCTGCGCGTCGATGTTGTCCGGCTGCCAGCCGAGCACGTTGAGGATGAACGCCGGCGACTTGTTCATCTTGACCGCGCGGCTGTAGGAAAAGATCACGTCGTCGGCGGTCAGCGGGTTGCCGGAGGCAAACGTCGCCTGCGGCCGCAGTTTCACCGTCAGCGTTTTGGCCGCCGCATCGCTCTGCCAGCTTTCCGCCAGCACCGGCGCCACCTTGGCCGGATCGTCGCGATCCGCCTGCACCAGCCGCTGATACAGGCTGGGCACCGTCTGGATGCTGGAGAGTTCGTTGGCTTCCGCCGGATCGAGGCTGACGATGTCATCCAGCGATTGCACCACCACCAGCGTATTCGGCGGCGTGGCGGCTAACGCGGCGGCGGGCAGGGCGGCGAGCAGGAACAGCGGCAAGAGTTTGGCTTTCATCGGTGTGTATCCCCTGAAGGCGCCGCCAGGCGGCGCTGAGAACGGTTTGTTATCGTTGGTTTTTACGGCGCGGGCGCCGTCGGCCTGTCACGGTAGAGCCTTTGCCGGCGGTGAGCAAAGGTCAATCCGCTATTTGATATTCCTGGAATATATTAGCCGCCCTGGCCGGGGGCGTCAGGGCGGAGGGGAGGACTGTCAGAGGGTTTCGCTCAGGGTGGCGACCAGCACCGCCTTGATGGTGTGCAGCCGGTTTTCCGCCTGATCGAACACCACGCTGTGCGCCGACTCGAACACTTCGTCGGTCACTTCCATGCCGCCGTGCAGATCGTACTGTTGCGCCATCTGCTTGCCGAGCGTGGTTTGATCGTCGTGGAACGCCGGCAGGCAGTGCAGGAACTTCACGTTCGGGTTGCCGGTCAGCTTCAGCATCGCCATGTTGACCTGATACGGCCGCAGCAGCGCGATACGCTCCTGCCAGGTCTCTTTCGGTTCACCCATCGAGACCCACACGTCGGTGTAGAGGAAGTCGGCGTCTTGCACCCCTTCGGCGATGTCTTCGGTCAGGGTGAGTTTCGCGCCGGTTTGCTGCGCCAGCGCCTGGCACTCGGCCACCAGCTCCGGCTGCGGCCAGCAGGCCTTCGGCGCCACCAGCCGCAGATCCATGCCCGCCAGCGCGGCGGCTTCCAGCAGCGTGTTGCCCATGTTGTTGCGCGCGTCGCCGACGTACGCCAGTTTCACTTCACTCAGCGCCTTGCCCGGCAGGTGCTCCTGCACGGTGAGCAGATCCGCCAGCAGCTGGGTGGGGTGGAACTCGTCGGTCAGGCCGTTCCACACCGGCACGCCGGCGTGCTGCGCCAGGGTTTCCACCAGCGCCTGGCCGTAGCCGCGATACTGAATACCGTCGTACAGGCGGCCCAGCACCCGGGCGGTGTCTTTCATCGACTCCTTATGGCCGATCTGGCTGCCGCTCGGGCCGAGGTAAGTCACCTGCGCGCCCTGATCGAATGCGGCAACTTCGAAAGAGCATCGCGTGCGGGTCGAGTCTTTTTCGAAGATGAGCGCAATGTTTTTGCCCTGCAGCCGGCGCTGTTCCTGCCCCTGCTTCTTGGCCTGCTTCAGATCGGCCGCCAGTTTCAGCAGCGCCTGCAGCTCGGCGGGGGTGAAATCCATTAACCTCAGAAAGTGACGTTGGTAGAACGCATTGCCGGTGCTCATAGTCCGATTCCCTGATTGCTTAATTGAATTAAAATTCACTTTATATGTATGAATATTCAAATTCAACCCCAACGAGGAAATCTTTCACGTTTATCGTGGAAGCAATGTCGGCGGTGTGTGAAAATAGAAGGAATGAAGGCCATTTGACTTGAGGATATAGGCATGGCAAACCGCGAATTGCTGGAAGAACAACGTGAAGAGACCCGCCTGATCATCGAAGAACTGCTGGAAGACGGCAGCGATCCGGACGCGCTCTACACCATCGAGCACCATCTGTCCGCCGAGAAATTTGAGGTTCTGGAGCAGGCCGCCGTTGAAGCCTTCAAGCTGGGCTACGAAGTGACCGACGCCGAAGAGCTGGAAGTGGAAGACGGCTCGCTGGTGATGTGCTGCGACGTGATCAGCGAAGTCGGCCTGAACGCCGAACTGATCGACGCTCAGGTCGAGCAGCTGGTGGCGCTGGCGGAACGCTGCGGCGTCAACTACGACGGCTGGGGCACCTACTTCGAAGATCCGAACGGTGAAGACGGTGAGGATGACGAAGACGGCGACTACATCGACGAAGACGACGACGGTAAACGCCACTAATCCCTTTCCGATCAATACCTGTGGGCTGGCTTTCGCCGGCCCCTGATATCCCCGTCGTCTTTCAAGCTGCAGCGTTGTTGGCTGCACTCCCTCACCCCAGTCACTTACCTAAGTAAGCTCCTGGGGATGAGTGAGCTGGCCGCCTAGCTGCAACTTGAAATACATAGGGCAATTAAGCCGATGACATACCAATCCCTGTTAGCCCCGATTTTAAGCTTCCTGCACTGTGAAACGCCCGACGCCTGGATCGACGCCGCGCGCCGTCCGGAAAACCTGCAGCTGTTGCTGACTGACCACCTGGTGTGCGAACTGAAAGCCGCGCAGACCGGCATGTGGCTGATCCGCCGCTACGTGGCGGACAAAGAGAGCGGCGACGCGCTGTTGGCGCTGTTGCGCCCTTACGAGGCGTTTCTGCACGAAGCGCAGGGCGCGCCGGACACGCTGTTTCGCCAGGGCCAGTTCACCCGCAAGATCCTGCCGAAAAACGGCTCGGCCTACGGCCAGGATCTGGCGGATCGCATGGTGCTGTTGATCAAGGAAGAGCTGCATCACTTCTCGCAGGTGCTGGAGATCATGCAGGCGCGTGGGATCCCGTATCGCAAGATCACCGCCAGCCGCTACGCCAAGGGGATGATCCGCGAGATCCGCACTCACGATCCGGCGACGCTGATCGACAAACTGATCTGCGGCGCTTACATCGAAGCGCGATCCTGCGAACGCTTCGCCAAACTGGCGCCGCACCTGGACGACGAGCTGAACCGCTTTTACGTCTCGCTGCTGCGCTCCGAAGCGCGCCATTATCAGGACTACCTGACGCTGGCGGAACAGATCGCCGGCGGCGACATCAGCGAACGGGTGGCGCATTTCGGCCGCCTCGAAGCTGAACTGATCCTGTCGCCGGACAGCGAGCTGCGTTTCCACAGCGGCGTGCCCGCCGCCGCCTGACGTTGAGGCGCGCCCTTACTGCGGCGCGCCCAGCAACAGATCCACCGCCTTTTCCGCCAGCATGATGGTCGGCGCATTGGTGTTGCCGCTGGTGAGCTGCGGCATCACCGAGCAGTCGATCACCCGCAACTGCTCAAATCCGTGCACCCGCAGCTGCGGATCGGTCACCGCGTCCTGCGGCGACGGCCCCATGCGGCAGCTGCCCACCGGGTGATACACCGTCTTGCAGAAGTTGCGCACGAACTCTTCCAGCTGCGCTTCGTCGCGCGTCCACTCCGGCTGCGGCATCAGCAGATCCTTGATCAGCGGCTTCAGCGCCGCGGTTTGCAGGAAGCCCAGGCCGAACTTCACCGCGCGCACGCTGCCGGCCAGATCGTCCGGGTGGCCGAGGTAGTTGGCGTGCAGCTTGACCGGATCGTGCGGATTGCTGCTGCGCAGCAGCACTTCGCCGCGTGCCTTCGGCTGCAGGTAGCCGACCTTGAGCGTGAAGCCGTGAATGTTCGGCAGCGGCTCGCCGGGCACGTCGTCCCAGCTGTCCAGCAGCGGCAGGAAGTGAATCTGCACGTCCGGCCGGCCGTCGCCCTGGCTGTCGGTGAAGGCGGCGCCTTCCAGCACGTTGGACGAGAGCACGCCGCTGCGAAACGCCAGCCACTGCGCGCCGTGGCTCAGCGCCTGCAGGCCGCGATCGGCGCCGAACAGGCTGATCGGCTCGCGGGTGCTGACGTTGATCGACATGTGCAGATGGTCGTGGAAGTTTTTGCCCACCGGCAGATCCGCCCGCACCTCGATGCCCAGCTGCTGCAGGTGGTCTCGCGGGCCGATGCCGGATAGCATCAGCAGCTTCGGCGAACCGACGGCGCCGGCGCTGACAATCACCTCTTTGGTGGCGCGCGCGGTCACTTCCGCGCCGCCGTTCTGGCTGTAGACCACGCCGGTGGCGACGTTGCCCTCGAAGGTCAGCCGATGCGCCAGGGCGTTCAGTTTCACCACCAGCCGCCGTTCGTCGCGCACCGCCTTCAGGTAGGTGCGGGCGGTGCTGGCGCGTTCGCCGTTGTGGGTGGTGGTTTGGTAGAAACCGACGCCGTGCTGGCTGTCGCCGTTGAAGTCGTTGCGATAGGGCAGGTTCAGCTCCTGGCCGGCGCGGATAAACGCCATGCTGAGCGGGTGGCGGTAGCGGTTTTCGCTGACCGGCAGCAGCCCGTCGGCGCCGTGGTAGTCGTCCGACAGGCTTTCGTTGGCCTCGGCGCGTTTGAAATAGGGCAGCACCTCCCGGTAGCTCCAGCCGGTGCAGCCATAGCGCTCGGCCCAGTCGTCGTAGTCCTGCGGCTGACCGCGCAGGTAGATCATGCCGTTGACCGAACTGCTGCCGCCCAGCACCTTGCCCTGCGCGATCTGCATGCGGCGGTTGTTGGCGTGCGGTTCCGGCTCCGTTTCGTAGGGCCAGCTCTTTTTGGCGATGATCTTGGCCACGCCGGCCGGCATCTTGATGAACAGGTTATTGTCGTCGCCGCCGGCTTCCAGCAGCAGCACCCGCGCCTGGGTGCGGCGGATCAGCTGCGCCGCCAGCACGCAGCCGGCGGAACCGGCGCCGACGATGATGTAATCAAAGGTATTTTCCGACATGACAGCTCTCCGTGCGCGATTGGGATACTGGCAGAGTAACGCGGGGGAAAAAGCGGTCAATTTGCGATCGTTAATTTATTAACGAACTTCACATTAAATTTACATCGTGGTTTTTAACGTCAGTTTATCTGCTTGAAATACGGCGTTATAGCGAGTTTTACTGATTGATTGCGATATTAATAAAAAAGGCGCAGCAAGCTGCACCCTGATGTGAAGGCGGGGGCGATTACAGCGTTTTCAGCATGGTGACTTCGCAATCGACGTGGCCGGTAGCGCCCATCGCGTGGTCGATGTGTTCGAAGCCCAGATGTTCGTACAGCGCAACGGCCTGCGTCAGGCTGGCGGTGGTCTCGAGGTAACAACAGCGGAAGCCGTGTTGGCGGGCGAAATCCAGCGCCTGCAGCGCCAGGCGTTTCGCCAATCCCTTGCCGCGCAACACCGGCAGGAAATACATCTTCTGCAATTCGCATATATCGTCTGCGCCGCCCTGCAGCGGCGCGATGCCGCCGCCGCCGGCGACCTGGCCGTCTACCTCGATCACCCAGTAAGCGCTGCGCGGCAGGCTGTAGAGCTGATACAGGGCGTCCAGATTGGGATCGGAGACGGTATAGCCTTTATCCGCCGTCAGGCCGTGCTCGGCGGAGACTTCGCGAATGACGTGAGCAATGGCGGCATTGTCTTCCGCCGTGATGGGGCGCACCAGCAGGCGCGCCGGGGTTGCTGTTGTCATGTTTACACTCGCCATTGAAAGAGACCACGTTCGTTTTTCGTTTTTATCGCAGCACGAAACGCGCCGGGGATTATTTCCCGGCGGCGTCCCTGCAGCAGTAATATCTTGTAATAACACCTAACCCGGCCCGGATGCAACGGCGATAAAAAAACAGCGGGGAAGACCCCGCTGTTTTTCAGGCGTTGGCGTGAGCCGGTGGATTACAGCGCGGCGATGGTCGCCTGCTGTTCCTGCAGCTTCACTTTGCCTTCTTTGCAGGCCGCCAGACGATCGCGTTCTTTGGCGACCACCGCTTCCGGCGCGCGCGCCACGAAGCCTTCGTTCGCCAGCTTGCCTTCGATCGCGGCGATTTCCGCATCCAGTTTGCCCATCTCTTTCGCCAGGCGCGCGATCTCGGCGTCTTTGTCGATGAAACCGGCCATCGGGATCAGCAGCTCGGCGCCGTCCACCAGCTTGGTGACGGAGACCGGGCCTTTCTCACCGGCCGGCAGCAGCGCGATGGATTCCAGGCGCGCCAGACGGGCGATAAAGCTTTGGTTCTCCTGTACGCGGCGCTGGGCGTCGGCGCTGCAGTTGCGCAGCAGCACGTCGAGCGCTTTGCTTGGCGCGATGTTCATCTCGGCGCGGATGTTGCGCACGGCGATGATGGTTTGCTTGATCCACTCCAGATCGTTCAGCGCCTGCTCGTCTTCCAGCGTGGCGTCGTAGGCCGGGAACGGCTGCAGCATGATGGTGTCTGCGGTCGTGCCGGTCAGCGGCTTCACGCGCTGCCAGATGGTTTCGGTGATGAACGGAATGATCGGGTGCGCCAGGCGCAGCAGCGCTTCCAGCACGGTGATCAGCGTGTGGCGGGTGCCGCGCTGTTCCGCTTCGCTGCCGTTGCTCACCACTGGCTTGGTCAACTCCAGATACCAGTCGCAGAACTGGTTCCAGGTGAATTCGTACAGGATGTTGGCCGCCAGATCGAAGCGGTAAGTGTCCAGCGCTTCGCGGTAGGCTTTCACCGTGCGGTTGAATTCGGCCAGGATCCAGCGATCCGCCAGCGACAGCACTTTCTCGCCGCCGTTGAAGCCGCAGTCGTGCGCTTCGGTGTTCATCAGCACGAAGCGGCTGGCGTTCCACAGCTTGTTACAGAAGTTGCGGTAGCCTTCCAGGCGCTTCATGTCCCAGTTGATGTCGCGGCCGGTCGAGGCCAGCGCCGCCAGGGTGAAACGCAGGGCGTCGGTGCCGTGCGGCTCGATGCCGTTCGGGAACTGCTTCTCGGTGCGCTTGCGGATTTTCTCCGCCAGCTGCGGCTGCATCATGTTGCCGGTGCGTTTTTCCAGCAGATCTTCCAGCGAGATGCCGTCGACCATGTCCAGCGGATCGATCACGTTGCCTTTCGACTTGGACATCTTCTGGCCTTCGTCGTCGCGGATAAGACCGGTCATGTAGACGGTCTTGAACGGCACCTGCGGCTTGCCGTTTTCATCCTTGATGAAGTGCATGGTCAGCATGATCATGCGCGCGATCCAGAAGAAGATGATGTCGAAGCCGCTGACCATCACGCTGGTCGGGTGGAAGGTTTTCAGCGCCTCGGTCTGCTCCGGCCAGCCCAGGGTAGAGAAGGTCCACAGGCCGGACGAGAACCAGGTGTCCAGCACGTCTTCGTCCTGGGTCAGCACTACGTCGGCGCCCAGGTTGTTCTCGCTGCGCACTTCTTCTTCGCTGCGGCCCACGTAGACTTTGCCGTTCACGTCATACCAGGCCGGGATACGGTGGCCCCACCACAGCTGACGCGAGATGCACCAGTCCTGAATGTCGCGCATCCAGCTGAAGTACATGTTTTCGTACTGCTTCGGCACGAACTGGATTTCGCCCTGTTCGACCGCTTCCACCGCCACTTTGGCCAGCGGCGCGGTGCGCACGTACCATTGGTCGGTCAGCATCGGCTCGATCACCACGCCGCCGCGGTCGCCGTAAGGCACCGTCAGGTCGTGCGGTTTGATCTCGGCCAGCAGGCCCAGATTATCGAAGGCGGCAACCACCGCTTTACGCGCTGCGAAGCGCTCCAGGCCACGGAACTCGGCCGGGATCTCGTTGCAGTAGTCGGTGCAGACTTCGCCCAGGGTGTTGAACACTTCCGCTTCCTGGCGGATGTCGCCGTCGAAGGTCAGAATGTTGATCATCGGCAGGCCGTGGCGTTTGCCGACTTCGTAGTCGTTGAAATCGTGCGCCGGGGTGATCTTCACGCAGCCGGTGCCTTTTTCCATATCGGCGTGTTCGTCGCCGACGATGCGGATGCGGCGGCCGACCAGCGGTAGAATGATCTCTTTGCCGATCAGGTCTTTATAGCGCGGATCTTCCGGGTTGACCGCCACGCCGGTATCGCCCAGCACGGTTTCCGGACGGGTGGTGGCGACCACCAGGTAGTCTTTGCCCTCGGCGGTTTTCGCGCCGTCGGCCAGCGGGTAGCGCAGGTGCCACATGGAACCTTTGGATTCGCGGTTTTCCACTTCCAGATCGGAGATGGCGGTGCGCAGCTTCGGATCCCAGTTCACCAGGCGCTTGCCGCGGTAGATCAGGTCTTCTTTGTGCAGACGGACAAACACTTCGCGCACCGCGTTCGACAGGCCTTCGTCCATGGTGAAGCGCTCGCGCTCCCAGTCCACGGAGTTACCCAGACGGCGCATCTGGCGGGTGATGGTGCCGCCGGACTCCGCCTTCCACTGCCAGATCTTGTCGATGAACGCGTCACGGCCGTAGTCGTGGCGGGTTTTGCCTTCTTCCGCGGCGATCTTGCGCTCCACCACCATCTGGGTGGCGATGCCGGCGTGGTCGGTGCCCGCCTGCCACAGGGTGTTTTTACCCTGCATGCGCTGATAGCGAATCATGGTGTCCATGATGGTCTGCTGGAACGCGTGGCCCATGTGCAGGCTGCCGGTGACGTTCGGCGGCGGGATCATGATGCAGAAGCTTTCCTGGCTGGTGTTGCCGTTCGGCTTGAAGTAACCCTGATTCTCCCAGTGATCGTACAGCTTCTGTTCGATCTGTTTTGGGTCGTATGCGGTGTCGAGCTGACTGTTTGTCTTTTCCATTCTTTATCGTATTCAGTGAGTTGGCGGCGTAGCCGTGGTCAAATGGAAGCCGACGCTGCGATAGGCCTTGTAACGGTCGCGCGCCAACTGTTTCAGAGTGTCTTCGTAAGGAACGAAGTCTACCACTTCATGGAAAGCGGTAGCAAAATCGGCAAACTGCGGCAGCAGGGCGATCAGCAGATCGCGCGGGGCGTTGCCGCGCTTGCCGGGCCAGCACAGTTCCACCGGCGCGCCATAGTGCGGCCCTTCGCCGGCCAGGTTGTGCGGCACGAACTCATGCGGCTCGCGCTGCCACAGCGCTTCGTCCAGCCGCTGGGCCTGCTCCTGGCTCTCGCAGGCGATCAGCACCCGCTTGCCGGAACGGAAGCCGTTGGCGGCAACGGCGCAGGCCACGGCCTCATGGGCGCTGAGCGCACCAGACGGTTCCGCGTTGTCGAGCAAATAAAACGTCGCCTGTTTCATTAAGGATCCACCGCTGCCGATAAAAAAATGTAGGGGCACAGCATGCTGTGCCCCTTGGGATTATACCTGAATTACCGCTCAGATTTAATCGTCGCCGTTCAGGCCCGCGCGGTTGAGCAAGAACTGCGACAGCAGCGCCACCGGGCGGCCGGTCGCGCCCTTGGCTTTACCGGAGCGCCAGGCGGTGCCGGCGATATCCAGGTGCGCCCAGGTGTACTTGCGGGTGAAGCGCGACAGGAAGCAGGCGGCGGTGATGGCACCGCCAGGGCGGCCACCGATGTTCGCCATGTCGGCGAAGTTGGAGTCCAACTGCTCGTAGTACTCGTCGGCCATCGGCAGGCGCCAGGCGCGGTCGCCGGCCTGCTCGGAAGCGCCCAGCAGTTCGTGCGCCAGCGGGTTGTGGTTCGACATCAGGCCGGTGATGTGGTGGCCCAAGGCGATCACGCAGGCGCCGGTCAGGGTGGCGATGTCGATCACCAGCTCCGGCTCGAAGCGCTCGACGTAGGTCAGGGTGTCGCACAGCACCAGACGGCCTTCGGCGTCGGTGTTCAGCACCTCGACGGTCTGGCCGGACATGGTGGTCAGCACGTCGCCCGGACGGTAAGCCCGGCCGCCCGGCATGTTTTCACAGCCGGCCAGCACGCCGATCACGTTCAACGGCAGGTTCAGCTCCGCCACCACGCGCATCACGCCGTACACGGTCGCCGCGCCGCACATGTCGTATTTCATCTCGTCCATGCCGTCGGCCGGTTTGATCGAGATGCCGCCGGAGTCGAAGGTCAGCCCTTTGCCTACCAGCACGATCGGCTTAGCGTCCGGATTTGGGTTGCCCTTATATTCCATCACCGACATTAACGACTCGTTTTGCGAACCGGCGCCGACCGCCAGATAGGCGTTCATGCCCAGCTCTTTCATCTGCTGTTCGCCGATGACGCGGGTGGTGATGTGGGTGCTGAAGGCGTCCGCCAGCTGGCGGGCCTGCGAGGCCAGGTAGCCGGCGTTACAGATGTTCGGCGGCATGTTGCCGAGATCTTTGGCCGCCTTGATGCCGGAAGCCACCGCCAGGCCGTGCTGGATAGCGCGTTCGCCGCTGGTGAGCTCACGGCGGGTCGGCACGTTGAACACCATTTTGCGCAGCGGACGACGCGGCTCCACCTTGTTGCTTTTCAGCTGATCGAAGGTGTAGAGCGTCTCTTTGGCGGTTTCCACCGCCTGACGCACTTTCCAATAGGTATTGCGGCCTTTCACGTGCAGCTCGGTCAGGAAGCAGACCGCTTCCATCGAGCCGGTGTCGTTGAGGGTATTGATGGTTTTCTGGATCACCTGCTTGTATTGGCGCTCATCGAGCTCGCGCTCTTTGCCGCAGCCGATCAGCAGGATGCGCTCGGAGAGAATGTTGGGCACATGGTGCAGTAGCAGCGTCTGCCCGACCTTGCCTTCCAGTTCGCCACGGCGCAGCAATGCGCTGATATAACCATCACTGATTTTGTCGAGTTGTTCTGCGATAGGGGACAGGCGGCGCGGTTCGAAAACGCCGACTACAATACAGGCACTGCGCTGTTTTTCCGGGCTACCGCTTTTTACACTGAACTCCATGCACTCTCCTGAATCTTAAAGACAAAGGCGGACGCTACGGCTAGAATAACCGACTCCGTAACGATCTCCTGCCATTTGAGTTAACGGATTATGTTAACCTGAACGGCATAAATTGCTCTGTTTTGGCGACTATAAGCAAGTTCCTATAGGACACCCAAACGGCTTGATGTTGTAATACTATTTTAGCTGTGAAGGTTGCCATATGATGAGAATAAATGGCGGATTAGCGATGAAATTATCGATTTTCCTGCAAAAAGACAAGTTTTCACAGGCGTAATAAGCGTGATCATCATAAGATATCTGGTACGGGAAACGCTCAAGAGCCAAATCGCCATCCTGTTCATCCTGCTTCTGATCTTCTTTTGTCAGAACTTGGTCAGGGTGTTGGGCGATGCGGTGGACGGCAATATCCCGACAAACTTAGTCCTCTCCCTGCTGGCGCTGGGCGTGCCGAAAATGGCGCAGCTCATCCTGCCGTTGAGCCTGTTTCTCGGCTTGCTGATGACGCTTGGGCGGTTGTATACCGAGAGCGAAATCACCGTTATGCACGCCTGCGGGCTGGGCAAACGCACCCTGATTATTGCCGCCATGATCCTGGCGCTGTTCACCTCTGCGATCGCGGCGGTGAACGTGTTTTGGGCCGGCCCCTGGGCTTCGCGCTATCAGGACGTGGTGGTGAACGAAGCCAAGGCCAACCCGAGCATCGCCGGGCTGGCGGAGGGGCAGTTCAAACCCTCGCAGGACGGCAACGCGGTGCTGTTTATCGGCAACGTGAAGGGCAGCACCTTCAACGACGTGTTCCTGGCGCAGCTGCGGCCGAACGGCAACCAACGCCCGTCGGTGGTGGTGGCCGAGCACGGCAACATCGTGCAGCAGAAAGACGGCTCGCAGGTGGTGACGCTCGACAAGGGCACCCGCTTTGAAGGCACCGCGCTGCTGCGCGACTTCCGCATTACCGACTTCAACGACTACAAGGCGGTGATTGGCCACCGCACCGTGGCGGCGGACAACACCGAATCCGAACAGATGTCGATGCAGACGCTGTGGGAGTCCGACGATCCGGATGCGCGCGCCGAGTTCCACTGGCGCCTGACGCTGGTGGTGTCGGTGGCGCTGATGGCGCTGCTGGTGGTGCCGCTCAGCGTGGTGAACCCACGCCAGGGCCGCGTGCTGAGCATGCTGCCGGCCATCCTGCTGTATCTGATCTTCTTCCTGCTGCAGACCTCGCTGCGCTCCAACGCCGGCAAGGGCAAGCTGGATCCGATGCTGTGGCTGTGGCTGGTTAACGGCGTTTACTTCGCGATCGCGCTGGCGCTGAACCTGTGGGATACCGTGCCGATGCGCAAGCTGCGCGCACGCCTGAGAGGAGCGGCCTGATGTTTGGCGTATTAGACCGGTATATCGGTAAAACGATTTTCAACACCATCATTATGACGCTGTTCATGCTGGTGTCGCTGTCCGGCATCATCAAGTTCGTCGATCAGCTGCGCAAGGTCGGCCAGGGCGAATACACCGCGTTGAGCGCCGGCATGTACACCCTGCTGAGCGTGCCGAAAGACATCGAGATCTTCTTCCCGATGGCGGCGCTGCTCGGTGCGCTGCTCGGCCTGGGCCAACTGGCGACGCGCAGCGAACTGGTGGTGATGCAGGCTTCCGGCTTCACCCGCCTGCAGATCGCCGGCTCGGTGATGAAAACCGCCATTCCGCTGGTGCTGTTGACCATGGCGATCGGCGAGTGGGTGGCGCCGCAGGGCGAGCAGATGGCGCGTAACTACCGCGCCCAGCAGATGTACGGCGGCTCGCTGCTCTCCACCAAGAGCGGGCTGTGGGCGAAGGACGGCAACGACTTCATCTACATCGAGCGCGTCTCTGGCGATAAAGAACTCTCCGGCGTGAACATCTACCACTTCAACGATCAGCGTCGCCTGGAGACGGTGCGCTATGCCGCCACCGCCAGCTTCGAGAACGGGGTGTGGCAGCTTTCGCAGGTGGACACCTCGGATCTGACCGACCCGAAACAGGTGACCGGCACCCAGACGCTGACCGGCGAATGGAAAACCAACCTGACCCCGGACAAGCTGGGCGTGGTGGCGCTGGATCCGGATTCGCTCTCCATCAGCGGGCTGCACAACTACGTGAAGTACCTGAAGCAGAGCGGCCAGGAATCCAACCGTTACCAGCTCAACATGTGGAGCAAAATCTTCTCGCCGCTGTCGGTGGCGGTGATGATGTTGATGGCGCTGTCGTTCATCTTCGGCCCGCTGCGCAGCGTGCCGATGGGCATCCGCGTGGTGACCGGCATCAGCTTCGGCTTCCTGTTCTACGTGCTGGATCAGATCTTCGGCCCGCTGAGCCTGGTGTACAGCATGCCGCCGGTGCTGGGCGCGCTGCTGCCGAGCATGCTGTTCCTGCTGATCAGCGTGTATATGCTGCTCAAACGCAAGTAGCGGGGCGATCGGTAGTGAAGAAAGGCGTGGCCGCGGGGCCGCGCCTTTTTTGTTGGGGGTTAGCTGACGCTCAACAGCGCAATGCCGGCATCCTGATAGGCCTGCGCGTCTTCCGGCAGGCGATCCAGCACCAGGGTGTCGATCTGGGCAGGGGAGGCGAACTGCGCCAGCGAGGTGTTGCTCAGCTTGGAGTGATCGCACACCACGATCACCTGATTGGCATGCTCCACCATCGCGCGCTTGGTTTCGGCCAGCATGATGTCGGCCACGCAGGCGCCCTGTTTCAGCGATAGCGCGTTGGCGCCCATAAAAGCTTTGTCGATGTTCAGCGTATCCAGCAGCGAACGGCCGTTGATGGCGACCGCGCAGTGATAACCCTTTTTGACGATGCCGCCCAGCAGGATGATCTGGATCGATTCGACGTCTTCCAGACTCTTGGCGATCATGAAATCGTTGGTGACCACGGTCAGGTTGCGGCGCTGGCGCAGATGGCGGGCGATTTGCAGGGTGGTGGTGCCGGTGTCCAATACGATGATGTCGCCGTCTTCCACCAGGCCGGCGGCCAGTTGACCGATTTGCTCCTTGGCGCTGAGGTTCACCTCTTCACGCTGATCGGAACCGACCTCGAAGCTGGCGCGGGTGCGCAGAATGGCGCCGCCGTGGGTGCGCGTCAGCATGCCGGCGTCTTCCAGAATGCGCAGATCGGTGCGGATGGTGGCGCCGGAGACGTTAAAGCGCGAGCTCATTTCCCCCACGGAGAGCTTGCGCTTCTCCTTGAGAATGGCGAGGAGTTTTTCCTGGCGCTCTTCTGCGAACATGCTCACTCATTCACTCCTGACAGGCACAATGGACGTGCGGCTAATATACCCCGCGCATCGGCGGCAGGCAAAGCGCTTGCCGGCCGCCGCTGGCAATATTCCAGCGGGCATTATCCGTGCGAGATGCGAAGGTTACGGCGCACCGATCCTTTTTGGTATAGTCAGTTCAGCGGTAGGTTGGGCAGAGGGAGCACGCAGCCAATGGAAGACGAATACAATCTCAGCAATATCATCGGCAAGCGACTGGAGGCGGCGTTGGGAGAGTTGGGCGATCTCCTGTGGGCGTATGTGGTGTTATCCAAAAAAGACATTGCCTGCATCTTTGGCGTCACCAACTACCCGAGTGAATGGGTAAAAAAGTATCAAGAGCAGGGGTTGCAGTATATTGATCCGGTGGTGCTTACCGCCCGCAACCGCCTGACCCCGTTCGCCTGGGACGAGCAAATCATGGCTGACGCAGGGCTGCACTTTCCCGAGTTGTTCGAACAGGCCCGCGAGTTTGGCGTAACGCACGGCTATACCTTCGTGCTGCACGATTACAGCGACAATCTCGTCACGCTTTCCTTTGCCTTCAACGTTGAGCAGAGAGCGGAAGCCATCCAGGCGCTCACCGATCGTAAAGGTGAAATCTCGGTATTGCTGGCCTCAATCCATGAGTCGTATCTGGCACTATCCCCACTTTCAGAAAAAAACGCCGTAGCCCTGGAGAGAAATGCCCGCTTTACCGACAGGGAAAACGAGATCCTTTATTGGGCCAGCGTGGGTAAAACCTACCAGGAAACGGCGATGATCCTGGGCATAAAAACCGGCACCATCAAGTTTCATATGTCCAACGTCATCAAAAAGTTGGGGGTAACGAATGCCCGACATGCCGTGCGCCTGGGGATGGAGCTTCGGTTGATTAAACCGGTGGAGTGACTGGCTCGCTAGCCCGCGGCTAGCGTACCCGTGGAATACGGAGGCACGGCTGCGCATAAATCATCAGTCGGGATACGTCTGAAGGGAGAAAATATCGGCTGGCGAACAGCGTTTTTCGATTCAAGAAATGATGGGCGTCAATCGGTATTGATTTGGTCGCGTGTCGGTTCACGTTGAGGACGTAATATAGAGTACCTGCCCCGATCTCTGCGATATGAAATAATCACCTGCATGAACTGATAAAGGTCTAGTAAGGGACTGTACTTTAGTCTAACTGGTTTCACACCCTTCAAGGCGATAGACTTCCTAGTGTAATGTTTTAATAAAAAATACAAAAAAAACCTGACCGCGTAGGGTCAGGTTGCCAATATTGGCCAACACCAGGGAAAATTTTCTTACATCATCTTAAAGCTATTAACTCCGCAGAGGCAAGTGTTCTCTGCTGGTTTTTACGCGTTAAACCACCATTTTGTTACGTGTGTATGCTATTTTTATGGTGATTTAAGATAAAACTCATCTAATGGAATTACTCTTTCGCCTTTGCGAACGCTATTATGATTTTTTATTTCCCGCCTGATTTTCACCAATGAAAAAATAGTGTTCTAGGAATGTTAAGTAAACTCATTCTTTATTGGCTGACACATGGATATGCAATTATTTGCAGTGTTGCCATTGCGGTTGGGGATTATTTGGCGCAGCCTGGTAGGGCGCTTGAGGGAATGTGGGCGATGGCCGATAAGGCGCATGGCTATGGCGGTAAAGGCTCGTGTGCTGACAAAAAATCGAATGAGGCCCGATGGCTTATCACAGCCATCGGGCCTTGTGCTATGTGGGAAGAAACATTACAGCGGCTGGCTGAATTCCACCCGCTCGCCGTCCGGCCCGGCGATCATCAGATAACGCACGCCGTTGGCACCGCTGGGCTGCAGCGTCGGCCCTTCAATCACCGGATACCCCAGCTCCGCCAGCCAACGCTGCGTGGCCGCCAGATCGATGACCCGCAAAGCGATATGGTCGATGCCATAGGCGTTGGTGGGGCGAGTCAGCCCTTCGTCGGGTAGCTGGTATAACTCCAGCGTTAGCTCACCCAACTGCAAAAACTGTACGGCGACGGGGCCGTCGAGCGCCAACGTTTGTCGGGGTTCGAAACCGAGTGAACGATAGAAGCCGGCGGCTCGTTCGATATTCGCGCAGCGCAAACCGACGTGCATCAACCCGTTAATCCGGTGTGCCATATCAAATCCCCTTGCGCGCGCAGTAGAAGCCATAGAAGGCGACGTAGGCGAAGCAGACCAGCGGTACTGCAAAGGCGATCTGCATATCGCCGCCGTTGAGATCGGAGATGATGCCCATGAGTAACGGCACCACCGCGCCGCCGATGATCGACATCACCACGATCGAACCGGCCACCTGAGTTTCTTCGCCCAGCCCTTTGATCGTCAGGCCAAAGTTGGTTGGCCAGCACAGCGCCATGCAAAAGTTAACGCCCATGATCGCCACCACCGCCAGCAGGCTTTGGATGTTGACGGCCAGCAGCAACAGCAGCACGCATACCGAACAGAACACGCCGAGCAACCGCGCCGGGCTGAACTTTTTCATCAGCGCGGTGGTGACCACCTTGCCGGCCGAGTAACAGACCAGCGTGGCTAGCAGCCAGTAGGTGGCTGAATGCTCGGTTGCGCCCTGTTCAATCATTTGCACAAAACGAATGGTGAAACTCCACAGCCCTACCTGCGCGCCGACATACAGGAACTGCGACAGCACCCCCAACCGGAAGCGCGGCAGCGCCAGCAGGATCTTCAGCGATTGCATCAGCGGCTTGCCCGCTCCCTGGTGCGAGCGTTGGGTTTTGCAGGCGGGGAATTTCACCGCCACGAAGATCAGCGCCAACACGATCAGCACGCTGCCGATGATCAGATAAGGCGTGACCACCTGCGACACCATCTGGGTGCGCGCCGCTTCGGCCACAGCCGGTGGCATTTGCAGCAGCTCGGCGTGGCTGGGATCGTTTTTGCCGAACACCAGCTGCTGGCCGATCAAGACGCCAAAAATGATCCCCAGCGAGTTGAAGATCTGCGAGAAGTTGATGCGCTGGGTGGAGGTTTCCAGCGGCCCCAGCAGGCTGGAGTAGGTATTGGCGGAGGTTTCGAGGAACGACAGCCCGGTAGCGATCACCCCCAGGCAGGCCAGGAAAGCGCCGTAGGTCATGATCTGCGCCGCAGGAATAAACAGGAAACAGCCGAGTGCGTACAGGCACAGGCCGATCACGATCGCCACCTTGTACGAGTAGCGTTTGATCACTGCTGCGGCGGGCAGCGCCATTACGAAGTAACCGAGGAAGAAGATCGACTGCACCAGCGCGGTCTGGGTATCCGACAGATCGAACCCCTTCTTGAACTGTGCGATCAGAATATCGTTCAGGTTGCCGGCCATGCCCCACAGGGCGAACAGGCAGCAGACCAGCATCAGCTGAAGCCAGGGCGTGGCGGGCAGATAGGCGCTGCGGTCGATACTTTCGGCCGTGGCGTGCTGCGCGATGTCGCCCTTGTTAATCAGAGAGTCGCTCATTGCGGTGTTCCTTCATCCGGAGAAAAAGAGAACGAGCTAATAACGTCAAGCTGTTCGTAGAGGGGTTGCGCCTGGCGGTAGAGCTGTTCGAACAGCTCGAAGCAGCGCAGGTAGTGCTCTTGCTGGCGCGGATCGGGGGTAAATTCGCGCTCGATGCTGACGGTGCGGCTCACCCCCTGGGCAAAACTGCTGAACAGCCCGACGCCGACCCCGGCGACGATCGCGCAGCCGGTGGTGCCGTTCTCCTGATTGCGCGTCTGCAGCAGCGGCAGGTTATAGACCGAGGCTTTGATCTGCAGCCACAGCGGGCTGCGTGCGCCGCCGCCGGAGGCGATCATTGCCTCCGGCTCCTGTGCGTGGCGCCTGAGCTGCTGCAGATTACGCAGGGAGGCCAGCGCTACGCCCTCCAGCACCGCGCGGTAGAGATGCGGCTGCCTATGCTTGCGCTGCAGGCCGAAGAACTGCGCGCGCGAGTTGGTGTGTTCCGCCAGCCGCTCGCCGGTCAGGTAGGGCAGGAACAGCAGCCCTTCGACGCCCGGCGGCACCTCGGCCGCCATATCGAGCATCTGCTGATGGCTGAGTTGGCCGGCGCTCAGCGCCGAACGCGCCCAGCGCATGGCGTCGCCACCGGCATCGAGCAGGGTAAAACCGCCCCAGGCCGAGTTGGCCAAGTGCAGGTTGTTGACGCCGGCGGAGAGCAGCGGGTGTTCCGAGACCACGGTGAGCAGCGTGGAGGTGCCGGTGCTGTCGGAGGCGATGCCGGCCTGATAGACGCCGGAGCCGAGCAGGGTAGCGGCCATATCCGCCGTGCCCGCCACCACCGGCACCCCCGGCGGCAGACCGGTAACGCTTGCCGCTGCGGGCGTAATGTGGCCAATCACCTCGCTGGAGAGATGGATGGCGGGCAGCTGATCGGCGCGCAGCCCGAACTGCCGCAGCGCCTCTGGCGACCACTGCAGCGTGGCGCTGTCCATCAGGTAATAGCAGGAGGCTTCGCTGTAATCGGTGGCGCGTACGCCGCAGAGCCGGAAATTGACGTAATCCTTCGGCATCAACACCGTAGCGATGCGCTCCCACTGCGATGGGTGATGCTCGCGCAGCCAGGCCAACTTGAACGCCGGCCAGGCGGCGGTGGGGGGATTGTTCAACAGTTCAAGCCAGGGCTGCGGCGGCTGTTGGTGGCTAAAGCGCGCCACCTGCGGCTGCGCGCGTTTGTCGTTCCACAGCATGGCGCGATCGACGACCAGTTCGCCGTCGGTATCGAGCAAGACCGTGCCGTGCATCTGCCCGCAGGCGCCGACGGCGGCGATACGCGGCCAGTATTCGGCGTAGCGCGCGTACAGCTCCTGCGTACATTGGCAGACACTCTGCCACCACAGTGAAGGCGGTTGTTCCGACCAACCGGCCTGCTGCGTGATCTGCTCGTACTCGCGCTGCGCGAAGCCAAGGATTTCCCCGGTGTTGGTGACCAGCCCGGCGCGGGTGCTGCCGGTGCCGATATCAAGGGTAAGAAGTAAATCTTTCATTGTTATCACTCCCGTGGCGGATGGCGGGGCCACCCGCAGAAGCGTGCGCTGGGATCGCGCAGGATTTAGTTATCGTTCAGTTCCGGGAACAGGCCTGGATCCTGTTCAAGCTGCTCCAGCACGCGCTGGGTGGCCGCCGTGCTCATGCCAAAGCGGCGTACGCCCAGCCGATACAATGCGCGCACCGTGTCCAGATCGCGAATGCCGCCTGCCCCTTTGATCTGGATGCGGCCGCGCAACTGATCGGCGATGATCGCCACTTTCTCCACCGTGGCGCCGGTCGGTGCCCAGCCGGTGGAGGTTTTCACCCAGGCCATGCCGACTTCGACGGCGATATCGCACACCCGACGGATCTGCAGCTCGTTCAGATAGTGCGTCTCCAGAATGACTTTGGCCGGCACCGGCGCTGCGGCCTCGACTACCCGGCGCAGATCTTCGCGCACGTAGTCGTAATCCCCCGACAGCACCTTACCGATGTTCACCACCATATCGACCTCGCGCGCGCCCTCGGCGATCAGCTGGCGCACCTCCTGCACCTTGAGATCGGTGGTCTGCCCGCCGCCGGGAAAGCCGACCGGCCCGCCAATCATCACGTCCGCCTGGCCGCGTTCCGGCAGCAGGGTGCTGAGGAAACGCGTCCAGCACGGCAGCACGTGTACCGAGATGATGCGATAGCGGCTGGCCAGCGCGGCGCAGTGGCGCACGTCTTCCTCGGTATTGGTGGCCTGCACCGCGCTCAGGTCGATCAACCTGGCCATGCGTCTGGTTGTTTCATTCATTGCGTTTATCCTTCTTTTATTTTCATTTGATTTTATTTATTCACCTTATTCTCTTTCATATGGCTTTAAAATCAGCATTTGGTGAAATTGTGATCGGATCTGCGGTTTTGTGGTGAGGGGCGTGAAAGGGAGAAGAAAAAAAGGGCGCGATCTAACAGATCGCGCCCTGGGGGTTGACGTTGGGGGAAGCGTTACAGCAGCCAGTCCAGCAACACCACGCCGCACAGGCTGATGGCCCAGGCGATAGTGGTGGGTACCGACCACACCATCATCTGTTGGCGCACGTCCTTGATGCCCATCATGCGGTTGACCACCCAGAACATGCTGTCGTTGAAGTAACTGAAGAACAGCGCGCCCAGGGTGGCCGCCTGCGCCGCCGCCAGCATATTGACGCCGGGCAGCAGGCTGACGATCGGCGCCGAGATAGAGGCGGCGGTGATCATCGCCACCGTGCCGGAGCCCTGTATCACCCGCACCAGCGTGGCGATGACGAACGGGATCAGCACCGGCGAGATCGGCAGCCCGGCGACCTGTTCCGCCAGCTGCGTGCCGGCGCCGCTCTCGCGCAGCACCGCCCCCAACGCGCCGCCTGCGCCGGTAACCAGCAGGATGATGCCGGCGGTCTGCAGGCCTTCCTCCAGCCGCTCCAGCGTGTCGTGCTTGTTGGCGTGCGGCATCAGGGTGTACACCGCCAGCAGCACGCTGATCGCCAGCGCGATCATCGGCGAGCCGAGAAACGCGAAGCTTTGGCCCCACAGGCTCTCCGCCAGCCAGCCCATGCCCTCGCGTTTGGCCAGCATATTGTTGACCGCGTTGACGAAGATCAGCCCGATCGGCGTCAGGATCGGCAGCAGCGACAACATCAGGCTCGGCAGCGCCTTGCCCTCTTTCTCCGCCAGATACTGCTGATGCGCGGCGCGCAGATCCTGCGGCGCTTCCTCTTCCTGCGGCATAAAGTCCGGGTAGCGCGCGCCCAGCCAGCGCGCATACAGCACGATGCCGATCACGCAGGGAATGGCCAGCACCAGCCCGGCCAGCATCATGGCGCCGATATCCACGCCGAAGATGCCCGCTACGCCCAGCGGCCCTGGCGTCGGCGGTACCGCGTGGTGGGTGAGGATCAGCCCGCCCGCCAGCGCGACGCCAAGCGTCAGCAGGTTGCGCTTGCCCTTTTTCGCCAGCGCCTTGACCAGCGGATAAAGGATGACGAACGCCGAATCGACGAAAATCGGGATACTGACGATATAGCCGGTGATGGCCAGCGCCCACTCCTCGCGCCTTTTGCCCAGCCATTTGATAAAGCTGTAGGCGATTTGCTCGGCGGCGCCGGAGACCTCCAGCACCCGGCCCATCATCACCCCCAGCCCGATGACGATGCCGATGCTGCCGAGCGTGGAGCCGAAGCCCTTGGTGATGGCGTCGACGGTTTGCGTGGCACCCATGCCGCCGGTAATGCCGGCGATGGAGGCGGCGATCAGCATGGCGATCAGCGCATGCACGCGGGTGCGCAGCACCAGGAAAATCAGCGCAAACACCGCCACCGCCAGCCCGATGATTGGGGTATACATCGCCATGATCAGCCCCCGCCTTGCGGCATGTCGTCGCGGATAAAGGCGCGGATCGCCTGCTCGAAGCTTTCATCGGCAGTGAAGCCCAGCTGCTGCGCCCGCCGGGTGTCGAACTCGCCCGGCCAGCCGGCGACGATGCGGTTGATGGCGGCGTCCGGCTCGAATCGCACCCGTGCGGCGACGGCGTCACCGGCCACCGCGCGCAGCGCTTCGAGCATCTCCCGCACGCGCACGCTGACGCCGGGCAGGTTGAGCGTGCGCAGCGCGCCGAACGCCGAAGCGGGCAGCGTGGCGGCGTGGATGAAGTTGCTCACCACCGCGGCCGGGCTGGAGAGCCACAGCGCCAGCTCGGCGTCTACCGGGCACACCGCCTGCTCGCCGTGCAGCGGTTCGCGGATGATGCCGCTGGCGAACGACGAGGCCGCCTTGTTCGGCTTGCCCGGCCGCACGCTGATGGTGGGCAGGCGCAGCACGCGGCCATCGACGAAGCCTTTGCGCGCATAGTCGTTGATCAGCAGCTCGCACATCGCCTTCTGCGCGCCGTAGGAGGATTGCGGGGTGACCGCACAGCGATCGTCGATCACCGGCGGCAGCTCGCCGCCGAACACCGCCAGCGAACTGGTGAAAATGAACTTCATGCCCGGCGCCCGGTGGCGCGCCGCTTCCAGCAGTTGGCGGGTGGCGTCGAAATTGACCTGCATGCCGAGATCGAAATCGCTCTCCGCATGGCTGCTGACGATGGCCGCCAGGTGGAACAGCACGCCGCAGTCGGCGTCGATCAGCCGCTCCGCCGCGCCGGGCTGCGACAGATCGAGCGCCAGACACTGCAGGCGCGCATCCGGCAGCGGGGCGGGCGGCGGGGTGATGTCCACCAGGATCAGCGTGTCGAAGGCCAGCGGGCAGCTGCCGTGCAGCAGCGCTTTCGCCAGCCGCTGGCCGAGAAAACCGGCGCCGCCGGTGATGACGATATTCATATGGTGCTCCTTTCCCTAGCGTTGTTGTTATCAGAGTTGGACGTTGTGCAGTTGCAGACCGCGCTCGCGCAGCAGCTGCTGCGCCTCCGGCGGCAGCGCGGCGTCGCAGATGATGTCGCTCAGCGCCTCCAGCGGACAGACGCGGAACATGCCGTATTTGCCGTACTTGCTGCTGTCGGAGACCAGCACCCGGCGGCGGGCGACCTCCAGCAGCGCCTGCTTGACCAGCACCTTCTCCTCGTGCGGCGTGGAGAGGCCGTGCTCCAGATCCCACGAGCTGGTGCTGATGAAAGCCACGTCGATATTCAGGCTGCGCAACAGCATGGCGGCGCTGTTGCCGACGCAGGAGTAGTTGCGCTGATCCACCTGGCCGCCGGTGTGGAACAGGCTGAGCTGCGGGCGATTCATCAGGTGCTGGATGATGGAAAAATCGTTGGTGACGACCGTCAGATTGAAACGCTCCGCCAGGCTGCGGGCGATCTCGAAGGTGGTGGTGCCGGCGTCCAGATAGACCACCTGGCCGTCTTCCACCAAGCCGGCGGCGTATTTGCCGATCTCGCGCTTGTGGCGATGGTGCAGCTGCGCCTTCTCGCAATAGGCCAGCTCCTGGCGCAGCGCCTCGCTCAGGCGTACGCCGCCGCTGACGCTGACCACCTTGCCTTGCTCTTCCAGCACGCGGATATCGCGCCGCACCGTCATGTGGGAGACGCTCATCAGCTCCGACAGCGCGCTGATGCTCGCCAGCTGATATTCATGCACATAGCGATAGATGTAATCGCGGCGTTCAGACGGGATCATGTTCGCTCCTGTGGCCCCGGCGGCGGCAGGGGCGCCGCGAAGCTGTTATTTTTTGTTATGGAGGAACATCTTCAACCATCGCGATTAACAAGTAAGCGACAGTTATCACAAATGCCGGCGTGGGGCTTGGGGCGGTTTTGTTATTTAACTTTATGATTAATTGCTTATTATTGGGTTTTCTCGGCGTTTTTTCGTGCAACACCATGTTGTGATAATTAATGTGACGCGCCACAAGGTTTGTGAAGCGGGCGGGGCGGGAAAGCGGCGAGGAAGGGCCGGTAAACATGCGCTGCGGCGCTTTTTTCGACACTTAACTCATTGAACAACGGATAAGTGTTGCGTGACGATCGCGGGAAGGTATAATGCACCCGTTTTCCGCATACTACTTCAGTGCCGAAGTGGCGAAATCGGTAGACGCAGTTGATTCAAAATCAACCGTAGAGATACGTGCCGGTTCGAGTCCGGCCTTCGGCACCATTAAGTACCGCGCGAACAAGAAGCCACCGAAAGGTGGTTTTTTTGTGTCTGGGATCCAGTATCGGCAAGGTGTTCTTCGCTTTTTCACTTACCTGATTCAATCCGCATCAACTTACTGATGTGGGTACAACTACGGATATATCCCAGTTCGATAGTGCTTGTAACCATACCGAGCCCTTGAAAGGGCACTCTTCATAGCTTTGAGTTATGTGAAGGTTCGTTTTGTCAGGATATTAACAGTACCTCTAAAAAAAGAACACTCAGCATAAGTTTGGCAGGACTTACGCTGAGGGAGATACGTCCATTACATCACATCACATCACATCATCAACAAAGTCTTTGTCACTTAAGAAATCATCCATTTGTGCAAAAATAAACTGCTTTAAAAACTGATCAATACGAATATTTAGCTTGAATAGAGGTATGGTTATGCCGTCTTGTTTTTCAAAATAAGCCTTGGCTTTCGCTTTATCTACCGTTTCTTTTAATGCGTCAAAGCGACCAAAGTCGTTGAGATTATTATAATTAATACTATCAGACATTAATGCTATGAGTAGTCCTTTATCTAAACCAAGAGCATTAACAACTGCGTTTAATTGCGCATTTTCAGCGTTATCTTTGTAGGTGTTGATATAGTCTCTGAAAGTATGGCCTTCAAGTAACTGCGCATCACCACGCTGCAAGTCGTGCAAGAATAGCTTGGCGTATTTTTGCTCGCTTTGGGTGAGTGATGCAAACGACTTGTGCAGTTCATTTAATGTGGTTTCAATGTTCGCAGCGTCTTGGTGTTGGTTCAGTTCTTTTAAATATTTATCAAATCGGCTGTTCATGTAGTCGGCATCGATTTTTCCGGTATCTATTTCAGTTAAATAGCCACTGATATCAAAAGGCACATCGCCACCACTTGTGCCACTGCCATCACCTTTGGCAACCAACTCTTTGTAACGCAGAACTAGGCTCAGGTATGTTTGTTCGTCTATGGACAGAGTTACTTCATGTTCTACATCATTTCCAGTAAAGGAATAGATCGACTGCTCCCAATGCAAACCTTGTACTTTAGCCGCTTCTAGGTGGTGGCTAAATGTGTTAAATAATTTGGCGAATTGGGCACAGGTTTCTATATCGTCTGGCAGTTTTTCAAAATTTTCAACACCCGCACTGATAAACAGCTCGGTAATGTCTATCACTAATTCATTCATGGCTTTAAGGTTGCTTTCTAACTGATCTACAAACAAGCCGATAGGTCTGTCACCTGAATAAAGTTTTACCGCATCATTGATATGTTGCTCCATGGTGTGTGGATAGCGGTAATAACGAATAATACCGTGGGGTTTGTCCGGGCCAAACAAGCGATTGGTGCGCGAGAACGCTTGAATAATATTTTGGTATTTAATCACCTTATCTAAATACAAGGTATTAAGCCATTTAGAGTCAAAGCCAGTGAGCATTTGATCTACAACAATCAGTAAATCTAATTGCTTTGAAGGTTCGGTATGAATGCGCTCGTAGGGCTTTTTATGGGCAAGGCGTGCCGCTAAATCTTTCTTAAAGGCTGCATGGCGGGCAAAATCAAAATCCTGGCCATAACGCCCGTTATAGTCGGCCATAATTTCTTCCAGACCATCGCCCTTAAAAGTAGGGCCACGGTCGCCACTGCCGTCGTTATCAATGTTCGGGTCAAACAGGGCCGATACTTTAAGTTCAGGTTTGGCAGCTTTTAAATGACGGTAATAGTCAATGGCTTCGGCAATGCTGTTAGTGGCCAAAATGGCGTGGAATTTATTGCCCTGGCTGAGCACATCCCATTTATGCAGAATATCTTCCACCACCTTGGCTTGGTGAGTTTCGCTTAAATATTGGCTTTTCGGCACATAGTCTTCAATGCCTTTGTGGTACTTGCCTGTGGCGTCTTTATGGCCAGCCATAGGTACATCTTTCATAAAGTGGTTAAACTTTTTCTTTTTGGCCGGGTTATCCATGGCCTCCTTTACTGAACCGGTCTTGGCTTGCTCTAACGCTACTGCCTGTCTTAGATCGCTGTCTCTAAAGGTGGGGACTTTGTAAGGGTCGAAACCCAGCACGTTGCCATCGCGTATACCATCAGCAATACTATAGCGGTGTAGCTCGTTACCAAATACGGTACTGGTGGTATTGCCGTTTTTTTCGTTTTCTTCTTGAATTGGTGTCCCAGTAAAGCCAAAAAACAAGGCATGCGAGAAGGTACGTTTAATAATAATCAGCATGTCGCCAAAGGTTGAACGGTGCGCCTCATCGACAATAAATACCAAACGCTTAGCGCGAATTTTTTCAATATCTGCAGAGTTTGTGGCCTCGCCTTCATCATCTACCGTTTCAAAAATATTACTCATTTTTTGAATGGAGCTAACAATTAAGGTATCGGTAGGGGCGGTGCTTTTTAGTTTGGTAATGAGTACGTGAGTGTTTTCGGTGGCTTGAACGTCTTCGCCATCGCCAGCAAAATTGCGGTATTCCGCGAGCGACTGGGTGCCCAGTTCAATCCTGTCCATTAAAAAAATCACTTTATCGGCATCTTTGGATTGTGCAATCAACTGCGCCGATTTAAAGCTAGTCATGGTTTTACCCGAACCTGTGGTATGCCACACATAACCACCGAGGCGATCGGGATTATTGGCTGCGCTACCCAGTTGTTGCCAGTTGGTTTTGGCCACTTTGTCAGATATCGCATTGGCGGCGTAATACTGATAACTGCGCATTACCTTAAGTACGCCGTCGGTATCGTCGGCGACGGTATAAAAGCCAATCAACTGGTGCGCCATCGGGATAGAAAGCAAGGTAGAGGCGATTTCTTTCCAGTGGTTCATGGGCTCGTTATTAAAATCGGCCCAGTTAAACTGATAGTCGGGGTTAAACTTGCCGTCTAACCCTGGATTGGCAAAGTATTTTGTCTCATTTGGTTCCATTGCCACATAGACTTGGATAAGCGAAAACAGGCCACTAAATACGCCTTCTTTGCTGTACTTTTCAATTTGGTTTACGGCTTGGCTAACGGGAATGCCGCTGCGCTTTAGCTCTACATGAATTACCGGCATCCCGTTGATCAGTAGTAGCACATCGCCACGGCGGTCATTACGCAAAGGGCTACCGCGTTCAAATTTGGGTTGCTGCACAATTTGGTAACGGCTTTGGCCTGCGGCGATCTCCTGGCGGTCATATATTTTTAAGCTGACTTCTTTGCCCATATGCAAAGTATCGGCTGGGTTATCGCGCTTAATTGCCACAGTTTTACCGTTGATTAAACCGTTGAGCTTGAGCGGGGTTTTAAGCTCTTTGATTTGCTCAATAATTTTCTGCATTTCAGTCGAAGTAAGCGGAACATCGTTTAAACGATCCCGCTGGCGATTATTTTCAAACAAAATGTTTGCCCAGTTTTGCAGTAAATCGGCTTCGGTTTTGTTTTTGAGTATCTCCGGCTCCCAACCTTTGTTGGTGAGTACCTCAATAAAAGCCTGCTCAAATTGCGCTTCGGTTTTAAAGGTGGTCATGATGGCGCTTCCTGTTAGATAAACATTTTACTTAAGCAGGCCTGCTTGATTTTGTTGAGTTTTGTGATTTGTTGTTGGTACTGGTTGATTAGGTTGTCGAGTTTTTTGAAATAGTTGCCGATGGCGGTTTGTTCCTCTAAGCTAGGCATAAGAATTTTCATACGCCCAAGTTGCTTACCTGAAATTTCTAAAAAAGTGGAGCCAGATGCATGTTTAAGCGCAAAATCTTTGATTTGTTTACCCGCTGAAAAGATAAAATAGGGTGAATAACCCCCTTTAACTATAAGTGATTGAAAACCCTGATTAGTGGAGCCTGGTTTTGTAAGGATAGCCATGTCACCTATGCCCGCTCTGCTAGTAAAGAGAACGGTATTACCAGCAGGAAGTATCTTTGCTGAGCAACTTTTCAAACCTAGAGGTGTAATCTTTTTCTGACTACCTTCCGCATATACATTTTCTCCAATCTCAGTAGGTGAATACCAATCAATATCACCGTCCCAAAATTCAGAAATTGACGTACTGGGTGTTCCTCCCCCAATAATTTCAGCGATATCAGTACCTAACATCTTCTCTTCCCACACCCCACTAAACCCTTTAAAGCGAATCTCTGGGATGGTTTTGCTTTGTTTGGGGAACATCTTTTCCAGCATGGCTTTTTTAATGCTGCTGAGTTTATCATGTTTTTTTTGGTGTTGAGCGATTAGACTATCGAGCTTTTGGAAGTAGTCAGTGATATTTTTTTGCTCTGTAACCTGTGGAATGAAGATTGTTCTATTTTTCCAATCAGTAACGTCAAACACCAATTTTTCTATATCAACACCATAGGAGCTAATAAAAAATAGTTTGTGCATTTCAGGTCTGATTGAGATAACAGTCCAGTATCTAGCAGTTATATCATCGCTATCTGTGACAACAAGATACTCATTGGATACAACTGCGCCATCGAGATTGTCTGGCACAATTCCATTTGCGCCATGAACAACCTGCCGCTTTGAAATTAGGTAATCACCCGCTTCAACACTGAAGTAATTTTTAACTAATATGTTTTTCCCTTTAAGTACTGCTCTGGGCACTATACCTTCGTTACGGCGTTTTACTGTCACTAGTTGATATGAAGTGTTATCCATTAATTCGATGGGGCGTTTTATTTCAGTTAAAATTCTTCCAATTTTTTTATTTTCCCACTCTCTACTAAATTCCTTGAAGCGAATTTCTGGCACTTTTTTCTCCACACTCATCTTATTCACCCTTCAATAAGTTGGTGAGCTCTGCCAAGCCTTGCATATCAAACTCATTACCCGTGAGTTCACCCATTATCTTCGCCAGTTCTTGCTCGGTGGTTTTGATCTCATTGGCCACTTGCGAATAGGTAACGGCGTATTTATCAGCAAGGGCTTGCACTTGGCTAGTGAGTTGGCTAATCACGGCGTTTGGTATGGCGGTGAGTTCGGTGCTTAATGGCGCAATCCATTTAAGGTGCAGCAGGCTGTTCACTTTTTCATCGGTTAATTCTTCGATAGCTGTTTTGGTTTTTGAGTGCAGGGCCGTGGCCGCATCTTTGACCGTTTTTTTCAGGGTTTTTTCTTCATCGACTAATTTGCTTGCACGAATGATTTTGGCTTCATAGCTTTCTTCTGCAAATTTAACTTTGCTGTCTTTTTGTTCTTTCAATAAGGCTTTGGCGGCTTTACCTACTTCGGCATTGGCAAAACCGTCCTTGCTTTCTTTGACAGTATCTTGTTCTTTTTCTTCTTCGGTAAGAGATTCTAAAATCTCTTCCAGCGCGCTAGCGATTTCTGCTAGGCGTGTTTCTTTAGCTGCCAGAGCCTGTAAGTCATCACGTAAATAAGTTTGTTGCACTAAATCAAAGGGCAATATGTGGCCTTTCCAGCCGTCTTGTACTTCGGTGTCTTTACCGTCTTTCTTCTTGATGACGATATTAGGGTCAACTTGTCTGGTGGCGGTAAAGCCTTCGGTTTGCATCATTTCTAAATCGGCACTGATAATTTGCCATTGGTTGTTTAGAAACTGGTAAGCCTGGTATTTGTCGATTAAGGCTATGGGGGCTAAGCGAGCAAATAGCTCCGTACTCAATGCCGACTCTTGTTGGTTACGCTTTACGCTTTGCCAGTTTTGTATTAATTGGGTGTTTAGGTGGTCATCAAAGCCATTGAGGGCTTGGTTGTAGGCGCTGATAAACGCTAACACTTGCGGATGCCCGTTAATGCTGGCGTTGACGTCTTGTTTGCTAATGGCTAGCTCACTGTAAGCGGCGGATTTTGGCGTAAATAGAGTACTGCGCAATTGCGGGAAGGCTTGCCAAAAGTTACCTAACTCGGCAATTTCGCTGTTGGGGATACCGCCGAGCATAGTGGCGTGTAAATCCCAGCTTTCTGCCGCCGCTGAAGAATCCACATAGCGCGGTATGTTGAGATTGTAACCGTTGTCGCGTAGGGTTTCTTTGCTCACCAGTTGCGAGAACTTGTCGATACTCTCTCTGTTAATCACCGCATCAGTAATGCGCTTGATATCGCTGGCTTGCAGTTTGTTGTTTTTGCCTTCTTTCATAAAGTGTTTGGAGGCATCGACCACCAATACATCGGTGTTTTGGCGTTTTTGCTTGAGTATCAAAATTACCGTAGGAATGCCGGTGCCAAAAAAGATGTTGGCCGGTAAACCAATAATTGTATCAATATGATTCTGTTCAATGAGTTGCTTGCGAATTTCACCTTCTTCACCGCCACGGAACAAGACACCATGAGGTAGCACGATAGCCATAATGCCATCGGGCTTTAGGTGATAGAGGTCGTGCAGTAAAAAAGCAAAATCTGCTTTGGTTTTAGGTGCCAGGCCAAAACGTGAATAGCGTGGATCGCTGTCTTTAAAGCTGGGGTCCCAGTTTTGTGAATAAGGCGGGTTGGAAACCACTGCATCGACATGTAAGGCGTAGTAAGAGCCTTGAGGATCGCTGTCATCAAAATACGGCCAATCCTCTTCCAGGGTGTCGCCATTACGGGTTTTAATATTGCTGGCTTTGATACCACGCATGATGAGGTTCATACGGGTTAGGTTGTAGGTGTTGGCTTTTAACTCTTGGGCGAAATAGGTGATGCTGTCTTTATTTTTAGCATATTTCTCGACCGCCTCACCGATATTGATTAGCAATGAACCAGAGCCGGAGGTAGGGTCATAAATTTTGATGGTATCTTTGTGTTTTAACTCATGGGCGATGATGTTCGACATGAGTACGGAGACCTCATGAGGGGTGTAAAACTCACCGGCTTTTTTGCCCGCATTGGCGGCAAATTTTTCAATCAGGTATTCGTAAATGTAGCCCAGTACGTCATACCCTTGATTACTGTTCATGGGGATGCTTTTGATCAGGTGTAGTAAGTCACTGATGGCTTTGGTACGTTTGCCAGCACTTTCACCCAGTTTGCTTAAACCTGTTTCTAAGGTAGTAAAAATGCCTTCGAATAGTTTTTTGTAATTTGTTGAAATCAAACGGCTAAAGGCCGAGAGCGCATCACGCACGTTAGATTCATCAAATTCGGATGTTGGGTCAATCCATGTAGAAAACAGATTATCGTAGGCTATAAAGTAACCTAGGTTGTCTTGCACGTATTTAACGGTGTCGGCGTCTTCTTCATTGAGGGCTTTGATGTCTTCGGGCGTCATACCCTGTCTGGTGACAAATTGCACCAGCTGGTCGCTTAGGTACTTGTAGAAGATGAAACCGAGTATGTAATCTTTGTATTCGTTGGCTTCAATTTTAGAACGCATCTGGTTGGCAGATTCCCAGATTTTTGCCGCAAGCTGTTGTTTATTCACAATTGGTCCTGTTAAAAGCAATTCTTTTTTGAAAAAGGCTATTTTAGGGTTTTGATTGTACGTTTCATAAGGGCTTCTTGCTAGCCGCAGAGCTTTACGAGCCTGTGGCAGCAAGTCGTTCTACAGTCTCGATTCTTACCAAGAATGCCATTCCATCTAGTGCATCACTGATCAAAATAGTCGCTATCGAGTTTAGGAACCTTCAGTAACGTTGAGCTGACACCCACTTCGTTGTCCATCATCAGATGTACCAATCGGTTGCCGTCGATCAATACCATGCCTTCTACCGATTGCGCGTAGGCAACGGCATGTTTGGTAAAGCCAGATGTCGTGATGAATACCCCTCGTTTGGCCTTTTGTCCCACAAGTGCACCGTAGAAGGCATGCAGCTCAGGGCGGCCTACGGTGTTTTGCCAGCGTTTGGCTTGCACATACACTTTTTCTAAGCCGAGCTTATCTAAAGAAATAACGCCATCAATCCCCGCATCACCGCTGCCTCCGACACGCTTTAAATCATCGCGGTGGCCGCCGTAGCCTAAACGGTGCAGCACATCCAACACGATAACTTCGAAGCGGCCTGGGGATACCTGGCTAAGGTTCTCCAACAGTTCTGTTGCTACCGCATCGCGGATCTCTTTGATTGATTGTTCCAGGCGGTCGTCTGGGCTATTCGTTAACATCGCTTCGGTGAGAAGGGGTTTTGTAACCGGGTCCAAATCCACCGCATCACTATTTTGTTGAAGTTTGACGTTGGTATAAGCCAAAGCGAGATGTTCGACTTCTGCTGCAGTGAGCGGGTTTGGATGCTGCTTTAACCAGTCGATGCCTTTGGGGGTTAAGCACCATTTGCCTCTGGATAAGCTGTGTGAGATCCCTGCACGTTTCAGACGATCGTGAGCCCAGCCGGTACGGTTCTTGTAAACCAATTGGCCGCTGGCAATGGTCTCTGCCCGTTGTTCTTCGTTTAGGTTGAGTATGTCTGCTGCTGCATCTTGCACATCTCGAGCAAGTGCGCCTTCGGGTTTGGTTGCCAAAAAGCGAAGCACTGGCTCGATGAATTGGTCGTAGGTAGGTACTGACATGCTGAGGTTCCCTGTTTTTCCTTATTATTCCTATGATACTGCACAAACTCGGTTTTGAAGTTGACAGTTAGCACGCTGTTGCAGGCAACTTTTAACCGATAGCAGCCTCTTTCAACTCCAACTTCACCATCAGCTGCTTATTCACCTCTTTCCCATCCACTCCACTATGAATCCGCCGATGGCAAGTTGGGCAGATGGCGCCCACCCACTGCGGGTGATCGGGGCCTTCGTCGGCTAGGCGTTTAGTGTGATGGGGTTCGAGGTAGGGATCGCCGTTCTTTTTCTTGAACGGTGCCGGCTGCTCGCAGGCTTCGCAGATGCCATTGGCGCGCTTCAGCACGTATTTTTTTACGTCTTCGCTACGTTTGAACCAGGATTTTTTGCTGTCACTCTGTTGGCGCTGGCCTGATTGCTTTGAGGACTGAAGTGCCTTCTTGCGCAACTGTTCGAGCGTCTCTGTCTGTGTATCAGCTTCATCGGTTTCTGGTTCTTCTTCAACCGCGTGCAGTGATGAGACTTTGAACAGGTTAAAGGTAATGCCTTGTCGCATGTTATTTTCGAAGTCTAAGCACTGAATGTGATCCCAAGAATCGCACTCGAACATGCCAAGATAGCGAACGCCTTTTTCTTTCTTGTTGTCTTCGAACAGGAAGATGTCTTTGCCGTCTTTTTTATGGTCGCGGATGGATTTATTACCCCGAATAAATTCCATAGGGCCTTTTTGGCCTTCTCCCGTATAAGAGAAGCTGCCTTCAGCTGTCCATCCATCTTTGTAGCCGTAGGTTTCGCCACTTTCTCCGGTGAAGATAAAGATCACCGGGAATTCCCGTGGGGTCCAGATACCGCCTTGCAGCTGCCCGCCGTAGAGCTCGATAAGCGCTTTGCGTGTGTACAGCTTGCCTTCGGTTAAATAGTCAAAAGGATGTGGCGTTTCGGCGAGCTCAAAACCGAGATCTTTGAGATATTGGATGGCTTTTTCCGTTCCGCTATCGGCGTTGATTCCCTTAAACGGATAACCATACTGCTCACTGTATGCTCTAGCGGCAATGCCTCGGATGTCGTACTTCTCGCCATTATAAAGAAGGGTGAGTTTTTTAAATCGCTTTATTTTATGTTGTTTTAAAAATTCATCGCGGCCAATTTTTTTATATTCTTCGATGGCTTTTAAAACGGATTCTTTTGAAGATAACGCCTCTATTGCAGTTGCCAAAACCACTCCCTCACATTACCGAGTAGGCTCTGGGCAATGTGCTTGCTGACGAGAGCAGTATGCATCAATACCCAGCAGTTAACTCATCGATTTACCGAATGCGTTAACTATGCCAGGTAGGGGAGGAAATGCCTACCTTGATGAATGCTTTTGTTGTGATATGTCAGTCAGATCTATTGGAAAAGCGTGATTAGGAAGGGCGATAAGCATCGCCCTGATTGTCGCTTACGTTAGCCGCAGGTTTCCATCTCCCGCAACGCTCGCCCATAAAGGTTACAAAGCGCAGGAACCAGATGTGCTGTAGCGATGAGATAGTGATTAATTTGCTCCCAGTCTTCGGCATCCAACTGTGGGTGCTCTTGCAGCAAGTGGCCGAACAGCATCAGGCCGTGGCACAGACCTTCCGCTTGCTCGGCAGAGAGTGCGGCGAGGTCTAAGAGCTCTGAGGGATTGAAAGCGCTGAGATCGAGGTGGTTAAACAGTTGGCGATAGAGGGTGAGGGTGCTTGTGGTGTTTTCGGTGATGGCGACATTTTCCATGTGTCTTTATCCTTTGTGTGGAGTATGCGTACTACCACATGAGACGCTAAACCCATGGTGGTAGCCCAAGCGGAGTTAGCGTTACCGGACACGAAGGAAACCGGCGCTTCTTGCGAAGCCCCCACTTGGGCCACCATAATTCTGGATGTTTAAAGCCCCAACATTATATACATAATGCTGCCTTGTGTAAGTGTTCGGAACGCTAACTCCGGCTACGGATTTTGCCGCAGCGGAAAAACTATAGCGTTATCAGTAAAAGGAAAAAATAATCTGTATGGAATTACAGTTAATTTACTTTTAGGATTGGAATACAGATCGCAGTTATTCACAGTAGTCTTAGACACTGAAAATATTGCCTATATATACACCGGGAATATATTAAATAGTACATGCCGTCGCTAAATGAATATTATGGTGGATAAGCTTTATTCGCGATCGCGGGACGTTAACCGTTCCAGTATTTATCCTTTCTAGAGCTTATGTTAATCATACGGCTTTGCTCATTCACGGATGAACGAACATGGCAAATGAAGATGAGTTGCGTATTGCCCTGTCGCCGGTGCAGCTTGCGGCGGTGCTTTCTGATGAGAGTGTCACTGAAGGTGAAACGCTCAGTAACCGTCTGCTTGGCGGTTTGGGGCTTGCCGGTGGTGTCGTTGAGCTGATGGGGGCTGGAGTGTTGTGTTATGCGCCGGATCCGACGTTTATCACCAAAGTTGGGTGTGTGGTGGTGGGAACGCATAGCCTGGACAGCATCAAAGCCGCTTCCAATCAGATGATTACCGGGCATCCAACAACTACCGATACTTATCAGTCTGCCGTTTTATTGGCGCAAACACTGGGTGCCGATCGAGAAACGGCCTATAACGTCGGTTTAACGGTCGATACTGCAGTGCCTTTTGTCTTTGCCGGAGCGGTTGGCGCAGCCCGAGTCGCATCCGTGCGCATGGGGCGGGTTAAGCTGGTTGAGCATGAGTCCCCTACGGGGATGAAACCGGGTGGGCATACCATTAAACGCCATGTTGGGGTGACGAAAGAGCAACTGTTAGAGCGTTTAAAAAATCCACGAGTGAACAAGGCCTCTTCGTTTAAATCATTAGGGGCCGCGGAGGTCGCCGTCAGCTCGGCGTTAAAAGCAAATAAAGAGTGGATAAAACTGTGGGCCACGAATCCTGCGGGAAGGCCAAATCTTGAATTGACCCATATTATGTCCAGCGATATTGGTTATGGCCTGAGTAAAAATTCAACGCAATTAGTGAGAACATCACGATTAAAGGTCGTGTTGCACTATCAGCAGTTTCAAGGTAAACCCTACTTCATACTGACAGCGTTTCCCGACTTTTGAGGTAATGATGAGATTGCACGGAGACTTCAGCGAACTCAGTAAGTTATTCAGTATTTACTTCGGTCAGGATTATGATCTGTTTACTGATGCCGAAACGGCCGAGGGGGTGATTGACGGCTTCCTGGAGCAAAATGGCAGTCAAGTCATCCGCGATATCCTCGAGGAGACTAAAGAGTTTCAGGCTACTTATGCAGGGCGTATAAACGAAGGCATGGCGGAGCATTTTTCAGATGAGTTCGTGCCGGAGAGCTGGGGCACTACCGCGGTAGCGTTCATTGCCATGTTGCAACGAAAAGCAGAGCTAAAGCTGGGGTAGCTTTAATTAACGCAGTGGATGCCGAGTTATTCGAGCTTGGATCGCGGCCTGGCGTTGTAATTGAGCTCATACGCAGTAGTGGCAAACCTGATTTTATCCTTAGCGCCTTCCCTGCGAGATAAGCCGATGAAAACCTGCGAACTTGATAACCTGATCGTCGTTTATTTTGGCCAAGATTATGACCTGATAAATGCAGAGGGCGATATTACTGCGCTGATCGCAGAGTACATTCGTCTGGCGACTCATCAGCAGCGCGAGGCTTTGGTCAATGAGATAGATGCGTTATTGGCGCAGGATAATGTGGGGTCATTGTTCAGACAACGTTTCGGCTTTACCTTCAGCCCGGAGCTATGGGGCACAACGGTTCCCGCGTTTTTGCAGCAGGTGCGTAGTGCCCTCGCGAAGTCATTGACGCATACCAAATGAAGTCCCAGCGTTTGAGGTAATCATGAAACGGATTTTCCCCCTCGCATTCCCCTTCCTGCTCGCCGGTTGCCCGTCGATAGGCGAACGTATCCCCGTAGACTATCCCGCTACCGCCAGCCTGCGTGAGGGCAAAGTATGCATCACCGTTCAGCCGCAGGGAGACGAAAAACTTGCTGGCATCTCGATCTACCGATTGGATGAGGCACAGAGCCGCACGTTCAAATTCTTCGATCCGTTGCGGGATATCGCCCCCAATCAGTGCGTCCCTGATGAGGGCTACGTATTTACGCCGGGGCAGCAGTACCATTTCTCCGCGAAGCTGGCCTCCCAGAAGAAACAGCAGGCGGGTGAGTTTCCCTCTGCGCGTGAATTCGTCGCCGAATTCGCTGTACAGCAGGAAGGCAATCAACTTAGGTTGGAAGCCCTCCGCACCCCACGCTAACCCCACCGCCCAAACCTACCCCAAATCCCCCCCATTGCTGGCGATCACCTTCTTATACCACCAGAACGATTTCTTGCGGGTGCGGGCGAGAGTGCCGTTGCCCTGGTCGTCGCGGTCGACGTAGACAAAGCCGTAGCGCTTGCTCATTTCGCCGGTTGAGGCGGCCACCAGGTCGATGCAGCCCCAGGTGGTGTAACCCAGCACCGGCACGCCGTCGTCGATGGCGTCGGCCATGGCGTGGATGTGTTCGCGCAGGTAGCTGATGCGGTAGTCGTCCTCAATCTCGCCTGCTGCATTGAATTCGTCGTGCGCGCCCAGGCCGTTTTCCACCAGGAACAGCGGCTTTTGGTAGCGGTCGTACATCATGTTCATGGTGATGCGCAGCCCCAGCGGATCGATGCCCCAGCCCCAGTCGCTGCGCGGCACGTGCGGGTTCGCCAGCGATTTCACCACGTTGGCGGCGCTGCTGTTGTTGTCGTTCATGTCGGCGGAGGCGCAGCGCGAGGCGTAGTAGCTGAAGGAGACGAAGTCGACGGTGTGCTTCAGTATGTCGGCGTCTTCCGGTGCCATCGCGATGCTCACGCCTTTCTCGCGGAAGACGCGGGCGGCGTAGGAGGGATAAACGCCGCGCGCCTGCACGTCGATAAAGAACAGGTTCTCGCGGTCTTTCTCCAGCGCGGCCCACACGTCTTCCGGCTTGCTGGACCACGGGTAGAAATTGCCGCCGGCCAGCATGCAGCCCACCTGGTTGGCGGGGTTCACTTCGTGGGCGATGCGCGTCGCCAGCGCGCTGGCCACCAGTTCGTGGTGCGCGGCCTGGTATTTCACCTGTTCGGGGTTTTCGTCCGCTTCAAACACCAGCCCGGCGCCGGAGAACGGGCTGTGCAGCAGGATGTTGATCTCGTTGAAGGTGAGCCAGTATTTCACCAGCCCGTCGAAGGCTTCGAAGCAGGTGCGGGCGTAGCGGGTGAAGAACTCCACCATCCTGCGGCTGCGCCAGGAACCGTATTCGGTCACCAGGTGCATCGGCACGTCGAAGTGGCACAGGGTCACCAGCGGCTCGATACCGTATTGGCGGCACTCTTCGAACAGGCTGCGGTAGAAGGCGATGCCTTCGGCGTTGGGCGTCAGCTCGTCGCCGTTGGGGTAAATCCGGCTCCAGGCGATGGAGGTGCGGAACACGGTAAAGCCCATCTCCGCCATCAGCGCGATGTCGTCGCGGTAGCGGTGGTAGAAATCGATGGCGTCGTGGCTGGGATAGAACTCGTCGTCGCGCAGGCTAAAGCGCTTCTCCAGCCCGAGTTTGACCGCCATGCGGTGCGGGCCGTGCGGGATCATATCGACGGTGGTCAGCCCTTTGCCGCCCTCGCGATAGCCGCCTTCTGCCTGGTTGGCGGCTAAAGCGCCGCCCCATAAAAATCCTGTCGGGAATGTTGAATCGGACATGCAATCCTCTGGTGTCTCAATGCGTTGCGCTGGCGGCGTTCGCCGCCGGTGCGGTTTGGCCGGGTGCGGCGGCGTTTTCCGGCAGATCCTCGAAGCCCAGCATTAGCGTGAGCGCGAACGACAGCACCACCGAGAGCGCCATCACCGCCACTACCCACACGATGCTCACCGGGTTGGCCGGATCGAAGAACTGCACGCTGGTGAACAGCCCGGGCGAGGCCATCGAATGGCTGGCCAACCCGCCGATGCCGGCGACCGCGCCGCAGACGAAGCCGCTGATCAGGCTGGCGATCAGCGGCCGTTTCAGGCGCACCGCCACGCCGTACAGCGCCGGTTCGGAAATCCCCGCCACGATGGCGGAAGCGGCGGCGGCCAGCGCGGTCTGGCGCAGCTCGCGGTTCTTGGTTTTCAGCGCCACCGCCAGCGAAGCGCCGCCCAGCGACAGGTTGGCGCCGATCTCCGAAGGCATCACCATGCCCTCTTTGCCGGTCTCGGCGATGGTCTGGATGATGGTCGGGGTAAACACCCGGTGCATGCCGGTGATCACCAGCAGCGGCCAAATCGCCCCCATGATGGCCACGGAGAGCCAGCCCAGGTAGCCGTGCACGGTGTAGACCAGCGCAGAGATGCCGCTGCCGATCCAGATGCCGAGCGGCCCGATAAGCAGAATGGCGATCGGCGCGGCGATCAGCACGATCAGCATCGGTTTGAGGAAGTTCTTGGTCACCGCCGGGGTGATGCGATCCACCCCGCGTTCGATGTGCGACAGGATCCAGGTCATCACCAGCGCCGGGATCACCGTGTAGGTGTATTTCACCGCCGTCACCGGGATGAAGGCGAATTCCACCGCCTGGCCCTGCGCCGCCTTGGCCATCAGATCGATAAAGTTGGGATGCACCAGCACCCCGGCGATGGCGATCGCCAATGACATGTTGGTTTTGAACTTCAGCGCCGCCGAGGCGGCGACCATCACCGGCAGGAAGAAGAACGCGCCGTCGCCGATTACGTTGAGGATGACGAGGGTCGAGGAGCCTTTCTCGAATACCCCGGCCATATCCAGGATCATCGCCAGCAGCTTCACCATCGAGCCGCCGATGATGGCGGGGATCAGGGGCGACATGGTGCCCACCAGCGCGTCGAGAATGCCGGCGCCGATACCCTTCAGGGTGAGTTGGCGTTTCACCGGGGCGGCGGGGGCCGCCGCGCCCGGCATGCCGAGCGCCAGCACCGCCTGATAGGCCTTGGCCACCTCGTTGCCGATGATCACCTGGCACTGCTCGCCGCTGTGCACTACGCCCAGCACGCCGTCGATGGCCTTCAGCGCCGGGGTGTCGATCCGCGTTTTGTCTTTCACCACGAATCTCAGGCGGGTCATGCAGTGGGTCACGGCCTCGATATTGCCCGCGCCGCCCAGGGCGGCCACGATGGCGTGCGAGATCTCTGCGTAGTTCTTCGGCATGGCGTGTCGTCTCTCAGATAGCAATTCGGATAGCCCAAAGGCGCATATTTACTGCCTGGGCGATCCGTCGTTCCATCCGTATGAAACGCCCATAAGAAACCGGTTTCACAAAATCATGTATTGGTATTTATTGGTTGGCAAGAACTATGATTTTTGGCGTTTCGTTTTCGTGATCTGGATCGTCAGAGGTTAGTGCGCACCGACGCTCAGGGGCGTGAAAGCGTTCCAAACGCCGGGCGTCTTGGGTAGACTGCGCTGAACCCATGGATTTTGGCGGCGCACAGATGGCAACGATACTCGAGGTGGCGAAAAAGGCCGGCGTTTCAAAGGCGACGGTGTCGCGCGTTTTGTCCGGCAGCGGCTATGTCAGCGAGGAGAAACGCGCGTTGGTGGCTAAAGCCATCGCGGAAACCGGCTATCGGCCCAACCTGCTGGCGCGCAGCCTGGCGACCAACACCACCCAAACCCTCGGCCTGGTGGTCACCAATACCCTCTACAGCGGCAACTACTTCAGCGAACTGATGGCGCAGTCGGCGCGCATCATGGAGGCGAACGGCCGCCAGCTGATCCTGGCGGACGGCAAGCACACCGCCGAAGAGGAGCGGGCCGCCATTCAGTTTTTGCTGGATCTGCGCTGCGACGGGGTGATCATCTATCCGCGTTTTCTGTCGATCGCGGAAATGGACGAGATCGTCTCCCAACACCGCCAGCCGATTCTGGTGATCAACCGGCGGCTGCGGCTGAACGACAGCTACTGCATCTTCAGCGATCAGCACGCCGCCGGCGCGGCGGCGGTGGCGCACTTGATCGCCCGCGGCCATCGCGACATCGCCTTTATCACCGGTTCGCTCGATTCCCCCACCGGGCTGGAGCGGCTTTCCGGCTACAAGTCCGCGCTGGCTCAGCAGGGCATCGCGGTTAACGAGGCGTTGATCGTCGAGGGGAAATGGCACGCGCAAAGCGGCGTGGCGGCGGTTGATGCGCTGCTGGCCGGCGGGCAGCCGTTCAGCGCCATCGTCGCCGGCAACGACGAGATGGCCATCGGCGCGATGAAGCGGTTGGCGGAGCGCGGCGTGGCGGTGCCGGAAGCGGTATCGGTCATCGGCTTCGACGACATCCCGCTGGCGCCCTATACCGTGCCGTCGCTGTCGAGCATGAAGATGCCGGTCACCGAGATGATCCAGGAGACCATCAACCGCCTGCTGTCGATGCTGGACGGCGGCGAGCTGAGCAAGCGCCCCAGCTTCCCGGCCTGCCTGATCGAGCGCGAGTCGGTGGCGGCGGGGCCGTATTGGGTAGGTAACTGATCCATCCGCGCCTCAATAGACAAACCCGACGGCCGGCCTTATATTGCTAATGAGAATCACTATCAAAAACCTCGTCGACGGTCGGCGTCATCATTCACAGGCAGGGCGAACATGTCTACGTCCCCCCAGCGGTTACTGCAGGAATATCATCAGCAAGCACAGGACTATGCGCTGTCGGACATGCTGCGTGCGCGGCGCGGCGTGTTGGCCGCCGATGTCGACATCGAGCTGGATGAACCCCACCGCGCGGGGCTGAAGATCGTGGTGATCCGCCGCGGGCGTCTGCGCTGTGAAAGCGGAACGGGGCCGCAGGTGGAGCTGAACGGCCCTTCGCTGTTGCTGGCCGCCGGGCGGGACGACTTCGTGTTGAACAACCTGTTCCAGGCCGGCGAACCGCTCGATTACACCCTGCTGCAGTTCTCCGCCGCCTGGCTGGAACAGAACGATGTCCGTCTGCCGCCCGGCCTCGATGGGCGGCGGCATGCGCAATTGGTGCCGCTGGCAGCGCCGGCAGCGCTGATCGGCCAGGCCCGGCAACTGTTCGCCTGCCCGCTGCACGAGTCGCAGCGCGGGCTGTGGTTCAGCGCCAGGGCCAACGAGCTGGCGGCGCATTGCCTGCATCAATGCTGGAACCGCAGCGCTGCCGCGCCGTCTGTTGGCGTGCACCTGGCCGCGCGCGATGTGGCGCGCCTGCAGCTGGCGCGCGAAATCCTGTTGGCGGAGATGGAGCAGCCGCCGAGCCTGGATCAACTGGCTCAGCGCGCCGGGTTGAACACCCGCAAACTCACGCAAGGGTTCCGCCAGCTGTTTGGCGCCAGCGTATTCGGCCTGCTGCAGGAGCACCGGCTGCAAACCGCTTGGCGCTTGCTGAGCGAGCAGGATCTGCACGTTTCCACCGTCGCCTGGCAGGTGGGTTATACGCCGGCGCACTTCTCCGTCGCCTTCCGCAAGCGTTTCGGCGTCATGCCCTGCGACGTCAAAAAGCGTTAGCCACGCAATCGAAAGAAAAAGTCTCGCCGGCGAAAGCCTTTACGGATGAGGACGTCCGCCGCTTTTGGCTACAGTAAGCGCCTTTGCTGTGGAGGATCTCATGCTGAGTGACCTGCGGGCGCTGACGCGTCCTTTCCGCATCATGCTGTATTCCGCGCTGGCGCTGCAGGCGCTGGCCGGCGTCAGTTCGCTGTTTCCCTGGCTGGCGATCGCCCGGCTGGTGGACGCCGATCCGGCGGCCTATCCCTTCTGGCTTGGCGTCGCCGCCGGTGGCCTGGCGCTGTGGCTGTTCGCCCAAACGCTGGCGCTGCACCTCACTCATCTGCTCGACGCGCGTTTGTGTCATCGGCTGCGCAGCCAATTGGCCGCCAAGCTGGCGCGTCTGCCGCTGAACTGGTTTGTGCGGCAGGGCGAGAGCGGCGCCGCCCGGGCGCTGTCGCAGGACATTCAGGCGCTGCATCAGCTGGTGGCCCATGCGCCGGCGGAGTTGGTGCAGCTGGCCGTGGTACCCGGCTGCGCGCTGGCGCTGCTGGCGGCGGTGCAGTGGCCGCTGCTGCTGTTCGCGCTGATACCTTTGCTGGCGGCCGCGCTGCTGTTTCGCGTCATCCGTTCGCCGCGCCTGCGGCCGGCGTTTGAACAACGCGATCGGGCGTTTCGGCAGTTGAACGACGATTATCGGCAGCTGGCGGCGCATCCGCTGTTGGCGCGCCAGTTTCCCGGTGCGGGCATCGAAGCGCGTGCGCGGCAGAGCCTGCGGGGCTTTCTCGCCGCCTTTCACCGTTGGCTGCGGCGTATCGGCGCGCTCGGCGCCGTGACCCAATTACTGCTCAGCGCCGCGCTGTCGGCCGGTTGGCTGTTGCTCGGCGCCCGCTGGCTGGTGCCCAATCTCACGCTGGCGGAGCTGGCGCTGTTCGTGTTGCTGTTGCGCAGCGTGGCGCAACCGGTGATGGCGATGGGGCACGGCGGCGATGCATTGCGTGCGGCGACGCTGGCCGCCGGCCGCATTCGGGCGCTGCTGGCGCATCCCGAAATACGCTGGGGAGGGCGCTCGACGATCGCTTCGGCGCCGCAGGGGGCGGCGCTGCAGCTGAGCGATCTCGGTTGCCGGCAGGACGAACGCTGGTTGCTGCAGGGCGTCAATCTGGCCGTCGAACCGGGGGAATGGCTGGCGATTGTCGGGGCGTCGGGCAGCGGTAAAAGCACGCTGCTGCGGTTGATCGCCCGTTATAGCGAGCCGGATAGCGGAACGGTATCGCTCGACGGCGTGCTCGCCGACGCGTTCTCGGCGCAGGCATTCAATCAGATGGTGGCCGTGGTGCCGCAGGAGAATACGCCGCCGGCGATGTCGCTGCGCGACAACCTGACGCTGTTCGTCGACGGGGCCGACGATGCGCAGCTGCGGCGCGTGCTGGCCGCGCTGGGGCTGGCGGCGCGTTTGCAGGATAGGTTGGACGATACGCCTTCGCTTTCCGGCGGGGAGGCGCAGTGTCTCGCCATCGCCCGGGCGTTGCTGGCGCGGCGGCCGCTGCTGTTGGCCGACGAACCGACTTCGGCGCAGGATCAGCAAAATCGCGAACGCATTCTGACGGCGCTGGCGCAGCTGCCCGCCACCCGGCTGGTGGCAACGCACGACGCGGAACTGTGCCGCCGCGCCGATCGGGTGGCGGTGCTGGCGGAGGGGCGGTTGCTGGCGGTCGGCACGCCCGCCGAGATGGCGGATCATCCGGCATTGTTGGCGGCGTTGGCCGAGCGCCAGGAGGCGGACGATGAAGTTTGAGTTGGTGAAAGCGTTGGCCCCGGCGCTGTTGCTGATGGCGCTGGCCGCCGCGTTGGATGGCGTCTGCGCCTTGCTGCTGGCGGCAGCGGTGGCGAACTGGCAGCAAAATCCCGGCCATTGGCTAGGGCTGCTGGCGCTGGCTACGCCTCTCTTGCTGGCGGTGCAGTATGCGGCGGCCTCCCGCGGTTTCTTCGCCGGCGGCGCGGTGATGAGCTCGTTGCTGCGGGCGCTGTTCCGCCGTCTGCCGCGCGCGCTGTCGCCGCAGGAGCAGGCACCGGGTCTGTTGGCCGGGGCCATCGGTCAGACGATGTCGGCACCCGCGCACCTGCTGGCGCCGTTGGTTGGCGCGGTCGTCACGCCGCTGGCGCTGATCGCCGGGCTGGCCTGCCTGAGCCCGGGAGTGGCGCTGATGCTGCTGGCGGCCTGCGTGCTGTTGATGCTGGTGTTGCGCGGTTCGGCGGCCCGGCTGCACCGGCGAGAGCGAGAGCTTGGAGAGGCCAATCAGAGTATTGAAGGGGCGCTGATGCAGTTTGCCCGTCATCAGGCATTGCTGCGCTTCGGCTACGGGCAGGCGGCCGCCGCCGAGGCGTTGACGCAACGGTTGGATGACCATCATCGGGCGCACGCCGCGCTGCTGCGCCAAAGCTTGCCATATCACCTGTTGTTCAGCGCCGGGCTGCAGCTGACGCTGTTGGCGGCATTGTGGTTCGGTGCCCATGAGGTGCTGGCGCAGCGCCTGAACGTCGCCCAATGGCTGGCGCTGATGATTGTCCTGGCCCGCTTGTTGGAGCCGTTGCTTCAGCTTTCTCACCTCGATCAGGCGCTGCGTCAGTTGAAGAGCGCGTGGGCGCAACTGCGGCAGGCGCTGGCGTCGCCCGCGTTGCCGCTGCCGGAACGGGACGGCGCGGCGCCGCAGGACGACGGCATCGCGCTTGAGGCGCTGAGCCTGGCGGCGGCGCACGGCGGCTGGCGGCTGCGGGAAATAGGCGGAGCCTGTGCCGCCGGAGAGATGTTGGCGATCGTCGGCCCTTCGGGCGCCGGCAAAAGCAGCCTGCTGAGCCTGATGGCGCGCACGCAGGATCCGACGGCGGGGCGGGTGTTCTACGGCGGCCGTGACGTGCGCGCGCTGTCGGCGCGGCAATTGGCGGGCGGTCGCGGCGTGATGTGGCAAGACAATCGCCTGCTGCGCGGCAGCGTGCGCTGGAATCTGACCCAGGGGCGAACGGATATCGGCGATGAGCGTCTGCTGGCGCTGTTGGCGGCGCTGGATCTGCCGCCCGACGTGCTGGAAGAAGAGGTCGGCAGCGACGGCGATCGTTTCTCCGGCGGGCAGAAGCAACGGCTGTGCCTGGCGCGCACGCTGCTGCAGGGGGCGCCACGATTGTTGTTGGACGAACCGGGCGCCAGTCTGGATCTGCGCAACGCCGAGCGCGTGGCGGCCCTGCTGGCCGGCTGGCCCGGCACGCGGGTCGTCGTCACCCACGATCCCGCGTTGGCCTGTCGGGCGGATCGAGTGTGGGTACTGGAAGGCGGGCGGCTGACGGCGGCGGGCAGCCCGGATGCGCTGCGCGAGGCGGGGGGCTGGTTCGCCCGTTTCTGCCAGGCGAAAATGACCGGCGATCGATAGAGAAACTCCGGCAATCGAAAAAGTCGCGGCGGCCGTTTTGTTAGATTGATAACGATTATCATTTAACAATAACAACCAGGGAAAAACATGCGACTCATTCACCTCTCACCAGTGGCGGCCGCGATGCGCCGCGGCGCGTTGCTGTGCGCGCTGTGCGGCACCGGGGCGCTGGCGCAGGATGCGCCGGCCAAAACGGACGTAAAAGAAGATACCCTCACCGTGACCGCCGGCGCGGCGGCGCGGGATGACTATGTGGCTCCCGGCGTCACCACGCTGGGGAAAATCCCGCTGAAACCGCGTGAAGTGGCCCAGTCGGTCAGCGTGATCGATCGCCAGCAGATGGAGCAGCAGAATCTCACATCGCTGGATGCGGTGATGACGCGCGCCACCGGCGTCACCAGCGCCCCCTTCGTGTTGCTGACCACCGCGTGGTATGCGCGCGGCTTCAAGATCGATTCGTTCGAACTGGACGGCGTGCCGACGCTGCTGGGCAATACCGCCAGCTCGCCGCAGGACATGGCGGTGTATGAGCGGGTGGAGATCCTGCGCGGCTCCAACGGCCTGCTGCACGGGCTCGGCAACCCGGCGGCCACGGTCAACATGGTGCGCAAGCACGGACTGGCGCAAAACCGCGCGCAGTTTACCGCCAGCGCCGGGAGCTGGAATCAGTATCGCGGCGAAGCGGACGTGGGCGGCCCGCTGAACGCGTCGGGCAGCGTGCGCGGCCGTGCGGTGATGGCATGGGAAGATCGCGATTATTTCTATCGCGTCTCGGATCAGAAAACCCGTTTGCTGTATGCCACCGTCGACGCCGATCTGACGCCGGATACCCTGCTGCGTGTCGGCGCGCAGTACCAAACCATCGATTCCGTCACCAATATGGCCGGGGTGCCGATGGGGAAAGACGGCAGCGATCTGCACCTGCCGCGCAGCACCTATCTGGACGTGGACTGGGATCGCTTCAAATGGGACACCACGCGGCTGTTCGCTGCGGTGGAGCATCGGCTGAACGACGACTGGCAGGCCAAGCTGAGCGGCGACTATCTGCACGCCAAGTCTCGCCTGCTGTATGCCGGCGCCTGGGGCAACGTCGATCCGGCCACCGGCGACGGCGCGGCGCTGATGGGCGGCGCCTATCGTTTTCGCAATCAGCAGCTGGGGCTGGACGCCAGCCTGAACGGCAAGATCGACGCCTGGGGGTTGCGGCACGAGCTGGTCGTCGGCGCCAGCTACACCCATGCCGAAGAAGAACAGTTCACCGCACGGTTTGATTCGGTGTTTCAGGTGCCGGTGAACGTCTACCGCTGGGATCCGCACGGCGTGCCGAAGCCAGCGATCGGCGCTTACAGCTCGCCGGGGTCGACCAAAACCGTTCAGCACGGGGTGTACGGCATGGGCCGCATTAAACTGGCGGAGCCGCTGACGCTGGTGGCCGGCGCGCGCGAAAGCTGGTGGCAACTGCGTTCGCCCAGCGACACTCTGGAAGAGAACGCGCGTCTGACCCCCTACGGCGGCCTGATCTGGGATTTCGCCAAAGACTGGTCGTGGTATGCCAGCTACGCCACGGTGTTTCAGCCGCAGAGCGGCAAAACCTGGAGCGGGCAGATGCTTAAGCCGGTGGAGGGCCGCACGTTGGAAAGCGGGGTGAAGGCGTCGCTGATGAATGGCGCGCTCAACCTCTCGGCCGCGGCGTTCCGCATCGATCTGGAGAACAACCCGCAGGTGGATCCCGATCACCCGGGCGGCGGTTTCGATACCTGGTATATCAGCGGCGGCAAGGCTCGCAGTGAAGGCCTCGAGCTGGAAGGGCGCGGATACCTCACGCCATGGTGGGACGTCACGCTCGGCTACACCTATACCGACACGCGCTACACCCGCGACGCCGGCAACCAGGGGCGCGCCTACAACAGCCTGACGCCGCGTCATATGCTGCGGCTGTGGAGCGATTACGACCTGCCGTGGGATCAGCGCAAGTGGAGCATCGGCGGCGGCATCCAGGCGCAGAGCGCGTTCAGCAGCGCCAATGGCGCGACGACGCTGCGCCAGGGCGGCTATGCGCTGGTCAACGCACGGCTGGGGTATCGCATCGACGAGACCTGGTCGGCGGCGCTCAACGTCAACAATCTGTTCGATCGCCGCTACTACGCCGGGCTTTTCTCGCCGCAGTGGAACAACCGTTACGGTGAACCGCGCAACCTGATGTTCACCGTCAAGGCCGAGTTTTGATGAATATGCGCGTATGGGCGGCGTGCCTCGGCAGCGCCATGGGGGGCGTTACCCTGGCGCTGCTGTTGGCGCGCGGCTATCCCTCGGCCGACCCGCTCGATCGGCTTTACGGCGCGCTGTTTCTGGCGTTGTTCGGCGGCATCGCGTTGCTGACGTATAGCCTGCTGGCGCCGGACTGGCGTCGCACGCTGCTGCGCGCCTGGTTGTGGTGGCCGCTGCCGCTGGCGCTGCTGGAGGCGTGGCGATGAACGCCGTCGCGCGACGGGCTTTGGCGTCGCTGCATCGGGGCTGCGGCGCGTTGTTCGGCTGCGCGCTGTTCGTGGTCCTGTTCACCGGCTGCTGGAGCCTGGCCGGCGACAGCTTCTCGCTGTGGTGGAACGGCGTGACGATGAGCGGCGAGCAACGGCCGTTGGCGCAGCTGCTGGACGACGCGAAAGCCTACGGTGAAGACGGCGCGGCGCCTTACGTCATGCTGCCGAGCGCGCGTTATCCGGTGATTCGCTTTTGCCGCGCCCCGGACGACTGCGCCCTCGCGCTGAGCGCCGTCAGCGGGCGGCTGGTCAGCCTGACGGCACCTACCACGCTGTTGGTGACGCTGCACAAGAACCTGTTTCTCGGCTTTCCCGGTCGGGTGTTTCTCAGTTTGTTCGGCATCGCGTTCGCTTTGCTGCTGATCAGCGGGATTGCGCTGCATGGTCGACGGCTGCGCCAGCTGTTGCAGCTGCGGCGGCGTCAGGGGCTGCGGGTGCTGCTGTTCGATCTACACAATCTGTTGGGGCTTTGGTGCTATCCGTGGCTGGTGATGTTCGCTTTGACCGGCGCGTTATCCGGCCTCGGCGCGCTCGGTACTGTGCTGCTGGCCGACCGCGTCAGCCCCGGTGCGCCGCAGCGGGTGATGGCGCAGCTGATGGGCGGTGCGCAACCTGCACCGCCCTTGCCTGACGCCGGGCGTACTCTTGCGCAGACGATGGCGGCGCTGCGGCGCCAGGCACCGGAATTTACGCCGCAAACCCTGCAGCGCGCGCCGGATGGTGCATTGCTGGCGGTGGGCGGCGTCACTCGCGGTATTCCCAGCAGCGCGCTGTTCGAGCAATTTCGTTTCGGCAGCGGCGAGCAGCCGGCGCTGATGCGGCGCAGCGCCGCTCATCAGGGGCCATGGACGCGCGCGTTCATCGCCGTTCAGCCGCTGCACTATGGCCAATACGCCTGGTTGCCGCGGGCGGCGGCGGCGGTGAGCGCGCTGCATTTTTTGGCCGGGTTCGGCGCAGCGACGCTGGCGCTGAGCGGGCTGGGATTGTGGTGCCTACGGCAGCCGCAGCGCCGTGCCGCGCGCTTTATCACCGGCGTCTGCTGTGGTCTGACGGTGGCGGGAAGTCTGCTGTTGGCCGCCCGGCCGCTGGCGGCGTTCCCTGCCGCCTGGCTGTTTTGGGGAATGTGGGGCGCGGTGGCGCTGTTGGCGTGGCGAGTTTGGCCGGGGTGGTTATTGTTCCTCAGCGGAATGGCCAGCGGTACGGCGCTGCTGGTGGCGGCGCTCGGCCATATGCTCAGCGCCGGCCCCGGCCTGTACTGGCTGGACAGCGCTTTATTGTTGGTCAGTGCGGCCCTGTTCGCCGCCGGCTCCTTGTTATGGCAATCGCGCGGTGCCTGGCCGCGCCAATTGGAGTAAAACATGCGACAACTATTGCAACATCGGCATCTGGTGCTGACCCTGGGGCTGCTCTATTTTAGTCAGGGCATCCCGATCGGCATCGCCATGGATGCGTTGCCGACCCTGCTGCGCCATGACGGCGCCAGCCTGCAGGCGCTGGCGTTTTTGCCGCTGGTGGGGTTGCCCTGGGTGGTGAAGTTTCTTTGGGCGCCGCTGGTGGATAATCACTGGTCGCCACGCTTCGGACGCCGCCGCAGTTGGATTATTCCGCTGCAGTGCGTGGTGACGCTGTGCCTGATCCTGCTCAGCGCGGTCGGCATTTCCGCGGCGGCGGCAGGGCTGTGCGTCGCGCTGCTGGCCGTCGCGTCGCTGGCCAGCGCTACGCAGGATATCGCCACTGATGGCATGGCGGCGGAACACGTCAGCGGTGAGTTGCTGTCGCGCGTCAATGCCATTCAAATCGCCGGGGTGATGAGCGGCTTCTTCGTCGGCGGGGCGGGCATGATGATGCTGAGTGCCCGGGTAGGCGTGCAGGGTGCGCTGCTGGCGATGGCGATCTTCCCTGCCGTCAGCCTGCTGGCGATTGGCCGCTTCCGACAACACGCCGATCTGCCGCCCGAACGCGCCGATTCGCGTCCGGCCAGCCTGCTGCGCACGCTGCGCCGTCGCGGCGCGGCGCGGTTGCTGACGCTCACGCTGCTGTCGGCGGTGACCGCGGTATCCGGCTTCGGGTTGGCCAAGCTGTTTTTAACCGATCACGGTTGGACGCCGGCGCAGGTCGGCCAGATCGGCATGGCCGGCGGCATGGTGACGCTGGTGCTCGGGTGCGGTGGCGGCGCCTGGCTGGTGAGCCGGCTCGGGGTGTGGAAGGCGTTCGCGGTTGGCCTGGGTTGTGCGCTGTGCGCCTCGCTGTGCTGGCTGGCGATGGCCAACTGGGGTCTGCAATCCGGCGGCGTGATCGCCGCGGTGATGGGAGGCGCGCTGGCTTCCGGAGTGACCTCGGTCGCTATCATGACTGCCGGCATGCAGTTCGCTGCGCAGGGCGATCAGGCGGGCACAGACATGACCATGGTGCAAAGCTCGCGCGATATCGGGGAAATGGTCAGCAATATGCTGATGGTGGGGATGACCGCCAGCCTGGGCTACCGTTTTTCCTTCGCGTTGGCGGCCGCTTTGGCCGTGCTGCTGCTGGGCATCAATCTGGCCAGCAACCGGCACCCTGCGGCGGTGCGGCGGCAAGAAGAGTAGAGGAGATAGTTGGGGCCGGTTAAACCAGCTATCGATGTTTAACTGCGGCGAGCTGAGCAAGCGCCCCAGCTTCCCGGCCAGCCTGATCGAGCGCGAGTCGGTGGCGGCGGGGCCGTATTGGGGAAAGACATAATCGCGTACCCGCCTTTTTCAGGTGCTACAACGCTTGAACCCGTCCCTTCGACAAAGCAAAAATCCCCAGCGCGCTGCCCAACGCCAGGGCGCTGGCGGCTGCCGTGGATAGCGCGAACTCGCGCGTGTAGGGCAACAGCAGGCCAGCCGCAGAGATGCTGCCCAGCAGCAGGCTAAAGAACAGCGCTTTTTTACGATAGGGCGCCTTAAGGTTGAGATAGGCGGCGACGGCGCAGACGATAAGTGTTCCGCCGACGACGACCAACAGCGGCAGGATGATGAGCGCCCCGGCGAGGAGATTGGACAGCCCAACGTCCCCCACGCCGGCGTAAGAGACAATAAGGAACATGATGCCGATGGCTAATACCGTGCTCAGTTTGATGACGATATAAGTGCTCGCGCACAGGTTAAGCGCCTTTAATGCTACTAGCATCACGTTGTTTGCCATCGTTCATCCTTGAGTTTGTCGGATAGGGGCCGCGTTGGTCTGGGGAATGGTTTATCTTACCCCAACGCCCCAATCCTTCCTCGAATCTCCTCCTCCGGCAGATCCACGCCGATGAATACCAACGTACTCTTGCGATCTTCCTCAGGCAGCCACTCCCGATCCCAGTCGGCGTTATACAGCCGCTGCACGCCCTGGAACAGCAGGCGGCGCGGCTCGTCTTCGATAGACAGAATGCCTTTGTAGCGCAGCAGGTTGTCGGCGTATTCCAGCAGCAGGCCTTCCATCACGTCGGAGATTTGCATCAGCGGCAGCGGCCGTTCCAGCGTCACCACAATTGAGCGGATGTCGCTCTGCGGCTGCGGGATGCGGCGGAACAGCGGGGCGGATGGCGTCAGGTTGAGCTTGTCGTTCAGCGTAAAGCCTTCGATGTCGAACAGCACGCTCAGATCGATATCGCCGTGCGTCACCTGGTAGACCGGCGCGCGGGCGTTCATCCGCTGCAGCCGCTGCATCAGCGCTTCGCAGTCCGGCGCCACGTCGGTTTTGGTCAGCAGGAGGCGGTCGGCGTAGCCCACCTGCGCCTGGGCGATGCTGAACTGGCTCAGCTGTTGGTCGGCGTGCGCCGCGTCCACCAGGGTGATGATGCCGTCCAGCAGGAAGCGCTCGCACAGGATCTCGTGCGAGAAAAAAGTCTGGGTAATCGGGCCGGGATCGGCCATGCCGGTGCATTCGATGATCAGCCGGTCGAACGCCAGCTGGCCGCTGTCGGCGCCGTCCAGCAGATCCAGCAGCGCGTCCGCCAGTTCGTTGGATTTGCTGCAGCAGATGCAGCCGTTGCTCAAGGTGGTGATGCGGCTGGCGCGATCGCCGATCAGCGCGTCGTCGATCGGCACTTCGCCGAACTCGTTCTCGATAACCGCGATTTTATAGCCGTGTTCGGCGTTCAAGATGTGGCGCAGCAGGGTGGTTTTGCCGGCGCCCAAAAAGCCGGTCAGGATGGTGACTGCGATGGGTTTCATACGGGTCCTTGTGACTGCGGGTTAACAGCAGCGCATGCCGCCTTTGCCGTCGCCGCCGTAGCGCGCTTGCTGGCGCTCGCGGAAAAATTCTTTATAGGTCATCACCGGCTTGTCCGGGTGGTTGTCTTTCATGTGCTGGACGTAGGTATCGTAGTCAGGCACGCCCACCAACATGCGCGCCGCCTGCCCGAGGTACTTCCCCGCCTGGCCGAGATTTCCGAACATAGTTTCTTACTCCCAAATACCCTGCTTACCCTTCGTCTTTCGAACCGCAGCGGTGTTGGCTGCACTCCCGAACCCCAGTCACTTACTTGAGTAAGCTCCTGGGGATTCGCTCACTTGCCGCCTTGCTGCGGCCCGAAATCCTTTGGGTAGCGGTTAGCTTTCATGTCGGTACTGCATAACTGATTTCATTATGCAGGGTATCCGTTAAATCACATCAATGCTGGGTCGAAACTTTGACCTCCCCCTCAGTTACGCCGTCGGCGGGCGCGGCCTGCGGCACCGGCACGTAAGGCGTTTCCTGGTCGGTGCGTTTCGGGTTCTTGTGCGCCGCCAGCGCGGTTTTCACCCCATAGAAGATGATGCTGTACACCACCAGCAGGAACAGAATGCTCAGCCCGGCGTTGGTGTAGTTGTTCACCACGATGTGGTTCATGTTGGCGATCTGCTGGGCGCTCAGCTCGGCGCCGCCTTCGGCGATCTTGCGTTTGTACTCGCCGGCCAGGAAGAAGAAGCCTTCCAGCTGCGGGTTGTCGCTGAACAGCTTCAGCCCCAGCGCGTAGGTGGTGCAGATCAGCAGCCACACCGCCGGCAGCACGGTCACCCAGATGTATTGCGCGCGCTTCATCTTAATCAGCACCACGGTGCCCAGCACCAGCGCCACGGCGGCCAGCATCTGGTTGGAGATGCCGAACAGCGGCCACAGGCTCTTCACGCCGCCGAGCGGATCCACCACGCCCTGATACAGCAGGTAGCCCCACAGCCCGACGCAGCCGGCGGTGCCGACGATGCCGGCCACCAGCGAGTCGGTTTTCTTCAGGAACGGCACGAAGTTGCCCAGCAGATCCTGCAGCATAAAGCGGCCGGAGCGGGTGCCGGCGTCCAGCGCGGTCAGGATGAACAGCGCCTCGAACAGAATGCCGAAGTGGTACCAGAAGCCCATGTTGGCGCCCGGAATGATCTGGTGGAACACGTGGGCGATACCCACCGCCAGCGTTGGCGCGCCGCCGGCGCGGTTCAGCACCGAAGGTTCGCCGATGTCGGTGGCGGTCTGCAGGATCTGTTCCGGGCTGATGACGAAGCCCCAGGAACTGACCGCCGCTGCCGCGTGCACGGTGACGTCCTTCAGCGAAGCCATGATCATCGGCGCGTCTTCGGTGCCCAGGCGGTGCAGATCCGGCATGGTGATGCCCAGCGCCGCCGGCGGGGTGTTCATGGCGAAGTACAGGCCCGGCTCGATGATGGAAGCCGCCACCAACGCCATGATGGCGACGAAGGACTCCATCAGCATCGCGCCGTAGCCGATAAAGCGCGCGTCGGTCTCATTGGCCAACAGCTTCGGCGTGGTGCCGGAGGCGATCAGCGCATGGAAGCCGGAGACCGCGCCGCAGGCGATGGTGATGAACAGGAACGGGAACAGGGTGCCTTTCCACACCGGGCCGGTGCCGTCGACGAACTGGGTGACCGCCGGCATTTTCAGCTCAGGGTTGAGGATCACGATGCCGATCGCCAGCCCGACGATCACGCCGATCTTCAGGAAGGTGGCCAGGTAGTCGCGCGGCGCCAGGATCAGCCACACCGGCAGCAGGGCGGAGACGAACGCGTAGCCGATCAGCGTGAAGGTGATGGTGGTGTCTTTAAAGGTCAGCGCCGGGCCCCAGTACGGGTCGTGCGCCACCACGCCGCCGAACCAGATGGCGGCCACCAGCAGCACGATGCCGATGACTGACACTTCACCCACGCGGCCGGGGCGCAGGTAGCGCATGTAGATGCCCATAAACAGCGCGATTGGCACGGTGGAGCAGACGGTGAACACGCCCCACGGGCTTTCCGCCAGCGCTTTCACCACGATCAGCGCCAGCACCGCCAGGATGATGATCATGATCAGGAAGCAGCCGAACAGCGCGATGGTGCCCGGTATCGGCCCCATCTCTTTTTTGATGATCTCACCGAGCGAGGCGCCGTTGCGGCGCGAGGAGATGAACAGCACCATAAAGTCCTGCACCGCCCCCGCCAGCACCACGCCGCCCAGCAGCCACAGCGTGCCGGGCAGGTAGCCGACCTGCGCGGCCAGCACCGGCCCCACCAGCGGCCCGGCGCCGGCGATGGCGGCGAAGTGGTGGCCGAACAGCACGTTCTTGTTGGTCGGCACGTAGTTCAAGCCGTCGTTGTTGACCACCGCCGGGGTGGCGCGGCCGGCGTCCAGCTTCATCACTTTGGTGGCGATGTACAGGCTGTAGTAGCGGTAGGCCACCAGATACACCGCCACCGAAGCGACGACGATCCACAGCGCGCTGATGTGTTCGCCGCGGCGCAGCGCCACCACGCCGAGGCAGGCTGCGCCGAGTATCCCCAGCAGCATCCACGGAATGTGCTTTAAAATCCCCTCTCGTTTCATGAGGTATCCTTAATTCCAGTCTGCAAAATATGAATGAACTCATCCGCTTGTAAGAGATGTCAGAGTGGCGCGGCGAGCCGTAGCGTCTTTCCCGAGGTAAGGCGGGTTTAGGAACAGCTCATCATCGCCGGGGGTGAGGGGGGAAGACAGGCGTATTTCGGTCAGCGGTCAGATCCGCCGGGTGAACGGTTGGATTGGCGGGGTAAGCGGTTGGCGATCTGGAGAAGAGATTCGGCCGCCGGCGGGCGACGGCCTGTCTCCTCAGGCCGTCTGCATGGTCTGCAGCAGGTGGATAAACGCGGCGCTGAGCGGCGGCGTCGCCGGCTCATGGCGGGTAAAGACGTAAAAGCGCGCGCTGATGTCTATCTCCTGCGTCGGGATTTTCTGCAGGTGCAGCTGCGGGGCGTAGTGCGCGACCACCCGATCGCTCAGCAGCGCGATATAGCCTTGCTGCCTGACCAGGCACCAGGTCGCCAGAAAGGAGTCGGTCTCGACGATCTGGCCGTGCGGCGTGTAGCGTTCGGCGATCTCGCGGATGGCGGCATGCCCCACCGAGCAGGAGCGCGGCACCACCCATTTGGCCTCGGCCGGCGGCTGCCCGGCTGCGGTAAGATCGCCTCCCTGATAGAGCGAGAAGCGCTCGCTTTTCAGCGCCTGCATGGCCAGATCGGCGCCGCCCGCCGCGCCGTTCAGGCTGCTGACCGCCAAATCCAGCTCGCAGTTTCGCAGCCGGGCCAGCAGGCCTTCCGGGCCGTCCTCCACCACCGTCACCCGGGTATGCGGGTAGCGGCGGTTGAAGCCTTCGAGCACCTGAGGCAGATAGCAGAGCAGCGGATCGACGCTCATCCCCACCCGCAGGCGCTTCTCGCCGTCAGCGCTCAGGCCGCGCAGTTCGTCAAACGCGTTGAGCAACTGATTGGTGGCGGCGTCTATCCGCCGGTAAAACAGCTCGCCGACCGCCGTCAGGCGCACGCCGCGGTTGCTGCGCTCCAGCAGCCGCGCACCGATGGTCATTTCCAGCTCTTTCAGCACCCGGCTGAGCGTCGGCTGCGAGATGGCCAGCTTTTTCGCGGCCTCGTGCAAGCTTCCACAGTGGACAATGTCCTTGAACATCGTCAGATGCGCCAGCTTTGGCATGGTTTTCATGGTTGATCTCCCTGGAAGTGAAAGGCATCAGCCGGAGCCGGCGATGCGGCTGTAATAGGCCTGTTTCATCATGCTGTCGTTCAGCAATTTATTGATGGTCTGGTCGAGCACCGGCGTGGTGACGGAGGCCGGCATCAGCGTGGCGGTGATCTCCACGTCGTCGTCGCCAAAGGGTTCGATATCCAGATGCGAGATAAAGCAGTTTTCCCCTTGCAGCACCTGTTTGAATTTGGCCAGCGCCTCACGCTGCTCATGCTCGAAGGCAATGACGCAAATCTGGTAGGTGGATTCGCCGTTAAGGTCATTGAAGGGCTGTTTGTTGACCATATTGACCAGCGGGCGCAACAGGGTATTGGCGGCGAGCACGAACAGCGTGGCGGCCAGCGCATCGCCGTACAGGCCGCAGCCGGCGCAGGCGCCGACCGCCGCGGAGCCCCAGAGCGTGGCGGCGGTGTTCAGGCCGCGAATGTTCATCCCTTCCTTCATGATGGCCCCGGCGCCGAGAAAGCCGACGCCGGAGACCACGTAGGAGATGACGCGCACCGCGCCGCCGCTGCCGTCGATGGTCATGGCCAGATGGACGAAGATCGCCGCGCTGGTGGCCACCAGCGTGTTGGTGCGCAGCCCGGCGGTGCGCTGGCGGAACTGTCTTTCGTAGCCGATGGCGGCGCCCAGGACGGACGCGGTCAGCAGCGTCAGCAGTGTATGAATGAAATGCATGATAATAACTCGATGTATTATCCGCTTATCATGAGCCACCCGTGGTGGGGTAACTCTTGATAAACAGGTAGTTAAGTTGGCGGGGTTCCGCCCCGCCAGTCCAGGGCGGCGCTCAGTGCGCGGCGGCGATCTGCCGGCTGAGCGTCTCGCTGATTTTGTCCGTCAGCGGCTGCATCCCCTCGCGGGTGCGCGCCTCGCGGCGCTGCGTGATGTGATAGCAGCCGTCGAGGGTGCCGGCGCCCAGCAGGAGGATGCGGTCAGACATCATCACCGCCTCCTCTACGCTGTGGGTGACCAGCACGATGGAGCGGGTTTTGATCTGGCGCGTGCTCCAGATACGCAGCAGATCGCTGCGCAGGTGTTCGCCGGTATAGACGTCCAGCGCGGAAAACGGCTCGTCCAGCAACAGCAGCATCGGTTCTACCGCCAGCGCGCGCGCGAAGCCGACCCGCTGGCGCATGCCGCCGGAAAGCTCGCGCGGGTAGGCGTCGCGGTAGGGCGTGAGCCCGACCAGATCGAGCATTTTCAGCGTCTGGGCTTCGACCACCTGCGGCGGCAGATCCTGCGCCTGCAGCCCGAAGGCGATATTTTGGTAGACGTTCAGCCACGGGAAAATGGCGAAGGTCTGGAACACCATGTTGATCTGCGGATTCGGCCCCGAGATTTTTTTATCCCCCAGCATCACGCTGCCCAGATCCGGCGCGATCAGGCCGGAAAGAATGCGCAGCAGGGTGGATTTGCCCGAGCCGGACTGCCCCAAAATGCTGACGACCTCGTTGTCGTAAAGGCGCAAATTGATTTCATTCAGCACCAGACGTTTTTCTTTACCGGTAGGCTGAACGCTTTTGCTGACGTTATTGACCGTCAGCAGCGTGGTTTTTTTTACCATCATGATCCGTCTCCACCCAATTAAAATATGAGCATGGAAAAAGGGCCGATATTTATCGCCGGGCAGGCGTAAAATAAATGCGGGTGCAAATAAGCCTGACCGTTATCGGACTGTTAATACGCTTATGCTGGAGGGGTTAGCCCATCGGGCGTGCCGGTGCGGCATGCGCGGAGGCCAGAGGCTGAAGGGTAAAGCGAAGGGATGCTATAACTGACTCATATCCTGACACTTTCAGGATGCAATGGGATGGCTATTGCTCCTGTGACCTCAGCGATTCCAACAATAAAATAAACAACCAACTGTCGCCGTCCATATCATTCTCCCGTTATTTTTCGTGTGGCCATAATACGCGTGCCATAGCCTGTTATTCAATGTGGTTACGCCGAATTATGGCGGCAAAATGTAATTTAATATGAATGCGAGAAAGATTTTCTTTATTCATTAAACGGGGCGTAAACGGAAGGCGCGAGAATGAATATAGGCATCATTTTATGGAAATATAAACCTGAATTAAACGAGAGAATAAGAGGCCAGCGGAAATTCACATAATAAACCGGCCGGAGAGCGCCCTCCGGCCGGGATGGGGATCAGAACTGATACATGATGCCGGTTTCGACGATGTCGTCGGCGCCGGCGCCGACGGCGTTCTGCCGTTGCAGCAGGTTGAGTTTGTACTCCACGTAGGTCGACATGTTGGCGTTGAAGCTGTAATTCAGCGCCAGATCCAGGTATTTAACCAGATCGGCGTCGCCGATGCCGGGCAGGTTGCGGCCGCGCGTTTGCAGGTAGGCCAGCGAGGGCGTGACGCCGGAATCGAAGTGATACTGCGCGACCGCCTCGACGGCGTCTGCGCGCGGGGCGAAGCCGGCGTAGCGATCGCCGTCGACGTAGGTCATGTTCTCGGTACGCGCGTAGCTTGCCGCCAGGTAGAGGTTGTCCTGGTCGTATTTCAGCCCCAGCGTCCAGGCCCGGGCGCGATCGCCGTCAGCCAGGCCGAAGCGCTGTTGCGCCAGCGTGCGCGCAGAGTTGGCGTAGGCGGCGCCAACGTTGAGCCCCACGCCGGTGTCGTAGGTGGCGGAAAAGGCGTAGCCATCGCCGTTTTGCGTCTGGATATCCTTCGCCCGTTGAGCGTCGTCCCCCCGATTCTTCCCCTGATATTGCAGGCCGAGATCCAGGCCGTCGACCAGACCACCCAGGCTGCGGCTGTGGTAGGTCAGCAGGCCGTTGGCGCGGCCGGTCATAAAGTTGTCGGCCGTTTCGTAGCTGTCGTTGCCGAATTCAGGCAGCACGTCCGTCCAGCCGGCCACGTCATACAGCAGGCCGTAGTTGCGGCCGTAATCCAGACTGCCCCAGTGGCCGAACGTCAATCCGGCAAAGCCCAGGCGGGTATAGCTGTCGCCCGGCCCGGCGCTCTCCGGCTGATCGAGCCCTGCCTGATATTCCCATTGGCCATACCCCGTCAGCCCGTCGCCGATCTGCGTCTCGCCTTTGAAGCCGAAGCGGGTATAGGAGCGGTCGCCGTTATTGTCGGCGTCGCTGCTGAAGTAATGCACGCCGTTCAGTTGGCCGTACAGATCCAGTTTATTGCCGTCTTTATTGACGATTTCCGCGCCGGTGGCGGCCGCCGGCAGCAGGATGACCAGCGTCATCAGCACGCTTTTATGGTTCATTTCAGTTCCCCAAGTGGATGAAAACAGGGCCGTTAACCGGCCGATTGCGCTTGCGCGATTTTTTTGTAAAGACAGCTGCGGATCCGATCGGTGAGGTGCCGCAGGCTGTCCCGGCTGCGCGCCGCACGCGGGAGATTGACGCTGAATTCGTCGTCGATCCGTTTGCTGGTTGCGTCCAGGATCAGCACCCGATCGGACATCAGCACCGCTTCTTCGACGTCGTGCGTCACCATCACCATGGCGCGCGTGCGCAGCCGGTTGTCTCCCCACAGCGCCAGCAGGTCGCCCCGCAGTTTTTGCGCGGTAAAGATATCGAGGGCGGAGAAGGGTTCGTCCAGCAGCAAGAGGTCGGGCTCTACCGCCAACGCCCGGGCGAAGCCCACCCGTTGACGCATGCCGCCCGAGAGCTCGCGCGGCCAGGCGTGCTCATAGCCGGTCAGGCCCACCAGGCGCAGCAGCGCTCCCAGCCGCTCGGCGATCGTCTGCGGCGGCAGCCGTTGCGCCAGCAGGCCGAAGGCGATGTTGTCGTACACCGTCAGCCAGGGATAGAGCGCGTAGGACTGAAACACCATGCCGACGTTGGCGCTCGGGCCGTCGACCGGTTTGCCCGCCAGCGTGAGCGTGCCGCTGTCCGGTGGGATCAGCCCGGCCAGCATGCGCAGCAGCGTGGACTTGCCCGAGCCGGATTGCCCCAGAATGGTGACGAACTCGCCGGCGTGCGCGGTCAGCGTCACGTCGCGCAGCACGGGTTTGGGGCGCTTGTTTTCGCCGATAAACGTCTTGTTCAGCCGGCTGGAGCTGATAATTACCTCTTGAGTCACCATGTTGTTCCCCCTTGATCAGTCATATTTGAATTTGGTTTCCGCGATGCGATACAGCGGTTGCCAGACGAAGATGATGCACAGCGCCACCAGCGCGCACATGGCGGCGCAGCCCAGCGCGGACTCCGGGTTCTTGCCGGCGTCGGTGACCACGGAAATGAACGCGCCCAGCCCGGTGGCGCTGAGGGTGGTGCTGCCCCACTGGATCACCTCGGCGGCGATGGCGCTGTTCCAGGCGCCACCGGCGGCGGAGATGATGCCCGTCACGATGTAGGGGAAGATCGCCGGCAGCATGTAGTAGCGCCACCAGCGGAAGCGACGCAGCCCGAAGGTTTCGCTGACTTCGGTGATCTGCGTTGGAATGGCGGAAACGCCGGCGATCACGTTAAACAACACGTACCACTGGGTGCCCAGCATGATCATCGGGATGGCCCACCAGCCCAGATCCTGATGATAAATGGCGATGAAGGCGGCGATCAGCGGGTAGAAAATGTTGGGCGGAATGGCCGCCAGGATCTGGATGATCGGCTGGAAGATCTTCACCAGCCGCGGATTCATGCCGATCCACACCCCCAGCGGCGTGAAGATCGCCACGCTGAGCAGCATGGCCGCGGCCACGCGCGCGGTGGTGAGCAACATCCATTCCGGCAGCATGGCGAAGTACTGTTTGGGGAAGTATTCCCACAGCCGGTAACCGAACCAGACGCAGGCCAGCACCACGCCGAGATACCACAGGCTGCGCCACAGCCAGTTCCCCTTGGCGGCGAGCCTGAACAGGCGGTGCAGGCCGAGGGCGTACCACAGCCGCGGCAGCTTGAACAGCCACAGGTCAGCCAGCGCGCGCAGCGTGTGGCCCAGCGCCGCACCGACGTGCGAAAAGGCCAGACTGTTGTAAAACCACGGATTGCCGAGCGGGCGATTGGCGGTGACGTCTTCGTATTTGAAGCGCGCGGTGTAGCGCACCAGCGGGCGGAAAACCAGCTGATCGAGCAGCACGATGTTGGCGGCCAGCGCGACGATCGCATACAGGATCGCCGGCACGTTCTGCTGCGCCAGCGCTTCGGCGATATAGGAGCCGACGCCGGGCAGTTCGACCGAGCGATCGCCGACCGGAATGGCCTCGGAGGCCACCAGGGCGAACCAGGCGGCGGATTGCGACACCATGGCGTTCCACAGCAGGCCCGGCACCGAATAGATGAACTCCAGCCGCCAGAAGCGTTGCCACGGGTTGTAATTGAAGCTGCGTGCGGCTTCATCCAGCTCCTTGGGCACGATGCGCAGCGTCTGATACAGCGTCAGCATCATGTTCCAGGCCTGGCCGGTAAACACCGCGAAGATGGCGGTGCACTCCAGCCCCATCACGCTGTGCGGGTAGAGGTTGAGAAAATACACGGTCGTGAAGGTCAGGAACCCCACCAGCGGCACCGACTCCATAAAGTTGACGAAGGGCAGGATCACCCGGCGCAGCGGCGTATAGCGTGCGGCCAGCACGGCGAATACCACAGAAAACAGCAGCGACCAGGCCATGCCGAGGAGAAAGCGCATGCTGGTTCTGAGCGAATAATAAAGCAGGTTCCAGGCATCAAGACTAATGGCAGAGACGTTTTGTTCATTGAAGTCACCGTGCATGTCACCCCAGGCACGAATAAAAAAGGCAATGAAAAAAACACCGATGGCGATAACGATAAAGTCATTTAAATAAGACTTTCTGAAAACAGATGTACCCCGGTTATTTTGCATAACGCAATACCTTATTTTTCCCATAAGAAATCCGTCGGCGCTCGGGGAATATGCCCGGCGACACCAGATAAATACCGCTGTAGCGGTGAGACAGACGTTGTTTTCGCAGCGAGGCGATGGGTGGGCCGGCAGAGTGGGAAAGGCCGTCAGAAGGGGAACGGTTGCCGCATTCCGTGTCTTTCAGAATGCAACGCGGATGGCATTACTGAAAGACGCCCAATAGCATTAGCGTAAGACTAAAACTTTCATCACCCATGGGGCCCTCCTCGGTTTAAATATGGCAGGGAAAGGGTAATGTTTTTCGCCAATAAAAAGCAATTGGCGCCGCGCGGTTTTTACGGTTGATGTGTAACAGGATAAATATTCATTTTTTAATCGCTATATCCGGAAAATAAAATAACGCATTGTGGTGGCGATAAAGACGGGAAAAATAAATCGCGGCGAAATAAAACGGCGCGCCTGAAGGGTGCGCGCCGCCGTAAATCAATAAACCTGCCTGCCGTTGATGCCAGCGGGGAAAATGCCGGTGGCGAAAATATGCCCGTTGGCCTGGATCTGGTCGTCGGGCAGCATCTCCAGCGGGAACTCGGCGGCCAGGCAGCTGAGAAAGGCATTGCGATCGTCGGTGGTGGTAAAGCCAATCAGATCGTAGAACAGCAGCGAGGCGATCAGCTGGCGATGTTCCGGGATGCGCCGCAGCAGCGCCGCCGACGGGAACGGCAGGTGGAAGAAAAACGCGCAGGCGTTAAGCAGCCCTTGCTCCTTCAGCGCCTGGGCGCAGGGCAGCAGCTGGTAGTCGTCGATGCAGACGGTATCGCCGGGGCACAGGTGCTCGCAGGCGATATCGGCAAACCGGCGGTTCAGCTGCCGATAGGCGCGGTAGTTTTCCGGCGTGAAGTGCGCCTTCTCCGGCTGGTTGTGGAACACCGGCCACAGGCCGTCGTGGTAATAGCCCTGATAGTGGCGGCGAAACTCCTCGATCGACAGCGGAAAGGTCACCTGATCGTAACCGGCGCGCTGCCGGCAGCTGATCGGGCGCTGCGCGAAATTCTGCACGTCGCCGTTCCAGCCGAGCCACAGCCCCGGTTCGGCATCGGTCGCCAGCGTCTGGCCGGCGCAGGCCAGATCCTTACCGTCGCACTGCTTGTTGGAAATCAGCACTAAACGAGACATGGGGTCTCCTCATCAGTGAAGGGCGCGCAGGGCGTGTGCCGAACTATCGGCGCGCCAGGGTGCTTGCAGGGCGGGCAGCGTGACGCGCAGGCCGCGCAAGGCCGGATGCGCCAGGCAGCAGCGCGTCAGCCAGCTTCCCAACCCGACGCCGCGGTATTCGGCGCTGACGAACAGTTCGCTCACCGAGGCGAAGGTGGCGTAATCGGTCACCATGCGGGCGAAGCCGAGCAGGTGGCGCTTGCGGTACAGGCCAAAGCACAGGCCGTGGTGCACCAGGCGCTCGGCCGCCGCCCGATCCGGCAGGCTGAGAAAACGTTGGATCGCATCGATATCCAACAACTGCCGATCGGTGCTGATATGAAAAACGCCTTTGCGCCAGCAGAGCAGCGGCTGCACGGGCGTCCGTTGCGGTTGCATATTCATGATTATCCTTAGGTTAATGAACCGGGGGTTACAGCATCCAGCCGAGTTCGGCGGCGGTGACCTGTTCCTCGAAGCGGCGCAGTTCGGCGCTTTTGCAGGTGTGCCACAGGGTGCAGAACGCCGGGCCGAGCAGCTCACGCAGCGGATCGCTGTGGCGGAACAGCGCCAGCGCCTCCTGTTGGCCGAGCGGCAAGGGCGCGGCGTTGTCGCTCTCGCAGCCGTTGGCGGCGGGCGGCAGCGGCAGCGGCTGTTCCAGCCCGTGCAGCAGGCCGCCGAGCATCACCGCCAGCGCCAGATAAGGGTTGGCGTCGGCGCCGGCCAGGCGGTATTCGATGCGCTGGTTGGCGCTGTCGGCGCAGGGCAGGCGCAGCGCCACCGTGCGGTTGTTGTGGCCCCAGGAGGCGCGCAGCGGCACGTGCATGCCGGGGCGGAAGCGGCGAAACGCGTTGATGTTGGGCGCCAGGATCGCCATCGACGCCGGCATCAGCGCCAGCATGCCCGCCATCGCCTGCTGCATGTTGTCGCTCAGTTCGCCCGGCGCGCCGGTCAGCAGGTTCTCGCCGTGCTCGTTCTGCAGGCTGATGTGGAAATGCAGCCCGCTGCCGGCGGCGTGGGCGCAGGGCTTGGCCATAAAGCAGGCGTGCTGGTGATGTTGCTCGGCAATCTGCCGCGTCAGGCGCTTTAGCGCCATGATCTGGTCGCAGGCTTCCAGCACGCGCCGGCTGTGATGCAGATTCAGCTCGTACTGGCCGGAGGCGGCTTCGGCCACCACGCCGGTCAACGGCAGGTTTTGCAGCCGCGCGTGCCGTTCGATGTCGCTCAGCAGCGCATGGTGGCGCTCGGGCGCATCCACCGCAAAGCTCTGCGTTGGGCAGGTTTCCGCCGCGGCGGGGTGCTGCGGATCCTGCAGGTAGAACTCCAGCTCGGCCGCCACCACCGGGAAGCAGTTGCGTTCGTGCAGGCGCTTCAGCACCCGTTGCAGCACCACGCGCGGCTCCAGCTCGCAGGCGCCGCCGTCGGCATTTTGCATCGTCAGCAGCAGCTGGGCGTGGTGTTCGGGATCGCGCGCGCAGGGGCGCAGCGTGCCGGGCACCGGCAGGCACAAGCGGTCCGGTTCGCCCGCCCGCTGCCCCAGCCCGCTTTCTTCAATCACCCGGCCGTGCAGATCCAGGGCGTAGATCGACAGCGGGAAGTAGCAGCCTTTCTCCAGCCCAAAGGCTTCGGCGATCGGCAGCCGCTTGCCGCGCAGCTGGCCGTTCAGATCGTGCAGATAAATATCCAACTGTTCGGTCTGCGGATAGCGCTGCAGGTAGTGTTCCAGCTCTTTGTGGAAGGCGCGCGTTGGCGAAGCGGGCAGCTCCGCCAGCAGCGGATTGAAGCCGATGATATTAGCATGCATGGCGTGCTCCAGAACGACGACCGGTCACGGCCAGAGGCAGGGATAAACGCATGGGACAACTCTCTTGTGAGGCCATAGCGGCGATGTGAAAAGGGTATCTGCGGCGGCAAAAACTGTCTGTAAAAACGCCGTAACGTTAACGGGGCGCGGAATAAAAATGCCGTAAAGAGCGTGGCGGCGTTGGCGGGTTGGCCGCGCCGGCACGGTCTATACTGGCGAGACGGGCCGTTGAAGGAGAGGCAATGATGAAGAGAATAGGGCTGCTTATCGCCGCGCTGGCCGCGTTCAACGCCACCGCGTCTTCCCCACAGGCGTGGGCCGAGAGCGAAAGGGCGATGCGCGCCGCCTGCCTGAAAGCCAGCGGGCTAAAAAACGCCAGGGTGGAAGGGGCGATCGTTCACTACGGCGACGACGTCGGCTATTCGGCGCTGTTTATCGGCGGGCGCTATCCGCAGCCGTTTATGAAAAACAAGCCGGGCAGGGAGCTGTGCTTATATCAGCGCGCCACGCAGAAGGCGGCGGTGCAGGCGGTGGAGGGGAGCAACGCGTCTGCTCAACCTTGATGCTTGATGAGGTAAATAAAAATACAGCCCACGGTGGTAATAATGGCCTCTACGAGTAAAAGTATAAAATCCATCGCCAGCCATTTCTGTAGCTCAGGAGAGGCGGTTTTTTGCACGAAATCATAGGTTTTCGCATCGAGCCAAACCTGACCCCTAATCTTGATTTTTTTCCTCTTCAGGATCCAAAGAAACCACTGTACCTTCAATGAGGTACCTGGCATGCCGAGGCTATCGGCAAAGGCGACGTAGGGCGGAATAAAATATCCGCTGCCGGCGTAATGTTGATAGAACGCGTCAAACTCTTTTTTATGGCGACGGTAGCCAATGAATTGGATGCAGGCGCTTAAAACCAGCAGCGTTAAGCATAATATGACAAGGGTTTTCATTGAGTAGCCTGAATCACGACATTCTCGCTATCATCATAAAGATCAATGCCATGATGAAGAGCACGCCTTCCAGCGCCAAAAGCGTGCCGTTGTTTTTCATCCAGGTCTGCAAGCGTTCAGATGATGAAAGACGAACAAATTCATAGGTCTTGGCGGGAAGATATTGGTTTTTCTTTACCTTGATTTTCTTCCCGCAAAGGATCCATCTGAACCATTGGGCTTTGATGGAAGTACCTAAAGAGCCAAGGCCATCGGCAATCGCGACGTGAGCAGGGACAAAGTGGCCCTGTTGGGTATAGCGTTGATAAAAAACATCGAACTCGCGTTTATAGCGACGAGAGTAAATATATTGAACAAGCCAACAAAGTAAGAGCAGCACGGCTGCAATAAGTGATGCTGTTTTCATAAGCCACCGGCTAAGGTTCAAGGGGCGTTATGCCTTGCTCAAAAAAGCAAAGATACACATCAACGCCAAACACCCCATTTTCAGCACGCTTAAGATGAAGTCTTTTCGAAGCCAGTTTTTGAGGCGTTGAGATGTGTTTTCATTCACGAATTCGTAGGTTTTTGGGCTCAGAAAAGCGTTTTTCCCTATCTTTATTTTTCTGCCATTCAATATCCAACGGAACCATTGCGCTTTGATAGACACACCGAGCAAACCAAGGTTATCCGCGAAGATGACAAATGGAGGCAAGGGATGGGCGCTTTGTACATAACGTTGATAGAATTAAGAAAATTCTTTTTTATAGCGCCGATAGTAAAGGTACTGAACCAGGGCGCTAATCAATGTCAGAGTGAAGAACAGGACGATAGCGATTTTCATTATTCACCAAAAATGAAACCAGTAATGCTGTCGGCGGCTACACCGCCACCCCAACTGCCAGCTGCGCCACCCAGAGCAGCGCCTGCTATACCGCAAGCTAAAATACCGGTACCAAACGTGGAGGCGCCTAAAACGATACTACAAGCTGTCATTGCTAACATCGCACCACCTTCACCCCCCAAAATCCCCGCCGCAGTACTTGCCGCAAAATGACTGTATCCCTTCACCGCGATCTTGGCGCACTCCTGTTCACGGCCGGTGGTGCAGGCGTTGTAGACGTCGTTGGTGGTGTTCAGCCCACTCAATCCGATGCCGATCCAGCCGCCGGCTTTCATAAACTTGGCCGCACGGCTGGCGCTGTCGACGTAGTTCGAATAGCCCTTGATGGCACCGACGCCGGCAGTGCTCCATTCATGCACCAGCGATTTACTGGAGAGCCCCAGCGCGTGTTTGATTTGCGCATACTCTTTCATATTGAGTTGAGCACGAGTAAGGCGATTCAGTAATGGTTTTAATGTACCGAACAGCCGCGCCCGTTCCACCTGAAACTGGGTGCCAATCAAAGCGCCACTCGTGCGGAACTGATTTTGGTAGGTTTTTTCAATCTCGACCAGGATATTTTTGATCTGGCTGAAGTAGCGTTCTCCGGCATCCGAAGCCAGCCCGACGACCGTTTCCCCATAGCTGGTGAAGGCGGCGATAGCGGCGTAATTGCGGTGCAAGAAGGTGGAGAAATCGCTGTCACCGGCTTTCACCAGCTTTGCTGGTGCGGCTCTTGGCCTGCATCAGGGCGGCGATCTGCGTAGATTGATTATGATTGCGCGGATCGGCGACGATCAGCATTTGCCCCGGTTGAACCAGCGGCGTATCGGCATTGAGCTGCATAAAAATGCGTGCCGCTTCCGATGGCTTGCCACCGAACAGGTAGTTGGCGTGGAAGGCGAGCGGGCCGGTTTGTTGGGCGATGCAATAGCCCGGTGCGATGATGCTGGACTTCTGTTCCATGTCGAAAAGCCTCCTTATTTTAGGAAACTGTGGGGTGGTGATCGTTTCTGGACTGTCTGAGGGAACACCTGGTTAGCCCCGAGGCCTTGAACGGCGGGGATTTCGACAAAATCTGGCGATTCTGGACTGATGGAAGGAAAATGATAAAAAACGAGAAATTATGCGATAAATTCTGGACTAGAGTGATCCACAATTAATCCCTTTTTAAGGGCCGATTAAAGAGTTTAAAAAATTGCGATAAAACACTCCTTAAACGGCCTGTTTATGTTGTACGTTTAGAGTCGGGTCTTGCTGAACCTTATTACATTCGACCAAAATCTCTTCAAGCTTTGCAGCTGGCAATTTTTCCAACATTAAAGCCGCTTGGCGAGCTTCACCGGACAGCATCAACAATTTCAAGCTGTCATCATCTAGTAGGAGCGTTAGCGCATCAGCACCTTTCCTGCCTAGCAGGCGTGCCAACTGCGAGCGCTCCTTCGCCTCTAAGTTATCCCAAATCACCTTCAACGTTTGGAACTCATCCGCCCCAGCATGGCTCTGTTCTTCATGTTGCTCAATTTGACCGCCCGACGGCTCATCCGTTCCTAAAATCAACCATTGAACGGAAACTTGTTCTATTTCTGCAACTCTCACCACCACGTCAACTCCTGGCGTTGTTCCTTTCGCAAAGTAGTTGTTTAGGGTTGAGTAAGGGAAGCCCCAATCCGATGCAGCCTTACGCAAGCTACGCGGCCCCATTAGCTTCTTAAGTCGATCTTGAATACTTTCCTTGGCGTTATCTTGAAAAGCAACATTCGTTTCTTTGTGTAGTCCCACTTTCCATTCTCCTATTTTATTGATTTTTCTATGTTTACTTAAATCCAAACACTTATGTTTTCGAAATAGAAAAGAAAGCTTGAAATTTTCTTTTTGTAGACCAATAATTATCCGTAGAGATAAGCCGTTAGGGTTATCCGTGCAGACAACTTTTTAGGGTAATCGAATGAACAAAAGAAATGAAGTTGAACCTGTCGATATGCATCGAATTGATATCGTTGCTGCTCTCCACAAACAAGGCACCACGATGCGGGAGCTGTCCCGCGCTGCGGGCCTTTCCCCTGATACGCTCAAAAATGCGTTGTATCGCTCTTACCCGAAAGGCGAAAAAATTATTGCTAAGGCGCTGGATACTCAGCCGTCCGCCATCTGGCCCAGCCGTTATCCGCAACAGCAACAGGTGGCATGACTATGTTTCTTAGCGTGAATGAACTGATCGGCTTGCCGGGACTGCCTGGCACAGCGCAAGGCTTGCGCCTCGCACTGAAAAAACGGGCAGATAATTCACCTGATCTGGTGCGCAAGCGCCAGGGGAGTAAGGCTTTCGAGTATCACATCGACTGCTTACCGGAAGCGGCACGCGCGGCAGCGACCGAGCGGCATTACAAGTCTGTGCTGGAGCAATCCGGCTGCCAGACGACTGAGCCGCCCGTTAAGCGAACTGTCGCAATCAAACCGCGCCAGGAACTGGAGCTGATGCGCCAATGTCCTGCGCTGGTCGAGCGCGAGGTTTGCGGCCTGACTGACGACCAGAAAGCCATCGCGGATGCCCGTGCGCTGCTGGCGTCTGAGGTGGAGCGGATGCGCAATGCCGGCCTGTCCCGCCTCTCTGCTGTGAATTACATCGTGGGTGGTTCGCGCGATGGCTCACTGCCAGAGAACTTGATGGCGGCGGCAGACCTGGCCAACGCCCGCAAGGGTTCGCGGGTTGGCATTAGCCGCAGCAGCCTGCAGGAGTGGGTCTCCATTTTTCAGGCGACGCAGCCCGGCCTGGAGCGTCTGGCCATGCTGGCACCAGGGCAGAACAAGCGAAAAAAGCCCGAGGATGCATCATGGTTTTACGGCATGTTCTGGCCTCACTACGCCAACAGGAACGGCCCCAGCGTGCGCGAGGCTTACCGCTCTTTCCGTCGGGAATGGCACGAGGTCTACCACGCGGAGCCGGCCATGCGTAAAGCGATACCGTCTTACTATGCCGTTTTGCGTCGGGTTAACCAGCTGCCGCTGTGCTCTCGTGTCCAGGGACGTGTTTCCGGCTCGGCCAAAAAGGCTTACGAGGTGTATTCCAAGCGCGACTGGGCGCAGATGCCGGTCAATGGCATCTGGATCAGCGATGGTAAATCCATGGATATGAAGGTGGCCCACCCAATCCACGGGCGACCATTTACGCCAGAGCTGACCATGGTTATTGATGGCCGGACACGTTTTGTCGTCGGCTGGAGTTTATCGCTGTCAGAGAACGCGATGGGCGTTGCAGATGCATACCGCTTTGGCATGAAGCATTTCGGTAAGCCGTTATTTGTTTATTCGGATAATGGCGGCGGGCAGAAAAACAAAATGCTGGACGCCGATATTACCGGGATATTCCCGCGCCTAGGTATTGAGCATATGACTGGTATACCGGGCAACCCGCAGGCACGCGGCATCATCGAACGCCTCAACGCCGTCATTCCGGAGCGTATCGCCAAACGGACGATGACCTATAACGGGCGATCGGTTGACCCGAACGCCGCCAGGATACAGGGGAAAAATCTCATCAGCCTGTCGGATGCCCTGCGCAACGGCAACGAGCTGACCACCCAGCAGCAGCGGACGTTCCGCGACCTGCCATCGTGGCAATGGTTGATGGATGCCGTACAGGACGAGATTGATAACTACAACAATCACCATGAACACAGTGAGTTACCAAAGGTTGACGGTGCTCACATGACACCGGCGGCTTATCGCGCCCTGGTGTTGCAGCAGGAAGGCGATGAAATCGAGTACATCACCGAAGGCGAGTTGCGCGAGATGTTTATGCCAGAGGTTGAGCGCGTGGCGCAACGTGGATGGGTCAGTGTCGGGAATAACCAATATTTCTCCAAAGACCTTATCGACGTCGACCGCCAGTCTGTGCGCGTGGGTATGGATATTCACGACCCGGAGGCAGTTATTATTCGCCAAATGGATGGCACCTATGTTTGCACGGCCATTTGGAATGGCAACTCTCATTCCCCTGTTCCTCAGTCTCGCGTTGAGCAGGCCAAAGAGAAACGCGCTAAACGCATGATTAAACGGGCTGGGAAGATTATTCAGGATGCCAACGACGAGCTGCGGCCAGTCTTGGAAGTTCAACGGAATGATTTTAGCAGTCTGTTTGTGGATACCGCACCGCGAGATAACAAGCCGCTGTTCTTATTAGAAACAGAACGCGAAGAATATTTTAAGAAAACCAATTCCCGCTGAACTGGAGAATAAAACATGTCAAAAATAAGCGTACAGCTTGAAGAAATTATGAGCCGTAAGGGCTACACGCAATCCCATGTGGCGCGCGCCATTGGTCGCAGCCCGGCGGCGATCAGCACGTTCCTGAGTGGGAAATACAGCGGCGATATTAAAACCCTGGAATCCGAACTGTCCGGCTTTATTCAGCGTGAATCTGATAAAGACCGTCTGCACCATCTGAATATTGATTTCGTGCCGACCATTACCGCCAAAAGCGGACTTGAAGTCATTCGCATGGCGCACCTGGAAAACGATATCAACGTGATCACCGGCGCGGCAGGGTTGGGCAAGACCATGATGTTGAAGGAGTACGCCCGCCGCTATCGCGATGCCATCTTGATTGAGGCCGACCCTGGCTATACCGCGTTGGTGCTCCTGCAGGAGTTGTGCGACCGCCTGGGCCTCAGCAAGCGCGGCACTATCCATGAGCTGAGCGAGAGCTGCATCACCGCACTGAGCGGCACAGGGCGTGCTGTGCTTATCGATGAGGCCGAAAACCTGCCGTACCGTGCGCTTGAGGTCATCCGCCGCATCCATGACAAGGCCGGTGTAGGCGTCGTTCTGGCCGGTATGCCGCGCTTGATCCTCAACCTGAAAGGCAAGCGCGGCGAGTATGCACAGCTCTATAGCCGTGTTGGCTTTGCTCTTGATCTGCAGGAGAAGCTGCCGCAGGCAGACCTGCAGCTTATCCTCACCAATATGGTCGAGGAAGCGAACAGCGACAGTGTTTTTTCCGCCTTTTACAGGGCATCAAAAGGTAATGCGCGCCGGTTGTTCAAATTGGCACGCGGCACCATCCGCGCCAGCGAAATTAACGCCACGCCGATTGATGAGGCAATGGTTGATAAAGTCGCAGGCATGTTAATTAGTTGATGAGGTATTAGCATGGAACAATTAACGGTAAACAATAAGAAGATTGCGGCGAAGTTGAATTGTCTGGCGCGTGTGGGATTAAAGGTTGTTGAGTGCCATGTTAATTTTCGCCGCCCGGTTATTGAAGTTGAAGCACCACTGCAAGATTGGGTAAAGGGTGCCGTGGAAATCACGGAAACACGAAACGGAATTAAGCGCACTGTCAAAATGACGATATGGCATGGCGCACACATCATCTGGTGTTAATTGCGTTTTATTCTGGACTACTCACTATAACATTGGTAACTATTTTAAAGAGGTAATAACATGTCAACTGAAAGTAAACAATACACTGAAGTATCAGCCCCTGCGGGCTATTGGGTTGACGCTAAAGGTGTGTTAACACCGGAAAGCCTGATTAAAGATATCGATAAGTCGCGCGATGCTCTGGTGGGTGAAATTATCATCAAGGCCATTGAGTTGAATAAAGCAATGGCTGAATTCAAACAGTCAACGTTTGCAGATATTGCCGCGTTTGTTGACTTATCCGCCAATGAATACAATGTGAAGTTGGGGGGTAAGAAAGGCAACGTCACTTTATATACTTTCGACGGACGTTACAAAATTCAGCGCGCAATGGCTGACCGACTGGCGTTCGATGAGCGACTGCAAGCCGCGAAGGCCTTGATTGATGAATGCCTGACTGACTGGACTGAGGGGGCAAAGCCTGAACTGCAAGTTTTAATTAACCGGGCCTTCTCAACAGATAAGGAAGGTGAAGTTAGTACCGGTGCCGTTTTGGCTTTGCGCCGCTATGAGATTGCTGATGCGCGCTGGATGCAGGCAATGAAAGCTATTGGCGAAGCGTTGCAGGTTATTGGCAGCAGCGCCTATATCCGCATCTACGAAAGAATCGGCGACAGTGACCAATACAAGCCTATATCCCTAGATATGTCGGCGGTGTGATATGGGTTCCAAGGCAAAGTTATTTAACCAGCAGCACAGAATAGGCAGCACGTTTATTTATCAGCCTAACCGGGCGCTACGCGGTGGCCCGGTGGTCAGGACAGTGGAAGCAGCCCGAGACCTTAAATCGGCAACGGTTGTGGAAATCAATGTTGCACCGTATTTCGTCAATATTGAATCATTAACACCGATCGGCTGAATTTAAACGTAAATAAATCAATTTTAATTATGGCGTAAACCCGCAGGGGCGCGCTTACGCCTAAATCATGAGGTTCTGAAATGGATAAAGAATTTTATGTTTCCCGTCGTTCTGTTTGGAGTGGCGTATTCATTATCGGCGTGGTGTGGGTTTGTAGTCTGATTTGGCTGGGTTCGATTATTTGGAGGGCATTATGAGTTATTACAAAATTGAAAAGAAAGCGGCTATTCAGGCATGGGATTTTGAATGTCTCAAACGTAAAGAACTGAACGAAAAAGCGAAAGAGTTTGCCGCTAAGTTCGGCGCGAGACCAGTCTTTAATACAGATGTAACCCGCCATCGTTTTTATGCTGTTGCGTTTCCTGATGGCGTACCAACGTTTGGCCATCCGTCATTGTGGACTGCAGCAACAGCAGCAAATAGTTACACCACAACCCCCAAGCGTAGAGCGCCTGCGGGGATGAGTAAGGAGCACCGCGAACTCTGGGCGCTATGGGATGAGGGATATCCTGGTGAGTCGGTATCACGCGAGACTTTATGGGTATCGCTCGGTTTGGATTGGGGAATGCTTTTTATCTGCGGCCTGTCGATTTTTCGATTTAAAGACGCGATTTATTTCAATACCAGCGCCAAACCCAATTTGGAATTTGGTGCGGTTGAAATTACCGGTTCTGAATATTCCATTGCTGCTGAGGATTATCAAAATGGAAAATAAATCTAAAAGCGAACAGATTCGCCTGGCTTTGGCTGAGCGTGGGCCATCCACGGCGGCAGAGTTGGCCGAGGGTGTGGACATTGAGATTAAAAACGTTGGGGCATTGCTGGCTTATGATTTGAAACATGGCCGCCTGGTTCGTGGGTGGCGCGGGAAAATTCGTATTTATGGGTTGCCTGGCACCATCGATAATCCGTCGCCATCGCCTTCACTGGTTCCCTTGCGTAGAGCCAAGCGCTATGTCTCACGTCTGGCTCGCCAAAGTCAGTCTGTTGAGCTGCAGATGCCAGATATTGAGCCAGGCGACAACTTCAGAACGCTCTCAGAAAAAGCCCGTCAATGCGAGCAGGCCAATAACTTCACCGACGCCGCACCGCTTTGGTTAATTGCTGCTGACTTTGCCACCAAAGAGGCAAATCAATTCTGGTGCCGGAGCCGTTCTGATTTCTGCGTGCGCGGCTGGAAATATCCGGAGGTGAACCAATGAAACGATTTACCCCAGATTGTTCAATGCATATGTCGCATGAAATGGCGTTTATGCGTGAAACACCAGATGGCGCGTATATGGAATATCAAGACCATCTCCCAGTAAAAACGCAGCGGGATAATTTGGCCATTCGCGTTTCAGAGTTGGAAAAGCGTCTGATTGGCCTGAAACCGGAACGCTACGAAATGCGTTATTGGAATGATGGCTACCACATTTGGGGAGAGTGGGACGCTATTTCCTCAGAATTGTTCGCGCGATTAAGCCTGGAACACGCCAGGGATAACGATTACGAATTCCGCATTTTGTATGCGCAATTAAAGGAGGATTTATGACCCTTATAACCTCCGGGGCGACTCGATACGTGTTGATTATCTGTGGTTACGCCCTGAAATTTCCGCGCGTTAGCAGCTGGCGCAGTTTCTTGGCTGGCATGTTGCACAACATGTCCGAGCGAGATTTCAGCGCGATGAACATCAACCTGCTGTGTCCTGTCGTCGCCAGTGTTCCATGTGGGTTGTTGAATGTCATGCCGGCGTGCTGCGTCAGTCCTGCAGCATTACGGAGCTGGCGAGCAGCAGCAGAACAGCATGAGCAGGCATCGCTGTTATTGAACATCGTCGAGCTGAAATCCGACTCGGCGGGAATGCTAAACGGGCGGCCGGTTGCTGTCGATTATGGGACTTACTGAGGGGTAACACATGGCTAATTTTCTGTCTGTAACCGGCTGTCAGCACCTTGATGAGGGGGCGAAACGGATCTACCACCTGACCAACATGACTTCGGTGATCGAGTATCCGCGTTTGCCTGTACGTTCTCGCTTTCAGTTCTATGACCCGCGAGGCAACAAGGTTCACACCAATGGCGAGCGTGTCGCGATGAAACAGGCTGTTGAACGCCATAAAAAACTCTGGAGGTTCGAATGAAAACTTTCGCCTATGCCTGGGCAAGCGGCCTGATTCAGTTCGGGAAGACTGTGCCAGAAGGCGCTTTGCCGATCATCTCCGGGCAAGAAGATGATGTGAAAAACATCCTCATCGCTATTTCCCGTCATTCACGCACCAACGATGACTTATTGGTGCCTGGCGTATCGGAGGCAGCCAATCAACATCTGGCATTGGATGCCTTCATTAAATTTAGCGATTGGGCGCGCCGGGACTACGCCCAATTGATGAAAAAAAGGGCCGGCAGTTCCGATGAGGAATATTCCATCGAGATCATCGGTCGCTTCACCAGTGGCACCTACATTGCCCGATACCAGGGTAAACAGGCCAGCAACACCGCCAGCGCAAAAGGCGCTGTCCATCGGCTGGCGGGCAAGATTTTTGGCCCCCTGCAACGGGTGACGGTCACCCGGATCAGCGCTGGCCGGGAACATGCGGCCGGCACCTTTCGCGTCACAGTCGATGAAACCCAGAAATGCCGCCGTTGTGGCTGCACCTGGCGCAATGCGTGCGTCGGGGGTTGCCACTGGGTCAGCCCTGATTTGTGCAGCGCGTGTGCCGATGACGATGAGCGAGAGGTGGTCTCATGAAAAATGTCCTGCGCAAAACCAGCGCCAAAGACTTTAACCGGCGTTTTCCGGTGGGTTCGCGGTTTCGCTACTACCCCGTTGTCGGCGTGCCTGACTGCGAAGAAGTGGTGACACGCTCGGTGGCCTGGCACCTGCAGAACGGTAAGACCGTGGTGCGGGTCGAGGGCAAGATTGGCGGCGTCTCCGTCTACCGTCTGGAGCCTCTGGAGGCCTTCCATGAAGTACCCCAAGGGCAGCGTGGTTAAGTTGCCGCCCCGGCCAGACCGGGGCGTTGTTCTCAACGTGTTCCCAATGCCGGATGAGCGATTTCGCTACGGCGTGCAGTGGGACAGCGGCCCTTACCAGGTCTACGACGAGAAAGAGATCCAGTGGGCGACGGTTGACCGCCCCAAAGTGTACGGGAGTTTGATATGACACCTAACGCGAAAGGCCTCATCGGGGCCATCAAAGCCGGCCAGGCGTTCCTCGGGATGGATGACGACACCTATCGTCAGATGATTGCCAGAGTCACCGACGGTAAAACCTCCTGCCGGCAGTGCTCGCTGGACGAGCTGCAGCGCGTCCGCGAGTACCTGCATCAGCAGGGGTTCCCCCGCAAAACCACCCGGCACGGACGCCGGCCGAAGGTTGCCCGCTCACGCGAAGCTATCCTGGCCAAGATTGAGGCGCTGCTGGCCGAGGCCAAACGCCCCTGGAACTACGCCGAGGGGCTGGCGGCGCACATGTACCAGCAGCATGTGCTGGAGTGGCTGACCGTCGAGCAGCTGTCTGCGGTGATGAAGGCGTTGATCATCGACGCCAAACGCCGCAAAAACAGGAGTAAGCCATCATGAAATTTAACGAGATCAAGCCCGATTTAAGCCAGGTTGAAGCGCTGTTGCCGTCGGTGGTCATTGAGCTGATCTCACTGATTGGCTACGCCAAGACCGAGGAAATGATAAGCCATCTGGGCGGCATCACCTTCAAGGTCGGCAAGTCCGTGCGCAAAAAGGGCAACCGGCGCGGCGAACTGCTGATCGAGCTGCTCGGCAAGGAGACGGCCGCTATCATCGAAAAACACTTCGGCAGTGAACCGCTGTATATTCCGCGTTGTGACAGCGCGTTGCGTGAGTGGCGTAATCGCCGTTTCATCGACGAGCACAACGCTCTGGTGGCGGCCGGTGAAAGCTCCCGCTTTGCGCGCATCACGCTTTGCCCCAAATACGGCGTGACTGACCGGTGGGCGCAAAAGCTGTTGGCAGAGCGACAGGTATCGTCACAGCAATTAGATCTGTTATAGTAAATTTGCCTGATATCAAAGGGTGACGAACACCGTCCCCGCTTTGAAAAACTCCGTTTTAATCATACTGGCACCATCTTTCACCGGATGGTGCTTTTTTATGATTACCCCCGAACAGTTACGCCGTGCAGCCAGGTTAACCCCCGCCAATGTGTCACGCTGGCACGCGCCTATCACGTCAGCGATGGCTGAGTTTGGCATCGATACCCCCAAACGCCAGGCGGCGTTCCTGGCGCAGGTTGGCCATGAGAGCAACAGTTTTACCTCGCTGTCCGAAAGCCTCTACTACACCGACGCCCGCCGTATTGCGGCCATCTTTCGCACCGGCTTTGATCTCGATGGCGACGGTGTGGTTGATCCGGAAGAAATCGAGTTTGCGCGCGGCTACGTTCGCCGCCCGGAGAAGCTGGCCAACCGTGCCTACGCCAACCGGGGCGGCAATGGCCCGGAGTCATCCGGGGACGGCTGGCGCTACCGTGGCCGTGGGTTGATTCAAACCACCTTCAAGAACAATTACCGCGCCGCTGGCAATGCCCTGGAGCTTGATCTGCTCGGCAGTCCTGACTTGTTGCTGCAGCCGCTGCCGGCGGCCCGTTCTGCCGCGTTCTTCTGGTGGTCGAACAATCTCAACAACTACGCCGACAGCGGTGATTTCAAGGGGCTGACGCGCCGGATCAACAGCGGGATGTTGGGGATGGATGACCGCCTGGCCCGCCTGAAAGATGCCGAGGCCGCCTTATGTCCGCGCTGATAAGCACGCTGTTGCGCCGCCTGGGCGAACTCATCACCAATCCGGCCACGGGCCGCTTGTCCACCTCGGACACCATGGTGCTGGGCGCGTTCCTGGTGGCGTCGTTCGTTATCGTCTGGGTTACGGTGACCGGTCACTTGGAAGAGTGGCACCTGGCTGCCTACCTGGGCGCGTTCGTTTTCCAGTCTCAGGCGTCGAAATTCGCCGCCATCAAGCGAGACAAGGCCAAGCTGGAGGTGGGCGATGCCGTTAACCCTCAGACTGGTGCTTAGTCACCTGCAAACCCATTTTCTCTCCTATCTGCTGGCGCTCGGCGTCGGCGTTGGTGCGTACTACCTGGGACAATCTGCCGGCCGCGCTCAACTGCAGGGTGACCTGACGAAAGCCAACAAAACCATCGGCCAGTTGGCTGCGGATAAGTCTGAGCTGAATGAAACGCTGCGCCAGCAGGCCGAGCAGCACGCCCTGGCCATGGCTAAAGCGCTGCGCGAGCTGCAGGCGGCACAGCAGCTCGGCGACAAGCTCTCCCGCGAGCTGCAGCAGAGCCAATCTCACCTGCAGGCAACGAAAGACAAACTCAAGAAGGCGATCGACGATGCGGTTAAAAACGATGTGGGTTTTACCGGCATTGGCCCTCGCGGGCTGTGCCTCTACAACGCCGCCCTCGGCTATGCCGATTGTGGTCAGCAGTTGCCCAACACCGCCGGCGGCATTGCTGGCCATTCCGCCGAAGCCGCCGGCAGCGCAGGCGGACTCTCCGCCGGCGGTCTCATCCGGCACAGCGCCGATTATGGCGCCTGGTGTCAGTCCTTAGAGGCTCAGTTACAGCAACTTAATCAATGGTACGCCGGGAGGGAACAATGACCCTTGAAATGGCGTTTAACATCGCAATGGGTCTGTTGATGGGCTTGTTCGGTGGTCTTTTTAAACATCTGTTTGCCGAGCTGAAAGACCTGCGTAATGGCCTCCAGGCCATCCGCACGGAATACCAGCGCCGGGACGATGCACAGCGAAACAATGACCAGTTACTGGACTTGTTGAAGGATGTAAAACGCAGCGTCGAGCACATCGACCAGAAACTAGACCGCAAAGCGGATAAAAGGAGCTAATCATGGGCCGACGCGCATCGCGCTACCGCCGGGGGCCGGCAACGTCTGCCGAAATGGCGTTGCTGTCTGAAATCAATCAGCGTCTGGCGCGAATGGAGAGCAGCCTGGATGACGTCAAGTCCTCGGCCATTCGCCAGGGCGCTATCGCCGGTGCGATAACCGGCAGCGTCAGCGGCGGCCTCGTGTACACCACGATTATGTTGATCAAGGCAAAACTGGGGGTTGGCTGATGGCATACCCGCCAGAGACGCGCGACCGGTTACGCCGGGCATATGTATTCGACGGCCTCTCATTGGAGGTGGCGGCCGTACAGTGCGGTGTCTCTTACGGGACGGCGCAACGCTGGAAGAACGACAGCAAAGCCGCCGGCGACGATTGGGAGACGCTGCGCGGCGCGCGTATGCTCGCCGGCGGTGGCCTGGAAGAACTGACCCTGGCCATGTTCACTGGCCTGGTGGTGCAGTTCAAAACCACCATGGACAAGCTGGCCTATGACGATGTGGACATTAAGCCGGAAGACCGCGTGAAGCTGCTGGCCAGCCTGTCGGATGCGTTCAACAAAGCCGTGGCCAGCAGCAAGCGGGCCATGCCGGAAGTGTCCCGCCTGGCCATCGCGCTGGAAGTGATCCAGCTGCTGGCCGCGTACATCAAAGACAATCACCCCCAGCAGTTGCAGCCGTTCGGCGACCTGCTGGAGGGGTTCGGCAAAGAGATAGAGAGGATTTATGGCTAGGATGATCCGCCTGGCAAGCGACCATTACGTTGCCTACAGCGCAATTGACGATATGCACATTGACAGTAATCGCCAGGTCAAGGTGCTGTTGAGTGATGGCCGCATTGCGTTGGCTGAACAGAGTCACGGACAGACCGCCTGGGCGCGTCTGGCGCAGTTGGTGGATGAGGTGAATATCGCCAGCGCGAGTGATGCGCCTGGCACACTGCAGTAAGGGCCACCATGAGCAAATTAAGCAGCAGGGATTTTCTCAAAGAGCTGGCGATGCTCAAGCATATGTTGCGTGCCGATATCCAGGCGCACAGCACCGGGCTTGACACCTCGCCGGAGGCCATCAACGCGCGCCGGCGCAGGGTACTGTCCGGCGACTTCACATTTTTTGCCTACACCTATTTCCCGCATCACATCCGGGGCGAGCAATCCCTGTTTCATGCGCATTTTTGCACGCGCTTCCCGCAGCTGCTGACGCGCCCTGGCGGCGCAGTAGAATGGTGGATTGCCCCGCGTGGTGAAGCCAAATCCTCGCTGCTGACCAAAATCGGCCCGGTCTGGTGCGCCGTTCAGGGACTGCATCAGCATGACGATGTTCGCGCGTCGCTCGGTTTGACCGATGAGCGGCCGGCCTTCATCGACTACATCATCTTGCTCGGTGCGGAGACCAAACTGCCTACCAAGCTGCTGGAGGTGGTCAAAACCGAACTGACCATGAACGCGGCGCTGATGCTGGATTTCCCGGAGGTCTGCGGCCGCAGCGGGCAATGGAAGATTGGCGAGTTCACAACCCGCACCGGCGTGAAGGTCGAGGCGTTCGGTGCCGAGCAGGCTATCCGTGGTACGTTCCACGGGGCCAGCCGTCCCAAATTGCTGCTGGGCGATGACCTGATCACCGATGCCGAGGCCAAATCCCCGACCGAGCGCGAAAACCGCTGGAACTGGATTTCAAAAGCGATCGAGTACCTGGGGCCGCCGGACGGCTCGGTAAAATACCTGGGTGTCGGCACAGTGCTTAACAAAGACGACCCTATCAGCCGCGCCAAGCGCACCATTGGCCATGTGGTTCACCACTTCCGCGCTATCGTGACGTTGCCCACCCACATGGATTTGTGGGAGCAGTGCCAGGAGAAGATGCTCAACGACGACAAGCGCGCCGAGGAACAGGCGGCCGAGCTGGGCCTTGATCTTCCCCAGGGCAAGCTGCCGTCCTACAAGTTCTACCTGGCGCACCAGGTGCAGATGGATGATGGCGCGGTCACCAGCTGGCCGGCGGTGCGTACCCTCTACTGGTTGATGCGCCAGCGCGCCAAGAACGGCAAGGCATTTGCCACCGAAATGCAGGGCGACCCGCGCACGGACGAAGACCGGACGTTTATCAACATCCAGTTCTTTACCCAGCGCTGGCGCGACTGGCTGATTTTCGGTGCCTGTGACCCCTCTATGGGCCAGGGTGAGACCAGCGACCCCTCGGCAATTCTTGTGGGCGGCTGGGACAAGCAGCGCAGCCGGCTGCATGTGATGGAGGCGGAGATCAAGCGCCGTGTACCGTCCAAACTGGAAGCCGACCTGATAGCGATGCAGCGGCAATTCAGATGCCTGGCTATCGGCTTTGAGAACAACAACGCCTACGAGCACTCGCGCTCGACGTTCATCAAAAATGCGCTGCGCCAGAGCGTGGCGCTGCCGTTGGTGGGTGTGACGGCCAAAGTGCCGCTGGAAGTGCGCGTCGAAGGGCTGGAGCCGTACATCAACGACCAGCTCAACCCCTCTATTTTGTTCAATCCAGGTCTGACGCTGTTGCTGTCGGAGCTGGAAACCTGGCCAGAGCCGCAGACCGGTCATCACTATGACGGGCTGTCGGCGCTGCAGCTACTTTGGATGATTGCCGTTAGCCGCGGCGCAGGTTCGTTCGCCTGGGAGCCGATACCGCGCCGGGAGGCGTCCCGGTACGGCGGCGATCATTTTCTTGATGATGACGACGAGCCGGACTACGGCGGTCGCGGTTTATGGTGAAAAAAATGGTTCAAATTGTCGATGTCAACGGGAAACCGATCCGCCGCGATGTGCTGCGCGAGCCGCAATCCTCACATGTGGCTGCACTGGCCGGCCTGTATGCCGAGCACCCCAGCCAGCGGTTGACGCCCCAACGCCTGGAGCAAATTCTCAACGAGGCCGAGCTGGGCAACCTGCAGGCCCAGGCCGACCTGTTCACCGATATGGAAGAACGGGACGCCCATTTGTTTGCCGAGATGCAAAAGCGCAAGCGCGCGCTGCTGACCATCCCGCACGAAATCACGCCGCCGCCCAATGCCACACCGGCAGAGCAAGCGGATGCGGCCTGGCTGGCGGAGTACATCACCGAGCAAGACGGCTGGGAGGATTTGATCATCGATATGCTCGACGCCATCGGCCAGGGGTTCAGCAACATCGAGATCGAATGGCAACAGCTCGGCCGTGAGTGGTTCCCGAAGGCGTTTAACCACCGGCCGGCGTCCTGGTTCGAACTGGCGAGGGACAATCAGGATCAGCTGCTGCTGCGAACCGATGACGGCATGGGCGCGCCGCTGCAGCCTTTCGGCTGGATACAGCACCGCCACAAGTCGCGCAGCGGCTATGTTGCGCGTGCGGGGCTGCTGCGTACCCTGTCCTGGCCGTATGTGTGCCGCAACTTCGGCACTCAGAGCCTGGCGGAGTTGCTTGAGATCTACGGTATCCCGCTGCGCATCGGTAAATATCCGGAGGGCATCGGCAAGAAAGAGAAAAACGAGCTGATGCGCGCCGTCACCGAGCTGGGGCGCTATGCCGGCGGCATCATTCCCAAGGAGATGGAGATAACGCTGCATCAAGCCTCCAACAGCTCGCATGAGCCGTTTATGGCGTTGGCTGAGTGGGCGGAAAAGTCCATGTCCAAGGCCATTCTGGGCGGTACGCTGACCACGCAGGCCGACGGCAAGACCTCCACTAATGCCCTGGGCGTGATCCACAACGAAGTGCGTCACGACCTGCTTTCCTCTGACAGCCGCCAGTTGGCCATGACGCTGCGCAGCGATCTGTTCTGGCCGCTGCTGGTGCTCAACCGCCGTGCGAACGCCGACCCGCGCCGCACGCCGCGCATCAAGTTCAAGGTGCCAGAACCCCAGGCCCCCGAAGCCACCGGCGCAAGTCGCACCGTGCAGGTTAATTTAGGCGCACCGGCAGCGCCGACGCCGGCACGCAGTTATAATTCCCAGGTCATTGCCGCGTTAGTGGCCGCGTTGACCCGCAAACCCGGTGCGGATGACACGCAAACCGGGATTGATGAGGCAATAACGGCACTGTTAAGCGGCAATAAACCCGCTGAGGGGCTGATTGCCATGTTGCAGCCGGCTATCGCTGCGTTGTCCGGGGAACTGGACGAACAAAGCCTGCTGGGTGCGCTGGCTGATGCGTTCCCTCAGCTCGATCCGACCTTACTGCAGGCTAACCTCGGTGATACGCAGACCATCGCGCGCCTGATTGGCCTGTATGCCCAGCAGGAGGGGCAGTAATGCCAATATCAAAGGCAGAAATCAGCGCGCTGTTCGGCATGAAGCCGGAAGCCGCGCTGCGTTACCTCGAAAACAAGGGATTGCGCATCCGTACTGATGCCGACGCCATGCAGGCGGTGGATCATGCGCACGCATTCGGCTTTGCCAATCTGGCGCGCCTGGATATTGCCCAGGATTTGGTGAACGGGTTGCGCGAAGGCCTGGCCGCCGGCCAGACGCCGGAGTGGTTCGTCAAGAATCTGGAGCCGGTACTGCGCAAAAAGGGTTGGTGGGGCAGCGAGGAAAATATCGACACCGATACCGGCGAGATCACCACCCGCCAGCTCGGCAATCCCGCCCGGCTCAATACCATCTATCGCACCAACACCCAGGCGGCCTACATGTCGGCGCGCCATGAGTCCATGCTGGCCAACGCCGAATACCGCCCTTACTGGCGGTATGTGGCGGTGATGGATGCGAAGACCCGCCCCAGCCATGCCCGACTGCATAACCGCGTCTTTCATTATCTCGATCCGATTTGGCAGTACATCTTCCCGCCGAACGGCTTTAACTGCCGCTGCCGCGCAGAAGCGCTGACCGAGCAAGAAGTAAAACAAAGGGGCTATGTGATTTCGCGCACCGACAGTGAAGTTGTCCAGCAGGTGATGACCGGCGAGGACGAGAACGGGCGCCCAATCTTCACCCCGGTGAATGGCGTGCGGTTCAGTGGCCCGGATGGCCAGGCGGTGACCTTCTTCCCTGACGTGGGCTTTGATATCAACCCCGGCAAAGAAGTGTGGAAAGCTAACCTGGACAAGTACGATGTGGAGCTGTCGCGCCCCTATGTCAGCGCGGGATTGGCCGGCCCGGAGTTGACTCACATGCTTAGCGATGTAACCCAGGGCAACCGCACCGGCGAGATTCTGGCCGCTGGCGTGCTGGATGCCGGCGAGGTGGCGACGCTGGGCACCACCGGCCGTACCGCCTGGCTGGCAGAGCACCAGCTTGCCGCCCAGGCCGGTGCCGGCACGCTACCGACTCAGCAGCAATGGGCAGGCGTTCAGACGGTTATCGAGTCATCCACCGTCGCGGTGCGTGCCGGCGAGCTGCTGCACCTGTTCCGCCAGCTCGATGAGGGGCAATGGTGGCTGGCGACGCTGGACGCGGGCCTGGTGGTCAACACCTTTGCGCCTGTGCAGGCGTCAACCCTCGATGCCACAATCCGCCGTGGCACGGTCTTGAAGGATGCACGCTGATGGCCAATATCAAAGTCACCGTCGATGACAAGGCGGTAAGCCAACGTCTGCAGCAGCTGCTGCAGGTGGTCGAGAAGCCCCGACCGCTGATGCTGCGGGTTGCCGAAATGCTCCATGCCCAAAGCATGGCGATGTTCGAGCAGCAGGGTTTTCCGGCCAACAGCTGGCCCTCACTCAAGCCCAGCACCATCCGCTCGCGTTCCCGCGCCGGCCACTGGCCAGGGAAAATCCTGCAGGTGACCGGCCGCCTGGCGGCATCGGTCACGCCGGCATCCGGTGACGATTTCGCGCAGATTGGCTCTAACCTGGTGTACGCCGCCATTCAGCACCTCGGCGGCACCATCAAGCGCCAGGGCCAGGTGCGGCTGCGCACCGACCGCCAGGGCAATCTGATGAAGCGCGGCAACCTGGCGACGTTCGCCAGGCGCAGCCATAAGCAAGCCGTCGCGCGCGCCGTCAATTACAGCATCGTGATCCGCCCGCGTCCGTTCCTGCCGGTGACGGATAATCAGCAGCTCAACAAGCCGACCTTTGAGGCGGTGATGGGCGTGCTGAATGATGCCTTTATGAAGTCCCGCTAAAAACGCCTCAGCGGCTTTTTGCGGGACGTTCACTGATTGAGGTGCAACGGCTCGCAAAAAATTCCCTAACAGCGCCAGAAGGTTTTTAAAAGGGGTCTAAAAAGGGTTGCATTGGTGTATGATGCCTAGACCGCTTTTCCCCTTCAAAAACAGTGTGACGAACCCCGTCCCCTGAATCCGTTTTTCCCATCCCGTTACATTGGCAGCATGAAACGAAACGTTGCTGTCGCATCCCTGGCCTTTGAGCTGAACCTGACCGGAAACACGATCCAGTTGTTCCCGGCCGGCGAGTTCCGCGCAAATGATGGCCGCCCCGCAGAATGTGCCAACTGGGTACTCAACGAGAGCCTGGCGCGCCAGGTCATCGAGCACCTGTCGTCACGCCAAAACAAAATCGTCATCGACTACGAACACCAGACCCTGCGGACTGAAAGCAACGGTCAACCGGCCCCTGCTGCCGGTTGGTGGAAAGGCAGCGATACCGTTTGGACGGATGCGGGCATGTTTGCCCAAAACGTCCAATGGACGGAAGCCGCCCGCAAAATGATTGCCGGCGATGAATACCTCTATATCAGCCCCGTCTTTGCCTATGACAAGAAAACCGGTGCAGTGCTGCAATTGTTACATGCAGCGCTCACCAACAACCCCGCCCTGGACGGCATGAATGAAGTCGCCCTGGCGGCCGCCTCTCGTCTCATCGTGCAGGCATCAACTCAACCCTCCCCGGAGAAGACCATGAACGAAGAGCTGTTAAAGCTGCTGCGCAAGCTGCTTGGCCTTGCCGATGATGCAACCGAGGCCGATATCCTGGCCGCGCTGCAGCAGGCGGCCGGCGATATGCCGAAAGAAAATGAAGGTGATGCGGCTGCCGCGAGCCTCAGTAAGTTGCTGGAAATGTTTACCGCCCTGACGGCGTCGGTTAAAGGCAAGGACGACAAAATCGCCGCGCTGACGGTCGCCGCTACAGCCAACAAAGGCACTGGGGTTGATCCGACCAAGTATGTGCCGATCGCAGTGGTCACCGACCTGACGACCCAGTTAGCCGCGCTGACCGCGCGCGTTGATGGTGGCGACCTGGATGGTCTGATCACCGAGGCGCTGTCCTCCGGGAAGCTGCTGCCGACCATGGAAGAATGGGCGCGCGAGATGGGCAAGAAAGACATTGCCGCTCTGCGCAGCTACATCAAGGCGGCTGCGCCGATCGCGGCGCTGACCACTCAGCAATCCGGTGGTAAAAAGCCTGCCGGTGAAACTCATGGGTTAACCGCAACTGAGCTTGAAGTTGCTGCGTTGACTGGCCTCACACCGGCTGAATACGCCGCCGCCAAGAAGGAAATGCAATAATGGCTATCGTCACTCCTGCGCTGGTGAAATCGCTTTTTGTCAGCTTTAACAAGGCATTCCAGGACGGCTTAAAGGTCGCCGATTCTGACTACACCAAAATCGCCACGGTCATCAAATCGACCACGGCAACCAACATTTACGCCTGGTTGGGTCAATTCCCGCAGATGCGTGAATGGGTCGGTGCTCGCATCATCAAGGATATGAAAACCGACGGTTACGGCATCACCAACAAGCTGTATGAAGCCACCGTGGGTGTGCCTCGCACGGCGATTGAAGATGACAGCGTTGGCGTCTATCTGCCTGTGATGACCGAAGCCGGCCGGTCAGCGGGGGTTTACCCGGATGAGCATATCTTTGCACTGCTCAAGGCCGGTGAGACCTCGCTGTGCTACGACGGCCAAAACTTCTTTGATACCGAGCACCCCGTTGCGGCGAACGTGGACGGCACCGGCACGATCACTCCGGTCAGCAACCTGCTGAAACCGGCAGGCACTGACCCGGCCAGCCCGGCCCCGTGGTATCTGATGTGTACCAAGCGCGCGTTGAAGCCGCTGATTTTCCAGGAACGCATCAAGCCCGATCTCAAGGCTAAAACCAGTGACGACACCAGCGATCATGTCTTCATGAACGATGAGTTCCTGTATGGCGTGCGTGCGCGGTCGGCGGTGGGCTTCGGTTTCTGGCAGTTCTGCGTCAAGTCCACCAAGCCGTTGACGGCGGAGAACTACCAGGAGGCCTACACGCTGCTGCGCAATATGGTGGCTGATGGCGGTCGTCCGCTGAACATCAAAGGCGATCTGCTCGTTGTTCCGCCGACCCTGGCGGAAGCTGCGCGCAAGATTGTTGGCGTGGCCACCATCAATGGCGGCGAAGACAACCCGAACTACAAGCTGTCCGACATCCTGGACACCGCCTGGCTGATTTAAGCCGATCGTCACTCACTTATAGCGCTACGCCCTACGGGGCGTAGCGGGAGAATGTTGTTATGGCTACCCCAACAAAAAAGAAAGCGGAAGAAAAATACGTCAAGGACGATAAAAAAAAGCCAGGTGACGGCACCGAGAACGGCGCAGGCTCCGCTGCAGGCGATGGCACCGAGAACGGCGCGGGTTCCACTGCAGGTGACGGCACCGAGAACGGCGCAGGCTCCGCTGCAGGTGACGGCACCGAGAACGGCGCGGGTTCCACTGCAGGTGACGGCACCGAGAACGGCGCGGGTTCCACTGCAGGTGACGGCACCGAGAACGGCGCGGGTTCCACTGCAGGTGACGGCACCGAGAACGGCGCGGGTTCCACTGCAGGTGATGGCACCGAGAACGGCGCAGGCTCCGCTGCAGGTGACGGCACCGAGAACGGCGCGGGTTCCACTGCAGGTGACGACACCGAGAGCGGCGCAGGTTCCACTGCAGGTGACGACACCGAGAGCGGCGCAGGTTCCGCTGCCGGCGACGGCTCCGAAAACGGCGTGGGTTCTGCTGCAGGTGATGCTCTGATTACTGTCGATACTGCCAATACAGGGTTATCTGGCCTGATCAACACCGCTGAGGGTCAAAATATTCTGCTCGATTTAATCCGCTCTTCGGTGAAAAAACCAGAGGTCAACACGGACACAAAACCCCATTGGTTCACCGTCCAGGTGGTGCGCTCACCGAGCGGGCGGCGTTTCCGGGCCGGTGTTGAGTTCACCTCCGAGCCAAAACCCTACGATTTTTCGCTGTTTAGCGCTGAGCAGCTCAAAGCACTGGCTGCAGATCCGTTCTTGCGCATAAAGCGGATTGCGCCGGCTGAGGAGTAATCATGGGGTACTGCACGCAGGCTGACCTGGTGGACGACTTCGGCGAGCAGGAAATCATCCGCATCTCCGACCGCGCCCGGCCGGCAACGGGGCAAATTGACCCGGCCGTGGTGGAGAAGGCGATTGCGGATGCGGACGCCGAAATCAACATGTACCTGGAGGGGCGCGGCCTGCTGCCTCTCCCCAGCGTGCCGGACACGCTGCGGCGTATCGCCAGCGATATCACCCGCTATTACCTGTATCAGAACCCCAGGGACGATTCACCGGTGACCACACGTTACAACCAGCGCATACGCCAGCTCGAAAAAGTAGCGTCTGGCCGGTTATCGCTGGGGCTGGACAAGGCCGGCGAGGTGCTGGAGCCAGACGACAGCGTGGTGTTTGTGCCAGGGCGCAACATGTTCCGGAGGGATGGCCTGTGGTAACCGACTATCTCTTTTGCGAGCCGCTGCTGATTGGCCGGCTGCGTGATGCCGTACCGGAGTTTGTCGAAGTGACCGGCGTCGCCGGGCTGTCTCAGATGAACGATGACAACCCGGTTTGTCCGATGGCGTATGTGATGTACCTGGGCGATACCGTTAACACCTCAACGGCTGCGACAGGTGGCAGCCAGCGCCGGCTGCAGTTCGTGACGCAGCTCTGGGCCGTGGTGGTCTGCGTGTATTTCGCCGACGGTCGCGGCCTCGGCGCAGATATCAGCAGCGAAGCCGGCCCGCTGATGTTGAAAACCGTCGAGGCCCTGGCTGGGTGGTCACCGCTCGAAGGGGTTACCCGGCCGCTGGCCAGGAGCAATCAGAGCCTGCCGGCACAGTACGAGTCCGGCTATGGCTATTACCCCCTGGTGTTTCAGGTGGACGTTCCCGCCGCGATTGGAGGCTATCGATGACCAGGCGAATTGTACTGACCGGCCCGCACACCCATCAGGGCGTGGCGCTTGCTGCCGGCACTGAGATGGAAGTGGACGACGCAACGGCGCAGTGGCTGATTGAGCACGCCGGCGCGAAAAAAGCGGGCGTGAACCGCAAAACCAAAACCGAGACCGGCTCCGCCGACTCACCGACCGAGGAACAGGAACAATGAGCGCAGAAACTTACTACTACGGCCAGGGCAAGGTGTTCCTCGGCCGTCGCAATGCGCAGGGCCAGGCGGTATCGCTGCGCTGGATTGGCGACGTGGGCGAGCTGCAGATTGCGCTCACCACGGACTCCTTCACTCACAAAGAGTCCTATACGGGCCAGCGTGCGCCCGTGCGCCGCATCAGCACCGGCAAGGATGGCACGGTCACCGCCACCTGGTATGAGCATTCGCCGGATAACCTGGCCATTCTGCTGTACGGCGAGAAAGTGGCCGTCCCGGCCGGCACCATCACCGGCGAAGCGCTGCCGGCAGGGATTCAGGCCGGCGACCGCGTCACGCTGAATCATCAGAACGTCAGTGCCGTGACGATTGCTGATTTGGTCGAGGGAACGGATTACAAGCTCGACGCCAAGTTTGGCGCACTGGAGTTCCTGACCACGCCGGCGACGCAGCCGCTTAGCGTCAACTATACGCACGCCAGCAGCGTTAACACTTCGGTATTCACCCAAACGCCCGATGAATTGTTCCTGCGTTACGAGGGGATCAACCTGGCAGAGAACGGCGCGGCCGTCGTCGTTGAGCTGTACCGCGTGCAATACGACCCGGCGTCGGCGTTGAGCCTCATCAATACTGATACCTCGTTGCCTGGGCTGGAAACCACCGCGACCGTGCTGTTGGACACTGAACGGCCGGATGATGCCCAGTTTGGCCGATACGGCCGCGTGATCCACGTCGGGAGCGTCTGATGACGGATGAGCTGAACATCCTGATACCTGACCGGACGCTGACTATCTGCGGCGTCCAGGTCACGGTGCATGAGTACACGCTGGCCGAGCAGCTGCAGCACCGTCAACCGCTCAAGGCAATCAGTGAAGGGTTCATGGATGCGATGAACGCCAAGCCGGATGCCGAGGTGTCGATTGATGAGCTGTACGACGTACTCGGGGCGAACTGGGATGCGGTGCTGCAGGCGGTAGCGGTCTCCTGTGGCCGCAGCGTCGAATGGGTCGCCGGTCTGACTGGGGAAGACAGCGAAAGGCTGCTGTTGATTTGGTGGGGCGTCAACGCGGCTTTTTTTACCCGCAACGCCATTCGCCCGGCACTCACCAGGCTGGTGCAGCAGCTGCAAAACCCGCCCCCTGGGGAGAGGTCTTCAGCTGTCTCATCGACCACGGTCACCGATTCGGCGAACTCAGACACTACACCGCCCGCCAGTTGAAGCTGTTTCATGAGCAGGCACTCAAGCGCGAGCTGACGGAGCGAATGCACCACACCCTTGACGGCAGCGCCAGTTTCGCGGGGGGAAAGACGTTAAAGGGGTATATCGACAAGTTCAAACAGGCTTTAAAACGGCGTTAATTTCCCTCCTTCCACCCCGCTGACCGGCGGGGTTTTACTCATACCGACGGTGATCAAGCATGGCAAGCGGAAACGGCAACCTGGAATTGCGCCTGCGTATTCAGGCGGATTTAAAAAGCGCCCAGGCCTCCCTTAAGCAACTGCAGTCCTCCCTGGACAGCGCCAGCCAAAGCGGCACCCGGCTGGGCAGTGCCGGCGGCTCGGCGGCGTCCGGTCTCGATCGTGTCGGTGGTGCTGCCGACAGCGCCAACCGAAAGCTCGATAAAACCGCCGCTAACGTTGATGGCCTGAGCAACCAGTTGACCCGGCTCAAGCCGCTGGCGGCGGCCATCGGCATTGCGCTTGGCGGCGGTCTGATAGCCAACCTGGCCAGCACGTCTGATGAATACACCAACCTGGCGGCGCGTATTCGCCTGGTCTCCACGTCCAACGAACAGGCGGCCACGACCTTTAAATCGGTAATCGGTGTGGCAAATGAAACCGGTCAACGCATCGCCTCGACCGCCGAACTCTATACCCGTATGGCCCGCTCGCTTAAAGGCAGTGCGACCCAGACCGAACTGCTGCAGGTGACCAGCGCCATCAACAAAGCGGCGATCGTCTCCGGTGCGACAGCCGAAGAATCCACGAACGCCATCATCCAACTTAGCCAGGGGTTGGCATCTGGCACGTTACGCGGGGAAGAATTCAACTCGGTGTCCGAGCAGATGCCGCGCATCATGGAAATGCTGGAGAAATCCCTGGGCAAAACCCGTGGCGAACTGCGCGCGATGGCCGAGCAAGGGATGCTTACCACACAGGTGGTCTTCAAGGCGCTGAAAGACGGTGCCGGCGATGTTGACCGCGAGTTTGCGCAGATGCCGCTGACCATCGGCCGTGCCGCCACGGAAATGGCCAACGCCTGGGTCGAGTTCGTCGGCGGCACCAACGATGCGCTGGGCGCATCCAAGGCGATTGCAGCCGTCATTTCCGGACTGGCCAGCAACATGTCCACGTTGACCACTGCCGCCATTGCCCTGGCGGTGGTGATGGGCGGCCGTAAGGTCGCCGCGCTGGTTGCAGCGACCACGGCCGCGCGTGCCGACCGCATCGAGACGCTGCAGCTTGCCGAGGCGGAATATGCCGAAGCCAAAGCCGCCGTGGCTGCTGCGCAGGCGCAGGCCGCCCGCGCGAAAGTCTCCGGCATCACCGCACCAGGTGCGCGCGCCAAAGCGGAAGACCTAGTGACCGCTTCGCTGGTTCGCCAGACCGCTGCAGAGAAAGCACTGGGCGTTGCCCGTGCCTCTGCATCGACCTTTGGTCGCCTGGGGACAGGATTGATGGGGTTGCTGGGTGGCCCGATGGGGCTGGCCATCACCGGCGTGACGCTGGCTGTCGGCGGCCTGAGCGCGGCCTATGCGGCCAACCAGGAGCATGAAGCCGCGCTGGCGCAGCAGCACCAGCAGACCATCCAGACCCTGGAAGACCAGCGCCAGAAAACCGAGGCGCTGATAAGCGCCCAGGGCCGCCTGAAAGATTCGGTCAGCACGGGCGATGCGCTGACGCAGCAGCGCACCAACGCCGATGTGCTCACCCAGGACAGCAAGAAACTCAGCGACCTGCAGAGCCAGGCGGCATCGCTTAAGCAGCAGATTGACGGCCTGCTGAGCAGCCCGGCCCCGAGCGGGATCGGCATCGTTTACCTGACTGACAAGCTGGCCGAGGTGCAAAAGCAAATCGATGCGCTGACGCCGAAGTTCGACAACCTCAGCGACGTGCAAGACAAGCTGTCCGACGAGCTGGAAAACCGCCTGGCGCGCGCGATGGATGCGCCGACTGCCAGCGGCAAGACGCTGCGTGATGTGTTGACCGATCTGCAGAACGCCGGCCCCATTCGCTGGATGGATGAGGCCGTGGCGCAGATGGCGCAAAGCGAGGCGTCCTTTACCGCGCTGAGCGCCGAAGCTGACAAGCTGCGGCCGAAGCTGGAGAAAGAGCTGGCCGATGCGACCTACACGGCCGCCCAGCAGTTGGAGCAACTGCGAGACAAAACCATTGCGGCGGCGCTAGCGGCCGGCAAGGCACCGGAAGATATCGATAAGCTGCGCGAAAGCCTGGAAAAGCTGGTCAACCTGCAGAAGCAGACCGACCAGGCCAAGGAGAACAAGAAGAACTCAGACGCGGCTGCGCGTTCGGCCAAGTCGGCCGCCTCGGCCAATGAGACCTACGTCAAGGGGCTGGAGAAACAGGCCTTTGCCGTCGGCAAGACCAAATCGCAGGTCGCGGCTTACGAGCTGGCGGAAAAAGGCCTGTCCGGGGCGCTGAAAGCACGGGCCGAAGCGGCACTGGCGGTTATCGCTGCCGGCGAGCAGAAAGAGAAATCGGACGCCAACGCCACCAAAAATGCCCAGCTACAGGCGCAATATCTGAAAGCCACCGGCGACGTGCTCGGCGGCGGCCTGGCGGAAGTGCGGGCCAACATCGCCGAGATGCGCAAGGAATTCACCCAGACCGGCAACACCGAGGGGCTGGCCTGGCTGGACAAGTTGCTGCCGGTGCAGGAAGCCAAGGTGCGCGCCGATGCGCTCAAAAAGAGCCTGGACGACCTGCAGACCTACCGCAGCCAGAAAGAGAGCAGCATCCAGGCGCAGGTGCAAGCGGGCCTCATCTCAGAACTGCAGGGCCGCCGGCAACTGGTCGCATTGCATCAGGAAGTCGGCAGCAAAATCACCGAGAGCCTGCCGCAGCTGCGCGAAATGGCGGCATTGCCTGGCGAAGCCGGCGAGCAGATGCGCGACCTGCTGGCCAACCTGGAAAACGAGCTGATAACGCTGAAATCCACCACGGACGACCTGACGGCCGCGTTTAAAGACGGGCTGCAGGATGGCATGGAGAGCACGCTCAACGGGCTGGCCGATGGCACCCTAAACCTCAGTGACGCGGTGTTAAACCTGGCTAAATCGGTCGCCAATGCCATGGCACAAGTCGCATCACGCAACCTGGCCGGCATGGCGATGGAGGGTCTTGGCAGCGTGACCGACAGCCTCAAGGGGCTGCTGGGTCTCGGGGCCAGTACGGCCGGCAGTGCCGCCGGCACAGCTGTTAATGCGGCCACCGATACCGCGACCGATGCCGCCGGTGCGACCACCTACGCGACGGCCATCACCACCGCCTCCACAGCGGGAGCCACCGCAATGGGCACCTCAATCACTGCTGGCAGCACGGCGCTGACGGGCGGGTTCACTACGGCACTGACCACCGGCATCACAGCACTCACCACGGCGTTGACGACGGCATTCACGACCGGTGCTGCCACACTGGCCTCGGCCATTGCGTCCGCCAGCGCCGCCGGCAGCGCGTCCTCCGGCCTGGGTGCGGCTGCCAGCGTGGCGGCCGCGACCGGCGGCCAGATCACCGGCCCCGGCACCGGCACCTCCGACAGCATCGCGGCTCGCTTGTCAAACGGCGAGTTTGTCATGAAAACCGCCGCTGTACAGCGCTATGGCGTGGACTTCATGCACGCGGTTAACCAGGGTCGGCTCGGCGCGTTCGCCGATGGCGGGCTGGTCTCCGACCCCGGTTTTAGCCGCGCGGCCGGGGTGAATCAATCCGTTAATCCTGATGCACCGGGTGCATCAGGTGCCGGTGGCGGTACGACCAACCTGCAGCAGTACCTGGTGCTCGATCCAAACGAGATGCTGGACAGAGCTGTGAAAAGCGCGCCAGGCAACCGCGTCATGATGACCTGGGTCAAGGCCAATACCGCGACGCTCAAGCAACTTCTGGGGGGGAATTGATGACCGTTCGTCTCCCGTGGTTGATGGAGCCTGATTGGGCCGAGGGTGTCAGTGAAACCCTGTCCTGGAAAACGGACGTCCTGATCTCCCCGTCCGGGGCAGAACAGCGCATTGCCCGACGTCTGTCGCCGCGCCGGCTGTATGAGTTTACCGTGCTTGCCGGCAATGCCGACGCCCGCGCGTTGGAGACCCAGCTTTTTCATGCCGGCGGCGTCACCTGGGATATGCCGGTGTTTCCGGACGTTGCGGTTTTGTCGGCCCCCATCGCGGCCGGCAGCCAGGTTATCGCGCTGCCAGCGGCCGGCCGTGATTTTGTCGTGGGCGATAACCTGCTGCTTAAACAGGGTTTCGGGATGTTGGCCAACCAGGCCGTCGCGCAGATCCAGAGCATCGATGCCGGCAGCGTCACCGTTACGGCCCCGTTAGGCGCGTGGCCAGCCGGCGCATGGGTTTATCCGCTACGACCGGCCGTCTTGACCGATACGCCGGCAATCACCCGTCACAGTGACAGCCTGATGCGTCTGCAACTGCGCTTTCGCCTGGCGGCACATAACCCGTTTGCGCCGGCGATGAATACCGCCATCTATCGCGGGCATCCCGTGCTTGAACAAGACGCTGATTGGGTTGATGACCTGACGGCCGAGTATCAGCGCCAGCTCTTGGAGCTGGACAACGAGGTGGGCATTCCCTACCGCACCGACACTGCCAGCCGTGCCTTCATCATGCAGCAGCATGTGTGGTCTGAAATCGGTCGCCAGGCCCAGGCAAAGTTGCGCGGCCAGCTCTATTACCTGCGCGGTCGCCAGCGTGCGATTTGGGTCGCAAGCCAGGCGCAGGACTTCATCCCTGTGCGGACTGTCGGCAATGCGCTGGTTGTGGCGGTTGCCGGTTTTAGTGAGTTTGGTGTGGTGCCTGGCCGGCGTGATCTGCGTCTGCAGTTGGTCGATGGCACCCGCGTTTACCGCCGTATCCTCACCGCCACGCGCCTGAGTGATTACGAGCTGCTAGCCCTGGACGGTGACGTTCCGCCGGCGGATTCCATCAGCCACGTGTCATTGATGGCGCTTTGCCGCCAGAACACTGACGACATCACCTGGGAACACACGACCGATGCGGACGGGTTTGCCCAGGTATCAACCACATTCCGAGGGCTACGCGATGAGCTGGAGTGATTTTGAGTATTCCACCGCAAACGGCCAGCCGGTCACGCTCTATGAGTTCGTGCGGGGCGATACGCAGTTTTTCCGCTACACCAACGCCGATCAGGATATCACCGCCGCCGGTGCCGTCTGGCAGCAACAGGCGATCAGTGATGGCGGTCTGAGCGTTGGTGCCGGCGACAGCATGGACATTACGCTGCCGACGACCAACCCGGTGGCCATGCTCTTTCGCGGCCTGCCACCGTCCCAGCCGGTGCGCGTTCGCATTCATCGCTGGCACGTCGGCGACAGCCAGGGCGAGTTCCGCACGGTCTGGATCGGCTCCATTACCGAGGTCAAGCGCGAGGCAATAGACCGCACCCGGCTTGTCACCGCCAGTCTGGCCAGCACCTTTACTCGCAGCGGCCTGCGCCTGACTTGGGGGCGCGCCTGTCCGTATTCGCTGTATGACCACAATTGCAAGGTATCGCCGGCGGCTTTTGGCGTCGGCGGCCTGGTTATCAGCGCGCTCGATGGCGTGAGTATCACCGTCAATCTGCCGGCCGGCTCGCCCGACGGTTGGTTTTCCGGCGGCTATCTGGAATGGCTGGCGGATGGCGTGACAGAACGGCGTGGACTGCGCGCGCAGAGTGGCAACGTGCTGGGCCTGTTCGGCGGCTCGGCCGGGCTAAGCGTTGGCCAGGTGGTGGCGGTTTTTCCGGGATGCGATCGCACCATCACGACCTGTAACGACAAGTTTAACAACGTCCTGAACTACGGCGGACAACCCCATATGCCGGGCAAGTCGCCGTATCAGATAATCAAACTGTTTTGAGGAAACGCGTATGTGGTGGGCTGTTGCGAAATTCGTTGCGGTAATTGTGGCGTCCTATGTGCTGAATACGGCGTTGGCTCCGCGTCAGAAGAACAACACGCCGGAAGCGGCGACGGAAGATGACTGGAACCTGCCTCAGCCGACCGAAGGCACGCCGCAATGCATCTTCTTTGGCGATTGCTGGAGCGAGGACTGGTTTGTTCTTGCCTATGGCAATTACCGCTATGAAGCCATTAAGAAATAAGGGGAATGCCATGTTGATCACGATGGAAGATATCCGCGCCGGCGGCGGTTGTGCGCCTGGTCTGCGCGCCTTCTTTGCCCGCTATGGGCTAGACCTTAAAGCCTTCATTCGCGATGGCGGTATCGATGCCGAGCTGCTGGCCGGCACCGGGGATGCGCTGGCTATCAATATTGTGCGCCTGGCACAGGCCAAATCTGAGCCGGAGGCTAACTGATGGGCGGCGGTGGCAAGGGGTCGAAAAAGGTCACGGTAGGCTACAAGTATTCCTGGGATATCCAGGCCGGGATTGGCCGTGGCCCGGTTAATGAGATTGTGGCCATCAGCGCCGATAAAAAAACGGTGTTTGCCGGTACGCACGGCCAGGTTGCCGGCAACACGTCGCTGTACATCGACAAGCCTAATCTGTTCGGGGGTGAAGACACCGGCGGTGAAGGCGGTATCCAGGGAACCCTTGAGGTGATGATGGGCGGCCCTGACCAAGTGCCGTCTCCCTCATTATTGACGTTGCTCACGGGGTTAGTGCCGGGTTTTCGGGGGTTGGTGACCACCTTCTTTAGCGGGTTGGTCAGCTGCTACAGCGCCTCGCCTAAGCCATGGTCGTACCGCGTTCGCCGCAGTACGCAAGGCTGGGATGGGCCGGTGTGGTATCCGGAGAAGGCGCTTATTTTGCTGCAGAACACCGAGGGGCAGCTTGATGACGAGGCCGACCTGACCGCTGAACAGATTGCCAACCTGCGTGCGATCCATGCCATGAACCCGGCGCACATCCTTGTTGAGTGCGCCCTCAATCGTGACTGGGGACGCGGGCTGGTGCTGGGCGACCTGGACATTGACAGCTATCGCATCGCGGCAGACCGGCTCTATGAGGAAGGGTTTGGCCTCTGTTTTCGCTACAACCGCCAGGACGACCTCAATACGTTTGTGCAGCAAGTCCTGGATCATATCGGCGCAGCTCAATACGGTGACCTGAGCACGGGCAAACTGACGCTCAAGCTGCTGCGTGATGACTACGACCCCAATACCTTGCCGCTGTTTACCTACGACAACGGCATCGTGGGCGTGCAGGACGACGACAGCACCAGTGCCGATGCGGCCCCGAATGAAATTGTGGTGACGTACCGCGACCCGGTGACCAACAGCGAAGGCGAAGTGCGCGCGCAGAACCTGGGGGCGATCCAGAACGTGGGGTTGATATCAGAGAGCGTCGAATACAAAGCCGTGCCGACCCACGCGCTGGGCGCGAGGTTGGCGCAACGTGACCTCGAAACCCGTGCGGCCGGGTTGACCCGACTAATTATCAATTTCGACCGACGCGGTGGTGTGCTGACGCCGGCCGGCGTTTTTCGCATCAGCTTGCCAGAGCGCAACATCGGCAACATGGTGATGCGTGTTGGCAAGATTGAAGAACAGGACACCGGTGAGTTGAAGGTGACGGCCATTCAGGATGTGTTCGGGATGCCGAGCACGTCGTACAGCAGCGGCGAGCAAGGCAGCACCTGGTCACCGCCGGACAAGACGGCACGCCCCGTTACTGATAGCCAGCTCATTGAACTGCCCTATATCGTCCTGGCTGCCACCGTCGGGCCGGCGGAGCTGGCGGCCATTCCCCCGGAGGCCGGTTACCTGGGCGTGATGGCCAGTGCGCCCAGCAGCGCCTCCATCAACTACCTGCTGCAGACGCGCGCCGACGGCGTGAACTGGCGCGGTAATCTTAACGGCGATTGGACGCCGGCCGTCACGCTCACACAGCCTGCAGGTCGCTTTGATACCACCTTTAAGGCGTCATTAACCACGCTGCCGGCAGTGGGTGCCGGGGCGATTATCGGTGATGAGATTGTTCGTATCGATGCCGCCGATCTGGCGACCGGGACGTTGACCGTCGGGCGTGGCTGTGCCGATACGTTGCCGGCTGGCCATCTGGCCGGCGCGCGGCTGCGTTTCTTCCAGGATGCGATTGAAAGTGATGGGTTGGAATATCTGGAGGGAGAAACGATAGACGTTCGTTTGCTGACAAGAACGGCACAAGAAACACTCGCTGCCGGCGCTGCACCTGTTAACCACTTGACGCTACAGGCTCGCCAGGCAAAACCCTATTTGCCGGCAAATATTCGTTTAAATGACGAACCTTATCCCCTCGTTGCAGAACCGGCAGCGGAATATATTTTAACCTGGTCTCACCGTGACAGGCAATTACAAGCTGACCGGTTAATTGATTATCTTGATAGCAGTATTGGCCCAGAGTCGGGGGTGGTTTATGTAATTACACTCGTTCGCCCTGATACCGGGGATATTGTTTGGACGACAAATACCGTTGAAGCAACATTGACGCTGCCGTATTCGTCCGCGACCTCCCCATTAAATTGGGTTCACACGGTCAGTATAGAAGCCAGGCGCGGCGATATTGCATCGCTGAGCAATTGGATCATCACATTACCAACAGGCCACTATGTTGAACCTACTCCGGAGCCGGAGCCGCAACCGGAAGAACCTGCGGCATAAGGCGGTAACCAATGAGTGATTTTTATTACGGTCAAGGGAAACTTTACCTGGCTCGCCGGAATACGGCGGGCCAGGCTTTATCGTGGCGATGGGTCGGTGATGTTTCAGCGCTGGATTTAGAGCTGGAGTTTGACGAGAAAAAAACCAAAGGTTCGGCAGGCGGCCAGCTCGTTACAATGCAGCGTTATATTTCAGCCGTTAGCGGAAAAGTTACGTCAACCTGGCATGAGTATGCATCCGATAATCTAGATATTTTGCTGGCAGGGGATCATGTTTCACGCTCTCCTAACCTGTTTGCGCAAGATACACTGCCGACGGGGATTGTGGCTGGCGATCGCATCAGCTTGAGTAATCAACAAGTCTGGGGCGTGAGAATCAATGGGCTAACTGAGGGGGTAAATTATATTGTCGATAAATTGTGGGGAGTTATTGTCTGGCTCACTACACCGGTGAATCAGCCAGTGGTTGTCGATTATGAACATTTAGGCAATGAGACGTTACCCATTCTCACACACCAGGGTGAAGAATTTGCGTTGCGTTATGAGGGTATAAATCTTGCTGAAAATAACAGCCCAATTTTAATCGAGATATACCGGGTGAAATTTGACCCTATATCCAAGATGGCGTTATTAAGCAAGGACTCTGACCTGAGCGGGCTGGAAACCAGCGCCGATATTCTTTATGACTTTTCGAAAGGTGAAGACCCGTTATTAGGCCGTTTAGGCCGTGTCGTTATGTTTAAACGGTTAAGCGGGATAACTCACAACGGAGCCATTACCCATAATGGCGCATATACACATAGAGGTTAAAATCATGGCCAGCTCACTGCCAGAACAAAACAAATGGGAACCCTCAATTTATCAGCTTGAGAAGGACACACCTGTATTAGGTGGCCAAGGTGGCCCTGATAATATTCAAGCCGAGCAACTGGCAAACCGAACCGTATTCCTAAAAGACCAGTTGGAAGCATACAACGCGCTGATTAAATCTGGCGAGTTGCCGTTTAGCTCTTATGCTGATGCCGTGATTGCCCTGAACGCTGGTAAAATTCCCCTGAATGCCAAGGTGTCCATTCGTTCTGAGAATTCCTCTGCCTGGGTTGAGGAGTATATCAACCAGAATGGCACGTTGGTGCCTACAGGTAAAAAGCTCCCGGACGGAAAGATGATCGCCGTGTCGGTCTTTCCAACGGCCGAAGACCCAACCGGGATTGAAACGGGGTTGACACTGACCACACCAGGCCAAACGTTCCGCGTACTGTTTGATGAACCAACTGGCCCTAAAGAGGTCGTCTATCAAAACAATGGTACATCGGCGATCCGTATTGCAGAAATCGCGTCGCAATCCGCTATGGAACGCCTGCTGATGGATGCGGGGATATTGACAGAAAGCGATCCGGATTACGCTATCGAGTTTGTTGATAAGCTGCTCCGCCGGGCCGTAGGTATCGCCAAGAATGGCCGTTTTGAAGCGAATGCCGGTATGAATATTTCCGGCGTTCCTGTGACAGAATTACCAGCGGACAGTGATTATTGTGTGCTCTTCCGCGATGCTCGCGACCGTGTCGCATTTGGCATTGGCAAAACCGGATTTATCGAAGTAAACGGGATGCGGGTATCTGTTACTGAGGGAGATAACCTGGTTGAAATCGTTGACTCATTCCAGCGTGTTGCGGGGGGCATCGATGGTAACGGGGTGATTTTCAGTAATACGGAATCAACGAATGGGTTAAATTCGAAAGATTCATTTATGCTGTTTGCGGAATTAATACACCTATTTATTTATGGCCAGTCATTATCTAATGGCGCGTTCGGTATTCCTGTTTTAAATACACCGGTTTCTAATGCGCTGATGTTTAATACCGGCGTGCGTAGCAACGGTAAAAACCCGTCATCGCTGGTGCCATTGAAAGAATCGGTGACAGACACCAGCGGTGAAACCATTGCGTCCGGTCTGGCTCATGGCTTTGTGGCGCACTCAGGCGGCATGTATGACCGCCAACTCATCTTCAATGCGGCAGGTGTGAACGGCATCAACATTGAAGGTCTGATGAAAGGAACGGGTAATTACGCGCAAGCCGTTTCACAGTTTAACTTCACTGCTCAACAGGCGAAATTAAGCGGCATTGAATACAGCCAAGATTTTATGCTGTTCATGCAGGGGGAAACAAATATGGCCAATGGCACCCCCGCAGCCAGCTATAAGTCCATGCAGACCCAGCTCCATGCCGACTTTGACGCCGACACAGCGCAACTGCGTTCATCGGGTACTAATTTGGTCATGCTGACCTACCAAACATCGTCACACGGTTATTATGTTGGCACACCGGAAAATCCACCGGAAATGATTGCCCTGGCTCAGCTGGAATTGGCGCTGACACATCCGAACATCGATATGTGGGGGCCAACCTACATGGGGCTGCCGGGGAACCATATATCCGGCCAGGGTAACGTCCATCACAATAATCACGGTTATCGGATTCAGGGGTTATATGCGGCGAAGACCATTCGCCATCGCATTCGGACACGGACGGCAGAAAAGCCCAACGGGGAGAAGTATTTGCCTGTTCACGCGATCAGCGCCACAAAAATCAATGATACGACGGCTCTGGTGAAGCTATTCACCTACCACCCGCCCTTCGTCATTGATGCCACGCTGGTCTCTGAGCTGGCCGACGGCAATCATGGCGTCGAACTGCACGACGATACCGGTCGCCTGGCTATCGCCGCTGTTGAAATTGTTGGGGGAACAAACCTCAAGATATCGTCTGAATCGACTATCGGCAGCGGTGCTTTTGTTGCGTTCGCCTGGACACCCGAGAATCGCGGAGAAATCAGCAACCCAGGCAGCGGCCCACGCTATGCATCATGGTTCTTTGGTCGCGAGACAGGGGTACGTACAACCATCCACGACTCCGACCCGGAGACCACCACATTGCTGAATGAATACGGTATTCCGTATCCATTGCATAACTATCTGCCAATCCAAAAGATTTATTTAAGCTGATTAGAGGAACAACATCATGTTGCAGTTTCAAGTAATCGATGATTTTAACAACCCGAATTTGCCGATCAGCAACACCGGCTCGACATTAAATCTGGCGTCAGCACTGCGTATTTATGAGATGAAGAGTGCGACCGATAAAAGTAAATTTGGTATCCCGCTGAGCCTCTCCGGGCTGACGTTCGACGGTGAGGGGCTGGTTTTAGATGGCGTTGTCGGTCATCAAGCGAACACCTCGTTGATTGAGCCAGAAGAATTCACCATCATCACCGCGTTCAGGGCGGATATCCCGACAGCGTCCGCACAAGTGCATTCAAGTCTGGCCGAGGCTGCGTCTCCTTTCACCGGTAGCCGCATGGCTGTTACGACGACAGGTGCTGTTGCTGTGAACGTTGGAGCTGTTCCGACTGCCGGTGTCACAACCAGCGTGATCATGCCAGCGTGGGAGATGTTTGCTGAGACCGTTAGCGCAACAACTGTCACACTTACTCGCGGCTCTAATATGGGTAAATTGACGGGTGAAATCACTGGCCGCCGCCCGGCGTTGAACTCACTCATCATTGGCGGTGGCTATCAGTCACCTCATAACGTCGGCATCAAGGGGAAAATTGGGGTATGGGCTGCGTATGAAGGCGTTCTGTCTGATGCCACAATCACAGACCTGTTTACAAAGGTGCGGGCTATTATGGCACCGCGTGGCGTTATCCTGCCTTAAAGCCCTATCTGTATTTGCATAGTATTTCGGACTGTCCACAATCATGTGTTTTTCATGGTTTAGGCAGTCCGATTTTTATTGCAAATCAGTCCGAAATTTTTCGCCGCGCTACAAAACTTAACATTTTCTACAGGGTGGTAACAGGTTCTGGCTCACGCTCTCGATCGGAGAATCATCTGAAAACAGCGGTATTTCGCTAAATCTGCCACTCCTTTCCTCTTTTCGATTGAATTGCTGAATGGTGTCTTATCGGTTTCTTTTGCGAGTTGCCAGGCAAAACGCCAACGGCGGTGTGGAGAAAATTATATATTCCGGTCTATCGTCTTGCCATAGATTGTACTCTATAATCAGGAGATGCCATGTGGACGATAATGACAACGGAAGAGTTTGATCGGTGGCTCTGTGAGCAGGATGAATCGACGCAGGAAAAGGTGTTGGCCGCGCTGGTGATGCTCGAGCGTGCCGGGCCTTCTCTCCGGCGGCCTTTTGTCGACGTGCTGAAAGGTTCGTTGCATCCCAACATGAAAGAGCTGCGTATTCAGCACAAAGGGCGGCCGATTCGCGCTTTTTTCGCCTTCGATCCGGCGCGGCAGGCGATTGTGCTGTGTGCGGGCGACAAAACGGGTAATGAGAAGCGGTTTTATAAAGTGATGCTGCCCATCGCGGATGCGCAGTTCACCCAATATTTGATGTGTTATTTCAAGGAGTAACCCATGAGCACCTTAAAGCAACTGCTGGCCTCCCGCACCCCGGAGAGCCGCCGGCGCATCGAGGAAATGGCCGAAGAGATGCTGTTTGAAGCGCACCTGCACCAGCTGCGGGAAGCGCTGAATATTTCCCAACAGGAACTGGCGAAAACGCTGGGCATTTCCCAGCCTTCGGTCGCGGCCATCGAAGGGCGCGGCAACGAGCTGAAGATTTCGACCCTGAAACGCTACGTGGAAGCGATGGGCGGCACGCTGCGCCTGGACGTTGAGCTGCCGGGCGGCAAGCACGTCGGGTTTACGGTCTAAGCGCGGGCTGCGCGCCACTCTCCGCCATTTCCCGTTCGATCACGGTCGCCAGCGCCTGCGCGGCGGAAGAGAGTTGGTGCTGCGCCAGGCGGATCAGGCCCACGCGGCGTTCGATGATCGGGCCGATCAGCGGCACGCAGACCGCCCCCAGCTCATCCATCTGTTGCTCGCACAGCGCCGGCACCGCGCTGGCGCCGAGGCCGTTGGCCACCATGCGCCCGACCGTCACCAGCTGGTGGCTTTCAAACGCCACCTCCAGCGTTCGCCCGCTGCGGGCCAGTTCCTGTTCCAGCAGCAGCCGCACCGCCGATGGCCGCTGCAGGGTGATGAAATCCAGCGTCAGCAGCTCCTTCCAGCTTACCTGCGCCTTGCGCGCCAGCGCCGAATCCTTCGGCACCACCGCCAGAAAGCGATCGCGGCACAGCGGGGTGAAGTGCAGGGTGTCGCTCGGCTCCGGCTCGAAGGCGATGCCCATCTCTACCCGCCCTTCGCGGATCATTTCAAACACCTGCTCGTTGATGACGTCGTGCACCGCCACGTTGATGCCGGCGTAACGATCGCGAAATGCCTTGAGGATCGGCGGCAGCGGGTTGCCGGCGAACGACGGCATGGCGGCGATCGCCACCTTGCCCATCTGCAGGGTGAAGCGCTGGCGCATTGCCTCTTCTGCGTTGTCCCAGTCCGCCAGCAGCTGGCGCGCCATCGGAAAGAAGGTTTCCCCCTCCGGCGTCAGCGTCACCCGGCGGGTGGTGCGCAGCAGCAGCGGCCCGCCCAGCGCGTCTTCCAGCCCACGGATCGCCAGGCTGAGCGCCGGCTGAGAAATATTCAGCCGCTCGCTGGCCTGGGCGAAGTTCAGAGTGTGAGCTACCGCTAAAAACGCGCGTAACTGTTTGATGCTCATTTTCATTTTGGTTGGCGTTAACTCTTTGTTAATTGTCGGTTAACGTGTGATTAATAAAAATTCTAAATGAATGCGGCATAAAAACAAAATTAACAAATCATTTTTGTGACCTGAAGATGCCCTCACGCAAGCCAGGGCATTTCGCCCTGCGCCGCAACATGCAGGGGCAACGATATGGCAGGGCTCGACAAACGCGTCGGCAGCTACCAGGAAGCGCTGGCAGGCCTGACGGACAACATGACGGTGCTGGCGGGCGGCTTTGGCCTGTGCGGCATCCCGGAAAATCTGATCGAAGAGATCCGCCGGCGCGGCGTGCGCGGGTTGACGGTGGTCTCCAACAACTGCGGCGTCGACGGGTTCGGCCTCGGGCGGCTGCTGGAAACCCATCAGATCCGCAAGGTGGTGGGATCTTACGTCGGCGAAAACGCGCTGTTCGAGCAGCAGGCGCTCAGCGGCGAGCTGGAGGTGGATCTCACGCCGCAGGGCACGCTGGCGGAGAAGATCCGCGCCGGCGGCGCCGGTATCCCGGCGTTCTTCACCGCCACCGGTTACGGCACGCCGATCGCCGAAGGCAAAGAGGTGCGCGAGTTCAACGGCCGCCCTTACATCATGGAAACCGCCATCACCGGCGATTTCGCCATCGTTAAAGGCTGGAAGGCCGATTACTTCGGCAATGTCATCTACCGCCACACCGCACAGAACTTCAATCCGCTGATGGCGACCGCCGGGCGTATCACGGTGGTGGAAGTGGAAGAGATCGTCGCGCCGGGCGAGCTGGATCCGGCGGCGATCCACACCCCCGGCATCTACGTCGATCGGCTGATCCAGGGCACCTTCGAGAAGCGTATCGAACAACGCACCCTGCGGGCATAAGGAGAATTCGCATGCTTACCCGTGAACAAATGGCGCAGCGCGTGGCGCAAGAGCTGAGGGATGGTTACTACGTCAACCTGGGCATCGGCATCCCGACGCTGGTGGCCAACTACGTGCCGGCGGGCATGGACGTGATGCTGCAGTCGGAAAACGGCCTGCTGGGGATGGGCGAGTTCCCGACCGAGCAGCAGCTGGACGCCGACATGATCAACGCCGGCAAGCAGACGGTCACCGCGCGCCTCGGCGCGTCGATCTTCGATTCGGCGCAGTCGTTCGCCATGATCCGCGGCGGCCACGTCGATCTGACCGTGCTGGGGGCGTTTGAAGTGGACGTCGAGGGCAACATCGCCTCGTGGATGATCCCCGGCAAGATGGTCAAGGGTATGGGCGGCGCGATGGATCTGGTGGCGGGGGCGGAGAACATCATCGTGGTGATGACCCACGCCTCGAAGAGCGGCGAGTCCAAGCTGCTGCCGCGCTGCACGCTGCCGCTGACCGGCGCCCGCTGCATCCGCAAGGTATTGACCGATCTGGCCTACCTGGAAATTGAAGACGGCGCCTTCGTGCTGCGCGAACGCGCGCCCGGCGTCAGCGTGGCGGAGATTGTCGCCAAAACCGCCGGCCGGCTGATCGTGCCGGATCAAGTGCCTGAAATGCGTTTCTGAGACGGAGGTGAATGTGCAACAACGTGAAGTGGTGATCGTGGCGGCGACGCGTACGCCGGTCGGCAGTTTTCACGGCGCGTTGGCGCCGTTGACGGCGGTGGAATTGGGCACGGCGGCGGTGCAAGGGCTGCTGGCGCAAAGCGGGGTGGCGCCGCAGCAAATTGATGAAGTGATCCTCGGCCAGGTGCTGACCGCCGGCTGCGGGCAGAATCCGGCGCGCCAGACCGCGCTGAATGCCGGGCTGCCCGTTACGACGCCGGCGCTGACCATCAATAAGGTGTGCGGCTCTGGTTTGAAGGCGGTGCATCTGGCGGTGCAGGCGATCCGCAGCGGCGACGCCGACGCGGTGATCGCCGGCGGCCAGGAGAGCATGAGCCAGTCGCCTTACCTGATGGCCGGCGCGCGCGCCGGTCTGCGCCTCGGCCACGCGCAGATGGTGGACAGCGTGATCCACGATGGCCTGTGGGACGCGTTCAACGACTACCACATGGGCATCACCGCCGAGAACCTGGCGGAGAAATACGCCATCAGCCGTGCCGAGCAGGACAGCTTTGCGCTGCGCTCGCAGCAGAAGGCGCAGGCGGCGCAGCAGGCCGGGCGTTTCGCGCAGGAGATCACGCCGGTGACGGTGCCGAAGCCGAAGGGCGAGGCGCTGCTTGTTAAGCACGACGAGCAGCCGCGCGACACCAGCCTGGAGGCGCTGGCGCGGCTGCGCCCGGCGTTTCGCAAGGAGGGCACGGTGACCGCCGGCAACGCCTCTTCGCTCAACGACGGCGCCGCCGTGGTGTTGCTGATGAGCGCGGAAAAAGCCGCTGAATTGCGTTTGCCGGTGCTGGCGCGCATCGCCGGTTACGCCTCGTCGGGCGTCGATCCGGCGATCATGGGCATCGGCCCGGCGTCGGCCGCGCGCCGCTGCCTGGAGAAAGCCGGCTGGCGGCTGGAGGAGGTCGATCTGATCGAAGCCAACGAAGCCTTCGCCGCGCAGGCGCTGGCGGTGGGCAAAGAACTGGGCTGGGAGGCGGAGCGGGTCAACGTCAACGGCGGGGCGATCGCGCTGGGGCATCCGATCGGCGCGTCCGGCTGCCGCATTTTGGTGTCGCTGCTGTACGAAATGCAGCGCCGCAGGGTGAACAAGGGGCTGGCGATGCTGTGCATCGGCGGCGGGCAGGGCGTGGCGCTGGCGGTAGAGCGCCCGTAAACAACCGAGGAGGGCACGATGCAGTCATCTGACTATGCGGTACTGGGCGCCGGATTGATGGGGGTGGGCATCGCCACCCACTTTATTCGCCACGGCCATGAGGTGCTGCTGTACGACCCGGATCCGCAGCGCCTGGCGGAAGCGCCGGCGGTGGCGAGCGGCATTCTGGCCGAGCTGAGCGACGTCGGGCAGTTTGATAACGATGAGCGCGACGCGGCGCTGGCGCGGCTGCGCGTGACCGGCGATCTGAACGACGTGGCGCGCGCCCGGCTGCTTATTGAGGCGATCCCGGAACGACTCGAGCTGAAGCACGCGCTGTATGAGCAGTTGGAAGGGCTGATCGCCGACGACGCGGTGATTGCCAGCAACACCAGCGGCCTGCCGCCGGACGAGCTGGCGGCGCGCATGACCCACCCGCAGCGCCTGCTGATCGCCCACTTCTGGCACCCGCCGCACCTGATCCCGCTGGTGGAGATCGTGCCCGGCCGCGCCACCGATCCGCGCCATCTGGCGGCGGTGCAGGCGCTGCTCGGCGGGATGGCGCTGGAGGCGGTGCTGCTGGCGCGCGCCGCGCCGGGGTTTGTCGGCAACCGGCTGCAGTTTGCGGTGCTGCGAGAGGCGCTGCACATCGTCCACAGCGGCATCGCCAGCGCCGAGGTGGTGGATCAGGTGATGCGCGCTTCGCTCGGGCGGCGCTACGCGATGGTCGGCCCGCTGGAGGCCGCCGACATGACCGGGCTGCCGACGGTGGCGGACATCGCCCACCACCTGTTCCCGGAACTGGCGACCGGCGACGAGATGATGGCGCTGGTGGAACAGCGGCTGCAGCGCGGCGATACCGGCCAGCGCAGCGGCCGGGGATTTTATCTTTGGGATGACGCACGCAGGGAACGCATTCAACGGCGACGGGCGCATCAGCTGCGCTTTGCGCTGAAACCGTAATTTCGCACTCCGTACCTGACAATAACAACAACCACCCCAATGGATTTCGGGTTGCAGCCAGGCGGCAAGCGCGTGAATTCCCAGGCGCTTACTTAAGTAAGTGACTGGGGAGAACGCACGCAGGCAACAACGCTGCGGCACGAAAGACGCAGGGGAAAGAGGTGACCGATGAGCGTTTTGATTGCCCTGGCAGCACTGGGATTACTGATGCTGGCCGCCTACCGCGGCTACAGCGTGATTTTGTTCGCCCCGATCGCCGCGCTGGGCGCGGTGCTGTTGACCGATCCCGGCGCGGTGGCGCCGACCTTCACCGGGCTGTTTATGGAGAAGATGGTCGGCTTCGTGAAGCTCTACTTCCCTGTGTTCCTGCTGGGGGCGGTGTTCGGCAAGCTGATCGAGCTGTCCGGCTTCTCCCGTTCGATCGTCGCGGCGGCGATCCGCATTCTCGGCCGGCGTCACGCCATTCCGGTGATCGTGCTGGTGTGCGCGCTGCTGACCTACGGCGGGGTGTCGCTGTTCGTGGTGGCGTTCGCGGTCTATCCGTTCGCCGCCGAGCTGTTCCGCCAGAGCGGTATCCCCAAGCGGCTGATCCCGGCCACCGTGGCGCTCGGTGCTTTCTCCTTCACCATGGACGCCCTGCCGGGCACGCCGCAGATCCAAAACATCATCCCGACCAGCTTCTTCGGCACCAATGCCTGGGCCGCGCCCTGGCTGGGGCTGATCGGCTCGCTGTTCATCATCGCGGTCGGTCTGCTGTATCTTGAACGCCAGCGGCGCAAGGCGCAGCTGAAGGGAGAAGGGTACGGCACCGATCTGTTGAACGAGCCGGAAACCCCGGACGACATCAACCTGCCGAACCCGCTGATCGCCATCCTGCCGTTGATTTTGGTCGGGGTATTCAACCTTGGCTTCACCCATTGGATCCCGCAGTGGTACGGCGCCAGCCACGAGCTGACGCTGCCGGGGCTGGCCAAGCCGATCGCCACCGACGTGGCGAAGATCACCGCCATCTGGGCGGTGGAAGCGGCGCTGGTGTCGGGTATTCTGCTGGTGGTGGCGTTCGGCTTTCGCAATATTCGCGGCCGGCTGGCGGAAGGTAGCAAGACGGCGGTCGGCGGGGCAATTCTGGCGGCGATGAACACCGCCTCCGAATACGGCTTCGGCGCGGTGATCGCCGCGCTGCCGGGCTTTTTGGTGCTGTCGCAGGCGCTGTCGGCGATCCCCAATCCGCTGCTGAACGAAGCGATCAGCGTCACCCTGCTGGCCGGCATCACCGGGTCGGCCTCCGGCGGCATGAGCATCGCGCTGGCGGCGATGGCCGATAATTTCGTTGCCGCCGCCCACGCCGCGCATATCCCGCTGGAAGTGCTGCACCGGGTGGCCTCGATGGCCAGCGGCGGCATGGACACCTTGCCGCACAACGGCGCGGTGATCACCCTGCTGGCGATCACTGGCCTCAGCCACCGGCAGGCCTATGGCGGCATCTTCGCCATCACCCTGATCAAGAGCGCCGCGGTGCTGTTCGTGATCGGCGTGTTCTACCTGACCGGCATTGTTTAAAGGAGCGATACCATGACTGTACAAGGCAAAACCGCGCTGGTGACCGGCTCGACCAGCGGCATCGGCCTCGGGATAGCGTCCGTGCTGGCCGCCGCCGGCGCGCGCGTGATCCTCAACGGCTTCGGCGACGTGGCGCAGGCGCAAGCGCAGGTCGCGCAGCTGGGCGCCGCGCCGGGCTATCACGGCGCCGATCTCGGCGATGCGGCCCAGATAGCCGACATGATGCAGTATGCCGAACGCGAGTTCGGCGGCGTGGACATTCTGGTGAACAACGCCGGCATTCAACACGTGGCGCCGCTGGATCAGTTCCCGGTGGAGAAATGGAACGCCATCCTCGCCATCAACCTGTCGGCGGTGTTCCACACCTGCCGATTGGCGCTGCCGGGGATGCGCGAGCGCAACTGGGGGCGCATCATCAACGTGGCGTCGGTGCACGGGCTGGTGGCGTCGAGAGACAAGTCGGCCTATGTGGCGGCCAAGCACGGCGTGGTGGGGCTGACCAAGACGCTGGCGCTGGAGACCGCGCGCACGCCCGTCACCTGCAACGCCATCTGCCCCGGCTGGGTGCTGACGCCGCTGGTGCAGCAGCAGATCGACAAGCGCATTGCCGCCGGCACCGACCCGCAGCGGGCGCGCGATGAGCTGTTGGCGGAGAAGCAGCCGTCGCAAGAGTTCGTCACGCCAGAGCAGCTCGGCGAGCTGGCGCTGTTCCTGTGCAGCGATGCGGCGGCGCAGGTGCGCGGCGCCGCCTGGAACATGGACGGCGGCTGGCTGGCGCAGTAGTGAATTCTCTTTCCCGGAGCGCGCAACGCGCTCCGTCGTTATTTCCCGCTATGAGTTAATTCCCCTGCGTGACGGTTTACCTGCGGCAATAATATTTATTTGTTATTTGCTATCTTTATTCCCAGATAATCACGCCGGTTTATTTTGGGTGAAACGTGCGGATTGGTTTATTTTGTGCTGCGGTTATTACATTATTTTTCCCTGCGTTACAGATGAACACGTTTTTGCTGAAATTAAATCCAACCTGAAATAATGGCAGGTTATGGCGTGAGTTTTTATATCTTGCGTGCGCTGTTCACATCGGGTAATTATTTCCGCGTGGCTTAAGACCACCGTGTTAATAACAATAATTTTTTCGGGCAGGGGTAATAATGAGAAAAAATACAACGCCAATATTCATTGGCGGCGTCTTGCTGTCGGCGTTATCCGCCGGCGCACAGGCCGAGATCACCATTCTGGATAAAAACCCGCAGAGCAATGTGTTGCTGGCACCGCTCAGTTTAAAGGTGGGCGGCAGCATTCGCCCCGAGTGGATCTTCAATAACGGCCCGGAGCCGGGCTATGACAAAAACGGCCACGACGGCGGCACGCGTTTTCGCTTCAGCGGCGACTATGCGCTGACGCAGAACACCTCGATCATCGGCTATTACGAGTGGGGCGTCGATCTGGCGCACGCGCTCAGCTGGGACGGGCACTATAACGAAGACGGCAAGCGCGACTATCAGCGCCAGCTGTACGCCGGTTTCAAAGACGATCGTTACGGCACCCTGACCTACGGCCATCAATACGGCATCTATTATTCGGTGGTCGGCATCAAAAGCGACGTCTGGGATAACGATGGCCACGCGGGCGGCACCGGCATCGGTATTTCCGGCGACTACGACGGCGGCAATAAACCGAAAAACAGCATCAAGTACACCAATGATTTCGGGCCGGTAACGCTGTACGCCAACTATTTATTGCCGGAAGACGATCTGCACACCGCGGATAACCTGATTTATCGCCGCAAGGGCGGGGGCGGGCTGGGCTTCGATTACAAGGTGACGAAGGATTTCACCTTCAGCGCGGCCTACAGTTATACCGACGCGAAGATCAAAGACAATCTGTACAACGAAAAGGATTATCACCAGCAGCTGTCCGGCACCGCGTTGACCTGGCAGCCGAACAACTGGTACATCGTCGGCACCGCCAGCTACTACAAAGACTATGTGCCGAGCACCCGCCAGCGCACGCTGTCGCACTTCTTCGCCGGTGACGGTTACGGGTTGGAAGGCTTCGTCGGTTACACCTTCAATATCGACAAGCCGTTCCTCAAATCGATCCAGCCATACGTGGCGGCGGACTCGCTGCGGCTGAAGGGGGACGAGGCGTATCACGCCAACCACGTTTACCTCGGCGCGGGCACCACCATCGGTTACGGTCTGTCGGTGTATGTGGAGCGCACGCTGGCCAACAGCAGCGACAACGAGCCGGACTCCACCTGGATTACGGTGTTCTACGACTTCTGATTTTCACCTGCTCCAAGCCGGCGCCTGCGCCGGCTTTTTCACATGGTAATTGCGCCGCCCAGGGTCTCTCCAGAGGCGTTGCGCTCCGCCAGGTAGCGCGCCGGCGGTTTGCCTACCGCCTTTCTGAACATGGTGACGAAGCCGCTGGCGCTCTCGTAGCCCAGATCCAGCGCCACCGTCTGCACGCTCTCGCCCTGCGTCAAGCGCTGCAGCGCCAGCATCACGTGCAGCTGGCGCCGCCAGTGGCCGAAGCTCATGCCCATCTGTTGTTGCAAGGTGCGGCTGAGTGAGCGCTCGCTCATGCCGATGCGCTGCGCCCACTGCCCGAGGGTGGATTTGTCCGCCGGGCAGCTCAGCATGCCTTCGGTCAACTGCCGGATGCGCGCGTCGTCGGATACCGGCAGGTGCAGATTTTCGATCGGCGCGGCTACCAGCTGATCCAGCAACACCGCCGTCAGGCGCCCTTCGGCGCCCTGTTCGTCGTAGAGCGGTTCGAAGGTGGTGGCCTGCAGCAGCAGTTCGCGCAGCAGCGGCGAGACCGACAGCGTGCAGCAGTTTTGCGGCAGACCGGCGGCGGCATGTTGATCGACGAACAGGCAGTAGGCCTCGGTGGAGCCGGCGCCCTGGGCGTTGTGCAACACGTTGCCCGGCATCCACAGTGCGCACTGTGGCGGCACCAGCCACAGCCCGTTTTCCACTTCGCAGCGGATCATGCCGCGCACGGTGTAAATCAGCTGCGCCTTCTGGTGGCGGTGCGGCTCGACTTCCCAATCCTGCTCGAGGGTCGAACCTTGCAGGGCAAACAGCGGGCGCGGCACCTGATCGATATCCAGACAGCGGCGGGGGATCTGTACTTTCATGAGAACAATTCTCAATTTGGCGGAATTGAAAAGTATTATGTCCTGATTGCGCAATGTGGTCTAGCGCCGGTGCCGATAAAGTAAGCGCCAGTCCTAAACCCTTTCCTGAGGAAACTGATTATGTCATTGGATACCGCCGATTTTCCGCTGGTATGGATGCGCCAAAACGGGCGCGATACCCAGGCCGAGCTGGCCGAATTCAGCGCGCTGCTGGCGCGCGCCGAGCCTTTTGTCCTGATGACCGACCGCAGCGTCGGCGATGAAGAAGAAGAACACGATCGCGATGCCCGCACCCAGGTGGCGCTGTGGAAACGCGATAACCGCGAGGCGCTGAAGCTGTGGGTGAAAGGCATGATCATGCTGGAGCCGGACGACGCCAAACGCGCGGCGGCGGAAGAGTTCGCCGAATACGGCGCCAAGTTCTGGGGCTATCCGGTGCTGGTGGCCGCCGATGAAGCCGCCGGCCGGGTATTGGCGCAGACGTTATTGTTAAAATAAGGGGAATACCATGCACCAGCAACAGGTGATTGAACAGCTGCTGGCCTGGATCGAGCAGAGCCTGGATCAGCCGCTGACGCTGGACGACATTGCCGCCAAGTCCGGCTACTCCAAGTGGCATTTGCAGCGGATGTTCAAGCAACATACCGGCCATATTCTCGGCACGTACGCGCGCCGCAGAAGGCTGACCGCCGCCGCGCGCGAACTGCGCCTGACCGGCACCAGCGTGGCCTGCATCGCCGACACTTACCAGTTCGATTCGCAGCAGACCTTCACCCGTTGCTTCCGCAAGCAGTTCGGTTTGCCGCCGGCCAGCTATCGCCGCAGCCAGGATTGGTCGAGCTATGGCCTGCAGCCGCCGCTGCGGCTGACCGAAACACCGTTGCCGCAGGCCGATATCGTGACGCTGCCCGCCATGCAGCTGGTGGGCCATACCCAGCGCCGCAGCTTTACGCTGGGGCAGCTGGCGGCCTCCAAGTGCGAGCTGCGCCGCCACGCCTGGCGGCAGCTGCTGCCGCCGCAGGCGCTGCCGGAGGTGGTATACGGCCTCACCAGCCTGGAGGTCGATCGGCAACGCCGGGGTAACCCGCGCATGGCCTACACCGCCGCTTTGCCGGACGAAGGGGCGATGGGGGAGCGGGTGACTATCGAACAGGGTGAGTATGCCCGCTTCACCTATCAAGGGCAGGAGGAAGGGTTACAAAACTTTATCGTCCGATTGTATGACACCGCGATGCCGCAGATGAACGCCATCCGTCGGCCGGGGCAGGATATCGAGCTTTTCTACCCGGCGCAGGAGGGCCGCTGCCCGCTCGGCGGCGCGGCGATCCGCTGCGAATATCTGATCCCGATCCGGCGGGTAGAAGCGTTGGCCGCCGCCGGTTAGGCGGCGGTTCTCGCAAAAAATCGCCTTCGTGGCGCTTCAGGTTACAAAAAATTGCGATATTACATCGGTAATGGTTCACACTTTGATTGATGTGCACATATAATGCGCATCCGGTCAAATCCCCCCTGTTTTTCAGGCCGCAGCGCTTGGCTGCCGGCTGAAACCCATCGGGGTAAAAGTGGCCGTAGAAACCGATCCCCCTAATCGCCAGTGGCCTTGACCAACACGAAGATGAAAATGAGCATTCGCGCGTTATTAACCCTGTTTACGGCACTGGTTGCATTCAGCCAGGCTGCCTTCGCCGTCGTTTACCCGCTGCCGCCAAAAGACAGCCGTTTGGTGGGCGAAAATATCCAAATCACCGTACCGGAAGACAGCAAACTGCCGCTGGAAAGCTTCGCCGCCCAGTATCAGATGGGGCTGAGCAACATGCTGGAAGCCAACCCGGGCGTGGATCCGTTCCTGCCGAAGGCCGGCAGCACCCTGACCATCCCGCAGCAGCTGATCCTGCCGGACGCGCCGCGTGAAGGCATCATCATCAACAGCGCCGAGATGCGTCTGTACTACTACCCGAAAGGCTCCAACACCGTGGTGGTGCTGCCGATCGGCATCGGCCAGTTGGGTAAAGACACCCCGCTGAACTGGACCACCACCGTGCAGCGCAAGAAAGACGGCCCGACCTGGACGCCGACCGCCAAGATGCGCGCCGAATACGCGGCCGACGGCGAGATCCTGCCTGCGGTGTTCCCGGCCGGCCCGGATAACCCGATGGGGCTGTATGCGCTGTATGTTGGCCGCCTGTACGCCATCCACGGCACTAACGCCAACTTCGGCATCGGCCTGCGCGTGAGCCACGGCTGTGTGCGTCTGCGCGCCGACGACATCAAGTACCTGTTCGAGAACGTGCCGGTCGGCACCCGCGTGCAGTTCATCAACGAACCGATGAAAGCCACCGTCGAACCGGACGGCTCGCGCTACGTGGAAGTGCACAACCCGTTGTCGGCCAACGAAGAGCAGCTGCAATCCAAAGATCCGGTGCCGCTGACCATCTCCGCGCCGGTCGGCAAAGTGCTGATGGACGCCGGCGTCAACCAGAGCGAAGTGGACGCGGCGATCAAGGCCCGTTCCGGTATGCCGGTGAAAGTGAACTGATTGCCTTCCGGCCTCAGTGAAAATGCCAAAAAGACGCCTGCGGGCGTCTTTTTTTATGCCTGTAAAACATGCTGTTGCGTGTGCGTGCGCAATGATGCCCTCAACGTTGCACTGAAAGAAGTCATTATGCGCGTCATCATGCAAATCGGGTTTCTCATGGTGGTCGTCATCAATGTTTAAAGCGATGCTGGCGGGGGGGAATGCACTGGAAAAGTGTCTCACTAAGTGCTACGTTTTTACGGGAAGCCCATCGCAATGCGTACATTTAAAACTTGTTGGTTTAGCAGGAAAGCTCGGGCTCACGGCATCACCGATAAGGCGTTGTGTCGGGCAGTAAAAGATGTGCAACGGGGTTTGGCTGCAGATTTAGGCGGTGGCGTATTTAAAAAACGTCTTAATCATAATCGCGACCGCGCGTTGGTATTAGCGAAAAATGGTCGGCACTGGGTGTTTGTTTTTTTGTTTGCCAAGCAGGCCCAGACCAATATTACAGGGGCAGAATTACACGCTTTTCGCAAGTTAGCGATGCAGTTTGGCGCGTTGAGCGACGACCAGGTCGAATCCCTGGTTGTGAAAAAAGAATGGGTGGAGATTTGCCATGAAGCAGGAAAAAACGTTTCGGAGTCAGGCCTTTGAGGCGATTCACAGCGCCGCTGAAGGATTGCATCGTGCTGGCGCCATTTCTCTGGAAACCCTACGCAGTTTTGATGAGTCTTGCCTTGCTCCGGTCGAGATGTTGCAGCCCCAGGAGATCAAAGCGTTGCGCGAGCAGTTACGTTTAAGCCAACCGGTTTTTGCCCGTTATCTGAATACCAGCGTGTCGACCATACAGAAATGGGAGACGGGGGTGAAACGGCCGGGCGGCGTGTCGCTTAAGCTGCTTTCGATCGTACGCAAGCACGGGCTTGAGGTCTTGTTGTAGTGACCGTTTGGGCTGTCACTATTATCACATTATCCCCTCTGGCTTTGGTTCTCTGAAATGCCCGCCTCGCAATTATTCCAATAAAAACTATCGCTAATTAATAAGTTATATCTCTTCCGTTATCGCCTGCCATTGAAAAAATTCTCGCAAAAAATCCACACTGTGAAAATAAGATCACACAAGCGTAACAAAAGGTAAACAAACCCCTCCTATATTGGCTGCTTCGCTTTTGGGAGGGAGTGTCATGCGTAACTGGAACGAACCGAAAAAGAACAAAGCGCACATCGAACTGATCCCGATGATCGACGTGATGATGTTTTTATTGGTGTTTTTCGTCTTGATTAGCCTGAACGTCATTCCTGCGCTCGGGCTGAAAACGCAGCTGCCGTCCGCCGGCAGCGCGCAGCAGCTGAAGCCGCAGAAGAAAGCGATCATCACGCTGGGGGCCGACGAACAGCTGCAGCTGGATGGCCAGCCGATCGCGCTCGACGCGCTGGTCAACACGTTGAAGCAACAGCAGCAGGCCAACCAGACCACCACCATCATCGTCAACAGCGACAAGGGCGTGGCGGTCGAGCGGCTGGTGGCGGTGATGGACAACCTGCGCCAGGGCGGTTTCTTCTCCGTCTCCATCGCGACACGGAAGCTGTGACATGTATCTGCTCTATCGCTCACGTCATCTTTTCAGCTGGTTGCCGGCGCTGATTGTCGCCGGTTGCCTGCTGTTCGCCAGCCAGCAGGCGGCGCTGAAGATCCAGCCGCGCTACGACGAAACCGCCATCGAACTGGCGCTGGTGGAGCCTGAACCGGCGCCTGAACCTCAACCGGAAACGCCGCCGGAGCCCCAGCCAGAACCGCCGCCGCCCGAGCCGGAGCCGGAGCCGATCCCCGAACCGGTAGTGCCGGCGCCGGAACCGATCGTGGAAGCCAAGCCGGTGCCAAAACCGCAGCCGAAGCCCAAACCCAAACCGGTGAAAGAGAAAGCCAAACCGGTAGAGAAGCCTAAACCGACGCCGGCGCCCGCCGCCCCGCGCGCGCTGGTCAGCAAACCGGCGGCGCAGCCCGCACCGACCGCCCCGGCCGCGCCGAAGGTGAATGCGCAGGCGATCGAAAACGGCTATCTGCTGGCCTTGCGCCGCGAGCTGGAACAGCGCAAGCGCTACCCAAGCGGGCGCCAGGCCTCGCTCGAGCGCCCGCAGGGCAACGTCGAAGTGTGGCTGGAGGTCGATCGCAGCGGGCGGGTGCTCTCTTCCGGCATCGCCAACAAAGCCGCCAGCATGCTGCTGAACCGCGCGGCGATGAGCAGCCTGCAAAGCATCAGTTCAGTAAAGCCGTTCCCGAGCGAGGCGTTCGCCGGGCAAACAACCAAAAGATTTACCGCGACGTTCAATTATCAGGCGCCTTAGCGCAAGGGTTAATCGTTTGATTTTTATGGGATGCACACAATGAAATCGTTTAATCGTTCTGGGATCTATCTGGCGGTGATGTCGGCGATGCTGCCGGGCGCCGCGCTGGCGGCCGACGCCACCGATGTCGGCACCATCAGCGTCAAGGGGCAGTCGCTCGGCGGCGGCATGATGGTGCAGGATGACAGCGCCAAGGCTCGCTCCACCGTCACCAAAGAAGCGATGGATAAAATGCCGTCGGCGGCCAACGCCATCGATAAGCTGAAATACACGCCGGGCCTGAACGTCAACAGCAACGACGCCAGCGGCCTGAGCGGCGTGGACTACACCATGCGCGGCATGAACTCGGATCAGATCGGCCTGTCGATGGACGGCATCCCGATCAACGACTCCGGCAACTACGCGGTATACCCGAACCTGCTGGGCGATGCGGAGAACCTGGAAGAGGTGTTCGTCACCCAGGGCTCCTCCGAAGCGGACGGCCCGCACATCGGCTCCAGCGGCGGCAACATTGGCCTGGTGACGCGCCGCCCGGCGAAAGACTTCGGCGGTTTCCTCAAACAGACGCTGGGCAGCAATAACCTGAGCAAAACCTTCGCCCGTCTGGAGACCGGCGAATACAACGGTTTCAGCAACTGGATATCTTATTCGCACACCGAGGCGAAGAAGTGGCGCGGCGAAGGGCGCCTGTACTCCGACAAGTTCGAGATGAACTCGCTGTATGAAGACGGCAACGGCAACAGCAGCAATCTGGTGATGAAGTACAACCGCCAGAACAACACCAACTACAACACCCTGAGCAAGGCGCAGTTCCAAAACGATGGGCGTGGTACCGATTACGCCACCACGCCGGAGTACAACAGCAAAGGGCAGTTGAACAAGTATTACAAGATCGAACGCAACCCGTTCGAGAACTTCACGCTATCGTTCACCCAGAAACTGCAGCTGCGCGACGACCTGTCGCTGACCCTGCAGCCGTATTACTACTGGGGCAACGGCGGCAGTTTCAACGGCCAGACGGCATCGGTACTGTCCAGCACGTCGGACAGGGCCGGGCAGTATGACCTCAGCAACCTGCAGTCCAACACCTATTACCGCCCGTCGTGGACCCAAACCTGGCGGCCGGGCATCACCACCAAGCTGAAGTGGGACATCAACGAGCAGCACAGCCTGGATATCGGCTACTGGTATGAGCGTGCGCGCCAGCTGCAAACCCAGCCGTTCATCAGCATCAAGGACGACGGCAACCCGGCGCAGATTTGGGGAAAACCTGGCGGCTCCGATCAGGTGAAGGACGCCAACGGCAATACGGTGCAGGGGCGCAACCAGTACACCATCACCCCGGCGCAGAAGGTGTGGCTGCAGGATACCTGGTTCGCCACGCCGGACTGGACCTTCGTCGGCGGCCTGGCCTATCAGTATGTGGAGCGCAAAGGGGACAACCGCGGCAGCCTGTACAATGTGCCGGAGAAGCGCAAAGCCACCTATCATGAATTCCTGCCGAACTTCAGCGCCAGCTATAAGGTGAACCAGGAAAACCAGGTGTTCTACAACCTGACGCGCAACATGCGCACGCCGCCCAACTACGTGCTGTACAACGTCGGCGACTCGCTCAGCACCAAGCCTGAGCTAAGCTGGAACCACGAACTGGGCTGGCGTTTCCAGCAAGAGGACATGCTGCTGAGCGCCACGCTGTTTTACATGCGCTACAGCGATCGCCAGATCTCCACCACCAACGCGGCCGGCGACTACGAGATGATGAACATCGGCAACGTGGAGAACAAAGGGCTGGAGCTGGAGTGGAGCGGCCAGTTGCCGCATAACTTCAACTACTACACCTCGTATACCTACACCGAATCGAAGCAGAAGAACGATATCGTCAGCAACGGCGGGCTGCCGCTGCCGACCTCCGGCAAAGAGGTGCCGAACGTGCCGAAAAACCTGCTGAACATGACGCTGGGTTATGACGACGGGCTGTATTACGGCAGCGTCAGCGGCAAGTACGTCAGTGCGTTCTACGGCGATCTGACCAACGACGAGAAGATCGGTGGCCGCACGGTGTTCGATCTGGCGGCGGGCGTGCATCTGCCGGTGGACAAGAAAATTGTCAAAAGCGCCGCGCTGCGCTTTGGCATCAGCAACCTGTTTGACAAGGAATACCTGACCTCGGTGCGCACCACCACCTTCAACGCGGCGCCTTACGGCGGCGTGAGGGCCAGCACGCCGTATTACAACGTCGGCGAAGAACGCACCTTCAGCGTCTCGCTGGAAGCCACCTTTTAACTGAATGCCCCGCCGCCTGCCGGGTGGCGGGGAAGAGGACCCCTGTATGGACGCCAATCTGTTGCACGACATTATTTTCTACGTGATGTACGCCGCGCTGGCGATTGCGCTGGTGATCATCATCGAACGCACGCTGTACTTCGCCTACACCCAGCGCCAGGCGCGCCGGCTGGAGCAGGCGCTGACGCCGGACGTGCGCCGCGCCGCCGATCTGCCGGACGAGCTGACCCAGCGCAACAGCCTGCCGATGACGGTGATCGCGCCGGTATTGGCGCAGAAACACCGCGCCGGCGACCGTGAGGCGATCGGCGATCTGATCGACGCCCAGTACCTGCTGAGCAAGCCGCCGATGGCGCGCGGCCTGTGGCTGCTGGAAACCGTGGTCACCGCCGCGCCGCTGCTGGGGCTGCTGGGCACGGTGATGGGGATCATCGAAACCTTCAAGGCGCTGGCCGCCTCGGGGGTGTCCGAGCCGAGCCTGGTGTCGGCCGGGATGGGCACCGCGCTGTACGCCACTGGCCTCGGCATCGCCATTGCGCTGCTGTGCCTGGTGGCCAACAACTTCCTGCAGAGCCGCATGGAGCGCATCAACGAACTGCTGAAGGTGCTGCTGATCCGCGCCGGCCAACCGGCCAGCCGCCCGGAGAGCGGCAGCGGCGAACAATGGGTTGACAGCGGGGCGCCGCGCTATGCCTAATGGCCATCCAGTACGGCGGCCGCTCGGCCGCCTTTATACGGCATTGTGGGGCGGTTGTTTGTTGATGTTGAGCCAGAGCGCCGCGGCGCGTTTTGCTATTCCCGGCTATGAGCTGGTGTACACCGCACCGGTGGAAACCGCGCTGCAGGCCGACGATCTGCGCAACACCGCCGAGGTGTGGCGCGAGATGTTCGACGCGGCGAAGACCCGCATCGATCTGGGGCAGTTTTACGTGGCGAATCAGGACGGTTCGCTGCTGGACGGCGTGCTGCAGCACCTGAAGGCGGCCGGCGAACGCGGGGTGAAAATCCGCTTTTTGCTGGAAGAGAAGGGCCTTCGCATGTCTACCGCCGAGACGCTGGAACAGCTGAAGGCGATCCCCAATCTGGAGCTGCGCATTATTCCTTACCAGAAGCTGAGCGGCGGCATTCTGCACGCCAAATATCTGCTGGTGGACGGGGAGCAGGCGTTCGTCGGCAGCCAGAACTTCGACTGGCGCGCGCTGGAACACATTCACGAAACCGGGCTGCGCATCAGCGACGCCAAGGTGGTGGGGCAGATCCAGGCGATCTTCGAACAGGACTGGCAGGCGCAGGCGCTGTTGGCGCAGGATAAGCCGGTGCCGGCGCTGCCCGATTCGCCGCCGACGGCGCAGCCGCAGGGCAACTATCTGGCGGCCAGCCCGCGCGCCTACAACCCGGCGGGGGTGATTGACTCGCAGGCCGAGCTGCCGCGCCTGCTGGCCGGCGCCAAGCGGCGGGTGCGGGTGCAGGTGATGGACTACGCGCCGCTGTCGTTCGGCCCGGAACGCAGCCGCCCCTTCTATGCGGTGATCGACAACGCGCTGCGCAGCGCGGCGGCGCGCGGGGTGCAGATTGAGCTGATGGTGGCCAACTGGAACACCAAAAAGCCGGATATCGCCTGGCTGAAGAGCCTGGCGCTGGTGCCGAATGTGCAGATCAAGGTGGTGACCATTCCGCCGGCCAGCAGCGGCTTCATTCCGTTCGCCCGCGTCATCCACAGCAAGCTGATGACCATCGACGATGAGATTGCCTGGGTGGGCACCAGCAACTGGACCGGCGGCTATCTGGACAACTCGCGCAATCTGGAGCTGGTGATGCACAGCGCGGCGATGAGCGGGCGATTGGACAAGCTGTACCAACAGCTGTGGAACAGCGTCTACGCCGAACCGTTGCGGCTGGATTACGACTACCCGCCGCCCAAGCCGGGCGGCGAATCCTGATGAGCAGGGCGCGGTTAATCCCCGCGCCCTGTGTTTTTTAGCGCCGCCAGCCGGCCTTCTCCAGCGCCGTCACCAGCTGCTCGGCGCTCAACCCTTCCGCCCGGTGGCCGTTGCCGCTGACGGTATTGGCCGCCAGCAACGCATTGACGATCGCTTCCTCCACCGCTTCCGCCGCGGCGGCGAACAGCGCCGAAATATAGTCGTTGTTCACCATGCGCAGCGGCGTGGTGAAGGCGCCTTTATTGGCGTAGTCGGCGGGCGGCAGGCCGTCGTTGCCGGTAGCGAAGGCGATGAAAATATCGCCGCTCGAATCCTCGGTGCCGCCGCCGGTGCGGGCGATGCCGATGCTGGCGCGCTGCGCCAGCCGCGCACACTGGTGCGGCAGCAGCGGCGCGTCGGTCGCCAGCGCCACCACGATGGAGCCCATGCCGGGATGCGGCAACTGCGGCGTGAACGGCGAGGGGAGATGCCCCAGGTGCCGGCCCACCGGGTAACCGCCTACCAGCAGCGACTCGCGCTTGCCGTGGTTGGCCTGCACGATGGCGCCCACTGTCCAGCCGCCCTGATCGGCGGGCAAGCGGCGCGACGCGGTGCCGCTGCCGCCTTTGAATTCATGGCAGATCATGCCGCTGCCGCCGCCGACCGCGCCTTCCTGCGGCAAGCCGCCCCGGGCCGCCTGCTGCGCCTGGCGCACGTGCTCGGCCTTGACGTGAAAGCCGTTGATGTCGTTGAGCAGGCCGTCGAAGGTTTCCATCACCACCGGCATATTCCAATACACCGCGTTGTCGCCCGCGGGCAGCGTTTCACGCTCCAGCGCGATCAGCGCATCGCGCACCACGCCTACGCTGTGGGTGTTGGTGAAGGCGATCGGGCTGGTCAGCAGGCCCGCTTCGCGCACCCATTCCAGGCCGGTGGCGTCGCCGTTGCCGTTCAGCACGTGCACCCCGGCAAAGCAGGGCGCGTGGCGGGCGGAGCCGGGGCGCGGTTCGATCACCGTCACGCCGGTGCGCACGCTGCGCCCGTCCGCCAAATCGGCATGAATGCTGGCATGGCCGACGCGCACGCCGGGCACGTCGGTGATGGCGTTCAGCGGGCCGGGCGTGCCCTGTCCGATGATAATGCCCAGATCCTGAGCGCGCTGCGTCATGGTTATTCTCCTTCTATTGAGGGGGCGGCGAGGGGCGCCGGTTGGCGGCCGCGCAGATGGTTCAGCGCCAGCCCGAAGCCGATGATGCCGGCAATGATAATAAAGTCTTTCAGGCTGCTGGCGATCAAAATCGTCCACAGCACGTACAGGCAGCACAGCAGCGCCACCACCACCGGCAGCGGCCACAGCGGCATCAGGTACGGGTGGTGGAAGTGGCGGCGACGGCGGCTGATCAGCGCCGCTACCGCCATGATGATGTACACCAGCAGCAGCAGGATCACGGTGAACGAGGTCAGCGATTCGAGATCGGAGCAAAACGCCAGCAGCGCCGACGGCACGCCGAACAGCAGGGTGGCGATCCAGGGGGTGCCGAAGCGCGGGTGGATGATTTTCAGCGCCCGGTTAAACGCCGACAGCCAGAAACCGTCGCGCCCGCTGGCGAACATCATGCGGCTGAACTGCGCCACGATGGCGATGATGGCGTTGAACACTGACAGATAAATCGCGCCGCTTACCACCCGCGCCAGCGTCGGGCCGCCGAGCTCGGTGACCACATAGCCGACCGGATCGGCCTGTTTGGCCATCTCCGTCAGCGACGGCGAGCCGATCAGCAGGGCGGTGAACGGCACCAGTTCCACCAGCACCACGATGACCAGCGTCAGCATGATCGCGATCGCCATCGGCCTGCCCTGTTCGCGCATGTCTTCCGCCATGTACACCGCCGCGCCGTAGCCGTTGTAGGAGAACAGCGCGACCCCGACCATGGCGACGATCAGCGGCAGCGACACCGGCGCCAGGCTGCCCTGCGCGTCCAGCATCACCGGCGCGGTGAGGATCTCCGTGCTCTGATGCGGGTGGCTGAAGCCGAGCCAGGCGATCAGCGCCAGCACCGCCACTTCCACCACCAGAAAGGCGCCGGTCAGCAGGGCGTTGGCCTTGATGTTGAAAATGGCGCAGATGCCGCCGACCAGCACGGTGAGCATGCCGGCGGTCGAGGCGTCGAACTGGGTGCCCAGCGCGGTGTTCAGGTAGGGCACCGCGCCGGTGGCCAGCACCGCCGGCACGAACAGCGAGGCGCTGAGGATAAACAGATAGGTCTGCAACCCGCACAGGGTGCCGAACAGGCGCTTGATGATGCTGTATTCGCCGCCGGCGCTGGGGTGTGCGGCGCCGAGTTCGGCATAGCACAGCGCGATGGCGGCGGCGACGCAGGCGGCGATCAGAAACGACAGAAAGGCGCCGCTGCCGGCGTTGGCGATCGCCAGCGGGGCGATGACGAAGATCGAACTGGCCGGCGTCACGCCGGACGCGGTGATCATCACCACGTCGAGGACGCTGAGATTGCCTTTGAAGGTGTGTTCAGGGGCGGACTCTTTCATGGGATAACGACTCCATTAACGTGTGAGTGAATTATTGTTTTGCTGCACAGGCTGTACGCAGGAATCAAATGGAGCGCGCGGAAAATCCCCTGCGCCTTTCAAGCCGCAGCGTTGTTGGCCGCAGATCATTCGCACCAGTCACTTACTTAAGTAAGTGACTGGAGACGAATGACTTTGCCGCCTGGCTGCAACTTGAAATTCGTTGGGGATAAGTTTGTTATTTTTATCCCGACGGGAAGCTGAAGCTGGCGCGCCGGGCATCGCCGGAGGCCGGCCAGCGCTGGGTCACGGTCTTGCGTTTGGTGTAGAACCTGACGGCGTCCGGGCCGTAGGCGTGCAGATCGCCGAACAGCGAGCGCTTCCAGCCACCGAACGAGTGGTAGGCCACCGGCACCGGCAGCGCCACGTTGATCCCCACCATGCCGACCTGAATGCGGCTGGAGAAGTAGCGCGCCGCCTCGCCGTCGCGGGTGAACAGACAGGTGCCGTTGCCGTATTCGTGGGCGTCGATCAAGGCCATCGCCTCCGGCAGCGACGCCGCGCGCACCACGCCGAGCACCGGGCCGAAGATCTCCTCCTGATAGATGCGCATGCCGGGCGTCACGCGATCGAACAGCGTCGGGCCGAGGAAATAGCCCTGGCTGGGGCGGCCGTCGGCGCCGGTCACGCTCAGTTCGCGCCCGTCCACCAGCAGCTCGGCGCCTTCGGCCACGCCCTGATCGATATAGCCTTTCACCTTCTGATAATGCTGTTGGGTCACCAGCGGCCCCATGTCGTTGCGGTTGTCGCTGCCGGGGCCGACGCGCATGGCGGCCATCTGTTGCCGCAGCCCGGCGATCAGCGCTTCGGCGGTGCCGTCGCCCACCGCCACCACCAGCGGGATGGCCATGCAACGCTGGCCGCAGGAGCCGAAGGCCGCGCCCATCAGCGCGCCGACCGCGCCGGGGATATCGGCGTCCGGCAGCACCACCGCGTGGTTCTTGGCGCCGCCCAACGCCTGCACCCGTTTGTTCTGCGCGCAGCCGGTGTGATAGATGTGCTCCGCCACCGGCGTCGAACCGACGAAACTGATCGCCTTCACGCGCCCGTCATGCAGCAGCGTCTCCACCGCTTCGCGATCGCCGTTGACCACGTTGAGCACCCCCGGCGGCAGCCCGGCCTCCGTCGCCAGCCTCGCGATATACAGCGGGGCAGAAGGCACGCGCTCGGAAGGCTTCAGCACGAAAGTGTTGCCGCACGCCACCGCCATCGGCCACATCCACAGCGGCACCATCGCCGGGAAGTTGAACGGCGTGATGCCCGCCACCACCCCCAGCGGCTGAAACTCGCTCCAGCTATCGATGCCCGGGCCGGCCTCTTTGCTGTGTTCGCCCTTCAGCAGTTCCGGCACATAGCCGGCGTATTCGATATTCTCGATGCCGCGCTGCAGTTCGCCCAGGGCGTCGCTGAGCACCTTGCCGTGCTCGGCGGTGATCAGTTGGCAGATGGCGTCGGCGTGCTGCTCCAGCAGATCCTTGAGCTTCATCATGATGCGCGCACGCTTCAGCGGCGGGGTGTCGCGCCAGGCGGGATAGGCCTGTTCGGCGGCGGCAATGGCGCGCTCCACCGTGGCGCGGTCGGCCAGCTGCACCTCCTGCGCCGATTGGCCGGTGGCCGGGTCGTAAACCGGCTGGCTGCGTTCGCCGCCGGCGGCGGGCTCGCCGTTGACCCAATGGGTAATGGTCATGGTTCTCTCCTTATTCGGTGGCGTTGAGGGCGTCGCCCACGGCGTTGATCAGCGCATCGATCTGCGCTTCGCTGCTGATGAACGGCGGCGCCAGCTGCAGGGTGTCGCCGCCGTAGCGCACGTAAAATCCGCTTTCCCAGCAGCGCATCGCCGCCTCGAAGGGGCGCCGCGCCAGTTCGCCGGGCTGTGCCGCCAGCGTAATGCCGGCCGCCAGGCCGATGTTGCGAATGTCGGCGACGTGTTTGGCCCCCTGCAGGCTGTGCACCGCGCGCTCGAAGTAGGGCGCCAGCGCCTGTACGCGCTCCACCATCTGTTCGCGCTGCAGGATGTCCAGCGTCGCCAGCGCGACCGCGCAGCTGACCGGGTGGGCGGAGTAGGTGTAGCCGTGCGGGAATTCGAGCTGGTAGTCCGGCTCGCCGCCGTTCATGAAGGTGTGGTAAATCTCCGGCCGCACCACCACTGCGCCCATCGGTTGCGCGCCGTTGGTCACCTGTTTGGCGATGTTCATGATGTCCGGCGTGACGCCGAACGCCTCGGCGCCGGTCATCGCGCCGCAGCGGCCGAAGGCGGTGATCACTTCGTCGAAGATCAGCAGGATGTCATGCTGGGTGCAGATTTCGCGCAGGCGCTGCAGGTAGCCGACCGGTGGCACGATCACCCCGGCGGAGCCGGAGAAGGGTTCGACGATCACCGCGGCGATTGTTGAGGCGTCGCGCAGCGCGATGATGCGGTTGAGCTCTTCCGCCAGCTCCGCCCCCTGTTGCGGCATGCCGCGCGAAAAGGCGTTGCCGGCCAGCAGGGTATGCGGCAGGTGGTCCGCCTCGGCGCCGGCGCCGAACGTTTTGCGGTTGCCGGCGATGCCGCCGACCGAGATACCGCCGAAGTTAACGCCGTGATAGCCCTTTTCCCGGCCGATAAAGCAGGTTTTGCCCGCCTGGCCTTTGGCGCGCCAGTACGCGCGCGCCATTTTCAGCGAGGTATCCGCCGCTTCCGATCCGGAGCCGGTGAAGAACACGTAATCCAGCCCCGCCGGCGTCAGTGCCTTGATCTTGTTGGCCAGTTCGAACGACAGCGGGTGGCCGAACTGAAACGCCGGCGAGTAATCCAGCGTCGCCAGCTGGCGCTGGGCGGCGTCGGTGATTTCCTGCCGGCCGTGCCCCAATCCGCAACACCATAATCCGGACAGGCCGTCGAAAATCTTTCTGCCGTCATGGCTGGTGTAATACGCCCCCGCGGCTTGAGTAATGATGCGCGGCTGCGCTTTAAAATTACGGTTACCGGTAAAAGGCATCCAATGGGCCTCTAACCCTTCGGCATCGAGACTATTTAGCGGGTGATTTTCAGCGGCCATGTTTTCCTCCGAACAGGAAAATAAGAGCGATTAATGAAATAAACCGAGTTGTTAACGAATTGTTGTGCGAAATTGACTATGTACCGCTTGTTCTCTACTGTGAATAATCATATGTCGAAACTTACTTAAGGTTTTATGCAAGTAAAAAAGCGCGCGCTGTTAGGGCAATTGTCGGATATGGATCTGCGTTTGCTGCGGGTATTCAAGGCCGTGGTCGACTGCGGCGGCATGAGCGCCGCCGAGCTGGAGCTGAACATCAGCCTGTCGACCATCAGCAAGCACATCAAGGATCTGGAGCAGCGGCTGGGCCTGACGCTGTGCCAGCGCGGGCGCGAGGGCTTTGCGGTCACCGACGAGGGGCTGTTGATCTACCAGGAAACGGTCAACCTGCTGGCGGCCACCGAGGCGTTCCGGCGCGGGGTGGACGAGGTGCACCAGCGCCTGGGCGGGCAGCTGCACGTGGCGATATTCGACCATACGGTCAGCAATCCGCAGGCGCAGATCGGCCGGGCCATCGCGTTATTCAGCGAGCGCGCGCCGGAGGTTTCTTTGCAAATGTACGTGGAGCCGATTAATACCATTGAGCGCGGCGTCATTGACGGGCAATTTCAGGTTGGCGTTATTCCCATGCACCGCAGCGCGGAAAGTTTATCTTATCATTCGTTATTCAGTGAGAGGATGTTCTTATATTGCGGCGCGCAGCATGAATTATTTTCCGCCCCCCATGAAACATTAAATTGGGATCTGCTGCACAATTATGCCTTCGCGGGATTAGGCTACCATTCGCCGAATATGGAACTGAGCCTGCAGCAACATTTGCATCGCAAGGCGACGGGGTTCGCGCAGGAGTCGATCGCCACGCTGATCCTCTCCGGCAAATACGTCGGCTTTTTGCCGGATCACTACGCGGCGTTTTTCGTGGCGCAGAACCTGATGCGGGCGATCAAACCGGCGCTGTTCCGCTATCACTGCGAATACTCCAGCGTGCTGCGCCGCTCGCCGGTGCCGCAGCGGGTGGTGAAGCTGTTCCATGAGTGCCTGCTGGCGGCCCACGGAACAGCGTGACGCTTACTGCTCTTTCTTCTTGCCGAAGATTTTGATCAGCGCGCCGACCAGGATGCCGACCGCGATGCCGGCGAAGATCCAGCCGATGATGCCCATTTCCTTAACTCCTGCTAGTGCGTTGATCTGATTATACCCGTCATACTTGAAACTGCATCTGTGTTGGCTGCGAGCGCGTACGCCAGTCACTGACTTGAGTAAGCTCCTGGCGAGCCGCCTCTTGCCGCCGGGATGCAGCTCCAACTATTTAGAGTAGAAATAGTCATTCGACGCGAAACGCCTCTTCGATCATCCGTTGCCGCTGCGCCGGCGCATAGTCGATCCAGGAATTCTTGCTGTTGGATTTGTCCAGCGCAACCGCCAGTTCCTGGCCGGAAATCGGCAAATCGTCCTGCCAGAACGGCGCGATGGCGTGGCGGGTGATGAAATCGGTCAGGTAGCTCTCCGGGCTGCCCTGCCAGTGCGGGTACAGGCGCGCGGCCAGTTCGGCCATCAGCGCGCGTTGCTGCGGCTGTTCGCTGCTTTCCAGCAGGGCGAGGAACGGCAGCAGCAGGCGGCCGCAGACCTGGCCGTGGTGGTAGTCGCGCAGCGCGCCAATCTCGCCGGCGATGCCGTGGATCACCCCCAGCCCGGCGGCGCTCAGCGTCAGCCCCCCGAGGTAGGAAGCCTGCATAATCGCTTCGCGCGCCGTATCGCTGCGGTTGAGCGCCGGCCAGGCCGCAAGGAAGTGGCGGATGCCGCTCAGCGACATGTCGCGCGTCATGGCGCCGGCGGTTTTCGACAGATAGGCCTCGAACAGGTGGGTGAAGGCGTCGATGGCGCAGTAGGCCAGCACCTTGTCCGGCGCGCCCGCCAGCAGCAGCGGATCGAGAATGGCGGTGTGCGGCACGAAGTTATTGTGGCGCAGCGAGGCCTTCACTTTGCTGACCTGGGTGTCGGTGATCACCGCGTTCTGCGTCACCTCGCTGCCGGTGCCGGCGGTGGTGGGAATGGCGATCAGCGGCAGGGTGGCGCCGCTGATTTTGCTGTCGCCCACCTTTTCCATATAGCGCAGCGTCGGCAGCGGATGCTCCACCAGCGCGGAGAACGCCTTGGCGGCGTCCAGCACGCTGCCGCCGCCGATGGCCACCACGCGCCGCGCCTGGCCGCGCCAGCGCGCCACCCAGGCGTCAATTTCCTGCGGTGACGCCTCGTGGCTGACGATCTCGGTGCCGATGAACAGTGGCGCCAGCGATTCGCGCAGGCCGGCGTACACCGGGCCGTTGAGAAAAGATCGGCAGCTGAACAGCAGCGTTGGCTGCGGATCGGCAAGCAGCAGCGGCGGCAGTTGCCGGATGCTGCCGTGGCCGAACCAGGTCTGGCGGTTGGCGATGATGTGGCTGACGGACATGAGGTCTCCTTGACGGCGTTGCAGGGCGCGATGCCACAGCATAAGCCAGCGGGCGCAGAGCGGCCACCGCTTTCCCCGCTGCGGCAACTTGTGAGTTGTTTAACATGTAAACGATCGCGTTCTTGCATTTCGGCACGCCTGATGCTTTTTTTAACAGTACTGGCCGTCATGCGGCCAACCCCATCCGAAATCGGTAGATTGTTAATGTATTAATAATGGCGAGGCGGGTATGGATATTCAGGTTGAACGCTTGTCTGCGGTGATCGATGCGGTGGCCAGCCCGCGCTTTTATCCCAGCCTGTTGAACTGGCTGGAAGGGTTTTTCGCCTTCGACAACGCCATCGTTTATGCCTTCGAACGCGGCCGGCCGCCGCGCTGCCTGATCAAAACCGAGCGGGATAACAGCGATGCGGTCAACCAGATCTACCAACAGGGCGCCTATCTGCAGGATCCGTTTTACCGTGCGCTGAACGACGGCGGCGCAGGCGAGGTACTCACGCTGCGCCAGCTGGCGCCCTGCGGGTTTTATCACAGCGACTATTACCGTAATTTTTATCGCAAGACCGGCTGGCACGACGAGGCCGGCGTGCTGCTGCAGCTGACGCCGGAGCGCGGGCTGGGGGTGTTCTTCGGCTCGGCGCGCCGCACGGTGGCGGTGCGCTACCCGCAGCGGGCGGATCTGCGCAGCGCGCTGACGCTGGTGAAAAGCGTGGCGCGGCTGCACGGCGAAGTGGTGGCGGCGCCGGCCGAGGCCGACACGGGGAACGACGATGGCGCGCAGGCGCGCTATCTGCTGACGCCGCGCGAGCGCGAGATTGTCGATCTGATCCTCGCCGGCTGCGGTTCGCAGCAGATTGCCGACCGGCTGTTCATCAGCCTCGGCACGGTAAAAAATCACCGCAAGAACATCTACGGCAAGCTGAACATTGGCTCGCAGGCCGAACTGTTCAGCCTGTTGCTGACCGCCCCGCAGCGCCGCAGCGCGTGAATGTATCGATCTATCCCCTATAGCTTTCAAGCTACAGCTAGGCGGCCAGGACGAGCGTCCCCAGGAGCTTACTTAGGTAAGTGACTGGGGTGAACGTCAGCAGCCAACAACGCTGTAGTTTGAAAGATGAAGGGGACGAATGTCCCTAAGGGGACATAGCGGCACGGCTGCCGGCTCCCGATAATCCGATGTCATGGCATAGGCAATCGGGAGTGCGGCAGTGAACAACGAAATCGAGTCCTTAACCTACTACGCGGCGACCAAAAAATACGATCTGCGCTTCCCGACGCTGGAAGAGGATCTGGACGTCGACGTGGTGATCATCGGCGGCGGCTTCTCCGGCATCAACACTGCGCTGGAGCTGGCGGAGAAGGGCATCACCAACATCGCCATTCTCGAAGGCCGCTATCTGGGTTACGGCGGCACCGGGCGCAACGGCGGCCAGGTGATGGCCGGCATCGGCCACGATCTGGAGAAGATCAAGCGCCACGTTGGCCCGGCCGGGCTGGAAACCATCTTCAAAATCAGCAACCTCGGCGCCGGCATCATCCGCGAGCGCATCAAGAAATATGACATCGACGCCGACTTCTGCTTCGGCTACGGCTATCTCGGCAGCAACGCGCGCCAGGAGAAGACCCTGCGCGGCTGGCTGAAGGAGTTCAAGGCGGTAGCGCCGCAGGAGGAGATTGAGCTCTATACCGGGGCGGAGGTGAAGCAGGTGGTGGGCTCCGACGCCTACACCTGCGCGCTGAAACACATGGGCGGCGGCCACGTGCATTCGCTCAACCTGCTGCTGGGCGAGGCCAAGGCGCTGAGCGGCTACGGGGTGAAAATCTTCGAGAACAGCAGCGTGCTCAACGTGGAGTACGGGCCGCGCATCACGGTGCGCACCGCCATGGGCTCGGTGCGCGCCAACAAGATGCTGTGGGCCTGCAACGGCTTCCTCAACGGCATGGAGCCGCAGATTTATCGCAAGACCATCAATACCTACGCCTTCCAGCTGGCCACCGAGCCGCTGTCTGACGATCTGATCCGCCAGATCAGCCCGATCCGCGGCGCCTACAGCGACATCCGCCCGGTGATCGACTATTACCGGGTGACCAACGAAAACCGGCTGCTGTTCGGCAGCGCCACCCGCCTGATCGAATACTTCCCGTCGGATCTCAAGGCCTGGAACCGCAACCTGATGCTGAAGGTGTTCCCGTACCTGAAAGACGTGAAGATCGATCTGGCCTGGGGCGGCCCGCTGTGCTGCAGCGCCAACCTGTTCCCGCAGATCGGCACGCTGCCGGATCGCGACAACGTGTTTTACGTGCAGGGCTACTCCGGCTTCGGCGTGACGCCGAGCCACATCGTGTGCAAGGTGCTGGCGGAAGGTATGAGCGAAGGATCCGATCGCTACGATCTGATGAGCTCGATCCCGCACGTCAACATCTTCGGCAAGGACAAGCTGCGGCGGGTGATGACCACCGCCGGTAAGGTTTGGCACCAGACATCCGGCTACTGGAAAGGCCGCCGTTAACCCTCAGAGGAGAATGACATGAAACCGTTACTGCTTAAACAACCGCTGCCGGAACTGCTGGAGATCGGCAGCGTCAGCAACCTGGGCGCCACGGTGATCGCCGGCACGCCGACCGTCGGCGTAGCCAGCATCTTCGGCGAGCCGACCGACAACCTGAACTGCGGCGTGTTCAGCTGCACCCGCGGCAGCTTCGTGATGGAGTATCCGTTCGCCGAGCACGCCACGGTGTGGGAAGGCAGCGCGACCCTGACCAACGAACGCACCGGCGAATCGGTGCAGTATCAGGCCGGCGATTCCTGGTTCGTCGAGAAAGGCACCCCGGTGCGCTGGGACATCACCTCGGATCGCTTCGTCAAACACTACCTCGCCATCGTCGAGGGCTGACGCCGTCATGCCCCCCTCGGCCCGCTGAGGGGGAGCGCCTTAGCCTAACGCTCGCGCAATAAAATCGGTCACTCGCTTGAGGATCCGATCCTTATTGGTTTCGTTAAAGCTCTCGTGCCGCCCGCCCGCATTGATCATCCGTTCGAAATCGTCGCCGCGCAGACGATCGAGCGCGGTTTGCGTTTCGCTCATCAGCACCAGCCGATCGTCGTTGCCGTGGATCCACAGCGTGGGCAGCGCGCCGAAGCCCGGCCCGGCGTTGATGGCGGCGAGGATCCGCTGCATGGCGCGCAGGGTGGGGCGCTTGAACGGCCCGTGCCACACCAGCGGATCTTCCTGATACGCCGCGCCAACCGCCGGATCGCGCGCCAGGGTAGCGGTATCCAGCGGCGCGTCGGGGATCGTCGGCAGTTCGGCCAGATCGGAGATCGCCGTTCTGTCGCCAAGCAGCGGGCCGGACAGCACCAGCGCGCGCACCTCCTCGCCATAGCGCTGCACGTAGCGGGTAGCGATCATACCGCCCATCGAGTGGCCGATCACCACCAGCGGCAAGGTGGGGTATTGCTGCCGGAAATGGCTGACCACGCGCTGCACGTCGTCGACCACGGCGTCATAATCCTCGATCAGCACGCGTTCGCCCTGCGACAGGCCGTGGCCGAGATGGTCGGGGCCAAACACCCGCGCGCCCTGCGCCTGTAGCGTGCGCGCCACGTATTGGTAACGGCCGAGATGCTCGCCGTAGCCGTGTATCAGCAGCGCCAGATAGCGCGGCTGGTCATTTCCCCAATCATGCACGGCGATGTCGCCGTGACGGCCTTTGATAAAGCTGACGGTTTGTTCGGGCATCTTATTGTTCTCATGGTGGTAGGGTTGCCCTTCAGCGTAGCGGCTGGCGACGAAGTTGTCAGGGGCGCCGGGTGCGGCGCCCGCAGAGAGGGGATTACAGGCCGAACTGGCGCGCCAGTTCGTCGAGCGCTTCGCGCTGGAAGCGGTTGAAGGCGTCGCGCGGCTGCTGTTGCTGGATGAACGCCAGCAGCGGATCCTGCACTTCAGTGCGCACGCCGCTCAGCTGTTCCATCACCGCCAGCCCGCAGAATGGCACGTAGGATTCGGCGTAGCCGCCTTCGTGCACCATCACCAGCTTGCCGCCGCACAGCCGGTCGGCGGCGTCCTGTACCCGCGCGGTCATGGCGCGGAAGCTGTCGCTGTGCAGCTGCATGCGCGCCAGCGGATCGAGCGCGTTGGCGTCGTAGCCGCAGGCGACGATGATCAGCTCCGGCTCGAATTTTTCCAGCGCCGGGATGATGATGCGCCGTATGGCGTGCAGGTAGCCGTCGTCGCCGGCGCCGGCCAGCATCGGCACGTTAACGTTGCAGCCCGCCCCGGCGCCTTCGCCGCGATCCCGTTCGCCGGAATAGCCCGCCGGGAAGCAGCCGTCCTGATGCAGCGACAGCGTCAGCACGTCGCCGCGCTGCCAATAGATGTGCTGGGTGCCGTTGCCGTGGTGCACGTCCCAGTCGAGCACCGCTACCTTGCCGAGGCCGTAGCGGGCCTTGGCGCGCTCGATGGCGATGGGAATATTGGCCAGGAAGCAGAAGCCCATCGATTGATCCGGCAGGCAGTGGTGGCCCGGCGGGCGCGACAGCGCATAGGCGTTATCCAGCTCGCCCTGCAGCACCGCCTCCACCGCCGCGCAGGCCAGCCCGGCGGAGAGTTTGGCGATTTCATAGCTGCCCGGCCCCAGCGGCGCTTCCTCCCCCAGCAGGCCGCCGCCGCTGTCGCTCACCTGTTTGAAACGCTGCAGGTAGTGGGCGGGGTGAATGCGCAGCAGGTCTTCTTCCGTCGCCGGTTCGGCGCTCAGCAGGGTGAGCTGGCGCGACAGGCCGGACACGTCCATCAGGTTCTTCATACGCCGTTTGGTTTCCGGCGACTCGGCGTGGCCGGCGCCCGAGGGCGGTTGTACCCAGCCGCCGACCGGCAGGGTGGTGGCGTGCAGGCCGGTGCTGTGCCAGAAACAGCGTTCATCAAACAAGAAACCGGTTGTTCTTTTCACCTTTCTCCTCCTGTTATACGGCGCGGTGCGCGCGGTGAAGCCAGCGAAATCAACAGCAGCGACAGCAGCGCGCAGCCCAGCGCGCCGAACAGCAAGGCGTTGAAACCGCCGAAAGATTCGATCAGAGAGCCGGCCAGCGTCGGGCCGATGGCCATGCCGCCGCCGATCATCAGGTTGATGCCGTTCATCAGCTTGCCGTCGTTATCCAACCCGGCGACCCGCGCCAGAATGAACGGCAGCACGAAGGTCCAGGTGAATTTGAACAGCAGGGCCGCCAGGGCGAAGCGCAGCAGCAGGGGCTGGCCCGTCAGCAGCGCCACGCTGGCCAGCAGCAGGGCGTACCCCAGTACGATCGGGCGCCCGCCGCCGAAGCGCGCGCCGATCAGCGCCGCGGCCCCCGCGCCGACGATGCCGAGCAAGGTGGCGACGGCCAGCACCTGGCCGCTGTGGGCCGGCGACAGCCCGGCGCCGGCGGCGATGCCGCCGATAAAGGTCCAGACCGCGCTCAGGCTGATGTAAAAGGTCAGCACCGCCAGCACGGCGCACAGCTTGCGCGCCAGCGAGGCGGCGGGGCCGCTGCGGGCGGCGCGGGCAGCGGTGAAACCGTTGGGGAACGCCGGGATGAGCGGCAGGCAGCACAGCATGATGGCCGCCAGAATCAGGTAGACCGCCATCAGGCCGAAGTGCGCGAACAGCGGCGGCAGCACCAGCAGCCCGACCGCGCCCAGCACCAGCTGGCCGAGCACCCAGAAGGCATAGACCCGGCTGGGATTGGCGGTGCCGGCGGCGCAGGTGATGCACAGGATCATCAGGGTGCCACCCGCCAGCGAGGCGATAAAGCGCAGCGGCAGCAGCAGGGTAAAATCCTGTGCCAGCGCCGAAGCCAGGTTGCCGGCGATAAACACCAGCGCCGACAGCGTAGCGACCCGCCGCCAGTTGATGCGCCCAATCCACCACCACGCCGGCAGCGTGGCCAGGCTCATGGCGCCGAGTTCGGTGGAGAACAGGTGGCCGATCTGCGCCGGGCCGAGCTGCCACTGCGCAGCGAGCTGGGCGGCCACTGCGGGGGCGGTCATCAGAATGCCCGGCGCGATGGCGGCGAAGACGATAATGGCGGTCAGCAGCCGCGGAGGGCAGGGGAGCGCCGCGCCGACGGCGGGCGCGGAAACCGAATCACTGGACATAAACCTTATTCCCCAAGCGTTAAGTGACGATGAAATATCCCGCCCGGCCCGATTGCGGGCAGGGGGAGGCCGCGCCATAAATGGCGAATACGTTTTGGCGTTATTTTCCGGCCGTCGGCAGCGGCGGCCGTTATCGGGCGTTAACCGTGGGCGAGAAAGCCGCCGGCGACCAGTTCGGTGCGGTTCACCACGTCGGTTTTGGCGAAAATATTGCGCATATGGGTTTTCACCGTGGACAGCGAAATACCCAGCTTCAGGGCGATGCGCTTATTGCTGGCGCCTTCGCGCACCAGGTTGACGATCTCTTGCTCTTTGGCGGTCAGCATCTGCGCCTCGCCGTCGGGCAGCAGATCGCGCGTCGCCAGCTCGATCAGTGGCAGCACCGCGCGCAGGCGGCCGCGCTCCACTTCGGTAAACGGCGTATCGCGGATCAGCGATACCCCGGCGACGATGCGCTTGCGCTGGCGGATGAAGATCTCCGTCATGTCGCGCATGTCGTTCGGCAGCATAAAGTCATGGTAATAGCGGCGGTTGCCGGCGATCGCCGCCGGGCTCATGCCGACCATGGTGATGTCCTGGCGATGGAAATTGGCCGGCTGCAGCGGGTCTATCTGTTGGAAGTGGTTCAGATACTGCTGATGCGTTTTATCGGGCATGCCATACAGGATGTAGTGATCCGGCCGCAGGTCGCGATCGACCAGATAAAACACCCCGGCGGACACCGGGATCAGGTGCGTAATGGTCGCCAAACAACTGTTGATAAAGGCATCGGATGCTGTGCTGTGCATGATTCGTGTTCCTCCCTTTATCGTTCAATCTGGAGAAGGTTGGCGGTCAATATATGAACGATACAAGCATAGTTGTAGCAATTTGGCAACACAATAAAAACATATTAACAACGTGAGGCCGATTGCAATAAAACACATAAATAACAAGATGACACTGCATTAATCAGGGCTTTTCAGGGCGGATTTTTCGCGATTTTCATTAATAGGTTAATGAAATAATTCACCGCTTTTCCCGCTGAATTTACAGCGCTTTTCAATGTTTGCCCGGACGAAGCCCTCGCCGCCCTGCGCGTGCTACAGCCGATGCCGTCGCCGTCGTCCCTCGTTCTTAAGAACGATAGCCAGGCTTTTCCGCCGCTTCCTACACTGCGAATTGAAGATAGCGCCAGGCGGCGCCAAACGTATAAGACGAAAAAATGATGACCTTTCTCGGGCTGAGGCGTCGGGTTGTTCAGTCCGCATGACCATACGGGGAACGAACGATGCAGAAAAAAACGTTGGCGGTGGCGTTGAGCGGCGCCTTATCGGGCCTGGCGCAGGGGGCGGACGCCGATCGCCCCAATGTGCTGATCATTCTGGTGGACGACATGGGCTACTCCGACATTAGCCCGTTCGGCGGTGAGATACCGACGCCCAACCTGCAGGCGTTGGCCGAACGGGGCGTGCGCATGAGCCAGTACTACACCTCGCCGATGTCGGCGCCGGCGCGCTCGATGCTGATGACCGGCAACACCAATCAGCAGGCCGGCATGGGCGGCATGTGGTGGTATGAGAGCACCGCCGCGCAGCCGGGCTATGAAATGCGCCTGACCGACCGCGTGACCACGCTGCCGGAGCGTTTTCGCGACGCGGGTTACGCCACCATGATGGCGGGCAAATGGCACCTGGGCTATGTCGACGGCGCCAAACCGACCGATCGCGGCTTCGAGCGCGCCTTCGCCTTTATGGGCGGCGGCACCAGCCATTTCGACGATGCGAAACCGCTGGGCACCGTGGAGGCGTTCCACACCTTCTACACTCTGAACGGCAAACGCGTGTCGTTGCCCAAAGATTTCTATTCCAGCAAGGCCTATGCCGATCAGCTGGAACAGTGGATCCGCGATACGCCGCAAAATAAGCCCGTCTTCGCCTATCTGGCCTTCACCGCGCCGCACGATCCATTGCAGGCACCGGATGACTGGATCGCCAAATTCGACGGCAAATACGACGCCGGTTACCAGCAGGCCTATCAGCAGCGCATTCAGCGCCTGAAAGCGCTGGGGCTGATTTCCGAGCGTACGCCGATGCCGACGCTGGCGCTGGATAAGGCCTGGAACGCGCTGACGCCCGAGCAGCAAAAATATGAAGCCAAGACCATGCAGGTGTACGCGGCGATGATCGCTTACATGGACGATCAGGTCGGTGCGGTGCTGAACACCCTCAAGCAGACCGGCCGCGACCAAAATACGGTGATCGTGTTCGCCACCGACAACGGCGCCAACCCCGCCAGCGGCTTTTACTACGGCTCGAAGCCGGAGTATTGGCGGCAGTTCGACAATAGCTACGCCAACCTCGGCCGCAAGGGATCGTTCATCTCCTACGGGCCGCACTGGGCCAACGTCAGCAACGCGCCGTACGCCAATTACCACAAAACCACCAGCGCGCAGGGCGGCATCAATACCGATTTCATCATCTCCGCGCCGCGGCTGAAGGGGCGCGGCGGCATCGACCGCACGCCGATGGCGGTGTATGACATCGCCCCGACGCTGTATGACTATGCCGGCATCGACGCCAACAAACCGCTGAAGGCCAAACCGACGCTGCCGATGGTCGGCGTCAGCTTCAAACGCTATTTCAGCGGCGAGGCCGACCGCGTGCCGCGCGCGACCTACGGCGTGGAGCTGCATAACCAGGCCGCCTATGTGGACGGCGTCTGGAAGCTGCGGCGGTTGGTGAAGGCCGGGCCGACGGCGCAGATGGCGCCGTGGGGGCTGTTCAACCTGCATGACGATCCGCTGGAAACGCGCGATCTGGCCGCCACCAACCCGGAGCGAGTCAAACGGCTGAGCGAGGCGTATCGCCGCTTTGCGCAGCAGGGCATGGTCATTGAAGCCAAAGGCGCAGCGATCGACTACCTCGGCGTCGACGCCGGCACCGGCGACTACATCGGCCTGGATCCGTTGACCCACAAACCGTTGCCGCAGGCGGCGCCATGAACCTGGCCCAGCTGCGCGCGCAGCAGATCCCGGTAGAGAGCGAACCGCGCGCGGCGGCGCCTTTTCATCTGTTGGTGAAGCCGATCGGCGCCGGCTGCAACCTGGGCTGCCGCTACTGCTACTATCCGCAGCGCCAGCAGGAGCGGACGCGCAAGATGGACGACGACCTGCTGGCGGAATTTATCCGCGGCTACATCGCCGCCCAGCCGCGTTACAGCCGCGAGATCAACTTCGTCTGGCAGGGCGGTGAGCCGCTGCTGGCGGGGATCGGTTTTTACAAGCGGGCGCTGGCGTTGCAACGCCGCTACGCGCCGCCGGGCGTGCGGATCAGCAACAGCCTGCAGACCAACGGCACCCTGCTGAACGACGCCTGGTGCCGGCTGTTCCGGCAGCATCACTTTATCCTCGGCGTCAGCCTGGACGGCGATCGCGAGGTGCAGGACGCCCACCGGCCGGACAAGCGCGGCGGTGCCAGCTATGACGCCGCGCTGCGCGGCATTGCGCTGTTGCAGCGCCATCAGATCGATTTCAACCTGCTGATGGTGGTGCACGACGGTGTCGCGGATCGCGCCGAGGCGATCTACGATCATGCGGTGGCGATCGGGGCGCGCTATCTGCAGTTCCAGCCGCTGATGCTGGAAGGGGATGCGCCCACCGCCGGCTATGGGCTGAGCGCCGCCAACTGGGGGCGCTTCATGCTGGCGGTATACCGCCGCTGGCGCAGCCGCGGGCACGTCGGCCAGGTGTTTGTGATGAACATCGAACAGGTCTACGCGCAGTATTTCACCCACGTCAGCCCCAGCTGCGTACACGCCGAACGCTGCGGCGGCAATCTGGTGATGGAGCCGGACGGGCGGCTTTACGCCTGCGATCATCTGATCAACGCGCAGCACCTGCTCGGCCATGCCGATCGCCACACGCCGCTCGCCACCTTGGCGGCAAGGGCGGCGGAGATGCCGTTCGGTAAAAACAAGAGACTGCGCCGCGAGTGCCAATGCTGCAGCGTGAAAAGCGTCTGCCAGGGCGGCTGCCCGGCGCATGTGGGCGAAGATCGTTACAACCGGCTGTGCGCCGGCTATTACGCCTTCTTTTCCGCGCTGCTGGCGCCGCTGCGCGCCTACCCGCGCAGCCCGCAGGGTGCGATGCAGTGGCGCGCCGCCGTGAGCACGGCCGCAGGTTGAAACCGTCTCGTCCTTAAGGACGATAGTCAGCATTTTCCTTTCCTCTCTATAGTGAGATGACCGCCGCTGGCGGTGAAAAACCTGCAAGCACCTGCATGCATCAGGCCAAAACTATAAGAGGAAATAACCATGAACCTGTCGTCGCGGTTGCACGCCCACCTGGCTCGAGGCAAGGTCGGCTTTCCCACCACCCTGGCCAGTTCGGTCGGGGTGATCATGGCCAGCCCGGTGATTCTGACGGTCACCAGCGGCTTCGGCATCGGCGGCGACACCTTCGCGCTGGCGATGCTGATCGCCTTCATCATGATGCAGGCACAGCTCACCACCTTCTCCGAAGCGGCGGCGCTGCTGCCGACCTCCGGTTCGGTTTACGACTACATCTCCTGCGGCATGGGGCGCTTTTTCGCCATCACCGGCGCGCTGTCGGCCTACCTGATCGTGCACATCTTCGCCGGTACCGCCGAGACCATTCTCTCCGGCATCATGGCGCTGGTGAACTTCGAGCACCTCAACACCCTGATGGAAAGCCACAACGCCTCCTGGATGGTCGGCGTCGGGCTGGTCATCGTGTTCGGCCTGCTCAACGCGTTCGGCATCGAGGCCTTCGGCAAAGCGGAGATCGTGCTGACCTTCGCCATGTGGAGCACGCTGGTGATTTTCGGCATCGTCGGGCTGCTGTCGCCGCGTGCGGTGCCGCTCGAGGGCTGGTTCGGCAGCACGCTGAGCCTGAACGATCCCTTCGCGGTATTCAGCCTGATCGGCATGGCGATGTTCATGTTCGTCGGCTGTGAGCTGGTGACGCCGATGGCGCCGGAGATCAAACGCTGCGATCGGGTGATCCCGCGTGCGATGGCGCTGGGGCTGTGTGGCGTGGCGGTGTGCATGGCGCTGTATGGCGCGGCGCTCAGCCACCAGGTGGAAAACGTGGTGATCGACGCCGCCAGCGGCACGCGCCTGCTGGAAACGCCGATGGCCATCCCGGCGTTCGCCGGCCAGGTAATGGGCCAGTTCGGCAAATACTGGCTCGGCGTCGGCCTGCTGCTGGCCGGCGCCGCGACCATCAACACGCTGATGGCGGCGGTGCCGCGCATTCTGTACGGCATGGCGCTGGACGGCGCGCTGCCGCGCATGTTCGCTTATCTGCACCCGCGCTTTAAAACGCCGGTGGTCGGCATTCTGGTGGCGGTATTGATCCCCTGCGTACACGCCTTCGCCATTCAGGGCAACCTCGACAGGATCATTCCGCTGGTGCTGGCGGCGGTGTGCGCCTGGGGCGTGGCCTACCTGCTGGTGACCTGCTCGGTGGTGATCCTGCGCGTACGCCGCCCCGATCTGCCGCGCGCCTATAAATCGCCGTGGTTCCCGCTGCCGCAGATCGTTTCCAGCGTCGGTATCGTGCTGGCCATCGTTTACATCACGCCGCCGGGAATGAACCCGAGCGACATCTACATTCCCTTCGGCTGGATGATCGGCCTGACCGCCGCCTATGCGCTGTTCTGGACGCTGTGCGTGCAGAAAGTGAATCCGTTCAAGCCGGTGCCGGTCGAGCAGGTGCTGGAGAACGCGTTCGCCAAGGGTGAAACCGAGGAGGCGCAGTTTGATCGGCTTACTTCCCTCACTTAATCGCGCCTGGCGGCGAGCGCCGTCGGGCTATCGGCCGGGCGCCGCGCTGGATCGTCTGGCGCGCAACCTGGAACCCTACGCGTGCGAACGCCTGGCGCCGGGCCTGCTGCGGCTGACGCTGCCGCAGGGGCCACAGATCGAGATCGGCGAACAGGTGCAGGGGCTGTTTATGGCGCATATCGTCAGCCACCGCTTTCGGTTGCAGGGCGCGTGCGCAGCGCAGCCCCCGCTGACGCTGGACGTGGTGACCGGCGGCTGGCTGCGGCGGCGCGGGGTGCGTTATCTGCTGCGCCAGCGCCACGCGGCCGCGCAGCGGGTGCTGGACGGCCTGCAGCGCTACCCGCAGATCGGCGAGACGCTGGCGCAGCTGGATTTTCGCCGCGTGCGGCTGACGGTGAACGACGGGCGCTGGCAGGTGGATATCGAGCATTTTGCCGCGTCGGAGGTGGTCAGCCGTTTGCCGGCCGGCCGCCGCTACCTGCGGCTGGATGCCGAACAGCGGCGGCTGCTGTTGAGCAGCCTGCTGATGCTCGGCCAACTGATGGAGAAGCTGAATCATGAATAGAGTGGTTGTGATTACCGGCGGCGGCACCGGCGTCGGCGCCGCCTGCGCCCGTCTGCTGGCGGCGCAGGGCGATCGGGTGTTCATCATCGGCCGCCGCCCGGAACCGCTGGCGGCGCTGGCGCAAGAGATCGGCGCGCAGGCGCTGGTGGGCGATGCCGCCAGCGGCGAGAGCTGGAACCACGCGCTGCTGCCGGCCATTCTGCGCGACGCCGGGCGCATCGACTGCCTGATCGGCAGCGCCGGCGGCATGGGCTTCAAGCGCATCACCGAGATGACCGACGCGCAGTGGCAAGGGGCGATGGACAGCAACCTCAACAGCGCCTTCGCCAGCGCGCGCGCCTGCCTGCCGGAGCTGATTAAAAGCGGCGGCAACCTGCTGTTTGTCGCGTCGATCGCCTCGCTGGCCGCCGGGCCGGAGGTCTGCGGCTACGTCACCGCCAAGCACGCGCTGATCGGGCTGATGCGCTCCATCGCCCGCGACTATGGCCCGCTGGGCGTGCGCGCCAACGCGGTGTGCCCGGGCTGGGTGACCACGCCGATGGCGGACGAAGAGATGCAACTGCTGATGGACGCCCATCAGATTTCGCTGGAGCAGGCTTACCAGATGGTCTGCCGCGACGTGCCGCTGCGCCGTCCGGCCAGCGCCGAGGAGATCGCCCGCGTGTGCCGTTTCCTGTGTTCCAGCGAGGCTTCAATCATTACCGGCGCGGCGCTGGTGGCCGACGGCGGCTCCACCATCGTCGATGTGCCGACCCTGGCTTTCACTTCCCTGTAAGGAGCATTTCCATGAGTTCAGAAGCGGTATTCATTCAGGTTGGCGCGCTGGCGGAAGGCTTTGCGCCGCACAGCAATACGCTGGAACGGCAGCACGGGTTGGCGGGCACCACGCTGACGCTGCACTTTAGCGACGGCGCGACGCAGCGCTGCCGGTTTACCGACGAGCAGACGCTGGAGTGGGGCGAACGGCGCGGCGTCGCCTATCGCGCCACCAGCATTCGCCCCGGTGTGCTGTTTATCGATTTTCTCGATCCCGCCCGCGCCAACGCCAGCATTACGCTGGTATGCGACCGCAATCAGGGCAACTTCACCGCGGTATACGGCCAGCTGCCGGACGAAGCGCAGGCGCGGCTCGATGCCTTCAGCCGGGTGGAACAGGGGCTGCCGCTGACCGCGGTCGGGGCCGAATTCCGCTTCGGTACGCTGGACGACGCCGACGTGGCGCCGCCGGGCTTTACCGATGAGCTGATCGGCATGCGCAATATGTACACCTACAGCCCGACCGAGCGGTACGAGCACATCTACCTGAACGACAACTTCTACGCCTGGCAGTGTCTGGACGGGGTGGAGAAAGGGCTGGCGGACGTCGATCGCTGCCACTACGTGAAGGTGGCGGAGCAGCTTTATCTGTTCGTCTGGCGCGAGAAGATCATCCCGACGCTGGGCGTGGTGATGATCGATCTGCAGGGCATGCGCACCGACGGCAAGATCCTCGGTTATCAGGGCAGCGATTTCAGCGCGCTGAGCAACTTTGCGGTCGGCGCCCATGCGCAGGTGCTGAACACCACACGCCACCCGCGAGGATAGGGCGATGAGCGCAACCTATGCGGCCGACGCCTTCTCGGGGCAGGCGGTGCTGGTGACCGGCGGCGCGCAGGGCATTGGGCTGGCGATCGTCAGCGCCTTTGCCCGGCTGGGCGCCGAGGTGACGATCGCGGACGTGCAGCTGCCGCAGGCGCAGGCGGCGGCGCAGGCGCTGCGGGACGAAGGGCTGAGCGTGCAGGCGCTGGTCTGCGATCTGGCCGAACCGGGGCAGATCGCCGAGCTGGTGGCGGCGGTGGGCGAGCGGCATCAACGGCTGGACGTGGTGATCCACAACGCCGCTTACTTTCCGCTGACGCCGTTCGCCGCCATCGACGCGGCCCTGCTGCAACGCACGCTGAGCGTCAATCTGATGGCGCCGTTCTTTCTGGCGCAGGCGGCGCTGCCGTGGATGCGCCGCCGGGGCGGCGGCTGCCTTCTGGTGACTTCGTCGGTGACCGGCCCGCGGGTGGCCTACCCGGGGCTGGCGCACTACGCTGCCTCCAAGGCCGGGGTGAACGGGTTTATTCGCGCGGCGGCGCTGGAGCTGGCGGCGGAGAAAATTCGCGTCAACGGCGTGGAGCCGGGGATGATCCGCACGCCGGCGATGGCCAACCTGGGCGACGCGCAGGTGAATCAGGCGATCGCCGCCTCGGTGCCGCTCGGGCGGCTGGGGGAACCGGAAGACATCGCCGCGGCGATGGTGTTTCTCGCCTCGCCGGCGGCGGCCTACATCACCGGCCAGACGCTGGTGGTGGACGGCGGCGCGCTGTTGCCGGAAACGAATTCTCTGCTTACTTGACGCTGCAGCGTTGTTTGCTGCAACGCCAATTAATTTGAGAATTCCGGTTGGTTAAATCACTTCTTAGTGGGATGCGCGGTGACGTTGGCGGGCAGGCTGTCGCCCAGGGTGATCAGCTCGTCCAGCAGCGCCATCAGCTGGTCCATTTTCTGCCGCGAAAAGGCGGCTTCAATCTCGGCGTAGCCCTGTTCCACCTGGTGGCGCGCCACTTCATACAGATCCTGGCCCTGCTGGGTCAGCGACACGTACAGCTTGCGCTGATCGTTGACCGGCTTGAGGCGGAAGATCAGCTTGTCACGCTCCATGCGCGAGAGAATGCCGGTCAGGCTGGGGCGCAGGATGCAGGTTTCCGCCGCCAGCTCGTGGAATTCGATCGAGCGGCTGTTGGCCAGCACGCGGATGATGCGCCACTGCTGTTCGGTCAAATTGTGGCTTTTCAGGATCGGGCGGAAGAACCCCATGGCGGTTTCACGCGCCTGCAGCAGGGCGATGGTTAACGATTCATGCATAAGTTTGGCCTTAGCTATCAAGGTGTTCGTTGTTACGGCGCTCGTTATGGGGGCGCCCGCCCCGCAAAGCCCGATTTTGTTAATAACTTAATAGTAGCCAAAGTTACCCGTAGGGATAAAGCAAAAATGCGTGCCGCAGCGAAAAATGGCGAGAAAAATGATTAATACGTTGAATAATCACGCTAATGTTCGTTATTTGTGAATATTTTGTTATCACGATCACAAATCGCTCCAAGCGCGTTGCGTAAAAGCTGCACAGCGTATAAAAGTAATCATTAATATATTAATGAATGCCGGTTGTCATGTTTTGCCATTGGAGGAGTTCGCATGAAAGGCACCGTATTTTCCGTTGCGCTGAACCACCGCAGCCAACTGGACGCCTGGGATCAGGCGTTACACCAGCCACCGTATCAGACCCCGCCCAAAACCCCGGTGTGGTTTATCAAACCGCGCAACACCCACCTCGCCAACGGCGGGGCGATCCCGTTTCCGGCCGGTGAAACCGTGCAGAGCGGCGGCACGCTGGCGGTGATCATCGGCGATACCGCGCGCAAGGTGCCGGTTGAGCAGGTGAGCCGTTATCTGGCCGGCTACGCGTTGGCCAACGACGTCAGCCTGCCGGAAAGCAGCTTCTATCGCCCGGCGATCAAGGCCAAATGCCGCGACGGGTTCTGCCCGCTGGGGGAGATCGGCCAGCTGGAGGCTGCCGATCGGCTGGAGATCGTCACCGAGATCAACGGCGTGGAGCAGGATCGCTGGTCCACCGCCGATCTGGTGCGCTCGGTGCCGGAGCTGATCGCCGCCATCAGCGACTTTATCACCCTGCAGCCGGGCGATGCGGTGCTGATCGGCACCCCGCACCAGCGGGTGGAGATCAAACCGGGGGATGAGGTGACGGTGCGCGCCGCCGGCCTGCCCACGCTGACCAACCGCGTCACCCAAGCAGGAGCCGCATCATGAAACATGCCCGTATTCGCCATCATGGCCAGGCCGTCAACGTCCAAGTGGACGACCAGCTGCGCGTCACGCTGCCGAACGGCGAGGTGCTGCAGGAGCGCGAAGTGGAATGGCTGCCGCCGGCGCAGGGCACGGTGTTCGCCCTCGGGCTGAACTATGCCGACCACGCCAGCGAGCTGGAATTCAAGGCGCCGGAGGAACCGCTGGTGTTCCTCAAGGCGCCGAACACCCTGACCGGGCACCGCCAGGTGTCGGTGCGCCCGGCCGGCGTGGAGTACATGCATTACGAAGCCGAGCTGGTGGCGGTGATCGGCAAGACCGCGCGCAACGTCAGCCGCGAGCACGCCATGGAGTACGTGGCGGGTTACACCCTGTGCAACGACTACGCCATCCGCGATTACCTGGAAAACTACTACCGGCCGAATCTGCGGGTGAAGAGCCGCGACACCCTGACGCCGATCGGACCGTACATCGTCGATCGCGACGACGTCGCCGATCCGCACCGGCTGGCGCTCAGCACCTACGTCAACGGCGAGCTGCGCCAGCGCGGCAGCACCGCCGACATGATTTTCGACATTCCGTTCCTGGTCGCCTACCTGAGTGAATTCATGACGCTGCAGCCGGGCGACATGATCGCCACCGGCACGCCGAAAGGGCTGGCCGACGTGCAGCCGGGCGACGAAGTGGTGGTGGAGATCGAGGGCATCGGCCGTCTGGTTAACCACATTATCAGTGAAAAAGATTACGAGGAGAGCCTGCGATGAAAACCATCAACCATTGGATCAACGGCAAGAACGTCGCCAGCAAAGAGTATTTCACCACCACCAACCCGGCGAACGGCGAGGTGCTGGCGGAAGTGGCCTCCGGCGGCCAGCTGGAGATAGACCAGGCGGTGGCGGCGGCGAAAGAGGCGTTCCCCAAGTGGGCGAATACGCCGATGAAAGAGCGCGCGCGCCTGATGCGCCGCCTGGGCGAGCTGATCGACCAGAACGTGCCGCAGATCGCTGAACTGGAAACTGCCGACACCGGCCTGCCGATCCACCAGACCAAAAACGTGCTGATCCCGCGCGCTTCGCACAACTTCGAGTTCTTCGCCGAGGTGTGCCAGCAGATGAACGGCAAGACCTACCCGGTGGACGACAAGATGCTCAACTACACGCTGGTGCAGCCGGTGGGGGTATGCGCGCTGGTGTCGCCGTGGAACGTGCCGTTCATGACCGCCACCTGGAAAACCGCGCCTTGCCTGGCGCTGGGCAACACCGCGGTGCTGAAGATGTCCGAACTGTCGCCGCTGACCGCCGATCGCCTGGGCGAGCTGGCGCTGGAGGCCGGCATTCCGGCCGGGGTGCTGAACGTGGTGCAGGGCTACGGCGCCACCGCCGGCGACGCATTGGTGCGCCATAAAGACGTGCGCGCGGTCTCCTTCACCGGCGGCACCGCTACCGGCCGCCGCATCATCGAAAGCGCCGGGCTGAAGAAGTTTTCCATGGAACTGGGCGGCAAGTCGCCGGTGCTGATCTTTGAAGACGCCGACATCGAGCGGGCGCTCGACGCCGCGCTGTTCACCATCTTCTCGATCAACGGCGAGCGCTGCACCGCCGGTTCGCGCATCTTCATTCAGGAGAGCATCTACCCGGAATTCGTCAAACGCTTCGCCGAGCGCGCCAACCGTCTGCGCGTGGGCGATCCGCAAGATCCCAACACCCAGGTGGGGGCGCTGATCAGCCCGCAGCACTGGGAAAAAGTCTCCGGCTATATTCGCCTCGGGGTGGAAGAAGGGGCGACCCTGTTGGCCGGCGGTCCGGACAAACCGGCCGGTTTGAGCCACGGCAACTTCCTGCGCCCGACGGTGCTGGCGGATGTCGACAACCGGATGCGCGTGGCGCAGGAAGAGATCTTCGGGCCGGTGGCCTGCCTGCTGCCGTTCAAGTCGGAAGAAGACGGCCTGCGCATGGCCAACGACGTGGAATACGGCCTGGCGTCGTACATCTGGACGCAGGATGTGAGCAAGGTTCTGCGCCTGGCCCGCGGCATCGAAGCGGGCATGGTTTTCGTCAACACCCAAAACGTACGCGATCTGCGCCAACCGTTCGGCGGCGTGAAAGCCTCCGGCACCGGCCGCGAAGGCGGCGAATACAGCTTCGAAGTGTTCGCCGAAATGAAGAACGTGTGCATTTCCATGGGCGACCACCCGATCCCGAAATGGGGCGTCTAAGCCTCGGGCCACAATAATAACGAAAGAGATGAGAACAATGACGACAAAACTTACCACTAATGCTGTCCCTGCTCCCGACGTCGTGCGCTGTGCCTACATGGAAATTCAGGTCACGAACCTTAAAGCCGCACGCGAATTTTACGTCGATATCCTCGGCCTGGTCGTGACCGCCGAGGATGACAAAACCCTCTACCTGCGTTCGATGGAGGAGTTCATTCACCATAACCTGGTGCTGCGCGAAGGCCCGGTCGCCGCCGTTGCGGCGTTTGCTTTCCGCGTGCGCACGCCGGAAGACGTCGATCGCGCCGAAGCGTATTTCAAGGCGCTTGGCTGCCGCACCGAGCGTCGGGTGAACGGGTTCGCCAAAGGCATCGGCGATGCGGTGCGGGTCGAGGATCCGCTCGGCTTCCCGTATGAGTTTTTCTACGACGTGCAGCACGTCGAGCGTCTGGCCTGGCGCTACGATCTGTATACGCCGGGCGCGCTGGTGCGCCTCGACCACTTTAACCAAATCACCCCTGACGTGCCGCGCGCCGTGGAATACATCCAGGGGCTGGGCTTCCGCGTAACGGAAGACATCCGCGATGAAGACGGCGTGGTTTACGCCGCCTGGATGCGCCGCAAGGCGACGGTGCACGATACCGCGATGACCGGCGGCGCCGGGCCGCGCATGCACCACATCGCCTTCGCCACCCATGAAAAGCACAATATTTTGGCCATCTGCGACAAGCTCGGCGCGCTGCGCAAATCCGATTTGATCGAACGCGGCCCCGGCCGTCACGGTGTCTCCAACGCGTTCTACCTCTATCTGCGCGATCCCGATGGCCACCGCGTGGAGATCTACACGCAGGATTACTACACCGGCGATCCGGACAACCCGACCGTGACCTGGGACGTGCATGACAACCAGCGCCGCGACTGGTGGGGTAATCCGGTGGTGCCGAGCTGGTATACCGAAGGATCGCTGGTGCTGGATCTCGATGGGCAGCCGCAGCCGGTCATCGAACGCAGCGCGCCCAGCGAAATGGCCGTCACCATCGGCGCAGACGGTTTTTCCTACACCCGTGAGGGCGATACGGAAAAAGGTTTCAAACTTGGCAATACGCTGTAAATGCCGCTGCGCGGGCCGCGCCCGCGCCTATGCGCCGTCTGGAGAACGCTATGCCCCATTTTTACGCTGAATGTACCGACAACATCCGCCGCGAGGCGGATTTGCCCACCCTGTTCGCCAAGGTCAACGAAGCGCTGGCGGCGACCGGCATCTTTCCGCTGGCCGGCGTACGCAGCCGCGCCATCTGGCTCGACACCTGGCAGATGGCCGACGGCAAGCAGGACTACGCCTTCGTGCACATGACGCTGAAGATCGGCCACGGCCGCAGCCTGGAAAGCCGGCAGCAGGTGGGCGAGATGCTGTTTGCGCTGATCAAGGAACACTTCGCCGCGCTGATGGCGCAGCGTTACCTGGCGCTCTCTTTCACTATGGAAGAGCTGGATCCGGTGCTGAATTACAAACAGAACAATGTCCACGCGCTGTTCAACAAGGCGTGAATAAGGGGTCGTAAATGCTGGATAAAGAGCAGGTTAACCGCGCCGTACAGCGCCTGCATCAGGCGGAAAAGAGTCGTGAACAGATCCGCGCGCTGTCGCTCGATCATCCCGAGATCACCATCGAGGACGCCTACGCCATTCAGCGGCAGTGGGTGGAGCTGAAGATCGCCGAGGGGCGCAAGCTCAAGGGCCACAAGATCGGCCTGACCTCGCGCGCCATGCAGGTGAGCTCGCAGATCACCGAGCCGGACTACGGCGCGCTGCTGGACGACATGTTCTTCAATGACGGCAGCGACATTCCGATCGATCGCTTTATCGTGCCGCGGGTGGAGGTGGAGCTGGCGTTCGTGCTGGCCAAGCCGCTGCGCGGGCCGAACTGCACGCTGTTCGACGTCTACAACGCCACCGACTACGTCATTCCGGCGCTGGAGATCATCGACGCGCGCAGCCACAACGTCGATCCCGAGACGCAGCGGCCGCGCAAGGTGTTCGACACCATCTCCGACAACGCCGCCAACGCTGGGGTGGTAATGGGCGGGCGGCCGATCAAGCCGGATGCGCTGGATCTGCGCTGGATCGCCGCGCTGCTGTACCGCAACGGCGTGATTGAAGAGTCCGGCGTGGCGGCGGCGGTGCTCAACCACCCGGCCAACGGCGTGGCCTGGCTGGCCAACAAGCTGGCGCCGTATGAGGTGGAGCTGGAAGCGGGGCAGGTGATCCTCGGCGGCTCCTTCACCCGGCCGGTGCCGGCGCGGCGCGGCGACACCTTCCACGTCGACTACGGCCCGATGGGCTGCATCAGCTGCCGCTTTGTCTAATAAGCAGGCTCGGCGAACCGGGCCGCAATAAACCGGGCGGGGGGCCATGCGCTACGCCCGCTTGTCAGGGAGAATGCGATGTTAACCAACCACTTCAAGCGTGCGCTGCAGGAAAAACGCCCGCAGATCGGGCTGTGGCTCGGGCTGTGCAGCAGCTACAGCGCCGAGCTGCTGGCCGGCGCCGGTTTCGACTGGCTGCTGATCGACGGCGAACATGCGCCCAACAACGTGCAAACGGTGCTGGGGCAGCTGCAGGCGGTCGCGCCTTACCCGAGCCGGCCGGTGGTGCGGCCGCCGTGGAACGACGCGGTGATCATCAAGCAACTGCTGGACGTCGGCGCGCAAACCTTGCTTATCCCGATGATTCAAAACGCCGAACAGGCGCGCGATGCGGTGCGCGCCACGCGCTATCCGCCGCACGGCGTACGCGGCGTCGGCAGCGCCCTGGCGCGCGCTTCGCGCTGGAACCGGGTGCCCGATTACCTGCAGCAGGCCGACGAGCAGATGTGCGTGCTGGTGCAGATTGAAACCCGCGAAGCGGTGAAAAACCTCGACGCCATTTTGCAGGTGGAAGGGGTGGACGGCGTGTTTATCGGCCCGGCGGATCTCAGCGCCGATATGGGCTTCGCCGGCAATCCGCAGCACCCGGAGGTGCAGCGCACCATCGACGACGCGATTGCGCGCATCCGCGCCGCCGGCAAGGCGCCCGGCATTTTGATGGCCAACAAGGCATTGGCGCAGCGCTATCTGGAAGCCGGCGCGCTGTTCGTCGCGGTGGGGGTGGACACCACCCTGCTGGCGCGGGCGGCGGAAGCCCTGGCTGACGAGTTCAAACAGGGCGGGGTGCAAGCGCCTTCATCGGGAGTTTACTGAACCATGAACCACGTCGATTCGCTGCCGCCGGCCAACCCGGCGCAGCAACATAAAGCGTTAACCGCCGCCGAGCAATCGGTGATTAAAAAGTTGTTTCGGCGCCTGATCATTTTCCTGTTCGTGTTGTTTGTTTTCTCTTTCCTCGACCGTATCAACATCGGCTTCGCCGGGCTGACGATGGGCAAAGATCTCGGCCTCAGCTCGACCATGTTCGGGCTGGCGGCGACGTTGTTCTATGTCACCTACGTGATCTTCGGCATTCCGAGCAACATGATGCTGAGCCGGGTCGGCGCGCGGCGCTGGATCGCCACCATCATGGTGCTGTGGGGCATCGCCTCCACCTGCACCATGTTCGCCACCGGGCCGACCAGCCTGTACGTGCTGCGCATGATCGTCGGCATCACCGAGGCCGGTTTCCTGCCGGGCATTCTGGTGTACCTCACCTACTGGTTCCCGGCGTTCTACCGCGCCCGCGCCAACGCCTTGTTCATGATCGCCATGCCGGTGACCATGGCGATAGGTTCGCTGGTCTCCGGCTATATCCTGGCGCTGGACGGGGTGATGAACCTGAAGGGCTGGCAGTGGCTGTTTCTGCTGGAAGGCATTCCGTCGGTGCTGCTGGGCGTGGTGGTGTGGTTCTACCTCGACGATACGCCGGCCAAGGCCAAGTGGCTGACCGACGAGGAGAAAGCCAGCCTGCAGGCGATGATGGAGGCCGACAAGCTTCAGTTGGTGCAGCCCAACGGGCCGAGCAGCCACCGCGCGCTGCAGCAACGCAGCCTGTGGCGCGAGATTTTCACGCCGATCGTGCTGATGTACACGCTGGCCTATTTCTGCCTGACCAACACCCTGAGCGCGATCAACATCTGGACGCCGCAGATCCTGCAAAGCTTCAACCAGGGCAGCAGCAACGTGACGATCGGCATTCTGGCGGCGATCCCGCAGATCTGCACCATCGCCGGCATGGTGTGGTGGAGCAAACGATCCGACAGGCTGCAGGAGCGCAAGCATCACACCGCGCTGCCGTATCTGTTCGCTGCCGCCGGCTGGCTGCTGGCGTCCGCCACCGATCACAGCCTGATCCAGCTGCTGGGGATCGTGATGGCCTCGGTCGGCTCCTTTACCGCCATGGCGATCTTCTGGACCACGCCGGATCAGTCGATCAGCCTGGAAGCGCGCGCGGTGGGGATCGCGGTGATCAACGCCACCGGCAATATCGGATCGGCGCTCAGCCCGCTGTTGATCGGCTGGTTCAAGGATCTGACCGGCAGCTTCAACTCCGGGCTGTATTTCGTCTCGGCGCTGCTGATCGTCGGCGCCGTGCTGGTGTGGCGCATCCCGATGAAGGATTCGCGCCCGAGGGCGACGCCTTGATGCACAAGTGGGCATGATTGCAGGAGGTCATGAGGTGCGGAAAAGTACCGGCTTTATCGCCAACATCGATATTTGCAAAGAGTATGACGCGCGTTACGCCGCCGACGAGGTGCACTACGAAACCTTCGCCGGGCTGGCGGCATTCTTCGGCCGCGACATGCAGGTGCACTGGCACGACTGCTTCTTCCAGGTGCATTTCCTGGAAACCGGCAAGATAGAGCTGCAGCTCGACGATCAGCACTATTCGGTGCAGGCGCCGCTGTTCATCCTTACGCCGCCGTCGGTGCCGCATGCGTTCTTCACCGAACCGGACAGCGACGGCCACGTGCTGACGGTGCGCCAGGAGCTGATTTGGCCGCTGCTGGAGCGCCTGTATCCCGGCAGCAACCTGGCGCTGGACATGCCGGGCATCTGCCTGTCGCTGGCCGATGCGCCGCAGGAGCTGACGGCGCTCAGCCACTACTGGGCGCTGATCCGCCGCGAGTTCGGCCAGAACCTGGCCGGGCGCGAACAGACGCTGGCGCTGCTGGCGCAGGCGGTGTTCACGCTGCTGCTGCGCAACACCGCGCTGGAAGACAACGCCAACAGCGGCGTGCGCGGCGAACTGCAGCTGTTTCAGCGGTTCAACAAGATGGTGGACGAGCGTTTTCGCGAGCACCTGCCGGTGCCGGAGTATGCGCAGGCGCTGGGAGTGACCGAATCGCGGCTCAACGACCTGTGCCGGCGCTTCGCCAACCGGCCGCCTAAGCGGCTGATCTTCGATCGGCTGCTGCGCGAGGCCAAACGCATGCTGCTGTTCAGCGCCTGCACGGTGCATGAAACCGCCTACAGCCTCGGCTTCAAGGATCCGGCCTATTTCGCCCGTTTTTTCAATCGGCTGGAAGGCTGTTCCCCCTCGACCTACCGCGCGGCGCAACACGCCCTTTCGTAACCGCGATCACAGTTTGCCGCGAAAGCGGCAAACTGACCTGAAAAGTACCGGCGATTGCCGCAAAAGTCTCTTCTCGAAACCGGCTTTGGCAGCTTCAATTAAGCAACCAAAAAAAAACATTATTTTAACAAATGGCCGGATCCACGGCCTGAAAAATGCCGATGACGAGGAAGACCCGATGAAACCAGAAGACTTTCGTGCCGACAGCAAACGCCCGTTTACCGGCGCCGAATACCTGAAAAGTTTGCAGGATAGCCGCGAAATCTACATTTACGGCGAGCGCGTGAAAGACGTCACCACTCACCCGGCGTTCCGCAACGCGGCGGCGTCTGTCGGCCAGCTGTATGACGCGCTGCACGATCCGGCCAGCCAGGATCGCCTGTGCTGGAATACCGACACCGGCAACGGCGGCTACACCCACAAGTTCTTCCGCTATGCCCGCAGCCCGGAAGAGATGCGCCAGCAGCGCGACGCCATCGCCGACTGGTCGCGCCAAAGCTACGGCTGGATGGGGCGCACGCCGGACTACAAGGCGGCCTTCGGCTGCGCGCTGGGCGCTTATCCGGAGTTCTACGGCCAGTTCGCCGACAACGCGCGCCACTGGTACAAACGCATTCAGGAAACCGGGCTCTATTTCAACCACGCCATCGTCAACCCGCCGATCGACCGCCACAAGCCGGTCAACGAGGTGAAGGACGTTTACATTCAGGTGGAGAAAGAGACCGACGCCGGCATCGTGGTCAGCGGCGCCAAAGTGGTGGCCACCAACTCGGCGTTGACCCACTACAACTTCATCGGCTTCGGTTCGGCGCAGGTGATGGGTGATAACCCGGACTTCGCGCTGATGTTCGTGGCGCCGATGGACGCCGAAGGGGTGAAGCTGATTTCGCGCGCCTCCTACGAGCTGGTGGCCGGCGCCACCGGATCGCCGTTCGACTACCCGCTCACCAGCCGCTTCGACGAGAACGACGCGATCCTGATTATGGATCATGTGCTGATCCCGTGGGAAAATGTGCTGATCTACCGCGATTTCGACCGCTGCCGTCGCTGGAGCACCCAGGGCGGTTTCGCCCGGCTGTTCCCGCTGCAGGCCTGCGTGCGCCTGGCGGTGAAGATGGACTTCATCACCGCGCTGCTGCAAAAGAGCCTCTCGTGCACCGGCGTGCTGGAGTTCCGCGGCGTGCAGGCCGATCTGGGCGAAGTGGTGGCCTGGCGCAACCTGTTCTGGTCGCTGAGCGACGCGATGTGCGCCGAAGCCACAAAATGGGAAAACGGCGCCTACCTGCCGGATTCCGCCGCGCTGCAGACCTACCGCGTGATGGCGCCGATGGCCTACACCAAGGTGAAACACATCATCGAGAAGAACGTCACCAGCGGCCTGATCTACCTGCCGTCCAGCGTGCGCGACATGAACAACCCGGAGATCGACAAGTACCTGGCGCGCTACGTGCGCGGATCGGACGGTATGGATCACGTCGAACGCATCAAGATCCTCAAGCTGATGTGGGATGCGATCGGCAGCGAATTCGGCGGCCGCCACGAGCTGTATGAGATCAACTACGCCGGCAGCCAGGATGAGATCCGCCTGCAGTGCCTGCGCCACGCGCAGGGATCCGGCAACATGGATCGCATGATGCAGATGGTCGACAAGTGCCTGGCCGATTACGATCAGCACGGCTGGAAGGTGCCGCATCTGCGGAACAATGACGATATTAATCAGTTGGATAATCTGCTGAAGTAATTCAGGAGGAGGTTGTATGTCTCAGGAAAATGAACAGCGCCTGCGCTTTCGCGACGCCATGGCCAGCCTGTCGGCGGCGGTGAATATCGTCACCACCGACGGCCCGGCGGGGCGCTGCGGCATCACCGCCACGGCGGTGTGCTCGGTAACCGATACGCCGCCGACGCTGCTGGTGTGCATCAACCGCAACAGCGCGATGAACCCGGTGTTTCAGGAAAACCGCAGGCTGTGCATCAACGTGCTCAACCACGAACAGGAGCTGATGGCGCGCCACTTCGCCGGCATGACCGGCGTCAGCATGGAAGATCGTTTCCGGCTGGAAGAGTGGCAGCTCGGCGCGCTGGGGCAGCCGGTGCTGCGCAATACCCTGGCCAGCCTGGAAGGGGAGATCGAGCAGATCCAGAGCATCGGCACCCACCAGATGTACCTGGTGCAGATCAAGCAGATCGCGCTGAGCGAAGCCGGCAACGGGCTGATCTACTTCAAGCGCAATTTCCATTCGGTGATCCACCCGATGGCGGTGCCGGCCTGAGGCGTTGGGGCGCAGCAGGCTGCGCCCCGCATATCAGCTCTTGTTGGCCGCCAGATCGCTCACCAGGCGGTTGACCGGATCGCTCATGTTGGTGAATTTGCTCAGCTCCGAGCGGGTCACCACCACGAACACCCCGACGTTTTTCGCCGGGATCATCGCCATGTAGGTAATGAACCCGCCGCCGCCGCCGGTCTTCTGAATGATGCCCGGCAGCCCGTCCTTCGGCGCCATATACACCCAGCCCAACCCCAGCGCATCCGCTTGCCCCGGCACGTCCATGCCCTTCAGCGACACCAGATCGTGACGCTGGAAGTACATGGTTTGCTCGCTGGCGGCGGTGGCTTTGCGCGGGCCGCTGGCGCTGGAGGAGAGGAACTGCTGCATCCAGCGCTGCATGTCGCGCGGGGTGGAGTAGACGCCGCCGCTGCCGGCCGCGGCGGTGGTGTCGCGGCAGGCGCTCGGGCCGGCCGCCGCCACCATCAGGCGCGAGCACTGTTCGGGGCTCGGCGTCAGCGTGGTGTCGACCATGCCGAGCGGCGCGGTGATTTTCTCTTTCAGCAGCGCGTTGTAAGGCTTGCCTGCGGCGCGCGACAGCGCGTCGGCCAGCAGGTCATACGCCAGATTGGAGTAGGCGGCGCGTACGCCCGGCGGCACCGTGACGTTGGCATGCGCCAACCACTGCCAGCGCTGGGCCTTGGTCGGCCAGGTGAACACCGGCGTTTTCGGCGGCTTTTTGCCCGGCTGCTCGCGCGGCAGCGCGCTGGTGTGCGTCGCCAGGTTCAGCAGGGTAATCGGTTGGCCGGCGTTGTAAGCCGGCACATAGGCGCCTTTGGGGGCGTACTTGCGCAGCGGGTCGGTCAGTTTGACCTGGCCTGCCGCCGCCATTTTCACCATCACTTCGCTGGTCATCAGCTTGGTGATCGAAGCGATGCGGATCAGCGAATCCGGGCGCGGGCGCAGGTTGTTGCCGGGTTTGGTATCGCCAAAGCTGCGGTTAACCACCTGATTGCCGTCGATCACCACCAGCGCCATGCCGGTGGCGCCGCTGTTGTAGAAAATATGTTCGGCATACTGGTCGACGATTTGCGAAGCCAGCTGCGGGGGGGCGGCCAGCGCGGCCAGCGGCGCGGCGCACAGGCCCAGCGCCAGCAATAAAGCGGAGACAGAGTTCTTCAACGGTCGTTATCCATTTAACAATGCAGCGGGGAAAGGGCTTATTCGTCGCCCAGTGTAATGCGCTCAGGCCCCGGCTGCATGTAGAAAAAAGAGCGGTGACGATAAATTTTTTAACCGCCGGCGGCCTACTGCGCGCGGGCGAAAATGGCGATCACTTCATCGAGGTGCACCTTCATCGCCTTGCGGGCGCCGCGCACGTCGCGCGCTTCGATCGCCGCCAGGATCGCCCGGTGTTCCAGCTCGGAACGGTGCGGCATGTCGTCCGGCGTATAGTGGCGCTGCAGCACGCGAAACATGCTGCCGTAACGGTGGCCGAGCAGGTGGCCGATAATGAACGCATAGGCCGGGTTGCCGCTGGCCTGGGCGATGCGGATGTGGAACAGCCGATCGCCGGGGTGAGTGGCGGAGCCGGCGCGGTTATCGCGGCAGTTCTGCTCGTAGGCGGCGCGGATGCCCGCCAGCTCTTCGTCGGTGGCGTGGCGCGCGGCCAGCGCGGCGGTCTCCGGTTCAATCAACAGGCGGGTTTGCAGCAGTGAAAATGGCGGCAGCTCGGCGTTGAAATCCAGTTCAATATTCAGTTCGTCGTCGATCTCCGCCCATTGGTTGCGGCCGGCCTGCGCCATCACCGGCTCCTGCGACGGCGCCAGCGGCGTTTGCGAGCGCACGATCACCCCGTTGCCGACCTTGACGTCCACCAGGCCGATCACTTCCAACGCGATCAGCGCTTCGCGCACCGACGCGCGGCTGACCTGCAACTGCTGGGCGAGATCGCGCTCCGAGGGCAGGCGGCTGCCCGGCGGAAATTCGTTATTTTCGATCAGACGTTTGAGTTGGTCTGCTATCTGTCTGTAAATTCTTGGGTTTTCCAGTCGGGTAATCGGCATTTTTGACCTTTGACGATTCGGCGTTCAGTGATTTGGCGCACAATTATGCGACAAGGCGCTTGAGTAATCGTTATTCAAGTGTAAAAAAATGGTTAATTGAAATGCGGTTTCAAGGCTGTTTTATTAACTTCTTCCCCCAACGATAACGCGTAAAGCGTCTTTTGTCATGTTAGAGGCCTGACCTTTAACCGCCTTTAGTGGCCTGACCATTAGACCTTTAGGCCGAGGAGTCAAGATGGATTTAACCGGGAAACGCGTACTGATCACCGCCGCCGGGCAAGGGATCGGTTTTACCACCGCCAGGCTGTTCGCCGCCGCCGGTGCCGAGGTGATCGCCAGCGACATCAACCTCGAGCGCCTGCAGGGCTGCGCCGGGATCCGCGCGCTGACGCTGAACGTCACCGATCCGGCCGCCATCGCGGCGGCGGCGGAAGCGATCGGCCCGATCGACGTGCTGTTCAACTGCGCCGGCGTGGTGCACAGCGGATCGATCCTCGATTGCAGCGAAGATCAGTGGGCGTTCGCGCTCGAGCTCAACGTTACCGCGATGTTCCGCATGATCCGCGCCTTCCTGCCGGGCATGTTGGCGCGCGGCAAAGGCTCGATCATCAACATGTCCTCGGTGGCCTCGAGCGTGAAAGGGGTGCCGAACCGCTTCGCTTACAGCGCCAGCAAGGCGGCGGTGATCGGCCTGACGCGCTCGGTGGCGGCGGACTACGTCACGCAGGGCATCCGCTGCAACGCCATCTGCCCCGGCACGGTGGAGTCGCCGTCGCTGCGCCAGCGCATTGCCGAGCAGGCGCGCGAGCAGGGGCGCAGCGAGCAAGAGGTGTATCAGGCGTTCGTCGCCCGTCAGCCGATCGGGCGCATCGGCACCACCGAGGAAATCGCCCAACTGGCGCTGTATCTGGCCTCCGACGCCAGTTCGTACACCACCGGCACGGTGCAGATCATCGACGGCGGCTGGAGCAACTGAGCCGCCATTTTTGAGAGAGGAACGCATGAAACTTTTACGTTACGGGCAACCCGGGCAAGAGCGCCCCGGCATGTTGGATGCGCAGGGGCGCCTGCGCGATCTGTCGCAGCATATCGCCGACGTTGGGGGCGCCGCGTTATTGCCGGCGTCGCTCGCCAAACTGCGCGCGCTGGACAGCGCCGCGCTGCCGCTGGTCGAAGGGCAGCCGCGCCTCGGCGCCTGCGTCGGCGGCATCGGCAAGTTTATCTGCATCGGCCTGAACTACGCCGATCACGCGGCGGAGACCGGCGCGGCCATTCCTGAAGAACCGGTGGTGTTCAACAAATGGACCAGCGCGGTGGTCGGCCCCTATGACCAGGTGGAGATCCCGCGCGGCTCGCAGAAAACCGACTGGGAAGTGGAGCTGGGCGTGGTGATCGGCCAGGGCGGGCGCTACATCAGCGAAGCGGACGCCATGCGCCACGTCGCCGGCTACTGCGTGATCAACGACGTTTCAGAACGCGAATATCAAATTGAACGCGGCGGCACCTGGGACAAGGGCAAAGGCTGCGACACCTTCGGGCCGATCGGCCCCTGGCTGGTGACCGCCGACGAGATCGCCGATCCGCACAGCCTGAACCTGTGGCTGGAGGTGGACGGCAAGCGCTATCAGGACGGCAACACCAGCACCATGATCTTCCGCATTCCGCAGATCGTCAGCTACCTCAGCCGCTTTATGAGCCTGCAGCCGGGCGACGTGATCTCCACCGGCACGCCGCCGGGCGTCGGCATGGGGCAGAAACCACAGCCCGTCTATCTGCGGGCGGGCCAGACGATGCGTCTGGGCATCGAAGGGCTGGGCGAACAGCGCCAGCAAACCGTACAGGCCTAACCGGGAGCGCCGCCATGACCACCATTACCGCACTGCGGGTTGAAGACATTCGTTTCCCCACGTCGCTGGGGCTGGACGGATCCGACGCCATGAATCCGGATCCCGACTATTCCGCCGCCTACGTGATCCTGGAGACCGATCGCGCGGATCTCAGCGGCCACGGGCTGACGTTCACCATCGGCCGCGGCAACGAGATCTGCTGCGCGGCGATCCGCGCGCTGGAGCATCAGATCGTCGGCGAGCGGCTGGAAGATATCGCCGCCGACATGGGCGCCTTCTGGCGGCGCTTCACCAGCGACAGCCAGCTGCGCTGGATCGGGCCGGACAAGGGCGCCATTCACCTGGCGACCGGTGCGGTGGTCAACGCGGTGTGGGATCTGTGGGCCAAATCGGTCGGCAAGCCGGTGTGGCGGCTGGTGGCGGAGATGACGCCGGAGGAGCTGGTGCGCTGCATCGACTTCCGTTACATCACCGACTGCATCACGCCGCAGGAAGCGCTGGCGCTGCTGAAACAGCGTGCCGAGGGCAAAGAAGAGCGCCTGGCGCGGCTGCTGCAGGAGGGGTATCCCTGCTACACCACCTCCGCCGGCTGGCTGGGTTATCCGGACGACAAGCTGCGCCGCCTGTGCCAGGAAGCGGTCGACGCCGGTTTCTCCTATCTGAAGCTGAAGGTCGGGCGCGATCTGGAAGATGACATCCGCCGGGTGCGCATCGCCCGCGACGTGATCGGCCCGGATCGCCGGCTGATGATCGACGCCAACCAGGTGTGGGAGGTGAACGAAGCCATTCCGTGGGTGAAGCATCTGGCGTTCGCCAAACCCTGGTTTATCGAAGAGCCGACCAGCCCGGACGACGTGGAAGGGCACCGCCGCATCCGCGAAGGGGTGGCGCCGGTCAAGGTGGCCACCGGCGAGATGTGCCAGAACCGCATCATGTTCAAGCAGTTCATCATGCGCGGCGCGGTAGACGTGGTGCAGATTGACGCCTGCCGCCTCGGCGGCGTCAACGAAGTGCTGGCGGTGATGCTGATGGCAGCCAAATACCAACTGCCGGTCTGCCCGCACGCCGGCGGCGTCGGGCTGTGCGAGTACGTGCAGCACCTGTCGATGATCGACTACCTGTGCATTGCCGGCACCCACGAAGGCCGGGTGATCGAGTACGTCGATCATCTGCATGAACACTTTGTCGATCCCTGCGTGATCAACGGCGCGGCCTACATGCCGCCGAGCCGCCCCGGCTATTCGATCGAGATGCATTCGTCGTCGATCGAGCAGTATCGGTTCCGCGGGTGAGGCGGGAGGATCGCATGCCGCGCATCGATGCTCACCAGCACTACTGGCGCTATCACCCACAGCACTACCCGTGGATCGACGAGCGGATGCGCGTGCTGCGGCAGGATTTCGATCCGCCCCGGCTGCGGCCGCTGTTGCAGGAACAGGGGTTCGACGGCGCGCTGGCGGTGCAGGCGCGCCCCAGCGAGGAAGAGACGCTGGCCCTGCTGGCGCTGGCTGAGCAGAGCGAGGGCGTATGCGGCGTGGTGGGCTGGCTGGATATCGCTTCGCCACAGCTGGCGCAGCGTCTGGAAACTTTTCGTCCGCGTACCGCGCTGCGCGGGGTGCGCCATCAGGTGCAGGACGAAGCGGATCCGGCGGCCTGGCTGGCGCGGCCGGAAGTGAAGCGCGGCATGCAAACGCTGCAGCGCGCCGGGTATGTGTACGAGATCCTGGTGACGCACCGGCATCTGGCGGCCGCGGCGGCGTTCGCCGCCCGCCACGATGAGCACTGGTTGGTGTTGGATCATCTCGGCAAGCCGGATATCGCGCGCGGCGCGCGGCACTGGGCGCAGCAAATTCGGCCGCTGGCGGCGCTGCCGCACGTGGCCTGCAAGCTGTCGGGGCTGATCACCGAGACGCCGGGTGGCCGGTGGCGGGCGGAAGAACTGCTGCCGTTCTTCGACGCCGCGCTGGAGGCGTTCGGCCCGCAGCGGCTGATGTTCGGCTCCGACTGGCCGGTGTGCCTGCTGGCCGGCGATTACCGCCAGGTGGTGCAACTGTGCGAACGGGCGCTGTCGACGCTGGGCGCCGCCGAGCAGGCGGCGATTTGGGGCGACACCGCCTGGCGAATTTACGGTTTAACGGAGTCTGGTTATGGATCTGTATCTGCAAGATAAGGTGGTGCTGGTCACCGGCGGCGGTGCCGGCATCGGCGCGGCGATTGCACATGTGCTGGCCGAGGAAGGCGCGATCCCGGTGTTGGTCACCAACGCCGCGCCGGAGGCGGCGCTGCTGGCCGATTTGCAGCGGCTGCAGCCGCGTACCGAGGTGATCCTCACCGAACTGTGCGACGAGGCGGCCTGCCGCCGCGCGGTCAGCCAGACGCTGGCGGCCTTCGGCCGCATCGACGGGCTGGTGAATAACGCCGGGGTCAACGACGGCGTCGGGCTGGAGGCGGGGCGCGAAGCCTTCGTCGGCTCGCTGGAAAAGAACCTGGTGCACTACTACCTGATGGCGCACCTGTGCCAGGCGGCGCTGCAGGAGAGCCGGGGCGCTATCGTCAACATCGCCTCCAAGACCGCGCTCAGCGGCCAGGGCGGCACCAGCGGTTACACCGCCGCCAAGGGCGCGGTGCTGGCGCTGACGCGTGAATGGGCGGTGTCGCTGCGCCATGACGGCGTGCGGGTGAACGCGGTGGTGCCGGCAGAGGTGATCACCCCGCAGTACCAGCGCTGGCTCAACACCTTCGCCGAGCCGCAGCGGCAGATGGCGAAAATCACCGAGCGCATTCCGCTCGGGCAGCGCATGACCACGCCGCAAGAGATCGCCGATACCGTGGCGTTTCTGTTGTCTTCGCGGTCGTCGCACACCACCGGGCAGTGGCTGTCAGTGGACGGCGGCTACCTGCATCTCGATCGGGCGCTGACGTGAGCGGCGCGACGGCAGGGCGGCGCCGTTTCTGCCAGGCGCTCGATCTGATTGACTCACCGGCGCTGATTGCGGAGTACCAGCAGCATCATCAGCGCATCTGGCCGGGCATCGCCGCGCATTTGCGCGAGCACGGCATTCTGGACATGGAGATTTACCGGTTGGGCACCCGGCTGTTCATGATCGTGGAGGTCAGCGCCGATTTCGACGCTGCGCGCTTTGACGCCGCCAGCCTGAACAACCCCGAAGTACAGCGATGGGAAGCGCTGATGTGGCACTACCAGGCCGCCACCCCCTGGACGCCGCAGGGCGAAAAATGGGTGGAAATGGCGCGGATATTTTCTCTGCAACAGCAATAACGCCAACATCATCATCGCCAGACGATACGAGGGTATCACCATGCTTGCTGAAAAAAGTGCGGCCTCCGCGCAGCCGGGCGTCGCCGTGACCGCCAATCTGCGCTGGGCCTTTATCCTGGTCACCAGCCTGTTCTTCATGTGGGGGCTGTCCTATGGCCTGCTGGACGTATTAAACAAACATTTTCAGGAGACGTTGCACGTCACCAAGGCGCAATCAGGGCTGCTGCAGGCGGCCTATTTCGGCGCCTATTTCCTGGTGGCGCTGCCCGCCGGGTACTTTATGGACCGCAAGGGCTATAAGGCGGGCATTCTGGTCGGGCTGTGCCTGTATGCGCTGGGGGCGCTGCTGTTCGTGCCGGCGGCATCGGCCAACAGCTTCGGCGTGTTCCTGTTCGCGCTGTTCGTTATCGCCAGCGGCCTGGGCTGCCTGGAAACGGCCGCCAACCCGTACGCCACGGTGCTGGGCGACGCGCAGGGCGCCGAACGGCGGCTCAACCTGGCCCAGTCGTTCAACGGCCTCGGGCAGTTTATCGGCCCGCTGATCGGCGGCACGCTGTTCTTCTCCGCCAGCCAGTCCGCCGGCGGCGGCGATCAGAGCGCGGTGAAGATGACCTATGTGGCGATCGCCGTGCTGGTGCTGCTGATCGCGCTGTTGTTCAGCCGCACCCGGCTGCCGGCGATCCGCGAAGAGGAGAAACCGGTGCACGGCGTGATAGCGCAGGGATTATGGCAGCATCCGCATTTCGTCGGCGGGGTGATCACGCAGTTCTTCTACGTGGCGGCGCAGGTGGGCGTGGGGGCGTTCTTCATCAACTACGCCACCGAACACTGGCGCGATGTGTCTAACCAAAGCGCCTCTTACCTGCTGTCGATCGCCATGATCTGCTTTATGGTCGGGCGCTTCTTCAGCACCTGGCTGATGGGGCGAGTCAAACCGGCGACGCTGCTGGCGGCCTATGCGCTGATCAACATCGCGCTGTGCGGCGTGGTGATGCTGAGCGTCGACGGGGTGTCGGTGGTGGCGCTGATCGCGGTGTTCTTCTTTATGTCGATCATGTTCCCGACCATTTTCGCCCTGGGGGTGAAAAACCTGGGTAAACACACCAAGCGCGCCAGCTCCTTTATGATCATGGCGATCGTCGGCGGCGCCATCATGCCGTACTTTATGGGGGCGCTGGCCGACCGTTACAGCACCGCGCTCTCTTATCTGCTGCCGCTGCTGTGCTTCGCGGTGGTGCTGGTTTACGGCCTGCGGCAGCGCCGCGCCTGATTCAACCCGGCGGCGAATCGGCCTTCGCCGCCGTTGTCAGCGCCTGTGGGCGCGTTCGCATCAGGATCGCCAGCGCCAGCAGCAGCACGATGCCGGACAGCACACCGTTTATCGTCAATCCCCCTGCATCCACCACCAGCCCGCCCGCCAGTGAACCGCAGGAAATCGCCAGATTAAACAGCGCGATATACAGCGAAGAGGCGACCTCGACCGCATTGGGCGCCGCCTTGAGCATCCACGCCATCAGCGACACGGAAACGCCGCCATAGGCGATGCCCCACAGCAGGAGGAAAGCGCCGCCGCTCAGCGGCGCGCGGCCCAGCAGCGGCAGCAGCAGGACGGCGAGCGCCAGCCCGAGGGCGATCAGCGCCAGGGTGCGGCGCAGCCGTTTGGCGGCGGCCTGGCCGGCGATGAAATTCCCGACGATACCGGCGACGCCGTAGGCGAACAGCAACGCCCCCACCCAGCGGCTCTCGATGCCGGCGACCGTCTGCAGCAGCGGGCGGACAAAGGTGTAGGCCATAAAGTGGCCGGCGACCAGCAGAAACGTCAGCAGCAGCCCGAGGAGCAACCGGCGATTCGCGCGCTGCGCGGTGAACAACCGCCAGCTCACCGCCTGCGTGACCGGCAGCGGCGGCAGCACGCACAGCAGCAGGAGCAGGGTCAGCGCCGCCAGAACGGCGACGGCCAGAAACGCCATGCGCCAGCCCAGCGCTTCGCCGAGGAACACCCCGAGCGGCACGCCGAGCACCGAGGCCGCCGCTACGCCGCCGAAGATGACGGACAGCGCCAATCCGACGGAGGCCGGCGGCACCAGACGTTCCGCCAATCCGCCGGCGATGGCCCAGATACCGCCGATGCAAAAGCCCAGCAGGATGCGCGCAGCGAACAGCAGCGCCATGGAGGTAGCGGCGGCGGCCAGCAGGTTGGCGGCGATCAGCAGCAGCAGAAAGACGATCAGCAGGCTGCGGCGATCCGTGCGCCGGGCGCCCAGCACCACCAGCGGGGCGAACAGCGCGGCGAACAGGGCAGGCAGGGAAATCAGCAGCCCGGCGCGGCCTATCGATGCGTTCAAGGTGCTGACTATCGGGGTCAGCAGCCCGACGGGCAGCATTTCTGCCGTGACGACGGTAAAGGTGGATAGGCCGATGGCGAAGGTTGCCAGCCAGGGTTTTGCGCCGCCGCCGGCGTGTAAGGCACTCATAATGACTCTCCCAACAGATGAAGAGCCTCAGTGTATCCGCGCAAAAATGGCTGATAAACTGGCCTGAATGCGCAACATTGGGGACAAATCGTGGCTAATTTACCGTCTATGCCGTTGGATAACCTGAGCGACCTGCTGGTGTTCATTCGCGTCGCCGACGCCTGCAGCTTCACGCTGGCGGCCGAGAGGCTGGGCATCTCCCGCTCGGCGGCGGGCAAATGCGTGATCCGATTGGAGGAGCGATTGGCCACCCGGTTGCTGCAGCGCACCACGCGCAGCGTCAGCCTGACCGAAGACGGCGCGGTGTTTTACGAGTATGCGCAGCGCATTCTGTCGCAGGCCGAAGAGGCGGAAACGGCGCTCAATACGCGGCGGCAAACCCCACGCGGGCGGCTGCGGCTGGATCTGCCGGTCTCGTTGGGGCGGTTGCATATCCTGCCGATTCTGCGGGAGTTTTTGGCGCAGTGGCCGGAGGTGGACGCCGACGTCAGCTTCTCCGACGATTACAGCGATCTGGTGCGCGACGGCATCGACGTGGCTGTCCGCGTCGGCGGCAACGACGACAGCCGGCTGGTGCGGCGGGTGCTCGCGCCACATCGCCTGATCACCTGCGCGGCGCCGGATTATCTGGCGCGGCACGGCACGCCTGCAAAACCGGAGGCGCTGGGCGATCACGAGACGCTGGTCTTCAGCCATCAGGGGCTGCCGGCGCCCTGGCGCTATTTGGTCAACGGCCAACTGCACGAACAGCCGGTGCGCGGCCGGATGCGTTTCAACAACGTCGAGGCCTTGCGGGATGCGGCCGTCGCCGGAGCCGGTCTGTGCCAGGTGGGGGCGTTTCTGGTCGGCGAGCAGATTGCGGCCGGCACGCTGGTGCCGGTGCTGGAGCGCTATTGCCGCCCGGGGCCGCCGATCTGCGCCGTCTATCCCAGCCGGCGCCATCTTTCCCCCAAGGTGAAACTGTTCCTGGCGGCGATCGAACGGCGCTGGCAGGGCAAGGCGATTTGGGAAACCGCTTAGCGCGAGCGATTCACGCCGCTTTCAAGGCCAGCGTTCGCCGCATTAAGCGGTAGCCGCCGGCCGCCACCAGCAGCACGATCAGCCCGGCGGTGAGCGTGACGCTGAAGCCGGCCGCTATCCCTGCGGCATCGATCGCCAGGCCCGCCAATGCGGCGCCGAGCGCCACGCCTATCCCCAGGCCGGTGACCATCCAGGTCAACCCCTCCGTCAGCCGGGAGGGCGGCACGATGTTTTCAACCAGCCCCATGGCAATGATCATGGTCGGCGCAAAAAACAGTCCGGCGACAAACATCGCCGCCGCCAGCGTCAAGACATCGTGCACCCACAGCAGCGGCACGGTGGTGAAGGCGGTGGCGAACGCCGCGTATAAGAACAGGCGAGGCAAGGGGACGGGGATCTTCATTGCGCCGAAAATCAGCCCGGCCAGGCAGGAGCCGAACGCATAAACCGACAGCACGATGCTGGCGGCGGCCGGCTGTCCTTGCTGCTCGGCGAAGGCCACGCTGATGACGTCCACGGTGCCGACGATGGTGCCCAGGGCGATCAGCGCCAGCAGCAGGATCTGCATTGACGGCATGGCCAGGATGGCGCGCTGCCGCTGGTTATTGCGGGTGTAGACCGGGGGCTGAGTGCTTTTTTGGGAGGCGAATGCCGCAACGCCCGCCACCAGAAGCAGCGCGGCCACCAGAGGACCGGCTTCTGGGAAGAGTGAAACGCTAAGCCCCACGGCGATCGGTGGGCCGACGATAAAGGCCACTTCATCTAACACGGACTCGAATGAAAATGCCGTGTGCAGCTGTGGCGTGCCGCGATAAATTTCGCTCCAGCGGGCTCTGACCATCGCGGAGATGCTAGGCATGCCGCCCGCGAGCGCGGCGAAGACGAACAGCGTCCAGTCCGGCGCCCGATAGTGGGTGCAGAGCAACAGCAGTAGCAGGGCGAGCGTGCTGATCCCGGTGGCATACGGCAGCACGCGGCTTTGGCCGTGACGATCCGCCGCGCGCGCGATTTGCGGCGCAAGCAGCGCCATGGAAAAGGCGAACGTCGCCGCTACCGCGCCCGCCAACCAATAAGAGCCGCGTACCTGTGAGAGCATGGTGATGATGCCGATACCGGTCATCGAGACCGGCAGGCGCGCGATCAGCCCGGCAGAGGAAAACGCCTTGCTGCCCGGGGCGTTGAACAGGTTGAAATAAGGATTTGCCATGGAAAGGGCTCCAGAAGTTGGCGGCTCAGTATTCGCTCAATGGCCATCGTTGACATACGCCACGTATGTTACGTTAATTGACATACATGGCGTATGTCAATTATAACGTTCATCAATAACGAGGCGGGAGTGGACCCATGGCACGTAAAGCGCGCGCAGAAATGATTGAAGAAACCCGACAAAAACTGGTGGCGGCCGCCCGTCAGCAGTTCGGCAGCGTGGGGTATGCCGAGACGGTGATGGATGAACTCACCGCGCAAGCCGGCATGACGCGCGGTGCGCTCTATCACCATTTTGGCGATAAAAAGGGGTTGTTCCTGGCGGTTGTGAAGGCGATTGACGCTGAAATGGATGCGCGTCTTGCCGACATTACCGCGCGTACGGCGGATGGCTGGGAGGCGTTTGCGGCGCGTTGTCGCGGTTATTTGATCATGATGACGGAGCCGCAAGCGCAGCGCATTCTGCTGCGCGATTCACCTTCGGTGCTGGGGGCTGAATATTTGCAGGCCAGTAAGCTGCAATGCATTGTCTGGATGACGGGCGCATTGCAGGTGTTGATGGCGCAGGGGCGCATCGCCATCGCCGAGCCGGAATCGCTGGCGCATTTGATCAACGGCGGCCTGATGGATGCCGCGCTTTGGATCGCGCACCAGCCGGATGAGAAAACCGCTTTGGAGCAGGCGTTGGGCGGTTTGTCGCTGTTGCTGAACGGCTTGCGGCCAACGGCCGCTTAACCGGGCAGGGTATTTACTCCTGCGGCAGCAGCAGGGCGGGCTGGACGTTTTGCGCCAGCTGAATATTGTTGCGGCCGCTGTGCTTCGCCAGATAGAGCGCGGCGTCGGCCGCGCCGATCGCCGATTCGACGTCCAGTTTTTCCAATGCCGAGATGCCGGCGCTGAGCGTCAGCGTACCGCTGTGCTGCGAGCTGGCGCCGTGCGGGATATTCAGTTCCGCCACCCGTTGGCGCACCCGTTCGGCCAGCTGCGCCGCGTAGCCTTCGTGCACGTTGGTCAGCAGCACCAAAAACTCTTCCCCGCCGTAGCGCACCACGATGTCGCGCGAACGCACCGCATCGCGGATGGCGATCGCCACCTGCACCAGCGCCCGGTCGCCCATGGCGTGGCCGTAGCTGTCGTTGTAGACCTTGAAGTGGTCGATATCCAGCAGCAGCACGTAGTGGCGGCCGGTTTGCGGTTCCAGCAGCATGTTGATCTTATTCTCCAGCCCGCGACGGTTATAAAGGCCGGTCAGGGGATCGAGCATGCTCAAATTATTGAATTTGTCCCGCTCGTTATACAGGTTGGCCACCAGCGCGTGGGTAAAGATTTCACTGCGTTTCAACATCAGGTGATGAATGGAGAAAGCGATAATAGGCAATAGCGTGGTGAATAATATCCGCAGGGTATTATGCATACCGTCTAAAGCCAGGATCATCATTGCGGAAGGCACAGCGTGTAAACAAAAGGCGGTAAAGTTGTCCGTCAGAGAAATAGCGCTGATAAAAAAGATGCTGAACAAACTAATTAATAAAAAATCTTGGTTATTCGGCAGGCAATATTGACTTTTAACGTAGATATGCGCAGCCCACAGCAGGCCGAGCACGCTGGCGAACAGGTTGAGTTTGTACAGGTATTGCCGCGGCGTATGCAGAGAAAATAGCGCCGCCGCCAGACAAAATAACGGGATGCATAATAAAGGCAGAGTAAAAGAAGGGACATCCCTAAAAGGGAACAATAACGTAAATATGGAAGAGGCGGCATTCATCATTAGAAAAAGAAATAATGCCAGGCGCTGCTTGCTGTTCAGTAATTCCTGATAAGAACGGGCGTTCATACGGAGGTCACTCTTTGCAAAGTCGTACTGTCGAATAATTAAGGTTGAGAAGCATTCCCTTGGCGCGAAATATCCACTTGAATTGCATGGTTGACCGTTGTGATTATTATCATGCAAACAGGACTAGGAATTTTCTTATGTCAAATTATCATTTTTTCCTGCTGGTGTCATCTGGGTTTGGTCATCGCAGCGAAAATGATGCGGCGGCCAAAAAAGTGTTATATGATATTGGTTATCATTATCACTTGAGGGGATTGTCATGCTCACTGCCATGATTGCCGCATGCGGGCTGTGGGGCGTCAGCTGGTGCCTCGGCGATCGCCTGGCCAGCGCCTGGGGCGTTTTGCTGCCGTGCGCGCTGATGCCGCTGCTGGCCTTGATCGATCTGGATATGATGCAGCTGCGCAGTCTGATCGTGATAGCGATGTTGGCGACGCTGGTGATGCTGTTCAACAGCCGGCTGCGTCATTATCTGCTGCTGCCTTCCTGCATGGCGCTGGCGGGTGGCCTGGCGGCGGTCAGCCTCAACTTCAGCTTCGGGTAAAACGCCGGAAACGGCAAAACCACGCTTAGGCGTGTTGTTCATCAATGCGTTGGGATTTTTTCGAAGGGACTATCGGAGAGATCATCAATTGGTGCGAAGAGAGGGACTTGAACCCTCACGTCCGTAAGGACACTAACACCTGAAGCTAGCGCGTCTACCAATTCCGCCACCTTCGCACAGTCGATGTTGTTGCTTTGATTTATATTACGTCGCCAGCGTGGTGCGAAGAGAGGGACTTGAACCCTCACGTCCGTAAGAACACTAACACCTGAAGCTAGCGCGTCTACCAATTCCGCCACCTTCGCATCGATGCTGAGTGCAATATAAATCATGTGGTTATTTGGTGCGAAGAGAGGGACTTGAACCCTCACGTCCGTAAGGACACTAACACCTGAAGCTAGCGCGTCTACCAATTCCGCCACCTTCGCGTACCAGAAACATTACCGGAGTAACGTTACCACGGAGGCGAATTCTAGAGATTTTGGCGGGTACGTCAACAGTTATTTCCCCGCATTGCGGGCGTTTGCTGGAAAAACAGCCATATCGCCGCTTTTCCGCTGGTCAAACAGCCAAATCAGCCAATCAATCAACACCCTGACCCGTGGCGCCAGGAAACGGCCGGGCGGATACATGATGTAAATCGGCATCGGCGGCGGCGGCGTGTCCGCCAGCACTTCCACCAGTTTGCCCCGTTCCAGCCAGGGGGCAAGCGAATAGCGCGCCGCCTGAATCAACCCCATGCCGGCCCGCGCGCCGGCGATGTAGGCGTCGGCGCCACTGACGCTCAGCCGGGCGGGGAGTTCGCGCAGTTCCACCTTGCCGCCGCGGCAGAATTCCAGCGGGTAATCGCGGTTGCTGGCCAGGGAAAAATACCCTACCGCGCGGTGCGGCTCCAGGCTATCAATGTCGAGCGGCGTGCCGCAGGCCTGCAGGTAAGCGGGGGAAGCGCAGGTGACCTGCGGCAACTGGGCGATGCGCCGCGCCGCCAGGCTGTCGTCCTCGGTTTCCCAGGCACGCAGCACGCAGTCCACGCCTTCACGCAACAGATCGACGTGGGTGTCGTTGGCGCCCAGCGCCAGGGTGATGTCGGGATAGCGGCGGTAAAAGTCGTCCAGCGCCGGAATGACGATCTGGCGCGCCAGCGAATGGGGCATATCGATGCGCACTTTGCCGGACGGTTGCAGCTTATGGTGGCTGAACAGCGTGTCCGCCTCCTCAAGCGCCCCCAGCAACTGTACGCAGCGTTGATAGTAGAGGCTGCCTTCGCTGGTCACCTGCACCTGGCGGGTGGTGCGGATCAGCAGGCGCACGCCCAGCCGCTGCTCCAGCCGTTTCAACGCGTTGCTGACCGTGGCGCGCGGCAGCTGCAGGCGCTCGGCCGCCCGGCTGAAGCTGCCCAGTTCGACGATGCGGATAAAAATGCGCATGGCTTGAACCTGATCCATGTCCACTCCGGATTGTTGGTGATTTTTGAACAGTTATGTGCAATCTGCATTATTTATCTTTGTAGCGTAAACAACCAGACTTTGCTGCGTTATCCGTTCATCGCATGAGGGCAGCACAATGCAACAACGTAAACTGGGTTCTCACGGCCCCCTCGTCTCCGCCTTGGGGCTGGGATGCATGGGCATGAGCGACTTCTACTCCACCGGCGCCGATCGGCAGGAAGCCATCGCCACGCTGCACCGGGCGCTGGAGCTGGGCGTCACGCTGCTCGACACCGCCGACATGTATGGCCCGCACACCAACGAGGAATTGGTGGGGGAAGCGATCAAGGGCAAACGGCAACAGGTGTTCCTGGCCACCAAGTTCGGCATCCTGCGCGATCCGGCGGATCCTTCGGCGCGCGGCGTCAGCAGCCGGCCCGAGTATATCCGGCGCTCGGTGGAAGGCAGTCTGCGGCGCTTGGGCGTAGAAGAGATCGATCTTTATTATCAGCATCGGGTCGATCCGCAGGTGCCGATCGAAGACGTCGTGGGCACGATGGCGGATCTGATCCGCGAAGGCAAGATCCGCCATATCGGCCTGAGCGAGGCGTCGGTCGCCACGCTGGAGCGGGCGCACAAGGTGCATCCGATCACCGCACTGCAGACCGAGTATTCGCTGTGGACGCGCGATGCCGAACAGGGCGTGCTGGCAGCCTGTGAGCGCCTCGGCATCGGCTTTGTGCCTTACAGCCCGTTAGGGCGCGGTTTCCTCACCGGCGCTATCCGGCGGCCGGAGGATCTGGCCGAGGACGATTTCCGCCGCGGCAACCCGCGCTTCCAGGGGGAAAACTTCGCCCGCAACCTGGCGCTGGTGGAGAAGGTGGGTGAGCTGGCGGCACAGAAGGGCGTCAAGCCTTCACAGCTGGCGCTGGCCTGGGTGTTGGCGCAGGGCGAGCACATCGTGCCGATCCCCGGCACCAAACGCCGTCGCTACCTCGAAGAGAACGTCGCGGCGGCGGAGATAACGCTGAGCGCGGCCGAGCTGGCGGCGATAGACGCGGTGTTTCCGCTGAGTGCAGCGGCCGGCGATCGCTACGGCGCCGAGTCGATGACCTATATCAACGGCTAAAAAAAAACGCGGCCTCAGGCCGCGCTCTGTCGTTTTCCGCCAACGGCGAATTATTTCTTCTTCGGCGCGCGCGGTGGGCGGCCGACGGTGGCCTGATACACCTTGAAGCGGCCGTTCTGCGCCAGCACTTCGTGGCTGCCGAAGGTGGCGTCCAGAATGTCCGGGTACGGCAGGAAGGCGTTGGCGACGATGCGTAGCTGGCCGCCGATCGGCAGGTGTTTCACCGCGCCGCGGATTAGGGTTTCGGCGGCGGTCAGGCTGGTCTGCAGCCCGTCGTGGAACGGCGGGTTGGAGATGATCATGTCGAAACGGCCGGTGATGTCGGAGTAAACGTTGCTGACGATCACGTCGCCTTCGATGCCGTTGGCGGCCAGCGTCGCGCGGCTGGATTCCACCGCGGCGGCGTTGACGTCGCTGAGGGTCAGTTTCACCTTCGGCGACAGCTTGGCCATCACCGAGGCCATCACGCCGGCGCCGCAGCCGATGTCCAGCACCTTGCCTTTCATGTGTTTTTCCAGCGTCGACAGCAGCAGTGAGCTGCCGACGTCCAGGCCGTCGCGGCTGAACACGCCCGGCAGCGTTTTCACTTCCAGATCGTGCAGCTGATAGCTGTCCCACCAGTCGTTCAGGTCGAATTCGGTCTGCGCGTCCAGGCGGCCGTGATACAGGCCGCAGCGGCGCGCGCTGTCGATTTTCACCAGCGCAACGTGGCCTTCCAGCGTTGGCTCGGCGCTGCGCACGCCGCTGCGGTTTTCACCGACCACGAACACGTCTACGCCCACCGGCAGCAGCGACAGGATGTTGCACAGCTGGAATTGCGCTTCCTGCTTGCTCTTCGGCCAGTAGTAAACCAGCGTGTCGCAGTCGGCGACGAAAGCGGGATCGACGGTCAAACCGAACTGCACGTTATCGCCCATCGTCCGGTTCAGTAACTGCCAGTGATGGTATTGCTGAGTGTGGACGCGCACGTCCGCGGCCTCGAATTGGGCCGGCAGGCTGTCCTGCAGGTCGCCGGCAAACAGCACGCGGCGTTCGATAAATTCATCACTGTGGCGCAGCATGACTTCACTGGCGGGGGTTAATGCAGACATCAGATATTGGCTCCTGGAAATGAGACCGGGGATTATAGAGCTTTGTGGCGATATGTTCGACGGGTTTGTTGGCGCGGGCTGCGCGGGTTTGTTAGCATAGCGCGGCGCATGGCAGGCATGGCGCACCACAACGGGTAGGAATCGGCATGGCATCAAAACGCGACTGGCTGTTACAACAACTGGGTATTACGCAGTGGACATTGCGCCGCCCGGGCGTGTTGCAGGGCGAAGTGGCGGTCAGTCTGCCGCCCGAGGCGCGCCTGCTGGTGGTGGCGCAGATGCTGCCCGCACCGGACGATCCGCTGTTTTGCGACGTGCTGCGCAGCCTGGGGCTGACGCCGGCGCAAACTTACAGCCTGACGCCGGAACAGGCGGCGATGCTGCCTGAAGAGACCGCATGCAACAGTTGGCGGCTGGGCGTGGCGGAACCGCTTGCGGTCGCCGGCGCGCAGCTACACAGCCCGGCGCTGGCCGAGCTTTCCCAAGACGCGGGGGCCAAACGCGCCCTCTGGCAGCAGATTTGTCATCATGAACACGATTTCTACCCTGACGGCGGCCGACCTGGCCACGGCCTTCACCATTGAGCAAGCCAGCCACGCTTTTCCCTGGACGGAAACCACCTTCGCCAGCAATCAGGGCGATCGCTACCTTAACCTGAAGCTGAGCGCCGACGGGGAGATGGCGGGGTTCGCCATCACGCAGATCGTGCTGGACGAAGCCACGCTGTTCAACATCGCCATTCATCCGCAGTACCAGCGCCGTGGCTTTGGCCGCCTGCTGCTCAACGCGTTGATTGAACGGCTGGAGAGCCGCGGCGTGGTCACGCTGTGGCTGGAAGTGCGCGCCTCCAACCAGGCGGCGATCGCGCTGTATGAAGATCTCGGTTTCAACGAGGTTACCGTGCGCCGCAATTATTACCCGAGCGCCCACGGCCGCGAAGACGCGATCGTGATGGCGCTGCCGCTGGCGTAATCTAAACACATCCTGTTTATTGTTTTCCTTTCCTTTTACAACTAAAAAGTTGTTTTCTGATTAATTTACATCGAATAAGTTGTTTTTTGCCATGGCGACAACTAATTTGTTGTTTATTGTTGGTGAGACAATCAATGCGTAGTTGGGAGGTGCGGATGAGAAAATTATCAGAAATATCAGCGTTGCTGAAAGAAAAACGCATTGAGTTGGGCTGGAGCCAAAAAGACTTTTTAATGAAGATTGGCATGACCCAACAGCAATATCAGCGTATTGAAACGGGTAGCGATATGCGGGTAAGCACGCTGCTACGGATATTGGCGGCGATGGATTTGGAATATGTCATCGTGCCGAAAAAGCCTGCCCGTGATGTGGAGTGCTTGCTGCAACAGGAAGTGAGTCGCGCGCCGGAAGCCGGTAAGCCGCATAATTTCGAAAAAAAACTGAAAGATCTCGAGGACTAGCTGATGAAAGGGCCGCGACAGGTTGAATCGGTGCAGGCATTAGCCTTGATATTGCATGGCGTGCGTGTTGGCGTGCTGGCGCATTACAGCGGCGGCAGAAACATCCTGACCTTTGATCCGCACTACCTCGCTTTGCCGGAGCATGCTCGTCCCTTGTTTACGCTAAGGCAGAGGGCGCACCCGGGGTATCTTGAGCAAGTTTTACAGTCATCGCAGCGCCTGCCGCCCGTCTTATCCAATTTGTTACCCGAAGGCGCACTGCGCGGTTGGGTGGCCCAGTCGTTGAAAGCCCATGTGAACGAGGAGTTTCCCTTAATTGCCTGGGCCGGGGGAAACCTGCCGGGAGCGCTTGAAGCCCGGCCGCTGGCCGCCAGTGACATACCCGCCTGGGCGTTAACGTCGCGCGGCGAGCTGGAAGCCGTGCAAATTAATGTTGGCGTGGAGGCGCAAAAGTTTTCTTTGGCAGGGGTACAAATGAAGTTTTCCTCTGTGCGCAAAGAGGGCCGCTTCAACATTTCTTCTCAGGTCGGCGCCGATAGCTGGATCATTAAAACGCCTTCAACGGTCCATCGTCATCTCCCTGAAAATGAATATACGGCAATGCGCTTGGCGCAAGCCATCGGCGTGGATATTCCTGATATTGAGTTGGTTGAGCTGACACGACTTGAGCACTTGCCTGATATTCGCTTGGCGGATGAACCTTATGCTTATGCCATCCGTCGTTTTGACCGCAGCGAAAACGGGCGAGTACATGCAGAAGATTTTGCTCAGATATTCGAGATTTACGCGCACGATAAATACCGCGGTAAAAATTACGATCAGATAGCGGCTTATCTCTATGAGTATGGCAGTGAACCTTTAGCGGATGCGCAGCAAATGGCACGCCGTCTGTTGGCGAATATTTTGCTCGCCAATGGCGATGCTCACGTAAAGAATTGGTCCATGATCTATCCAAACCAGACCGATGTTCGGCTTTCTCCCGCTTATGACATCGTCACTACGTTGGCCTATATTCCTGGTGAATCTGAGGCCGCGCTCAATATGGCGAAGGAAAAACGCTGGGATAGGATCTCAATGCAAACCTTCGAGCGCTGGGCTGAGCGGGTCGATATTCCCTGGCCTGCGATTCGTGTGCACCTTGTGGATGCCATCGACAAGGCGCGAAATTTGTGGCCGGAATTATTGGAAAACCTGCCGATGGCGGACGATCACAAATCGGTATTGCGTCGGCATTGGGCCGCTTTGCCCCCCGATTTCCGCCTGCGTTAGCGGGAAATCGGATCCATTGATTGTCACCGGTTGGCAAATCGGCGAAAATGCCCGGCTGTTATCTTTTATTCACCGCTTTGCCCGGCGCCGCGATCGGCGCGTTCTGATGATGTCGCAGGGCGGACTAACCGTAGAACCTGAAAACCATGTCTCCTAGTGAATTTGCCCGCGAAGTCTTCAAAAGAAGAACTTTCGCCATCATCTCGCACCCCGATGCCGGTAAAACCACCATTACCGAAAAAGTGCTGCTGTTCGGACAGGCGATCCAGACCGCCGGTACGGTAAAAGGCCGCGGCTCCAGCCAGCACGCCAAATCCGACTGGATGGAAATGGAAAAGCAGCGTGGGATCTCGATCACCACCTCGGTGATGCAGTTCCCGTACCGCGACAGCCTGGTCAACCTGCTGGATACCCCGGGGCACGAAGACTTCTCCGAAGATACTTACCGTACTCTGACCGCCGTCGACTGCTGCCTGATGGTGATCGACGCCGCCAAGGGCGTTGAGGATCGCACCCGCAAGCTGATGGAGGTTACCCGTCTGCGCGACACGCCGATCCTGACCTTCATGAACAAACTGGACCGCGATATCCGCGATCCGATGGAAGTGATGGATGAAGTCGAGCGCGAACTGAAGATCGCCTGCTCGCCCATCACCTGGCCGATCGGCTGCGGCAAGCTGTTCAAGGGCGTTTACCACCTGTACAAGGATGAAACCTACCTGTACCAGACCGGTAAAGGCCACACCATTCAGGAAGTGCGCATCGTCAAGGGTCTGAACAACCCGGAGCTGGATGCGGCGGTGGGTGAAGATCTGGCGGCGCAGCTGCGCGATGAGCTGGAGCTGGTGCAGGGCGCTTCCCACGAGTTCGATCAGGAGGCTTTCCTGAGCGGCGAGCTGACCCCGGTGTTCTTCGGTACCGCATTGGGCAACTTCGGCGTGGATCACATGCTGGACGGCCTGGTGGCCTGGGCGCCGGCGCCGATGCCGCGCAAAACCGACACCCGCGAAGTGACGGCGGCGGAAGAGAAATTCACCGGCTTCGTGTTCAAGATCCAGGCCAACATGGATCCGAAACACCGCGACCGCGTGGCCTTTATGCGCGTGGTTTCCGGCCGCTACGAGAAGGGCATGAAGCTGCACCAGGTGCGCACCGGCAAAGACGTGGTGATCTCCGACGCGCTGACCTTTATGGCCGGCGACCGTTCGCACGTGGAAGAAGCCTATCCGGGCGACATCATCGGCCTGCACAACCACGGCACCATTCAGATCGGCGATACCTTCACCCAGGGTGAAGACATGAAGTTCACCGGCATCCCGAACTTCGCGCCGGAACTGTTCCGCCGCATTCGCCTGCGCGATCCGCTGAAGCAGAAACAGCTGCTGAAGGGGCTGGTGCAGCTGTCCGAAGAGGGCGCGGTGCAGGTGTTCCGTCCGATCGCCAACAACGATCTGATCGTCGGTGCGGTCGGTGTGCTGCAGTTCGACGTGGTGGTAGCGCGCTTGAAGAGCGAGTACAACGTGGAAGCGCTGTACGAGTCGGTCAACGTGTCGACCGCGCGCTGGGTCGAGTGCGACGACGTGAAGAAGTTCGAAGAGTTCAAGCGCAAGAACGAGATCAACCTGGCGCTGGACGGCGGGGACAACCTGTCCTATATCGCGCCGACCATGGTGAACCTCAACCTGACGCAGGAACGTTATCCTGACGTGACCTTCCGCAAGACGCGCGAACACTGATCAATCGGCAGGGCGCCCAGTGCGCCCTGCACGCCTCTCCTATTCCCACTGCGCTAATTAATAAACCTCCCTCATATTTTTCTTGCGAACCTAGGACACCAGGCGATGTTCGTTCGGCCTGCATTTTCTGTCTAATGGTCTATCTTTAACGGGATGTCCGCACATTGCTTGAGAGTAAATCACTGTAATATGTTGTTTGTTTGGTGAGTTATTCTGATGTGTTGCCGATAGGAGACAGTCAGTGTCTTTAAATATCAATGAGATAACTATATTTCAGTTTTGTGTGACTTAGCCTGTCGTCAATAGGCGACAGTTTTTTGGCTAAAAATCCAACGTCTGATTTGTTTTCTTTGATTTTTAAGGTTTTTTTTGAGTTGGCACGGCCGTTGCAATATTCCCGTCGTGAACGCTTAATCGTATAGCGATGATGAAGTATTTACCGAGAAGGCCGCGTGAAGGTGGCCGCAGGGTTCCGGCGCTCTGGCGTTGTGAGCCCCCAACAAAAGGAAGAGATCGATGAAAAAGACCAAATTTGCACACTCGCTGATGGCTGTTGTATTGGGTTCTGTGTTGGTCAGCGGCAGTGCGCTGGCCGAAGAGAGTCTGCTCAACAAGGCGTCTAACGCCGCGGACAGTGCCGGTGCCAAAATCGATAGCTCCATGAAAAAAGTTGACGGTTACATGGATGACAGCGCGATAACGGCTAAAGTTAAAAGTGCGTTGGTGGAAGATAAAACCATCAAAAGTTCCGACATTTCGGTGAAAACCGAAAAAGGCGCCGTGACCCTGAGCGGGTTCGTCGGCAGCCAGGCGCAGGCGGAGCATGCGGTCGCTGTCGCCGGCAAGGTGGAAGGCGTCAAGACCGTCAGCGACAAGCTGCACGTGAAAGATGAAGCCAACCAGTCGATCAAATCGTATGCCGGCGACACCGCCACCACCAGCGAGCTGAAAGCCAAGCTGCTGGCCGATGACATCGTGCCGTCGCGCAATGTGAAAGTGGAAACCACCGATGGCGTGGTGCAGCTTTCCGGTGAGGTGAAAACGCAGGCGCAGTCTGAGCGTGCGGAAAGCATCGCCAAGGCCATCGACGGCGTGAAAAGCGTGAAAAACGACCTGGTGGTCAAGCCGTAATCCCGCCAGGCGCCCGTAACAAGTAACAACAAGCCGTATCGGTCGGGCCGTGAAGGCGGCCCGACATGTACCACCAAAAAAAGAAACTGATTTGCCGTCGACGCCCCGTTGTCGGGGCGGTAGACAGCAGCGAATTTTTTCACAATGGTAAGGAGAAGCTTATGTTTCGTTGGGGCATTATCTTTTTAGTCATCGCGCTTATCGCTGCGGCACTGGGGTTCGGTTCGCTGGCGGGCACCGCCGCTTGGGCGGCTAAAATCGTGTTTGTTGTCGGCATTATCCTGTTCCTGGTCAGCCTGTTCACCGGCCGCCGGCGCCCTTAGCCGGCCGGTATTTTCCTGCAAACTGTAACAAAGCTTAATTCCTTTTCTCACGTCGGGGAGGGCCGGCCATGAACAGCGACATCATCGTCGGGCGCTGGAAACAGCTGAAAGGCCAGGTATGGCAGGCATTGGCCGAATGGTCCGGCAGCGATTGCGTCTGGCTGGCCGGCAGCAATGATTTCCTCGCCGGCGTGCTGCAAGAGGATTACGGAAGAGAGCGAGACGCGGTATCCTCGGAGAAAACGTCTCACTGAGGATGCCAAGTTGGGATACAGAATACCCATCACGCTCGGCAATATAGAACCGCTGGCGTCTAAGCCCTTTCGGCCAGGCAAGATGGCGCTGGTCTGCGAAGGCGGCGGCCAGCGCGGCATTTTCACCGCCGGCGTGCTGGACGAGTTTCAGCGCGCGGGCTTTAACCCTTTCGACCTACTGATCGGCACGTCGGCCGGCGCCCAGAATCTGTCCGCCTACATTTGCGGGCAGGTGGGCTACGCGCGCCGGGTGATCACCCGTTACACCACCTCGGCTCAATTCTTCAATCCGCTGCGCTTCGTGCGCGGCGGGCATCTGATCGATCTCGATTGGCTGGTTGATACGGCGGCGGCGCAGATGCCGCTGGCGATGGACGTGGCGGAACGGCACTTTACCGACGGGCGCGAGTTTCTGCTGTGCGCCTGCCGCAGCGACGATTTCGAACCGACCTATCTGCCGGCGCAGCGCGAGCGCTGGCTGCCGGCCATCAAGGCGTCCAGCGCCATTCCCGGCTTCTATCGCCAGGGCGTGGAGCTGGACGGCATCAGCTATCAGGACGGCGGCATCAGCGATGCGATCCCGGTGGAAGAGGCCTATCGCCGCGGCGCCGACACCATCGTGGTGATCCGCACCGTGCCTTCGCAGATGTACTACACCCCGCAGTGGATGAAGCGCATGGAGCACTGGCTGAGCGACAGCAGCTTGCAGCAGATGGTGCGTATCCTGCAGCATCACGAGCAAAGCTATCACCGCATCCAGCGCTTTATCGAGAAGCCGCCGGGCAAGCTGCGCATCTTCGAGATCTTCCCGCCGAAGCCGCTGGCCAGCAATGCACTGGGCAGCCGACTGGGGTCGCTCAATCAGGATTATCACCTGGGGCGCCGCTGCGGCCGCTATTTCCTGGCCACCGTCGGCCAGTGGATGGCGCAGCCAGAGCCGGACGGCATGAAGGTGAAAAAAGCGCTGTCGCGCCGCCTGATCCAGCCGGAGAACGTCAGAATGCCTTCGCCGATCGTGACCGACATCGTCATGCCGTCCGATCTTGGCGCGCAGCCGGAGGCCGCGGTGGTGGCGCCGAAGATCATTCTGCCGGGCGATCTGCCGCCGGGTGAAGGGGGCGCACTGTGAGCTATGCCTTTACCGACACCCACTGCCATTTCGATTTCCCGCCCTTTACCGGGCATGAGGGCGAGAGCCTGGTGCGGGCGGCAAGCGCCGGCGTCACGCGCATCATCGTCCCGACGGTCACCGCCGATCGCTTCGCGCGGGTGCTGCGGCTGGCGCAGGATCACGCGCCGCTGTTCGCCGCGCTGGGGCTGCATCCGCTGTATATCGCGCAGCATCATGGGCCGCAGTTGGAGCAACTGGCGGCGCTGCTGGCCGAACGGCCGCGCAAGCTGGTGGCGGTGGGGGAGGTCGGGCTCGATCTGTATATGGACAACCCGCAGTTCGAGCGCCAGCAAAGCGTGCTGCTGGCCCAGCTGCGGCTGGCGAAACAGCATGACCTGCCGGTGATCCTCCATTCGCGCCGCACCCACGATCAGCTGGCTGCGGCGCTGCGGCGCGTGCAGCTGCCGCGTCGCGGCGTGGTGCATGGCTTCGCCGGCAGCCTGTCGCAGGCGCAGGCGTTTATCCGCCTCGGCTATTACATCGGCGTGGGCGGCACCATCACCTATGAGCGGGCGCAGAAAACGCGCGGCGTGATGGCGCAGCTGCCGCTCGAGGCGCTGTTGCTGGAGACCGATGCGCCGGACATGCCGCTGGCGGGCTATCAGGGACAGCCGAATCGCCCCGAACGCGCCGCCGAGGTGTTTCAAACGCTGTGCGAGCTGCGGCCGGAACCGGCCGACGAGATCGCCGCCCATCTGCAGTGCAATGCTCAGGCGCTGTTTGCCATGCCGGATTGATGAGGTTATAACGTGACCTGTGTCACGTTATAAGATTTTCATTTGCGTCTCGTTGTATGCATTTGTGACATAAATCGGTGCGAGAGTGACCTCGCTCAGTATAATCCCCCCGAAACTCTCCAATAGCAGACCTCTCTTTATGAGCAGGGATGTATTTTATTTTTTGCAACAGGGAAACTTTGCATGCAACTCATCATGAGCCTAGTCGGCATGGCGGTGCTGATCGCCATTGCGGTGCTGCTCTCAAGCAACCGCCGGGCCATCAAACTGCGCACCGTCGCGTGGGCGTTCATCATTCAGGTCGGCATTGGCGCGCTGGTGCTGTATGTGCCGCTGGGCCGCAGCATCCTCGGCAGTATGTCGAACGGCGTGGCAAACGTTATCGCCTACGGCAATCAGGGCATTTCGTTCATTTTCGGCGGGCTGGTGTCCGACAAGATGTTCGAGGTGTTCGGCGGCGGCGGCTTCGTGTTCGCGCTGCGTGTCCTGCCGGTGATCGTGTTCTTCTCCTCGCTGATTGCGGTGCTGTACTACCTCGGCATCATGCAGTTGGTGATCCGCGTGCTGGGCGGCGGGCTGCAAAAGCTGTTGGGCACCTCGCGCACCGAATCGCTGTCGGCGACCGCCAACATTTTCGTTGGTCAGACCGAAGCGCCGCTGGTGGTGCGTCCGTATATCGCCACCATGAGCCAATCAGAACTGTTCGCGGTGATGTGCGGCGGCCTGGCCTCGGTGGCCGGTTCGGTGCTGGCGGGATATGCGCAGATGGGCGTGCCGCTGGAATACCTGATCGCCGCGTCCTTCATGGCCGCGCCGGGCGGGCTGCTGTTCGCCAAGCTGATGGTGCCGGAAACCGAGCAGACCCACGATAAAGACGATGCGATGAAGCTGATCGCCGAAGAGGATCGTCCGGCCAACGTGATCGACGCGGCGGCTTCCGGCGCGGCCTCCGGCATGCAGCTGGCGCTGAACGTCGGTGCGATGCTGCTGGCGTTTATCGCGTTGATCGCCTTGCTTAACGGCATTCTCGGCGGTATCGGCGGCTGGTTCGATTATCCGCAGCTGTCGCTTGAACTGATCCTCGGCTGGGTGTTCTCGCCGATCGCCTTCCTGATCGGCGTGCCGTGGAGCGAGGCGATGACCGCCGGTTCGTTCATCGGCCAGAAGATCATCGTCAACGAGTTCGTCGCCTACATGAACTTCGGCGCCTATCTGCGTCCGGACGACGTAGTGGCGGCGGAAGGCCTGCAGGTGCTGTCGGCCCATACCAAGGCGATCATCTCCTTCGCGCTGTGCGGCTTCGCCAACCTTTCCTCGGTGGCGATCCTGCTGGGCGGTCTGGGCAGCATGGCGCCCAATCGTCGCCACGACATCGCGCGCTTCGGTCTGAAGGCCGTGGCGGCGGGCACGCTGTCCAACCTGATGAGCGCCACCATCGCCGGCTTCTTCCTGGCGCTGTAAGCCATCCCGAGGCCCGCGACGGCGCGACCGATCGCGGGACTCCGCCTATACTCTAAGCAACGCGGGTGCGTGCCGCACCCGCGATCTTCAGCCGCTTCTTTAGCGAATTTGTGAACGATATCGCGTTATTTTGTGATGTTCTTCACATATAATTCCGGTCTGTTACAGTGCTATTTCATATAGTGTGACGATGAGCGCGAATCGCCCCCGGCATTCGTGTTCAAATAGCTATTACTGGCCGGCCGCAAGGCGGGTGGCCATGTGCGGTGAGAAGGATCTCAGTTGCCGCCGCGGGAACGCCGTTCCCCAGCGCTATCTTCATGGAACCAAGTCCGCTCGCCAACACCCAGGTACTCAGTTGGAGAGTTTTATGACCGAATTAACCGCAGCAGCGCAACGTGCGCTGAATTTGATGGATTTAACCACGCTGAATGATGATGACACCGACGAGAAAGTGATCGCGCTGTGTCGTCAGGCCAATAGCCCGGCCGGCCACACGGCGGCCATCTGCATCTACCCGCGTTTTATTCCGGTAGCGCGCAAGGCGCTGCGCGAGCAAGGCACGCCGGATATCCGCATCGCCACCGTGACCAACTTCCCGCATGGCAACGACGATATCGACATCGCGCTGGCGGAAACCCGCGCGGCCATCGCCTATGGCGCGGATGAAGTGGACGTGGTGTTCCCTTACCGCGCGCTGATCGCTGGCAACGAACAGGTCGGCTTCGAGCTGGTGAAACAGTGCAAGCAGGCTTGCCAGGCGGCCAACGTGCTGCTGAAAGTGATCATCGAAACCGGTGAGCTGAAGCAGGCCGATCTGATCCGCAAGGCGTCCGAGATCGCCATCAAGGCCGGGGCGGACTTTATCAAGACCTCCACCGGCAAGGTGCCGGTCAACGCCACGCTGGAAAGCGCCGAGCTGATGATGTCGGTGATCCGCGATCTGGGCGTGGCGAAGACGGTGGGCTTCAAGCCGGCCGGCGGCGTGCGCACCGCAGAGGATGCGCTGCATTATCTGCAGCTTGCCGATCGTATTCTGGGCGAAGGCTGGGCCGATGCGCGGCATTTCCGCTTTGGCGCTTCCAGCCTGCTGGCCAGCTTGCTGGCCGCGCTGGGCCACCAGACCCAGACCGCCGGCGGCGGCTACTGATCGATTTCGTTGGCGGGCGCCAGGCGCGCCCGTCTGCACCGACTCTCGGCGACACAGGGGGATGCCTTGTTCCTGGCTCAAGAAATTATTCGTAAGAAACGCGACGGCCAGCCGTTAAGCGAAGCGGAAATCCGCTTTTTCATCAACGGCATTCGCGACAACGTGGTGTCGGAAGGGCAGATCGCCGCGCTGGCGATGACCATTTATTTCCATGACATGAGCATGCCGGAGCGTGTGGCGCTCACCATGGCGATGCGCGATTCCGGCACCGTGCTGGACTGGAAAAGCCTGGCGCTGAACGGCCCGATCGTCGACAAGCATTCGACCGGCGGCGTGGGCGACGTGACCTCGCTGATGCTCGGCCCGATGGTGGCGGCCTGCGGCGGCTATGTACCGATGATCTCCGGCCGCGGCCTGGGGCATACCGGCGGCACGCTGGACAAGCTGGAAGCCATTCCGGGCTTCAATATTTTCCCGGACGATAACGCCTTCCGCAAAATCATTCAGGACGTCGGCGTGGCGATCATCGGCCAGACCAGCTCGCTGGCGCCGGCGGACAAACGTTTTTACGCCACCCGCGACATCACCGCCACCGTGGATTCGATCCCGTTGATCACCGCCTCCATTCTGGCCAAGAAGCTGGCGGAAGGGCTGGATGCGCTGGTGATGGACGTGAAGGTCGGCTCCGGCGCCTTTATGCCGACCTATGCGCTGTCACAAGATTTGGCGCAGGCGATCGTCGGCGTGGCCAACGGCGCGGGCTGCAAGACCACCGCGCTGCTGACCGACATGAACCAGGTGTTGGCCTCCAGCGCCGGCAACGCGGTGGAAGTGCGTGAAGCGGTGCGCTTCCTGACCGGCGAATACCGCAACCCGCGCCTGCTGGAAGTGACGCTGGCGCTGTGCGTGGAAATGCTGCTGTCCGGCGGCCTGGCGCAAGACGAGGCCGACGCGCGCGCCAAACTGCAGGCGGTGCTGGACAACGGCAAGGCGGCGGAGGTGTTTGGCCGCATGGTGGCGGCGCAGCAGGGGCCGATAGACTTCGTCGAACGCTACGATAGCTATCTGCCGGCGGCAACGCTGAGCAAGCCGGTGTATGCTGAAAAGCCGGGCATCGTCAGCGCCATGGATACCCGCGCGCTGGGCATGGCGGTGGTTGCGCTGGGCGGCGGCCGTCGCCGGGCGAGCGACGCCATCGATTACAGCGTTGGCCTGACCGAGGTGGCGCGCCTGGGCGAGAAAGTGGATGCCCAGCAGCCGCTGGCGATGATCCACGCCAACGATGAAGAGAGCTGGCAGCAGGCGGCCGATGCGGTGCGCAGCGCGATGACGCTGAGCGACAAGGCGCCGGAAGCGACGCCGGTGGTATATAAGCGCATCACGGAATAACCCAAGAATCAGGAACGGTCGCGGCTTTTTCGCGGCCGTCCAAAGCGTGAGAACACGCAGGAGAGCACAGATGAAACGCACATTTATTATGGTATTGGACTCCTTCGGCATCGGCGCCAGCGAAGACGCCGAACGTTTTGGCGATCAGGGTTCCGACACCCTGGGCCACATCGCCGAGGTTTGCGCGCGCGGTGAGGCCAACGTGGGCCGCCAGGGCCCGCTGACGCTGCCTAACCTGAGCCGTCTGGGCCTCGGCAAAGCGGCGGAAGAGTCCACCGGCAACTTCCCGCAGGGGCTGGATCGCAACGCCGACATCATCGGCGCTTACGCTTACGCCAGCGAACTCTCTTCCGGTAAAGACACGCCGTCGGGCCACTGGGAAATCGCCGGCGTGCCGGTGCTGTTCGACTGGGGCTATTTCAAGGACGAGCACAACAGCTTCCCGCAGGCACTGCTGGACAAATTGGTCGAACGCGCCAAGCTGCCGGGCTACCTGGGCAACTGCCACTCATCCGGCACCGTGATCCTCGATCAGCTGGGTGAAGAGCACATGAAAACCGGCAAGCCGATTTTCTACACCTCCGCCGACTCGGTATTCCAGATCGCCTGCCATGAAGAAACCTTCGGCCTGGATCGCCTGTACGAGCTGTGCGAAATCGCGCGTGAAGAGCTGACCGAAGGCGGGTATAACATCGGCCGCGTGATCGCGCGTCCGTTCGTCGGCGACAAGCCGGGCAACTTCCAGCGCACTGGCAACCGTCACGATCTGGCGGTAGAGCCGCCGGCGCCGACCGTGCTGAAAAAGCTGGTGGACGAGAAGGGCGGCGAAGTGGTGTCGATCGGTAAAATCGCCGACATCTACGCCAACGTCGGCATCACCAAGAAGGTGAAGGCGACCGGCATCGACGCGCTGTTCGACGCGACCCTGATCGAAATGGAAAAGGCCGGCGACAACACCATCGTGTTCACCAACTTCGTGGACTTCGATTCCTCCTATGGCCACCGCCGTGACGTGGCGGGCTACGCCGCCGCGCTGGAGCTGTTCGACCGCCGCCTGCCGGAGCTGTTGAAGCTGGTGAAAGACGAAGACATCATCATCTTCACCGCCGACCACGGCTGCGACCCGACCTGGCCGGGCACCGACCACACCCGCGAGCACATTCCGGTGCTGGTTTACGGCCCGAAAGTGAAGCCGGGCTCGCTGGGCCACCGCGAGACCTTCGCCGACATCGGCCAGACCGTCGCCAATTACTTTGGCCTGTCGCCGATGGATTACGGTAAGACCCTGTTCTAAGCCCTGTCTTTCAAGCCGCAGCGTTGTTAGCTTCATGCGTGAACCCCAGTCACTTACTCAAGTAAGCTCCTGGGGATTCACCCGCTAGCTGCCTAGCTGCAACTCGAAATTCAAGGCTTAGATGTTTGACGTTTTTATTAAATAAGATTTCTAAAGGAAGAAAATTATGGCTACGCCGCACATTAATGCTGAGATGGGTGATTTCGCTGACGTAGTACTGATGCCGGGCGATCCGCTGCGTGCAAAATACATCGCCGAAACCTTCCTGGAAGGCGCGGTGGAAGTGAACAACGTGCGCGGCATGTTGGGCTTCACCGGCACCTACAAAGGCCGCCGCATCTCCGTAATGGGCCACGGCATGGGCATCCCGTCCTGCTCCATCTATGCGCGCGAGCTGATCGCAGAATTCGGCGTGAAGAAGATCATTCGCGTGGGCTCCTGCGGCGCGGTGCGTGACGATATCAAACTGCGTGACGTGGTGATCGGCATGGGCGCGTGCACCGACTCCAAGGTGAACCGTCTGCGCTTCAAGGACAACGACTACGCGGCGATCGCCGACTTCGACATGGTGCGCAACGCGGTCGACGCGGCGGCGGCGCAGGGCATCCCGGCGCGCGTGGGCAACATCTTCTCCGCCGATCTGTTCTACACCCCGGATCCGGACATGTTCCAGGTGATGAAGAAGTACGGCATCCTGGGCGTGGAAATGGAAGCGGCCGGCATCTACGGCGTGGCGGCGGAGCTGTACGAAGAGTTCGGCTGTAAGGCGCTGACCATCTGCACCGTGTCCGACCACATCCTGCGTCACGAAGCGACCACGGCGGCGGAACGCCAGACCACCTTTAACGAAATGATCGTTATCGCGCTGGAATCCGTGCTGCTGGGCGACAAAGCGTAATACCCCGGCGGGCGTCATCATGGCGCCCGCCCGTCAATCTATTCATTCCGCTTGGCCAGTTTTGGCTAACGCTTTACCTTTCAACTGGTTATTGATGAAGCCGTTACGGGCAATCTATTCACCGAAAGGACAATAAACGGCACGATCACATTCAGCGCCTGGCCTGAGTTACCCCTTCTTCGGCGCTTCCTGTTTTGCCTCCGGCGCATCCTCTTCGTCGTCTTCCACCGTATTGCCTTCTGCCAACGGCGTGTTGGCGGTCAACAGGTACGGCGACTGCTGCCAGCGGCTGCGGCGGTGTTGCAGCAGGGTGCGCGCCAGAATGATGCCGATCGCCAGCGCCAGCAGGATCATCAGGCGCAGCAGGTTGGTGGTGTTGTCCACCTGCTTGGACTCGGTCGCCAGCACGTGGGTGTCGAGGGTGATGCGGATAAAGCCGATCGGGCCGTCTTTGCCCTGAATGGATTCGACCAACTGGTGGTTGAAGTAGCTGCCGGCGCGTTTGCCGTCGAGCGACAGGCGATCGCGTATACTTATCTGCTCCCCGGCGTGGGAGACCAGCGTGCCGTCCAGCTGATACACGCTGACGTCGAGAATGCGGCTGTGATCGGTGAGCTGCTTGAGGATGGCGTCGATGCGCGGGTTGTTGCCGTCGTCGTCCAGCAGCGGCGCCAGGCTGTAGGCGACCTGTTTGGTCAGCGTCTGCGCCAGCTCTTCGACCTGTTCGGATCGCGCCATTTGGTGACTCAGGCTAAAATAAGAGGCACCCTGCATCAGCAGCACCAGCAAAGCCAGGCAAATCAGGATAATAGCGGTACGGTGCAGGCGAAATTTCAGTTTAGCGCGAGCCATGCAGGTTCCTTGGGCATCGGGGACACTTTATGTTGCCAGAACCGCTGGCGATAGGATAGCTTGATGCGTCGTTTTATCATGCAGCGTTTTTGTCCATTCAGGAGTCAATGATGTCAAACAGTCTGACCTATTGCGATCTTCCGGCGGAGATCTCTCAATGGCCGGGTCTTCCCCTTTCGCTCAGCGGCGACGAAGTGATGCCGCTGGACTACCGGGCGGGCAATACCGGGTGGCTGTTATACGGCAGAAAGCTGGACAAGGCGCGCATTACACAATTCCAACGCAAGCTGGGCGCGGCGATGGTGATCGTCACCGCCTGGGGCGTGGACGACTATCAGGTGGTGCGCCTGGCGGGCACCTTGACGCCGCGTGCCAAGCTGCTGGCGGCGGAGAGCGGGCTGGACGTGGCGCCGCTCGGCAAGATCCCGCACCTGCGCACGCCGGGGCTGCTGGTGATGGACATGGATTCGACGGCGATCGAGATCGAGTGCATCGACGAGATCGCCAAGCTGGCGGGCGTCGGCGAACAGGTGGCGGAAGTCACCGAACGCGCGATGCGCGGCGAGCTGGACTTTACTGCCAGCCTGCGCCAGCGCGTCGGCACGCTGAAAGGGGCCGACGCCAACATCCTCAAGCAGGTGCGCGACGAGCTGCCGCTGATGCCGGGGCTGACCAGCCTGGTGGGCAAGCTGCAGGCGATGGGCTGGCATGTGGCGATCGCCTCCGGCGGCTTCACCTACTACGCCGAATACCTGCGCAACCGGCTGCGGCTGGTGGCGGCGGCGGCCAATGAGCTGGAGATCCGCGACGGCAAGCTGACCGGCGAAGTGCTGGGGCCGGTGGTGGACGCGCAGTTCAAAGCCGATACGCTGCTGCGGCTGGCGGAGAAGCTGGAGATCCCGCTGGCGCAGACCGTGGCCATCGGCGACGGCGCCAACGATTTGAAAATGATGCAGGCGGCGGGGTTGGGCATCGCCTACCACGCCAAGCCGAAAGTGTATGAAAAAGCGCAGGTGGCGATCCGGCATGCGGATCTGATGGGCGTGCTGTGCATTCTCACCGGCAGCCTGAAACACGAAGTGCGATAACGAAAGATTGAGGTAAGACGTGGCAAAAGTGGCAAAACGGGCATTTGTGTGCAATGAGTGCGGGGCGGACTATCCGCGTTGGCAGGGGCAGTGCAGCGCCTGTCATGCCTGGAACACCATCACGGAAGTGCGTTTGGCCGCGTCGCCCGCTGCGGCGCGCAACGATCGCCTCAGCGGTTATGCCGGCGACGCCGGCGTCAGCAAGGTGCAGAAGCTGTCGGAAATCAGCCTGGAGGCGCTGCCGCGTTTCACCACCGGCTTTCTCGAGTTCGACCGCGTGCTGGGCGGCGGTGTGGTGCCCGGCAGCGCCATTCTGATCGGCGGCAACCCCGGCGCCGGCAAGAGCACCCTGTTGCTGCAGGTGCTGTGCAAACTGTCCGAGCAGATGAAAACCCTGTACGTCACCGGCGAGGAGTCGCTGCAGCAGGTGGCGATGCGCGCTCATCGTCTGGGGCTGCCGACCGGCGGCCTGAACATGCTGTCGGAAACCAGCATCGAGCAGATCTGCCTGATCGCCGAGCAGGAACAGCCGAAGCTGATGGTGATCGACTCGATCCAGGTGATGCACATGGCGGACATTCAGTCTTCGCCGGGCAGCGTGGCCCAGGTGCGCGAAACCGCCGCCTACCTGACGCGCTTCGCCAAGACGCGCGGCGTGGCGATCGTCATGGTCGGCCACGTCACCAAAGACGGCTCGCTGGCCGGGCCGAAAGTGCTGGAACACTGCATTGACTGTTCGGTGCTGCTGGACGGCGACGCCGATTCCCGCTTCCGCACCCTGCGCAGCCACAAGAACCGCTTCGGCGCGGTCAACGAGCTGGGGGTGTTCGCCATGACCGAACAGGGGCTGCGCGAAGTCAGCAACCCTTCGGCGATCTTCCTCAGCCGCGGCGATGAAGTCACCTCCGGCAGCTCGGTGATGGTGGTGTGGGAAGGCACCCGGCCGCTGCTGGTGGAGATCCAGGCGCTGGTGGATCACTCGATGATGTCCAACCCGCGCCGCGTGGCGGTGGGCCTGGAGCAGAACCGGTTGGCGATCCTGCTGGCGGTGCTGCACCGGCACGGCGGGCTGCAGATGTCGGATCAGGACGTGTTCGTCAACGTGGTCGGCGGGGTGAAGGTCAGCGAGACCAGCGCCGATCTGGCGCTGCTGATGTCGTTGGTGTCGAGCCTGCGCGATCGGCCGCTGCCGAACGATCTGGTGGTGTTCGGCGAAGTGGGGCTGGCGGGAGAAATCCGTCCGGTGCCGAGCGGCCAGGAGCGCATCTCCGAAGCGGCCAAGCACGGTTTCAAGCGCGCCATCGTGCCGCACGGCAACATGCCGAAGAAGCCGCCGGCCAACATGCAGGTGTTTGGGGTCAAGAAGCTGGCGGACGCGCTCGACGTGCTGGAAGAGTTTTATTAATGTCGCCGACGGCGAGTAAGATATGCTATTTTGTTTAGCATACTAAACGGAGGTGGCCATGCCGCAATTTGATTACCTGAAGACGTCCATTAAGCAAAAGGGCTGTACTTTGCAGCAGGTGGCGGATGCCAGCGGCATGACCAAGGGCTATCTGAGCCAGCTGTTGAACGACAAAATCAAAAGCCCGAGCGCGCAAAAGCTCGAGGCGCTGCACCGTTTTCTCGGGCTGGAGTTCCCGCGTAAAGAGGTCAAAGTCGGCGTGGTGTTTGGTAAATTTTACCCGCTGCACACCGGCCACATCTATCTGATCCAGCGCGCCTGCAGCCAGGTGGACGAACTTCACGTTATCTTGTGCCACGATGAACCGCGCGACCGCGAGCTGTTCGAGAACAGTTCGATGTCGCAACAGCCAACGGTCAGCGATCGCCTGCGCTGGCTGCTGCAGACCTTCAAGTACCAGAAAAACATCCATATCCACTCGTTCGACGAGCAGGGCATCGAACCCTATCCGCACGGCTGGAACGTGTGGAGCGACGGCATGAAGGCCTTTATGGAACAGAAGGGCATCGTGCCGAGCTTCATCTATTCCAGCGAAGCGCAGGATGCGCCGCGCTACCGCGAGCATCTGGGCATCGAAACCATCTTGGTCGATCCCGAGCGTTCGTTCATGAACATCAGCGGCAATCAGATCCGCCAGGATCCGTTCCGCTATTGGGACTACATCCCGACCGAGGTGAAGCCGTTCTTCGTGCGCACCGTGGCGATCCTCGGCGGCGAGTCGAGCGGCAAGTCGACGCTGGTCAACAAGCTGGCCAACATCTTCAACACCACCAGCGCCTGGGAATATGGCCGCGATTACGTGTTTTCGCACCTGGGCGGCGACGAGATGGCGCTACAGTACTCCGACTACGACAAAATCGCTCTCGGGCAGGCGCAATACGTGGATTTCGCGGTCAAGTACGCCAACAAGGTGGCGTTTATCGATACCGATTTCGTTACCACCCAGGCGTTTTGCAAAAAGTATGAGGGGCGTGAACACCCCTTCGTGCAGGCGCTGATCGACGAATACCGTTTCGATCTGGTGATCCTGCTGGAAAACAACACGCCGTGGGTGGCGGACGGCCTGCGCAGCCTTGGCAGCGCCGCCGATCGCCTGGCGTTCCAGCACCTGCTGGAGGAGATGTTGCGCGCCAACAACATCGAGTACGTGCACGTTGAATCCAGCGATTACGAAGAGCGTTTCCTGCGCTGCGTCGAGCTGGTGCAGCAGCTGCTGGCGGCGGACGCTGGCCGGTTGGCGAATGCGCCCGCCCATCGCCACGCCGGAGGCTGAGAAAATTAGCGGAATGTGCGGTCGCGGCGGCAGAAACGCCTCTGTGGCGCACATTTAACGGCTTGTTTAAACATGGTTCATTCGGTAGCGACTAGGTTAAGATTTTCTTTACAATAACGCTCAGAAGAAGACATGTCTTATCGCTTACTCGTTCTCTGGTTGATCTGCTATGCCGCAGCCTGGACGCTGCTGACCGTTCATCTCGATCCCACTCTGCCTTACGACGCCGTCGAGGCGCTCAACTGGGGCCTCAACGCCGAGTGGGGCTCACCGAAAAATCCTTGGCTGGTCGGTGCGGCGATGCAGCCGGCGATCTGGCTCCCGTGGCTGCCGCTGAACCTGTACTGGTATGGCGGGCACTTCATCGCCATCGCCATCGGCATGTTGGGCGTCTGGCTATTGGCGCGCCGCCTGAGCGGCAGCACCTCGCTGGCCTGGATGGCGCTGCTGACGCTCAACCTGTCCGGCATCATCAATTTCGACATCATTCCCTACAACGACAATTACCTGTTGGTGATGCTGTGGCCGTGGATGGCGCTGTTCTTCCACCTGGCGATCTCGCGTTCGGCCAACTGGTGGCCGGCTTTCGCATTGGTGGCCGGTCTGGCGATGATGGCGAAATACTCGACCTTCGCCTTCGTCTATTTCGCGGCGCTGTCGACGCTGTTCGTACCGCAGATCCGCCGCTGCTATCGCCAGCCGCAGTTCTATCTGGCGGTGGCGATCTGGTTGGCGCTGGTGCTGCCGAACCTGTTCTGGCTGTGGAACCATGACTTCGCCGCCTTCAAGTGGGTGGATTCGCAGATCAAGATGCAGCTCAACCTCGATATGCTGCAGTCGCTGCTGCTGGTGTTCTATCCGTCGCTGGCGCTGTGGGTGATCCTGCGGCGCAGCGGGGCGGTGCTGGCCTGGCCAGCGGCGTTGCCGATGCGGGTGTTGCTGTGGGTCTACCTGTTGCCGCTCGGCATCATTACCTTCTGGTTCTCTTTCAACGTCGGCGGCCGGCTGACCGAGTGGCTGCAGCCGTTCTTCATGTTGGCGCCCGCGCTGCTGGTTGGCTGCGTGCGCCAGCCGCCGGTGCGTTCGCTGCGCGCGGCGACCATCGGGCTGATGTGCGCGGCGCTGGCGGTCTATCTGGGGTATGCCGCGGTGATGCTGGGCAACGTGCGCAACGCCGGCCAGAAAATGGTGGGTATCAAGGCGTTCAGCGTCGGAGTGGAGCGGCTGTGGCAGGAGCGGTATGGCGTCAGCCTGCGCTACGTCGGCGGCGAATACCTGTCGCAGTGGATGACGGTGTACGCCGGCTCCCGGCCGCAGACCATTACGCGCTGGTCCAATCATACGCGGCCGAATATCTACAACGTCAACATCAGCTATCCGCAGATTGCGCAGCACGGCGTCGCTCTGTTCGGGCGGTTGGGTGAAGACTGCGCGCACAGCGACTTCGGCGGCGAGCTGGCCCACTGGCCGAAGATGCGCCTCGATTGGCAGCAGACGCTGACGTTCCGCGCCGATCCGCATGCCGACGAGCAAGCGCTGTGCGTCGGCTTCGTTCGTCCGCAGTAACGGCGGCGCAAAACGCCGCCGCGATTCAGGCTTAGTAAGCGATAACCAGCTTGCCTTGCATATGGCCGCCGAGCAGCTGTCGATGCGCGGCGGTCAGCGTTTCTACCGACAGCCCGTGCAGAGTTTCGCTCAGCGTGGTGCTCAGCTTGCCCTCGTCCAGCAGCTGCGCCACCTGTTGGAGGATCTGGCCCTGCTGCGCGATGTCCGGGGTGGTGAACATGCTGCGGGTGAACATGAATTCCCAGTGCAGCGCGGCGCTCTTCAGCTTCAGCGCGTTTTGATCCAACGGCTGCGCGTTCTCGACGATGGTGCAGATATGGCCCAGCGGCGCGACCAGCTCGGCCATCGCCGGCCAGTGGCCGTCGGTATCGTTCAGGCACAGGATGTAATCCACCTGCTCGATGCCGTGCTGCGCCAGCTCGCCCTTCAGATCGCGGTAGTCCACCACCAGATCGGCGCCGCGCTCACGGCACCAGGCGGCGGATTCCGGCCTTGAGGCGGTGGCGATCACTTTCACCTTGCTGCGCAGCGCGGCCAGCGGAATGGCCAGCGAGCCGACGCCGCCGGCGCCGCCGATGATCAGCAGCGTCTTGTTCTCCGGCGCGTCCTGAATGTTCAGGTGTTCGAACAGCGCTTCCCAGGCGGTGAGGGCGGTGAGCGGCAGGGCGGCGGACTCGGCCCAGTTCAGGCTGCGCGGCTTGTGCGCGGCGATGCGTGAGTCGATCAACTGGTGGCTGCTGTTGCTGCCGGGGCGGGTGATGTCGCCGGCGTACCACACTTCATCGCCGGGCTTGAAGCCGCTGACGCCGCTGCCCACGTCTACCACCACGCCGCTGGCGTCCCAGCCGAGGATGCGCGGCTGCTGCAGGCCGCTCTTTTGCAGACCGGCGTGCACTTTGGTGTCCACCGGGTTGACCGACGCCGCTTTCACTGCCACCAGCAGATCGTACTGGCCGGGAACCGGCATCTCCGGTGAGATTTCGATGAAACCGGCGGGGTTCTGCGGGTCTACGGCAATGGCTTTTATCGACATGATTGTGCTCCTTTTAAATGATGTCCCCAGTGTAGACCCGCGGCAGTGGGGTGATAAGATGGACAATATCTAACGGAGTGTTCGTTTAAGGTGAACAATGGAATTCAAACAGCTGCAGGACATGGCGCTGTTCGCGCTGGTGGCGGAGTGCGGCAGTTTCACCGCCGCCGCGCAGCGCGTCGGGTTGCCGAAGTCCAGCGTCAGCCAGCGCATCAGCCAGCTCGAACAGACGCTGGGGCTGCGCTTGCTCAATCGCACCACGCGCCAGCTGAACCTGACCTTCGCCGGTGAGCGCTATCTGGAACATTGTCAGGCGATGATGTCCGCCGCGGAACGCGCCGATCTGGCGTTGCAGCGGCTGCGCGATAACCCGAGCGGCCGCCTGCGGATTTCAACGCCCGCCGGGCTGGGGGCGACCCTGGTGGCGCGGCTGGCGGCGGATTTTCAGCGCCAATACCCGGACGTTTCGCTGGAGGTGTCGGTGTCCGACGCCATGGTGGATCTGGTGCAGGAAGGCTTCGACGCCGCGCTGCGCACCGGCAAGCCGCAGGATTCTTCGCTGATCGGTCGCCGTCTCGGGTATGCGCCGCGCTATCTGTTGGCCGCGCCGTCCTATCTGGCGCAGCATCCGCCGATCGAACACCCGCAACAACTGCAACAGCATCGCTGCATTGCCCACCGCGCCTGGACGGCCTGGAACCTGCGCTGCGGCGACGACTACTACCGTTGGCAGCTGCCGCTGGCGCACACCACCGACAACCTGCTGTATGCGCGTGAATGCGCTATCGCCGGCGCGGGGATCACGCTGTTGCCGGCGTTTCTCAGCCGCGAGGTGGTGGCGCAGAAGCTGTTGGTGGAAGTCTTGCCGGCGTGGCGCGCGGAGGGCAACGAGCTGTATCTGGTTTACCCGAGCCGCAAGCTGAATTCCCCGGCGCTGGCCTGCTTCATCGATGTGGTGCTGCAGCATCCGGCGTTCGACGACTACGCCCGCGAGCTGCCGCGGGAATAAGAACCAAGGAAGCCCAGGCCGCTCCTGGGTTAAACAAGATATTACGTCACTTGCACGATGCGTTTTCCTGTGTTTTCCCCCGCCAGCAGGCCAACCAGGGCCGCGGGCAGCAGCTCAAAACCGGCGATCAGATCTTCGATGACCGCTAATTTCTCCTCCGCGACCCAGGCCGTGAGCGCCGTCAGCGCCTGTTCTTGTCGGTGAAGGAAGTCGGCCAACAGGAACCCCCGCATCGTCAAGCTGTTGACGATCAGCAAACCGGGGATCCCGGCCGGCGCGGCCGGTGGGGAGGCCGTATCGTACTGCGACACCGCGCCGCAGCAAACAATGCGCCCCTGTTTCGCCATGTGCGGCAGGCAGGCCGCCAAAATATCGCCGCCGACGTTGTCGAACAGCACGTCAATGCCGTTGGGGCACGAGCGGCGCAGGCCGTCATGCAGATTCCCCGCCTTATAATCTATCGCCGCATCGAAACCCAGCCTGTCCGTCAGCAGAGCCGTTTTGGCGGCGCCGCCGGCAATGCCCACCGTGCGGCAGCCGTGGAGTCGGGCGATTTGTCCGGCGAACATGCCTACCGCCCCTGCGGCGGCGGAAATGACGACGGTTTCATCGGCCTTGGGGCGTCCGCATTCCAGCAGGCCGAAGTAAGCGGTGAGTCCGGGTACGCCGTAAACGCTGAGTAAGTGCGTATGCGGAACGATGTCCGGCTGTTTGAGCGCCTCAGCCGCCGGCAGGGCCGTGAAGGTTTGCCAGCCGGTTTCCGCCAACACGATATCGCCGGCGGCCAGCAGGGGAGAGCGCGACGTGACGACTTCGGCCAGCGTCGTCGCGGCCATGATGTCTCCTGGCTGCAATCCGGAACGATAGGTGACGCCCTGCATCCAGGCTCTGCTGGCCGCATCCAAAGGCACGTAAAGCGTGCGCAACAGAACCTCTCTGGGGCCGGGGATCGGCATCGGGGTCTCGTGAGTCTGAAAACAATCGACGGTCAGCTTTCCCTGTGGGAGTTTGCCGAGGATGATTTGGCGATTCTGCATAGGGGGCTCCTGTTTAAATCTTGCCGAAGATGTCGATGCCGGTGAGTTGCGCCGACAATTCCCACAGGCGTTGGGCCTGTTCAGGATCGACGGCGTAGCTTTTTACGCCGCTGAAGGAAAGGCCCTCGTCATCGTTGCGCCGGGCGATATCGCAGTCTTCGCAATACAATCCGCCAAGGCCATTGAGTTGAGGCGATGTCGCCGCCCACACCTGGGTTGCCGCACCCTGTTGCGGCGTTTTCAGCATTTCCGGGTGGGCGGGTTTGCCGTCGGCGTCGATCCAGTCCAATGCGAGCATCTCTTCCTGCGAGAGGTAACGCTGCAGTGGCGTGGGGATCATGCCGGGATGCAGCGTGAAGGCGCGTACACCGGCGGCTCGTCCTCGTTTGTCGAGGTGCACGGCGAATAACGCATTAGCGGTTTTCGACTGGCCGTAGGCCCGCCACTTGTCATAGCCGCTGTGAAACTGCACGTCATTCCAGCGTATGGCGCTGGCATGGTGGCCGGAAGAGGAGATGACGACAACGCGGGCGCCGCCCGCCAATGCCGGCCAGAGGTGGTTCACCAGCGCGTAATGCCCCAGGTGGTTGATCGCGAATTGAGCCTCCCAGCCTGGACCGATGCGGGTTTCAGGACAGGCCATGATGCCGGCGCCGCAGATCACCATATCGAGGTGGGCGCCGGTCGCCAGAAGATGTTGCGCGAACTCTCTGATGTTGTTCAGATCGGCCAAATCAAGCTCATAAATGTCGACGTTGCTGATACCGGCGAGGGCCAGACGAGTGCGGGCGATGACGGGATCGCGGGCGGCGACAATCACCTGTGCTCCCGCCTGCGTCAATGCGCGAGTCGTTTCCAACCCCAGGCCGGAATGGCCGCCGGTGACCAGCGCCGTCATGCCGGCCAGTTGACGATCTTTGAGCACGTCGGCGGCGGTGGTGGTGGCGTTGAAGCCAGAGCCGATGGGCGTTTGTTTGTTCATTGGGGATTCCTCGCTGTGGTTGGCTGTGACACAGGGAGTGTAAATCGGCGCTATCCGGCGGATGAATGCAACAAAAACCTAATTTCTGTCGCCATCGTCCTAAAGTCTTCGGCCAGCGCATCGCGCGGGTTATGCTCTTGCAAGATCTTTATGGGGAGAGGATATGGATCCTTTATCGGAAGTGCTGGCGCCACTGAACAGCCAGAATGCGTTTTTCGGCGGCCTGAAGGCCGGCGGCGACTGGGCCGTTCATTTTCCCGCTCCGCAAGGCGGGAAGTTCAATGCGGTGGTGCGCGGCGGCTGTTGGTTGGCGGCGGAAGGGCTGGCAGAACCGCTGTGGCTGGCGGCCGGCGACTGTTTACTGCTGACTCGCAGCCTACCGCTGACCGTCGGCAGCGACTTGTCTCTTCCGGCGCTCGACGCCGACGCGCTTTATCTGCAGGCGCAAAACGGCGTGGCGCGCTGCGGCGAGGGGGAAACGTGCCTGTTTATCGGCGGCCGTTTTAGCTTTGGCGAGGAGGTGGAGCGGCTGTTCGGCAGCCTGCCCGCGTTGATGGTGATCCGCGGGGGCACGGAAGAGGCAGCCGTGCTGCAATGGGCGCTGCAGCGGCTGGCGGATGAGCTGGTGAGGCCTTCGCCGGGCAGTACGTTGATGGCGCATCATCTTGGGCAAATCATGTTGACCCAGGCGCTGCGGATTTACCTGATGGGGGAGGAGAGTGCGGCGTCCGGCTGGCTACCCGCTTTGTTCGATCCGCGCATCGGCGCCGCGATGCAGGCGGTACATGCCGATCCGGCCCGGCGCTGGACGGTGGCGGCGTTGGCCGATGCGGCGAGCGTTTCCCGTTCGACGTTGGCGCTGCGCTTCAAGCAGAAAGCCGGCATGGCGCCGCTCGAGTACGTGTCGCGCTGGCGTATGCTGCTGGCGGCGCGGGCGCTGCGTACCGGCGGCGAACCGATCTCCGCTATCGCGCAGCGTTTGGGGTACGATTCCGACAGCGCTTTCAGCCACGCGTTCAAACGCGTGATGGCGTGCTCACCGCGCGACTATCGCCGGGCGCAGGCGTAAAAAAGGCGCCGCATGCGGCGCCTCGGGCATTACTTGGCGATCTTCTTGTACTTGATGCGGTGCGGCTCGAGTGCGTCGGCGCCCAGCGTACGCTTTTTGTACTCTTCGTACTCGGTGAAGTTGCCTTCGAAGAATTCCACCTTGCCTTCATCCTGGTAGTCCAGAATGTGGGTGGCGATACGGTCGAGGAACCAACGGTCGTGCGAGATCACCATGGCGCAGCCAGGGAATTCCAGCAGGGCGTTTTCCAGCGCGCGCAGGGTTTCGATATCCAGGTCGTTGGTCGGTTCATCGAGCAGCAGCACGTTGCCGCCAACCTGCAGCAGCTTGGCCAGGTGCAGACGGCCACGCTCACCGCCGGACAGCTCGCCCACGCGTTTGCCCTGATCGACGCCCTTGAAGTTGAAGCGGCCGACATAGGCGCGGCTCGGCATCTCGGTGTTGCCGATGCGCATGATGTCCTGCCCGCCGGAGACTTCTTCCCACACGGTTTTCGAACCGTCCATGCTGTCGCGGAACTGATCGACGGATGCCAGCTTGACGGTGTCGCCCAGCACGATGCTGCCGGAATCAGGCTGTTCCTGGCCGGACATCATGCGGAACAGCGTGGATTTACCCGCGCCGTTCGGGCCGATGATGCCGACGATTGCCCCTTTCGGCACCGAGAACGACAGGTCGTCGATCAGCAGGCGGTCGCCGTAGGACTTGCGCAGGTTGCTGACTTCGACCACTTTGTCGCCCAGGCGTGCGCCAGGTGGAATGAACAGTTCGTTGGTTTCGTTACGTTTCTGGTATTCGGTGTTGTTCAGCTCTTCGAAACGGGCCAAACGGGCCTTGCCTTTGGACTGACGGCCTTTGGCGCCCTGACGCACCCACTCCAGCTCTTTCTCGATCGACTTGCGGCGAGCGGCTTCGGCGGACGCTTCCTGCGCCAGACGCGCGTCTTTCTGCTCCAGCCAGGAAGAGTAGTTGCCTTCCCATGGAATGCCCTCGCCGCGGTCCAGTTCGAGGATCCAGCCGGCCACGTTATCCAGGAAGTAACGGTCGTGGGTGATCGCCACCACGGTGCCTTCGAAGTCGTGCAGGAAGCGTTCCAGCCAGGCCACGGACTCGGCGTCTAGGTGGTTGGTCGGTTCGTCCAGCAGCAGCATGTCCGGTTTTTCCAGCAGCAGGCGGCACAGCGCGACGCGGCGGCGTTCACCCCCGGACAGGTGGGCGATTTTGGCGTCCCAGTCCGGCAGGCGCAGCGCGTCGGCGGCGCGTTCCAGCTGGGCGTTGAGGTTGTGACCGTCGTGCGCCTGAATGATCTCTTCCAGGCGGCCCTGTTCGGCGGCCAGCTTGTCGAAGTCTGCGCCTTCTTCGGCGTACAGCGCGTACACTTCGTCCAGGCGTTTCAGCGCGCCGACCACTTCCGCCAGCGCTTCTTCCACCGACTCACGCACGGTGTGTTCGAGGTTAAGCTGCGGCTCCTGCGGCAGGTAACCGATCTTGATGCCCGGCTGCGGGCGCGCTTCCCCTTCGATATCGGTATCGATGCCGGCCATGATGCGCAGCAGGGTGGACTTACCGGCGCCGTTCAGACCCAGTACGCCGATTTTGGCCCCAGGGAAGAAGCTCAGGGAGATGTTTTTCAAAATATGACGCTTCGGCGGTACCACCTTGCCGACGCGGTGCATGGTATAGACGTATTGAGCCACGTTGCTCTAAGCCTCTCTATATCAGTATTTATAGGATGTCTGGCGGCATGAGTGTAGCCCGTTTCGATCTCGGATCCCAGACATCGCTCAGCGATCGCTAAGTATAACCGTTTATGCGCCGATAAAGGCGCATATTGGTGGCTTATGGCGTGACGACGATCGCGACGCGGCGGTTTTCCGCGCGGCCGCTGGAGGTGCGGTTATCGGCAACGGGATCGCGCTTGCCCATGCCGCGGGTTTCGATATTGGCGCGCGGAATGCCGACGCTGGCCAGCAGATCGGCCACCGCATCGGCGCGGCGCAGGGAGAGCTGGTCGTTATAGCTGTCTTCACCGTAGTTGTCGGTATGGCCGTCCAGGCGGAACTTGGTGATGCCGACGCTCAGCAGCGCGCGGCCCATCTTCTGCACCGTCTCGGTGCTTTCCGGGTTCAGCTTGCCGATGTTGTTGCCGAACAGCACTTTATCCGACAGGCCGAACTCCCAGCCGTTATCGGTCAGCTTGAAGCCCTGCGATTGCAGCAGCGCGATCTGCTCGGGCGTCAGGCCCTGCGGTTTGCTCTGGCAGCCGGCGAGCGCCAGCAGGGCGACGAATACCATCGTCAGCAGTGAAAAACGACCTTTAAACAGTTGCTGTATCATAGTCAAAATCCCTAGTTCAAGTGTTATAGCCGGGGCTCTTATTTATGTATAGCCAGCCGCCAGCCTCCGTTATAACGATGCTTTGCCTGATACATCGCATCGTCAGCTTCGTGCAAAAGACCCTGAGGCGTCGACGCGTGATCAGGGTACAGCGCAATACCGATACTCAGAGAGGTAATGACCGCCTCGTCGTTCGGCAAAATGACCGGTTGCGTCATGCAGTCGATGATGTTGTCAGCGATCTGCAGGACATCTTCCGTGCCGTGTACCGGCGCCAGCAGCACGGCGAATTCATCCCCGCCCAGACGCGCGACCAGATCGGTCTCGCGCAGCTGCGCGCGAATGCGCCCGGCAATGGTGGTCAGCACCGCATCGCCTGCGGCGTGGCCGTAACTGTCGTTCACCTCCTTGAAGCGATCGCCGTCGATAAACAGCACCGCCAATTTCGCCGGCGGTTCGATATCGCCCAGCGCCCGGCTCAGCCGCCCTTCGAAGAAGGCGCGGTTCGGCAAGCCGGTCAGGCTGTCGTGCGTCGCCCGGTGAGCCAGCGAGTCGTTCTCCTGCTTCAGATGGGCCTGCCAGGCCTCCAGCTCGTCGAGCAAGCCGTTGAAATCGTTGCTGAGCTCATGCAGCTCGGCGATCGGCGCCGACGGCACCCGCAGGCCGAAGGTGCGATCGCGGCGCACCGCGTGCGCCACGTTGGCGATGTCGTCCAGCGAACTGACGATGCCGACCAGCATACGCCGTGACAACACCAGGGCGCACAGGGTGCTGAGCACCATGCAGGCGATCATGCCGACCAGGCCGCGCAACAGGAAACGCAACAGGCTGCCGCCGTTGCCGCTCAACCAGACCTGGCCGACCTGTTTGCCCCCGTGAGAAATAGGCAGGATGACCGGCTCGGGCAGCGCCCAGTGCGCAACCATCTGCTCCAGACCGTGCAGCGGGCTGTCGGAGGGATGGCGCCAGCTGGCCAGCATCTTGCCTTTATTATCCAGAATGCGCGCCTCCAGGATCTCTTCGTTGGAGGCGATCAGCATCAGCGCCTCACGCGCGGCGGCGCCGTCTTCAAACACCACGGCGGCCTCGACGGTATAGCTGATGGAGCGCGCGATCAGGTGCAGGTTGTGGTCGGCATAGGCGCGCAGCGCAAACAGCGCCACCAGCGTCAAAAAGATGCCGGCGGTGCCGACGGCGATCAGCGCCAGCCCAAGATGCACCCGCTGCAGCACTCGGCCCAGCGTCGGGCGCGCATTGCAGGCGCGGTTTCTGTGCAACAGCCTCATAGCGGCGGCGCCTGTTTGCGTGCCAGCTGCAGCACGTTGGGGTGAACGCGCACGCCGCTGCGCGCCAGAGCGTCCAGGTTGACCTTGAAACTGGCCTGGTCCCCATCGATCTGCAGGCAAAATGCGCTGCCGGCGGAGCATTCGCTATCGTTCTCGCTGATGCTGAGAATGGAGTTGCCGGAAATGCGCTGCATGAAATTTTGTCTCTGCGCGGCGGTGATGTTCCCTAAGTAGATGACATCGCAGCCGGTACTCAGCGTTGGGCTGTCGAACGGCACACGCTCGGCTTTAATCGGACGCGGGGCGCTCAGCAGGATCGGATCGAACAGCCCTTCGGCATACTGGGTGGGTGCGGTCACGCACAAGCGGATCGGATTGGGTTCACGCGACCAGCGGGCGTAGCTGATGATGCCTACCACCACGGTCGTCACGGCGTGCGTGCGTTTTTGATAGGGATCATCGGCGGCGCGCGCAGGCCCGGACAACGTCAGCAGCACCAACAACACGATCAGCAGCAGGCGACCGATATTCAGACGTGCGCCAAGGAAGCCCGGCACGGGGCTTTTTGCGCAACGCATCGCTATCGCGGTCTTATTCGCCATCTTCACCCGCCATTCCGGCCTGAACCACCGCCCGCAGGCCGTGGCCTGACAAGGAAAAGTTCGGCCCGCTTGAAGGGACAATCGTTTTGCTGAAAGCTGTCAGTCGCACTGCCTAATGAACACTATCTCACCCATAATTGGCGCGGATTGTATTATAAGATGTCTTCGTTGGGCGCTTTATGTGCTGTTTTCTCGGAATTATCCTACTTATTTTTGATAGTATAAAAATGCCTACCCGGGTTTGCCACCGCTTTTCTGCAAAGTTGGCGCGTTTGGCCAGCTGTCAGGCGATTTGCGCAACGGCAGCGTCATCTCACAAATGCAATAATGTCATAGCTAATAATTAAAAATTATTTTACTTCTCTCATAAATGCCGGGGTGGCTAATAAAAATCCGGTGGCTGGAAATATCCCGTCGGCCTGATTTGTCAGCCAAAGTAAACGTTTTTACCTGGCTCCCGTCATGGCGATACACTTCTTCTTCTACAGTATTGAATGGATGAGCGATTGCGCTGTCTATGGTAGATATCTGCGTCCGGGCCGTGCGCCCGGCTTTATTTTGTCCCGCTGCGCCGTGGCGCGGCGGTCACCGGGGAGCTGGGCGGCTCCTGCGGTCCAACCAGTGAGGAAAGAGCGAGGATGGTCAAGGTGGACAAGCGACGGCTGTTGGCAATGGGCCTGTGCCTGACGGCGTTTTCAGGCGCGGCGCTGGCGGATTCTCTGGATGCGCAACGTCAGCGCTACCAGCAGATCAAACAGGCATGGGACGGCAATCAGATGGGCGTGGTGGCGCAGCTGATGCCGACGCTGCGCGATTATCCGCTTTATCCTTACCTGGAATACCGCGAGCTGACACAGGATCTGAGCCAGGCGGGGTTCTCCGAGGTGAACGACTTTATCAAACGCAACCCGACGCTGCCGCCGGCGAAATCACTGGCCCCGCGCTTCGTCAATGAGCTGGCGCGGCGCGAAGACTGGCGCACCCTGTTGGCCTTCAGCCCGCAGCCGCCCAAACCGGTGGCGGCGCGCTGCAACTATTACTACGCCAAATGGGCCACCGGCGATCAGCAGGCGGCCTGGAGCGGCGCCGACGAACTGTGGCTGAACGGCAAAACGCTGCCGGGCGCCTGCGATCGGCTGTTCAGCGTCTGGCGCGGCGCAGGCAAGCAGACGCCGCTGGATATTCTGGCGCGCATGAAGCTGGCGTTGAAGGAGGGCAACAGTTCGCTGGTCAGCAACCTCTACAGCCAGCTGCCGGCCGACTACCAGACCATGGGCAACGCCCTGGTGCGCTTGCAAAACGATCCGACCACCGTGGAAGCCTTCGCCCGCAGCGTGGGGCCGACCGACTTTACCCGCGCCGCCACCGGCATCGCCTTTGAGCGCCTGGCGCGGCAGGATGTGGAAAACGCGCGGGCGATGATCCCGACGCTCGCGCGGCTGCAGAAAATGAGCGACGACGAGCGGCTGGGACTGGAAGAGGCGGTGGCCTGGCGCCTGATGGGCAGCGATGCCACCTATGAACAGGCGCAGTGGCGCGATCGGGTGATTCTGCGCAGCCGTTCGCCTTCGCTGCTGGAGCGCCGGGTGCGCATGGCGTTGGGCAACGGCGATCGGCAGGGCGTGGCGACCTGGCTGGCCCGCCTGCCGGAGGCGTCGCGCAACAAGGATGAGTGGCGCTACTGGCGCGCCAGTCAGTTGATGGACGAAGGCAAACGCGCCGAAGGCGAGGAGATATTGCGTAACCTGATGACCGAACGCGGCTTCTATCCGATGGCGGCGGCGCAGAAGCTGAACGCCACTTATCCGGTGATGGTGGCGGTGGCGGCCAAGCCGCGCGCGTCGCTGGTCGACGGGCCGGAGGTTGCCCGGGTGCGCGAGCTGATGTACTGGAACATGGACAACCTGGCCCGCAGCGAGTGGGGCTCCTACGTCGCCAGCCGCAGCCGGCCGGAACAAGAGGCGCTGGCGCGCTACGCCTTTGAGCAAAAATGGGCCGATCTGAGCGTGCAGGCGACCATCGTCGGCAAGCTGTGGGATCATCTGGAGGAGCGCTTCCCGGTCGCCTGGCCGCAGGAGTTCCGCCGCGCCACCGATGACAAGGGGATCACCACCAGCTACGCGATGGCGATAGCGCGCCAGGAGAGCGCCTGGAATCCGAAGGCGCAGTCGCCGGTTGGCGCTTCCGGCCTGATGCAGGTGATGCCGCGCACCGCGCAGCATACGGTGCAGATGTTCAATATTCCCGGCTACGTCGGCCCGAGCCAGCTGTTCGATCCGCAGACCAACATCACCATCGGCACCAGCTATCTGGAGTCGGTCTATCAGCAGTTCGGCCGCAACCGGATTCTGTCGAGCGCCGCCTATAACGCCGGCCCGTCACGGGTGAACACCTGGCTGGGCAACAGCGCGGGGCGTATCGATCCGGTGGCGTTCATCGAAAGCATTCCGTTCTCGGAAACCCGCGGCTACGTCAAGAATGTGCTGGCCTACGACGCGTTTTACCGCTATCTGACGCACCGGCCGGCCAAGGTGCTGACCGACGCCGAGTGGCAGAGACGTTATTGATTTTGACGGCCCTATGGTATGCTGCTGTACTAGTTAAATAGTATGGTGGCTGCCATGACGCAATTATCGTTAAACGACCCCGCTCTTTCAGAACAAGGCAATGAGGATTGGCTGCGCTTCGTCGCGCTGCTGCAGAATTCGTTTGCGCAAGAGCTGCATCAACCGCTGCTGCAGCTGATGCTGACGCCGGACGAGCGCACCGCGCTGGGCACCCGGGTGCGGATCATTCAGGAGCTGATGCGCGGCGAGATGAGCCAGCGCGAGCTGAAAAATGAACTGGGCGCGGGGATCGCCACCATCACCCGCGGCTCGAACAGCCTGAAAGCGGCTTCACCCGAGCTGAAACAGTGGCTTGAGCAGCAGCTGTTGCACGACGCGCCCTAGCGGGATCGGTGCTATTGCTGATAGATGGCGTTGTGAAACGGCACCAGCGCCAGCAGCAGCGCCTGGTGGTAAACGCTGGTGCGGCTCAGCCGGCCGTCGGTGAAGACGCCGATGGCGCCGCCCTGGCGCTTCACCTCGGCATTGCCGGTGATCGCCGCCATTTCGCTGCCCAATTCGCGACCGGCGCGAATACCTTGTAAGATGACTTCCGGCAGCATCAGGCTCGCCGAGCGGGATTCGCCGCGGATGTGCGGGTTCTCGATGGTCATCCAGGCGAAGGTCATATTCTCTTCAATCCCGGCTTCCACGCCGACCCAAAAATCGGCCTCGGGCCTGACCTGGCGCGCTTCCATGACGCGTTGACGCGAGCCGGTGCGGGTTTCGTGGTTGCCTATCGGCTGCAGCGAGACGCCGCTGGCGACGTCAACGGATTCAATGCGGTATTGGTTCGCGCCAAAGACGTCATCGAAGGCCAGTTGAATAGCCTTGATCTTTGCCGGGTTGGTAGTTGCAGCGACAACATGGTACATAACGGGTTTGATATCCTTCTGGCCGATACGCCGGGCAGCGGCAAAAGCGCCGCCGGGCCGGGGATAAACGCAAATTTCACGCAGTATAACGGAAAACAAAAATGTTACAGGTATACCTCGTTCGCCATGGCGAAACGGAATGGAACGCGGCTCGCCGCATCCAGGGTCAGTCCGACAGCCCGTTAACCGCCATGGGTGAACACCAGGCCCGTCTGGTCGCCAGGCGCGTCAGCAAGGAAGGCATTACGCACATCATTACCAGCGATCTGGGGCGCACGCGCCGCACCGCGCAGATCATCGCCGAAGCCTGTGGCTGCGAAGTGATAGGCGATCCGCGTTTGCGTGAGCTGCACATGGGGGTTCTGGAAGAACGCCTGATCGACAGTTTGACGCCGCAGGAAGAGCAGTGGCGCAAACAGATGGTCGATGGTACTCCTGACGGCCGTATCCCTCAAGGCGAATCCATGGAGGAACTGGGCGAGCGCATGCGCGCCGCGCTGGAGAGCTGCCTGATGCTGCCGGAAGGCAGCAAACCGTTGCTCGTCAGCCATGGCATCGCGTTGGGGTGTTTGATCAGTACGGTGCTGGGGCTGCCGGCCTATGCGGAACGCCGTTTGCGCTTGCGCAACTGTTCACTGTCGCGCGTCGATCACCAGCAGAGCCCGTGGCTGGCTTCCGGCTGGATCGTGGAGACCGCGGGCGATGTCACGCATCTGGACATGCCCGCGTTGGACGAACTGCAGCGTTAACGCCGAATCGGGATCAGGTAGTCGCACTTGATCTCGATAGGTGCCTGATGCGGACGGCGTTCGCCTTTCGGGTAGAAGCGTTCGATGTCGTGCCCTTTGCGGCGCGTCAGCTGGAGCGCCGGTAGGCAGGTGCCGTAGACCGTCAGAATAAAGTCTTGCAGGCCCTCAGTGGGCCCTTCGTAGCTGAACATCGCAAACTCACCGCCCGGCAACACCAGCGGCTGGCCTTCCTGCGCCTTGTCAGGCACCTGATCCGGCTCCAGCGCCGTGGTGTACAGCACTTCCTGTTCGTCGTCCTTCTCCTGGCTCGGCCGCGAGTGGTGCAGCCCGTACAGTACCGGCGGCAGGGTTTCGACGTCACCGAGGAATTGGCGCCAGAACTGCGAGCGCAGCTCGGTGCGCACGGTGGTGATCTGTTCCAGCGTACAGGAGTAGCTTTGGGTCAGGCCGACCAGGCGCTTGTCCGGCAGCGAGACGAATTCCGGCTGCGGCAGGGTAAAAGCCCCCAGACGGATCGGCGGGCAGATGCCGAATGCGTTCCAGTCTTCGGCGCGGCGGTACAGCGCCGGCGTTTGCGCAAACTGTTTTTTGAAGGCGCGGGTGAAGGTCTGCTGCGAGTCGAAGCGATACTGCAGGGCGATATCCAAAATCGGCCGGCTGGTCAAACGCAGCGCGACGGCGGCTTTGGACAGCCTCCTTGCCCGGATGTAAGCACCGATGGCGTTACCGGTAATATCTTTGAACATCCGTTGCAGGTGCCATTTGGAATAGCCGGCCTTGGCCGCCACGTTATCCAGCGACAAGGGTTGGTCCAAATGGCTTTCCAGCCAGCTAAGCAGATCACGAATGATACCGGCTTGATCCATAGATCTTCCTCGTAAAGCTTGGGGGTAGGAACCCGAACTGTTGATTCGTCACGCTGGTGCTGCGCTATCAGACCGATCCATGAGCCATTATGCGTTGCACTCTTTGCCTCTGCTGCGCTTGCCGCGCCAGAGTTGGATTGGGGTACACCGTAGTGGGCGCAAAGAAATAACGACGCCGCATCATAGCAATTTTTTTACTCCGCGACTCTCAAAGATTTTTGTCACGCTCTGTGCTAAAACGGACGGTGCGGACCCGTAAAAAACCGATTCCGTGAGCTTAGACATAAATAATGGCGATCGCCGAACCTATTTTTGCGGCAAGGTTATATCGGAGTTAAGTAAATGAAAAAAGGCTGGATATTTTTATTCGGTTTGGTTTGCGCAACCGTTGGCAGCGCGCAGGCGGAGCAGGTGGGCTCCGTTGATACCGTGTTTAAATTGTTGGGGCCGGACCACAAAATCGTGGTGGAAGCGTTCGACGATCCGGATGTTAAAAATGTAACTTGTTATATCAGCCGCGCCAAAACCGGCGGCATCAAAGGCGGCCTGGGGCTGGCGGAAGACACCGCCGACGCGGCCATTTCCTGCCAGCAGGTGGGGCCTATCGAGCTGAGCGACAAGATCAAAAACGGCAAGTCGGAAGGTGAGGTGGTATTCCAGAAACGCACCTCGCTGGTGTTCAAGAAGCTGCAGGTGGTGCGCTTCTACGACGCCAAGCGCAATTCGCTGATTTACCTGAGCTACTCCGACAAGGTGATCGACGGTTCGCCGAAGAACGCGCTGAGCGCGGTGCCGATCATGCCGTGGGCTGAGACGAAATAAAAAAACGGGGTTCAGCATGCTGAACCCCATTTTCATGACGGCAGGCCGGAATTACTCTTCCAGATCGCCGCAGAAGCGGTAGCCTTCGCCGTGAATGGTGGCGATGATTTCCGGCGTGTCCGGCGTCGATTCGAAGTGTTTGCGAATGCGACGGATGGTGACGTCCACGGTGCGGTCATGCGGCTTCAGCTCGCGGCCGGTCATTTTCTTCAGCAGTTCGCCGCGGGACTGGATCTTGCCCGGGTTTTCGCAGAAGTGCAGCATGGCGCGGAATTCGCTGCGCGGCAGCTTGTACTGTTCGCCGGCCGGGCTGATCAGCGAGCGGCTGTTGATGTCCAGCTCCCAACCGTTGAACTTGTAGCTCTCGACCAGGCGGCGCTCTTCGCCCAGGCTGCCCAGGTTCATGGTGCGCGACAGCAGGTTGCGCGCGCGGATGGTCAACTCACGCGGGTTGAACGGCTTGGTGATGTAATCGTCGGCGCCGATTTCCAGGCCGAGGATTTTGTCCACTTCGTTATCGCGACCGGTCAGGAACATCAAGGCGACGCTGGCCTGTTCACGCAGTTCGCGCGCCAACAGCAGGCCGTTTTTGCCTGGCAGGTTGATGTCCATGATGACCAGATTGATATCATTTTCAGACAGGATATTGTGCATCTCTGCACCATCATTGGCTTCATGAACAATGTAGCCTTCCGCCTCGAAAATGCTCTTCAGGGTGTTACGAGTGACTAACTCGTCTTCGACAATCAGAATGTGCGGGGTCTGCATATTTGCTACCTAAAATTGCCAACAAAATAGAAAATAGGAAGTACAGAAGTCTTTGTTTTCTTAGAGGAGGGCAGAGATAGCGCCACGTTCCCTCTCAGCAAATGACTAAAGTACGTAAACTCGTTCTTGATGCACTTTCCATCTCATGTCAACAAGATCGCTAGCCTGGTGGGGATGCTGTTCCCTACAACCCCTGGGGTGCCAAATTGGCGCATATCCTAACCCCATTAACAGCAATATAACAGCGCGTGCCGAATTCATCACCCAACAAAACTACGCTTTGTTGACATATATCAAATTCAATTGTAGCACGTTAACAGATTTGTGAAAAACACTTACAGAAATGCCAGTTTAAGTCACAGAACCTCAAATTCTGTGAACGATTCAGCATTATCCTGCCCGATAGGATACAATTATTCGCTTATTGATCATCGCCTTGTTTTAACTCATTGATAAATAGATGCAGTAAAACATAAGCACGAATAATGACTATTACGACGGGTTTATTAGCTCAACGAGCCGTTTAATCTTGTTTGTTGCTATTAACGCGTTTATTGTTACGCAATTGTAAATATAAGCGGGCGCTGCGCCACCGTCAAAAGCGCAGGCCTGCCTTCGGTGGAAGAGTGATGCAGCTTCATATTGTTTTAGTGGCTCCGGCGCGGCCGGAAAATGTCGGCGCGGCGGCGCGCGCGATGAAAACCATGGGCTTCACGTCGTTGCGCATCGTCGACAGCGAGGCGCACCTGCAGCCGGCGGCGCGCTGGGTGGCGCACGGAGCCGGCGAGATCCTCGACGGCGTGCAAACGTTCGCCACGCTGGAACTGGCGCTGGCGGACGTGGATTTCACCGTCGCCACCACCGCCCGCAGCCGCGCGCGTTTTCACTATTACTGCACGCCGCCCGAGCTGCTGGAACAGCTGAGCGAGCGCAAGCAGTGGGTCGGCCAGGCCGCGCTGGTGTTCGGCCGCGAAGATTCCGGCCTGACCAACGAAGAGCTGGCGCTGGCGGATTTGCTGACCGGCGTGCCGATGCAGGCTGACTATCCGTCGCTTAACCTGGGCCAGGCGGTGATGGTGTACTGCTACCAGCTGGCGAGCCTGATGGGCGTCAGCACGCCGCAGGAAACGGCGGCCTCGGAAGGGCAGCTCAAGGCGCTGCGCCGCCGCGCCGATGCCTTGTTGAACGCATTGGATGTCGGCGATGACCAAAAATTGCGCGACTGGCTGCACCAGCGGCTCGGCGCGCTGCAACAGCGCGATACGGCGATGTTGCATACGCTGCTGCACGACATCGAAAAAAAACTCGCCAAGTGATAGCGGCTCCATCAGACGGTTACCCAGCGTGATCCACTGGTAAATCGGCTTTAAGTTGTTTTTTTGTTCTGTCGTTTTGCTTTTCACCTGTTGCATCGCGCATTACCGCCACTGAACGGAAAATAAGCAAAAAAAAGAAATCGTTTGACTTGGGATAGCGATTGCTTTAACCAATAGAGGGGACAGAGTATTTCATGAGACAGACAGACAACATGCGCAACATCAGCCTGAAAACCACAATTATTACCACCACCGATACCACAGGTAACGGGGCGGGCTGACGCGCACAGGAAACACAGAAAAAAGCCCGCACCTAATCAGTGCGGGCTTTTTTTTCGGCTTAAATTCGGAGAGATCACACATGCGAGTGCTGAAATTTGGCGGAACCTCGGTGGCGAATGCAGAACGTTTTCTGCGCGTTGCCGACATCATGGAGAGTAATGCGCGTCAGGGACAGGTAGCCACGGTCTTGTCCGCCCCTGCAAAGATCACCAACCATCTGGTGGCGATGATCGACAAAACGGTGGCGGGCCAGGACATTCTGCCGAATATCAGCGACGCCGAGCGGATCTTTGCCGATCTGCTGAGCGGCCTGGCGCAGGCGCTGCCGGGCTTTGAATACGATCGCTTGAAAGGCGTGGTCGATCAGGAGTTCGCGCAGCTCAAACAGGTGCTGCACGGCGTTTCGCTGCTGGGGCAGTGCCCGGACAGCGTAAACGCGGCGATCATCTGCCGCGGCGAAAAGCTCTCCATCGCCATCATGGAAGGGGTGTTCCGCGCCAAGGGCTACCCGGTCACGGTGATCAACCCGGTGGAGAAACTGCTGGCGCAAGGCCACTACCTGGAGTCCACCGTGGACATCGCCGAGTCCACGCTGCGCATCGCCGCGGCGGCGATCCCGGCCGACCACATCGTGCTGATGGCCGGTTTCACCGCCGGTAACGACAAGGGTGAACTGGTGGTGCTGGGCCGCAACGGCTCCGACTATTCCGCCGCGGTGCTGGCCGCCTGCCTGCGCGCCGACTGTTGCGAAATCTGGACCGACGTCGACGGCGTGTATACCTGCGATCCGCGCACCGTGCCGGACGCCAGGCTACTGAAGTCGATGTCGTACCAGGAGGCGATGGAGCTCTCCTACTTCGGCGCCAAAGTGCTGCACCCTCGCACCATCACGCCGATTGCCCAGTTCCAAATCCCTTGCCTGATTAAAAACACCTCCAACCCGCAGGCTCCCGGCACGCTGATCGGCAAAGACAGCACCGATGACGCGATGCCGGTGAAAGGCATCACCAACCTGAACAACATGGCGATGATCAACGTCTCCGGCCCGGGCATGAAAGGCATGGTTGGCATGGCCGCGCGGGTGTTCGCCGTGATGTCGCGCGCCGGCATTTCGGTGGTGCTGATCACCCAATCCTCTTCCGAATACAGCATTAGCTTCTGCGTGCCGCAGGGCGAACTGCTGCGTGCGCGCCGCGCGCTGGAGGAAGAGTTCTATCTGGAGTTGAAAGACGGCGTGCTGGATCCGCTGGACGTGATGGAACGCCTGGCGATCATCTCGGTAGTCGGCGACGGCATGCGCACCCTGCGCGGCATCTCCGCGCGCTTCTTCTCTGCGCTGGCGCGCGCCAACATCAATATCGTCGCCATCGCCCAGGGCTCTTCCGAGCGTTCAATCTCGGTGGTGGTCAGCAATGAATCCGCCACCACCGGCGTGCGCGTCAGTCACCAGATGCTGTTCAACACCGATCAGGTGATCGAAGTGTTCGTCATCGGCGTCGGCGGCGTCGGCGGAGCGCTGATCGAACAGATTTACCGCCAGCAGCCGTGGCTGAAGCAAAAGCATATCGACCTGCGGGTGTGCGGCATCGCCAACTCGCGCGTGATGCTGACCAACGTACACGGCATCGCGCTGGACAGCTGGCGCGACGAGCTGGCCGGCGCGCAGGAGCCGTTCAATCTCGGCCGCCTGATCCGGCTGGTGAAGGAGTATCACCTGCTGAACCCGGTGATCGTCGACTGCACTTCCAGCCAGGCGGTGGCCGATCAGTATGTGGACTTCCTGGCGGACGGTTTCCACGTGGTGACGCCGAACAAAAAGGCCAACACCTCGTCGATGAACTATTATCAGCAACTGCGCGCTGCCGCCGCCGGTTCGCACCGCAAGTTCCTCTACGACACCAACGTCGGCGCCGGTTTGCCGGTGATTGAGAACCTGCAAAACCTGCTGAACGCCGGCGATGAGCTGGTGCGTTTCTCCGGCATCCTGTCCGGCTCGCTGTCCTTTATCTTCGGCAAGCTGGATGAAGGGCTGTCGCTGTCGGCGGCGACCTTGCAGGCCAGGGCCAACGGCTATACCGAGCCGGATCCGCGCGACGATCTGTCCGGTATGGACGTGGCGCGCAAGCTGCTGATCCTGGCGCGCGAGGCCGGTTACAAGCTGGAGCTGAGCGATATCGAGGTCGAGTCGGTGCTGCCGCCGTCCTTCGACGCGTCGGGCGACGTGGAGCATTTCCTGGCGCGCCTGCCGGAGCTGGATAAAGAGTTCGCGCGCAACGTGGCCAACGCCGCCGAGCAAGGCAAGGTGCTACGCTATGTCGGCCTGATCGACGAAGGGCGCTGCAAGGTGCGCATCGAGGCGGTGGACGGCAACGATCCGTTGTATAAAGTGAAGAACGGCGAGAACGCGCTGGCCTTCTACAGCCGCTACTATCAGCCGCTGCCGCTGGTGCTGCGCGGCTACGGCGCCGGTAACGATGTGACCGCAGCGGGCGTGTTCGCCGATCTGCTGCGCACACTGTCATGGAAGTTGGGAGTTTAATATGGTTAAGGTGTATGCACCGGCCTCGATCGGTAACGTCAGCGTCGGTTTCGATGTGCTGGGCGCGGCGGTTTCGCCGATCGACGGCACGCTGCTGGGCGACTGCGTCAGCGTAGAAGCCGCCGAGACGTTCAGTTTGCAGAATGCCGGGCGCTTCGTCAGCAAGCTGCCGGCCGAGCCGAAAGAGAACATCGTTTATCAATGCTGGGAGCGCTTCTGCCAGGAGATCGGCCGCGAAGTGCCGGTGGCGATGCGGTTGGAAAAGAACATGCCGATCGGATCGGGGCTGGGCTCCAGCGCCTGTTCGGTGGTTGCCGGGTTGATGGCGATGAACGAATTCTGCGATCGGCCGCTGGATGAGACGACGCTGCTCGGCCTGATGGGCGAGCTGGAAGGCCGCATTTCCGGCAGCGTGCATTACGACAACGTGGCGCCATGCTACCTGGGCGGCCTGCAGCTGATGCTGGAAGAAGAAGGCATCATCAGCCAGGAGGTGCCGTGCTTCGACGATTGGCTGTGGGTCATGGCCTATCCGGGCATCAAGGTCTCCACCGCCGAAGCGCGCGCCATTTTACCCGCGCAATACCGTCGTCAGGATTGCATCAGCCACGGTCGCTATCTGGCCGGCTTTATCCATGCCTGCCACACCCGTCAGCCGCAGCTGGCCGCCAAATTGATGCAGGACGTGATCGCCGAACCGTACCGCACCCGGCTACTGCCGGGCTTCGCCGAAGCGCGCAAGGCGGCGCAGGACATCGGCGCGCTGGCCTGCGGCATCTCCGGCTCCGGCCCGACGCTGTTCGCCGTCTGCAACGACGGCGCCACCGCGCAACGCATGGCCGCCTGGCTGCAACAACACTATCTGCAAAACGACGAAGGTTTTGTTCATATTTGCCGTCTGGATACCGCAGGCGCTCGACTACTGGGATAACGCATGAAACTGTACAACCTTAAGGATCACAACGAGCAGGTCAGCTTCGCGCAGGCGATCAAACAAGGCCTGGGCAAGCAGCAGGGGCTGTTCTTCCCGCTGGAGCTGCCGGAGTTCGAACTGACCGAGATCGACCAACTGCTGGAGCAGGACTTTGTCACCCGCAGCAGCCGCATTCTGTCGGCCTTTATCGGCGAAGAGGTGCCGGAAGCGGCGCTGAAGAAACGCGTGCAGGCCGCTTTTGAGTTCCCGGCGCCGGTGGCGAAAGTGGCCGAAGACGTCTCCTGCCTGGAGCTGTTCCACGGCCCGACGCTGGCGTTCAAAGACTTCGGCGGCCGCTTTATGGCGCAGATGCTGGCGGAAGTGGCCGGCGATCAGCCGGTGACCATTTTGACCGCCACCTCCGGCGACACCGGCGCCGCCGTGGCGCACGCCTTCTACGGCCTGAAAAACGTCCGGGTGGTGATCCTCTATCCGCAGGGCAAAATCAGTCCGCTGCAGGAGAAGCTGTTCTGTACCCTGGGCGGCAACATTCACACCGTAGCGATCGACGGCGACTTCGATGCTTGCCAGGCGCTGGTGAAGCAGGCGTTCGACGATCGGGAATTGAAGGACGCGCTGCACCTGAACTCGGCCAACTCGATCAACATCAGCCGCTTGCTGGCGCAGATCTGCTACTACTTCGAAGCGGTGGCGCAGCTGCCGCAGGAAGCGCGCAATCAGCTGGTGATTTCGGTGCCGAGCGGCAACTTCGGCGATCTGACCGCCGGGCTGCTGGCCAAGTCGCTGGGCCTGCCGGTGAAGCGCTTTATTGCCGCCACCAACGCCAACGACACCGTGCCGCGCTTCCTGACCAGCGGCCAGTGGCAGCCGCACGCCACGGTCGCGACGCTGTCCAACGCCATGGACGTCAGCCAGCCAAACAACTGGCCGCGCGTGGAAGAGCTGTTCCGTCGTAAGGTCTGGCAGCTGAAAGAGCTGGGCCACGCGGCGGTCAGCGATGAGACCACCCGGGAAACGATGCGTGAACTGGCCGAGCTGGGTTATATCTCCGAACCGCACGCGGCCATTGCCTATCGCGCGCTGCGCGATCGGCTGCAGGAAGGGGAGTTCGGTCTGTTCCTCGGCACCGCGCACCCGGCCAAGTTTAAAGAGAGCGTAGAAGCGATCCTCGGCCAGGAGCTGCCGTTGCCGAAAGCGCTGGCGCTGCGGGCCGATCTGCCGCTGCTGTCGCACACGCTGCCGGCCGGCTTTGCCGAGCTGCGCAAGTTCCTGATGGCGCTGCCGGCCTGAGGTTCGGCAGGCTAGAATGCGAAAAGCCGTCTTGCGACGGCTTTTTTTATGCCTGCTCCGGGCGTTTGAACACCAGTTCATTGCCCTGCGAGGCGGCTTCGTCGAAGGCGTAGCCTTCCAGGTTGAAGTCCACCAGCTGCTCGCTGCGCGTCAGGCGGTTCTTGATGATAAAGCGGCTCATCAACCCGCGCGCTTTCTTGGCGTAGAAGCTGATGACCTTGTACTTGCCGTTCTTCTCGTCGAGGAACACCGGTTTGATCAGCGCGCCGTGCAGTTTGGTCGGCTTCACCGCCTTGAAATACTCGTCGGACGCCAGGTTGACCACCACGTCGTCGCCCTGCTGCTCCAGCGCTTCGTTGAGTTTCTGGGTGATTTTATCGCCCCAGAAGCTGTACAGGTCTTTGCCTTTCGGGTTTTCCAGCCTGATGCCCATCTCCAGCCGGTACGGCATCATCAGATCGAGCGGGCGCAGCACGCCATACAGGCCGGACAGCATGCGCAGATGCTGCTGGGCGAAGTCGAAATCGGCTTCGCTGAAATCCTGCGCCTGCAGGCCGGTGTAAACGTCGCCCTTGAACGCCAGCAGCGCCTGACGGGCATTGTCCGGGGTAAATTTCGGCTGCCACTCGCTAAAGCGCGCGGCGTTCAGCCCGGCCAGCTTGTCGCTGATGCTCATCAGGCTGGCGATTTGCGCCGGCGTCAGCTCGCGGCAAATTTTGATCAGCTGTTTCGACTTGTCCAGCATTTCGGGCTGCGTGAAGCGTTCTGTTGCCAGCGGGCTGTCGTAATCGAGAGTTTTTGCAGGGGAAATAATAACGAGCATGGCCAGATCCTGTTTATCCAAGTGCGGATACTGTAGCAAAAAGCGCGGGAAAAAGGGGCAATCGGTCCAATAGGCAGGGGCGCGCACCGCACGCGCCCCGGAAAACTCATCGCGGCGGCTTTTGGTCGTCCCACACGCCCGGCTCCAGCTGCGACTTCAGCTCCGGATAACGGTTGGCGTCAAAGGTCGGCAGCTTGCCCAGACGGCGTTGGCGATGGTAGTCATCGGCCAGCTTAAGCGCCACCCGCGACAGCAACAGGATGGCCGTCAGGTTGGTGATGGCCATCAGCGCCATGGAGGTATCCGCCATTTTCCACACCAGCGGCAGCTCCGCCAGCGCGCCGAACATCACCATGCCCAACGCCACGCAGCGGAAAATCAGCAGGCCGCCCGGATGGTTGTGCTCGAGGAACACCAGGTTGCTCTCGGCATAGGCGTAGTTGGCGATGATCGAGGTGAAGGCGAAGAAGAAAATGGCGATGGCGACGAACGGCGCCCCCCAGCTGCCGACGGCGGTCGACAGCGCGCGCTGGGTCAGATCGATGCCGCTGATGCTGTCGGTCGGCTGATCGAGAATGCCGGAGGAGAGGATGATCGCCGCGGTGGCGCTGCAGATGACGATGGTATCGATAAACACCCCGAGCATTTGCACATAGCCCTGTGAGGCCGGATGCGGCGGATAAGGTGAAGCGGACGCCGCCGCGTTGGGCGCCGAGCCCATGCCGGCTTCGTTGGAGAACAGGCCGCGCTGCACGCCCTGGGTCATCGCCTGGGAGATGCCGTAACCGACGGCGCCGGCCGCGGCTTCCTGCAGGCCGAAGGCGCTTTTGAAGATCAGCGTCAGGATCGCCGGCATGTGTTCGATGTTATGGCCAATCACCCAGAGGGCCAGTAACAGGTAGGCGCCGGCCATCAGCGGCACCACCAGCTCGGCCACTTTGGCGATGGAGCGGATGCCGCCGAAGATCACCACGCCGCTCAGCAGCACCAGGCCGATGCCGACGTGCAGCGGCTGCAAATGGAAGGCGACGGCGGAGGCCTGCGCGATGGAGTTGGCTTGCACGGCGTTGAACACCAGGCCGAAAGCGATGATCAGGAAGATCGAGAACAGCACGCCCATCCAGCGCATGCCGAGGCCCTTTTCCATGTAGTAGGCCGGGCCGCCGCGGTAGTTGCCGTTATCGTCTTTGGTTTTGTAGAGCTGCGCCAGCGAGCTTTCCACAAAGGAGGTGGCCATGCCGATAAACGCCACCACCCACATCCAGAAGATGGCGCCGGGGCCGCCGGCGGTCAGGGCGATGGCGACGCCGGTCAGGTTGCCGGTGCCGACGCGCGCCGCCAGCGTGGTGCACAGCGCCTGGAAAGAGGAGATGCCGGCGCTGTCGCTCTTATTGCTGTTTTTCAACACCGAGAACATGTGGCTGAAGTGGCGGAGCTGGATAAAGCGGGTGCGCAACGTGAAGTAGATGCCGGTGCCGAGCAGCAGATAAATCAGCACCGACCCCCACAAAATGTTGTTTATAAAATTCATCAGGTCCGTCAAGGGATCCCTCCTTTTATCGAAATTTAATGCGCACCTTGCAGCATCCACCGCAGGTGAAAAACATTGGCCTATTTTTTACAAGAGCTTAGCTGGAATCTGTCCGGCGTCAGTCGATTAAGATTTTTCGCAGATTAGCGGACGAATTGCATCAATTTTTTCGAATTTAACATAATTTATTCGGACAATAGCACGTTATTGCCTTTCCATCCGCTCGGTAATGGCGAAAGATATCGGCGTAAACGGTTGCTCGCCCAAGGATAAAACAGATGCCTGCGCGCCGCGGTTTTCCAGCCTTGCACCGGGCTTGGCGCATGTTATTATCAGGGCAGGGCATGGTTGAACAATGCCAAAAGTTCATGCACAAACGATGAGATAATGCCAACATGACCGACAAATTAACTTCCCTGCGCCAGCTGACCACGGTGGTTGCAGATACGGGTGATATCGCGGCAATGAAGCTGTATCAACCGCAGGACGCCACAACCAACCCTTCGCTGATCCTCAATGCAGCCCAAATTCCTGAATACCGTAAACTGATTGACGAAGCCATCGCCTGGGCGCGCGGCCAGAGCAGCGATCGCGAGCAGCAAATCGCCGACGCCGCCGACAAGCTGGCGGTCAACATCGGTCTGGAAATCCTCAAACTGGTTCCGGGCCGCATCTCCACCGAAGTGGATGCACGTCTGTCTTACGACACCGATGCCAGCGTGGCCAAGGCCAAGCGCCTGATCAAGCTGTACAACGAAGCCGGCATCAGCAACGATCGCATTCTGATCAAACTGGCCTCGACCTGGCAGGGCATCCGCGCGGCGGAGCAGCTGGAGAAAGAAGGCATCAACTGTAACCTGACGCTGCTGTTCTCCTTCGCTCAGGCTCGCGCCTGTGCCGAAGCCGGCGTTTACCTGATCTCGCCGTTCGTCGGCCGTATCCTCGACTGGTACAAAGCCAACGGCGACAAGAAAGAGTTCGCCCCGCATGAAGATCCGGGCGTGATCTCCGTGACCGAGATTTACCAGTACTACAAACAGCACGGTTATAACACCGTGGTGATGGGCGCCAGCTTCCGTAACGTCGGCGAAATCATCGAACTGGCCGGCTGCGACCGTCTGACCATCGCCCCTGCGCTGCTGAAAGAGCTGGCGGAGAGCGAAGGCGCGCTGGAGCGCAAACTGTCTTACACCGGTGAAGTGAAGGCGCGTCCTGCCGCACTGACCGAACCTGAGTTCTACTGGCAGCACAACCAGGATCCGATGGCGGTTGAGAAACTGACCGACGGCATCCGCAAGTTCGCCGTAGACCAGGGCAAACTGGAAAAAATGATCGCCGACCTGCTGTAATTCCGGCAGATCGTGCAGTAAAAAGGTGGCTCAGGCCACCTTTTTTTATGCCCGACGCACCCGCCGGCGGGGGAAGCCCTTATACTCTCGGCAATGACAACAGAACGGGGACGAACCCGTTCGGACCCCATCAGGTTGTAGAGGTTACGCATGGATATTTTACGTATTGGTTTGGTTTCCGTTTCCGACCGCGCTTCCGGCGGCGTTTATCAGGATAAAGGCATTCCGGCGCTGGAGGAATGGCTGAGCGGCGCGCTGGCGACGCCGTTCAAGCTGGAAACCCGGCTGATCCCCGATGAGCAGACGCAAATTGAACAGACGCTGTGCGAGCTGGTGGACGAAATGGGTTGCCATCTGGTGCTGACCACCGGCGGCACCGGGCCGGCGCGACGCGACGTCACCCCCGACGCCACGCTGGCGATCGCCGATCGCGTGATGCCCGGCTTCGGCGAGCAAATGCGTCAGATCAGCCTACACTATGTGCCAACGGCAATTCTTTCTCGCCAGGTGGGGGCGATCCGCAAGCAGGCGCTGATCATCAACCTGCCCGGCCAGCCGAAGTCGATCAAGGAAACGCTGGAAGGGGTAAAAGATGAGCAGGGCAATGCGGTGGTGCACGGTATCTTCGCCAGCGTGCCTTATTGCATTCAACTGCTCGACGGGCCTTACGTCGAAACGCACGCCGCGGTGGTAGCAGCATTTCGGCCAAAGAGCGCGCGTCGCGAGATAAACCTCTAAATTTCAGCGTTCTGCGAGATCGGCTTCAGCCCGTCTGGTGTGAAAATAATTTGCCGCTATAGTAAGGATTCTTTTACAGAAAGCCTGCGGCTTTTATTTTTACAGCCTTTACCGACGGTGCCCTATGCCTCACGACAATAATCGCCGGCTGAACCGGCAAGACTACAAAACGCTGACGTTGGCCGCGTTGGGCGGCGCGCTGGAGTTTTACGACTTCATCATCTTCGTGTTCTTCGCCGCCGTGGTCGGCGATCTGTTCTTCCCGGCGGACATGCCGGAATGGCTGCGGCTGGTGCAAACCTTCGGCATCTTCGCCGCTGGCTATCTGGCCCGTCCGCTGGGCGGCATCGTGATGGCGCACTTTGGCGATCTGGTCGGCCGCAAAAAGATGTTTACCCTGAGCATTCTGCTGATGGCGTTGCCGACGCTGGCGATGGGCCTGCTGCCGACCTACGCCAGCATCGGCATCGCTGCGCCGCTGCTGCTGCTGTTGATGCGCGTGCTGCAGGGGGCGGCGATCGGCGGTGAGGTGCCGGGCGCCTGGGTCTTCGTCGCCGAACACGTGCCGCGCCGGCGCATCGGCTTCGCCTGCGGCACGCTGACCGCCGGGCTGACGGTGGGCATCCTGCTGGGCTCGGTGGTGGCGACGGTGATCAACACCACGCTCAGCCCGCAGAGCATTGTCGGCGGCGGCTGGCGCATTCCTTTCCTGTTGGGCGGCATGTTCGGCCTGGTGGCGATGTACCTGCGCCGCTGGCTGCAGGAAACGCCGATCTTCATCGAGATGCAGGCGCGTAAAGCGCTGGCCGAAGAGCTGCCGCTGAAGTCGGTGGTGCTCAACCACAAACGGGAGGTGGCGGTGTCGATGCTGCTGACCTGGCTGCTCTCCGCCGGCATCGTGGTGGTGATCCTGATGACCCCGACCTATCTGCAAAAGCAGTTCGGCATCGCGCCGGCCTTGACGCTGCAGGCCAACAGCATCGCCACCATCATGCTGATCGCCGGCTGCATCGTCGCCGGTTTGTCGGCCGATCGCTTCGGCGCCAGCAAAACGCTGGTGGTCGGCAGCGTGCTGCTGGCCGGCTGCAGTTGGCTGTTCTATCAAACGGTGGGCGTGCGCCCGGAAATGCTGTTCGCCTGCTATGCCCTGGTGGGGTTCAGCGTAGGCGTGGTGGGGGCCGTGCCGTACGTGATGGTGCGGGCTTTCCCGGCGGAAGTGCGGTTTACCGGTATCTCGTTCTCATATAACGTCTCGTACGCTATTTTTGGCGGTTTAACCCCTATTTTTGTGACGCTGATCATGAAATTAACCCCGTTAGCACCCGCTTACTACGTGCTGGCGCTGTCGCTCATCGGGCTGTTGCTCGGTGTCTACCTGCATCGCGACCTGAACAGCGAAGCCGGGGAGCGGCAAGCCGATTCCTACAGCTAAAAAAAAAGCCCTGCAATGCAGGGCTTTTTCGTCAGGGAAGGGCGATTATGCGGTGACCGGTGAGGTCGCGACGCGTGCCGGGGCCGGTTCGCCAATCGGCAGCACGGTGCGGCCGTATTGCTCGTTGAGCACTTCGGCCATCGCCAGGTAAATGGCGCTGGCGCCGCAGATGATGCCTTCATAGCCGGCGAAGGTCAGCAGCGCGTGGTTGCCGGTGATGTTGCCGACGGCCAGCAGGGCGAACAGCAGCGTCAGGCTGGCGAACACGAACTGCAGTACGCGGTTGGCGCCCAAGGTGCCGAAGAACATGAACAGGGTGAAGACGCCCCATAGCGCCAGGTAGATGCCCAGCACGTGCGCCTCGGTGGCCTCAGCCAGGCCCAGACGCGGCAGCAGCAGCAGGCCGACCAGGCTCAGCCAGAAGCTGCCGTAGGCGGTGAAAGCGGTCATGCCGAAGGTGTTGCCCTTCTTGTATTCCAGCAGACCGGCCAGGATCTGGGCCAGGCCACCGAAGAAAATCCCCATGCTGATGATGGCGGAGTTCAGTGGGAAAAAGCCCGCGTTGTGCAGGTTCAGCAAGACGGTGGTCATCCCGAAGCCCATCAGGCCGAGAGGGCCGGGATTCGCCAACTTGTTGGTGTGCATAAGTCCTCTGCGATAACAGAAAATTAACGGAAACAGCGAAGTAAAATAATAAATGGTCTGAATGGCCAAAAAATCGAAGTTTTCCATCAGAGCGCGCGCATCATAATGATCCCCGCAGCCGGAAACAATGATCTGAATGACGATAAAAAAAAGAAATTTTTTTCCCCTTGCCCCTTGATGCCGGATTGGATGGCCCCATCTTATTTGCAACCGCAGCTGCTAACCGCGGGCCGCACTGAGATATCGGGCAGTTGAAAAGCAAAAAATCGCCCGCATATAGGTTAGCAACCTGACTGATTATGAATTTTTTAGTGGAGACGTTTAGATGGGCAAAATTATTGGTATCGACCTGGGTACTACCAACTCTTGCGTAGCAATTATGGATGGTGCCAAGGCACGCGTGCTGGAAAACGCCGAGGGCGACCGCACCACTCCTTCTATTATCGCATATACCCAGGACGGTGAAACTCTGGTTGGCCAGCCGGCTAAGCGTCAGGCAGTGACCAACCCTGAAAACACCCTGTTCGCCATCAAGCGCCTGATCGGTCGCCGCTTCCAGGATGAAGAAGCGCAGCGCGACAAAGCGATCATGCCGTACAAAATCGTCGAAGCCGACAACGGCGACGCCTGGCTGGAAGTGAAAGGCCAGAAAATGGCTCCGCCGCAGATCTCTGCGGAAGTGCTGAAAAAAATGAAGAAAACGGCGGAAGATTACCTGGGCGAACCGGTAACTGAAGCGGTTATCACCGTACCGGCTTACTTCAACGACGCCCAGCGTCAGGCGACCAAAGACGCCGGCCGCATCGCGGGTCTGGAAGTAAAACGCATCATCAACGAACCGACCGCTGCGGCCCTGGCCTACGGCCTGGACAAAGAAGTCGGCAACCGCACCATCGCGGTTTATGACCTGGGCGGCGGTACTTTCGATATCTCCATCATCGAAATCGACGACGTTGACGGCGAAAAAACCTTCGAAGTGTTGGCGACCAACGGTGACACCCACCTGGGTGGCGAAGACTTCGACAGCCGTCTGATCAACTACCTAGTGGAAGAGTTCAAGAAAGATCAGGGTATCGATCTGCGCAACGATCCGCTGGCGATGCAGCGCCTGAAAGAAGCCGCTGAGAAAGCGAAGATCGAACTGTCTTCCGCTCAGCAGACCGACGTTAACCTGCCGTATATCACTGCAGACGCGACCGGTCCAAAACACATGAACATCAAAGTGACTCGCGCCAAACTCGAGTCGCTGGTTGAAGATCTGGTTGCGCGCTCTATCGAGCCGCTGAAAGTGGCGCTGAAAGACGCAGGCCTGTCGGTTTCCGACATTCAGGACGTGATCCTGGTGGGCGGCCAGACCCGTATGCCAATGGTGCAGAAGAAAGTCGCAGACTTCTTCGGCAAAGAACCGCGTAAAGACGTGAACCCGGACGAAGCGGTTGCCGTGGGCGCGGCGGTACAGGGCGGCGTGTTGGCCGGTGATGTGAAGGACGTTCTGCTGCTGGACGTGACCCCGCTGTCGCTGGGTATCGAAACCATGGGCAGCGTGATGACGCCGCTGATCACCAAAAACACCACGATCCCGACCAAGCACAGCCAGGTGTTCTCTACCGCTGAAGACAACCAGTCTGCGGTAACCATCCATGTGCTGCAGGGTGAGCGTAAGCGCGCCAGCGATAACAAATCTCTGGGCCAGTTCAACCTGGACGGCATCCAGGCGGCACCGCGCGGCATGGCGCAGATCGAAGTGACCTTTGATATCGATGCCGACGGCATCCTGCACGTGTCCGCCAAAGACAAGAACACCGGCCGTGAGCAGAAGATCACCATCAAGGCATCTTCTGGCCTGAACGAAGACGAAATCCAGAAAATGGTGCGCGACGCCGAGCTGAACGCTGAAGCCGACCGCAAGTTCGAAGAGCTGGTGCAGACGCGTAACCAGGCGGATCACCTGATCCACGGCACGCGCAAGCAGCTGGAAGAAGCGGGCGACAAACTGCCGGCGGAAGACAAAACGGCGATCGAAGCGGCGCTGAAAGATCTGGAAGCGGCGGTGAAAGGCGAAGACAAAGCCGAGATCGAAGCGAAGACTCAGGCTCTGGTGCAGGTTTCCGGCAAATTGCTGGAAATGGCTCAGGCGCAGCAGGCTCAGCAGGGTGCTGACGCCGGCGCGGACAACGCGGCGCAGAAAGACGACGACGTGGTTGACGCTGAGTTCGAAGAAGTTAAAGACAAAAAATAATCGCCCTTAAGCGGGCACGGGGCGGCCGAGGTGCCGTTCCCGGAAACCAGCACGGGCGTCGAGGCAACTCTGCGCCCGTGCACGCATGTTAAGGGTAAGCAAAAGAATGGCGAAGAAAGACTATTACGAGATTCTCGGCGTCAGCAAGACGGCGGATGAACGTGAGATCAAAAAGGCGTACAAACGCCTGGCGATGAAATACCATCCTGACCGCAACCAGGAACAAGACGCCGAAATCAAGTTTAAAGAAGTTAAAGAAGCTTACGAAGTCCTGACCGACGACCAGAAACGCGCGGCCTACGACCAGTATGGGCACGCGGCCTTTGAACAGGGCGGCATGGGCGGCGGCGGCTTTGGCGGCGGTGCCGACTTCAGCGATATCTTTGGCGACGTGTTTGGCGACATCTTCGGCGGAGGCCGCCGTCAGCGCGCCAGCCGCGGTTCCGATCTGCGCTATAACATGGAGCTGACCCTCGAGGAAGCGGTACGTGGCGTCACCAAAGAGATCCGCATCCCGACGCTGGAAGAGTGCGACGTCTGCCACGGCAGCGGCGCCAAGCCGGGCAGCTCGCCGGTGACCTGCCCAACCTGTCACGGCCAGGGCCAGGTGCAGATGCGCCAGGGCTTCTTCACCGTGCAGCAGGCGTGTCCGCACTGCCATGGCCGCGGTCAGATCATCAAAGATCCGTGCAACAAGTGCCACGGCCACGGCCGGGTAGAGAAATCCAAAACGCTGTCGGTGAAAATTCCGGCCGGCGTCGATACCGGCGACCGCATCCGCCTGGCGGGTGAAGGCGAAGCCGGCGAGCACGGCGCACCGGCGGGCGATCTGTACGTTCAGGTGCAGGTGAAGGCGCACCCGATCTTCGAGCGTGAAGGCAATAACCTGTACTGTGAAGTGCCGATCAACTTCGCCATGGCGGCGCTGGGCGGCGAGATTGAAGTGCCGACGCTGGACGGCCGGGTGAAACTGAAGGTGCCTTCGGAGACCCAAACCGGCAAGCTGTTCCGCATGCGCGGCAAGGGTGTGAAATCGGTGCGTGGCGGCAGTCAGGGCGACCTGCTGTGCCGCGTGGTGGTGGAAACCCCGGTCAATCTGAACGACAAGCAGAAGCAGCTGCTGCGTGAGCTGGAAGAGAGCCTGGGTGGCCCGTCTGGCGACAAGAACAGCCCGCGTTCGAAGAGCTTCTTCGACGGGGTGAAAAAGTTCTTTGACGATCTGACTCGCTAACCTTCTGTTTCTGTTGGTTTATGTTCTAACCCCGGGCGTTTGTCCCGGGGTTTTTATTTGCACGCCACGCCCCTAATCCCCTATAAATAATGTGACTTATTCGTGCTTTTGATCGGTTTTATCGAGCTATTTAGCATTTATAAACTTATTTTTTCGAACTAAAACGCCCTCTATACTCACTTCATGACTGTGGTTTGCAGGGCGCTACGCCCTGCACAGATTTGGAGAGACGTACTGTGACCAATATCATTCGTCAATTTTTACGTCAGGAAGCTGCGGGCGGCATCATTCTGATCGCGGCGGCAATCGTCGCCCTGATCATGGCCAACACCCCGGCGCAGGGGATCTATCAGGCATTCCTTAACCTGCCGGTGATGGTGAAGATTGCTTCGCTGGAGATCGCCAAGCCGCTGCTGCTGTGGATCAACGATGGCCTGATGGCCATCTTCTTCCTGGTGGTGGGGCTGGAGGTCAAGCGCGAGTTGATGCAAGGCTCGCTGTCCGGGCGCGACAAGGCGGTGTTTCCGGCGATCGCCGCGCTGGGGGGCATGCTGGCGCCGGCGCTGATTTACCTGTTGTTCAACGGCGCGGATGAAGTCACCCGTCAGGGCTGGGCGATCCCGGCCGCGACTGATATCGCCTTCGCGCTGGGCGTAATGGCGCTGCTGGGCAACCGGGTGCCGACCAGCCTGAAAGTGTTCCTGCTGGCGTTGGCGATCATCGATGACCTGGGCGTGATTATCATCATCGCGCTGTTCTACACCCACGAAGTGTCGATGGTGGCGCTGGGCGTGGCGGCGGCGGCGACGGTGCTATTGGCGGTAATGAACTGGCGTGGCGTGGGTAAAACCTCGCTGTATATGATGGTCGGCCTGGTGTTGTGGGTAGCGATCCTCAAGTCCGGGGTGCATGCGACGCTGGCCGGGGTGATCGTCGGCTTTATGATCCCGCTGAACGTGAAGAAGGGGCCGTCGCCGTCGGAAACGCTGGAACATGAGCTGCACCCCTGGGTTGCGTTTATGATCCTGCCGCTGTTCGCTTTCGCCAACGCCGGGGTTTCTTTGCAGGGCGTATCGCTGGAAGGATTGACGTCGCTGCTGCCGGTTGGGATTGCGGCCGGCCTGTTTATCGGTAAGCCGCTGGGGATTTTCCTCTTCAGCCTGCTGGCGGTGAAAATGGGCATCGCCCGTTTGCCTGAAGGCATCGGCTTCAAACAGGTGTTTGCCGTTTCGGTGCTCTGCGGCATTGGTTTCACCATGTCGATTTTTATCGCCTCGCTGGCGTTCGGCGATGCGGATGCGGCGCTCAGCACCTATTCCCGCCTGGGGATCTTGTTGGGCTCCACCGCTGCGGCGGTGGTAGGGTATGGATTGCTGCGTCTGGCGTTGCCGCGCGTACGTTAATCCTGAATGTGCCCGGTAAGGGCACATAATAAAATGGCTGGTCGGAGCTGCACGGTATAAAATATGTGCAGCTTCGGCCGTTGTTCGTTGGGACTAATGGGGCTATACGTTGTCTGAAGCAGGGAAAGGAAGTTTGTCGCTCGTCACGGCACACCGTTTGCCGCTGCGAAACGTTGTTAAGGAGAGCCGCTCGTGAGGATGTCGCATATCAACTTTAATCACCTTTACTATTTCTGGCAGGTCTGCAAGGCCGGTTCCGTGGTCGGTGCCGCCGAAGCGTTGTTTCTGACGCCGCAGACCATCACCGGCCAGATCAAGGCGCTGGAAGAGCGGTTGGACGGCAAGCTGTTCAAACGCCAGGGGCGCGGGTTGGTGCCTTCGGAGCTGGGGCAACTGGTGTTTCGTTATGCCGACAAGATGTTTATGCTCAGCCAGGAAATGCTGGATATCGTCAACTACCGCAAAGAGTCGAATCTGCTGTTCGACGTCGGCGTGGCCGATGCGCTGTCGAAGCGCCTGGTCAGCCAGGTATTGGAAACGGCGGTGGTGGTGGACAACGAACAGATCCACCTGCGTTGCTTTGAATCGACGCACGAGATGCTGCTGGAGCAGCTCAGCCAGCACAAGCTGGATATGATCCTGTCGGATTGTCCGGTGGACTCCAGCCAGCAGGAAGGGCTGTTCTCGCTGAAGCTGGGCGAGTGCGGCATCAGCTTCTTCTGCCGCCAGCCGGCGCCGGAGCTGCCGTTCCCGGCTTGTCTGGAGCAGCGCAAACTGCTGATCCCCGGCCGCCGCTCGATGCTGGGGCGCAAGCTGCTCAACTGGTTCAATACGCAGGGCATTCAGGTGGAGATCCTGGGCGAGTTCGACGATGCGGCGCTGATGAAGGCCTTCGGCATGTATCACAATGCGATTTTCGTGGCGCCGACGCTGTATGCGCAGGATACCTACAACGATGACAACGTGGTGGAGATTGGGCGCATCGACAGCGTGCAGGAGGAGTATTACATCATCTTCGCCGAGCGCATGATCCAGCATCCGGCGGTGCAGCGCGTGTGCAACAAAGATTTTTCTGCGCTGTTTTCCTGCTAGCGGTTCACTGAACGCAGGACGTAAAAAAACCGGCCTGAGCCGGTTTTTTTATCAAGCAGATAACGAAATGCTTATTGCATTGCGTTGATGCGTGCAGTCAGGTTTGACTTATGACGCGCTGCTTTGTTTTTGTGGATCAGGCCTTTAGCTGCCTGACGGTCCACCAGTGGCTGCATTACCAGGAATGCATTTTGTGCTGCTTCTTTGTCGCCAGCTGCGATAGCTGCGTCTACCTTCTTGATGAAGGTACGCACCATTGAGCGACGGCTTGCGTTATGCTTGCGGCGTTTCTCAGACTGTACGGCGCGTTTCTTAGCTGATTTGATATTAGCCAAGGTCCAACTCCCAAATATATTCTATTGAGGACAATTCAAAGGCCGAGGAATATGCCCTTTTAGCCTTCGTTTGTCAATGGATTTGTGCAAATAAGCGCCGTTTGTACAGGCGGCACTCGCTACGTTGTGATGGCGCAGGATTTTACCAGCTTCGCTCTTGGGAATACAGTGTTTCGCGAGAAAATTCGCCAATGTTTTGCCGCGGCGGGCGCAAGCCGTTGGCTGCGGTCGAGAATCGGCCCGGCGGCGCCGGATAAACTGCGGCGAAGCCGTTTCACGCGCAGATTATCTCCGGTATGGTGTGTCTATTACATAAAGGCACCAATCGCGGGTTAACCTTACCGGCTGTACAAGGTATAATCCGCCGATTTCCACTGTTTTGAGCCAGCTATGGAGCTAATTCGCGGCATTCACAATATCCGGGCGCGCCACCATGGTTGCGTGCTCACCATCGGCAACTTTGACGGCGTGCATCGCGGTCATCAGGCGTTGCTGGAGCAGTTGAAGCAACAAGGGCAACGCCTCGGGCTGCCGGTGATGGTCATGATCTTTGAGCCGCAGCCGCTGGAGATGTTCGCCGCAGACAAGGCGCCGGCCCGCTTGACGCGCCTGCGCGACAAGGCCAACTACCTGGCGCAGGCGGGCGTCGACTACCTGCTCTGCGTCAAGTTCGATCCGCGTTTTGCCGCCAACACCGCGCAGGCGTTCGTCGCCGAGCTGCTGGTGGAAAAACTGGGCGTCAAATTCCTGATGGTGGGGGATGATTTTCGCTTTGGCGCCGGGCGCCAGGGCGATTTTCCGCTATTGCAGCAGGCCGGAAAAGAGTACGGCTTCGAGGTGGTCAGCACCCCGACCTTCCGCGAAGGCGATCGGCGCATCAGCAGCACCGCGATCCGCACCGCGCTGAGTGAGGACGATCTGCCGCTGGCGGAGACCCTGCTGGGTCACCCGTACAGCATCTCCGGGCGCGTGGTGCATGGCGACGAGCTGGGCCGCACCATCGGCTTCCCGACCGCCAACCTGCCGCTCAAGCGCCTGGTGGCGCCGGTGAAAGGGGTGTATGCGGTGGAAGTGTACGGCCTGGGGCCGCAGCCGCTGCCGGGCGTGGCCAATATCGGTACGCGCCCGACCGTCGCCGGCGTGCGCCAGCAGCTGGAAGTGCATCTGCTGGATGTCACAATGGATCTTTACGGGCGCCATATTGAGGTGGTGCTCCGCGCAAAATTGCGCAATGAACAGCGGTTTGCTTCGCTCGATGCCCTGAAGCAGCAAATCGCCAATGATGTGGTGACGGCCCGGAAGTTCTTCGGGCTACAGACACCGGTTTAATCTCTATAGCCGAAAACGGAACCGAGAATCTAATGAGTGACTACAAGAATACCCTGAACTTGCCGGAAACAGGGTTCCCGATGCGCGGCGATCTCGCCAAGCGCGAACCTGGCATGCTGCAACGTTGGTATGAACAGGATCTGTACGGGATTATTCGTACTGCCAAAAAGGGCAAAAAAACCTTCATTTTGCATGACGGCCCTCCGTATGCGAACGGCAGCATTCACATTGGTCACTCGGTTAACAAGATTCTCAAAGACATTATCATCAAGTCGAAAGGGATGGCCGGCTTCGACTCGCCTTATGTGCCGGGTTGGGACTGCCACGGCCTGCCGATCGAACTGAAGGTTGAACAGCTGTACGGCAAACCGGGCGAGAAGCTGACGGCGGCCGAGTTCCGCCAGAAGTGCCGCGAGTACGCGGCCGAGCAGGTTGAAGGCCAGAAAAAGGACTTCATCCGCCTGGGCGTACTGGGCGACTGGGATCGCCCATACCTGACCATGGACTTCAAAACCGAAGCCAACATCATCCGCGCGCTGGGCAAGATCATCAGCAACGGCCACCTGCTGAAAGGCGCCAAGCCGGTTCACTGGTGCACCGACTGCGGATCGTCGCTGGCGGAAGCGGAAGTGGAGTATTACGACAAGACTTCGCCGTCGATCGACGTGACTTTCCATGCGGCCGACGCGGCTGCCGTGGCGGCCAAGTTCGGCGTGAGCAACTTCAGCGGCGCCATCTCCCTGGTTATCTGGACCACCACCCCGTGGACCCTGCCGGCCAACCGCGCGATCTCGCTGCACCCGGACTTCACCTATCAGCTGGTGCAGGTTGACGGCCAGTGCCTGATCCTGGCGGCCGAGCTGGTGGAAAGCGTGATGAAACGCGCCGGCATCACCGAATGGACGGTGCTGGGCAGCTGCAAAGGCGCCGATCTGGAGCTGCTGCGCTTCAAACACCCGTTTATGGGCTTCGACGTGCCGGCCATTATGGGCGAGCACGTGACGCTGGACGCCGGTACCGGTGCGGTGCATACCGCAGGTGGCCACGGTCCGGATGACTTCGTCATCAGCCAAAAATACGGTCTGGAGATCGCCAACCCGGTAGGGCCGAACGGCTGCTACCTGACCGGTACCCATCCGCTGCTGGACGGCAAGTTCGTCTTCAAGGCCAACGATCTGATCGTCGACCTGCTGCGTGAGAAAGGTGCGCTGCTGCACGTCGAGAAGTTCCTGCACAGCTACCCGTGCTGCTGGCGCCACAAGACGCCGATCATCTTCCGCGCCACGCCGCAATGGTTCATCAGCATGGATCAGAAAGGCCTGCGCCAGCAGTCGCTGGAAGAGATCAAAGGCGTGCAGTGGATCCCGGATTGGGGCCAGGCGCGCATCGAAATGATGGTGGCCAACCGCCCGGACTGGTGCATCTCGCGTCAGCGCACCTGGGGCGTGCCGATGTCGCTGTTCGTGCATAAAGAAACCGAGCAGCTGCACCCGCGCAGCGTTGAGCTGATGGAAGAAGTGGCCAAGCGCGTCGAGCAAGACGGCATTCAGGCCTGGTGGGATCTGGACGCCGCCGACATCCTCGGCGCGGACGCCGCCGACTACGTGAAAGTGCCGGATACGCTGGACGTGTGGTTCGACTCCGGTTCCACCCACGCTTCGGTGGTCGACGTGCGTCCTGAGTTCCACGGCCACAGCGCCGACATGTATCTGGAAGGCTCCGACCAACACCGCGGCTGGTTCATGTCATCGCTGATGATCTCCACCGCGATGAAAGGCAAGGCGCCTTATAAAGAAGTGCTGACTCACGGCTTCACCGTCGACGGCCAGGGCCGCAAGATGTCCAAGTCGATCGGCAACACCGTCAGCCCGCAGGACGTGATGAACAAGCTGGGCGGCGACATTCTGCGTCTGTGGGTGGCGTCGACCGATTACACCGGCGAGATTGCGGTGTCCGACGAGATCCTCAAGCGTTCCGCCGACTCTTATCGCCGCATCCGCAACACCGCGCGTTTCCTGCTGGCCAACCTGAACGGGTTCGAGCCGAGCACCGATTGCGTGGCGCCGGAAGACATGGTGGTGCTGGATCGCTGGGCGGTCGGCCGTGCGCTGGCGGCGCAGCAGGATATCGAGCAGGCTTACGCCAACTACGATTTCCATGAAGTGGTGCAGCGTCTGATGCAGTTCTGCTCGGTCGAGATGGGCTCCTTCTACCTGGATATCATCAAGGATCGTCAGTACACCGCGAAGAGCGACAGCGTCGCCCGCCGCAGCTGCCAGACCGCGCTGTATCACATCGTGGAAGCGCTGGTGCGCTGGATGGCGCCGATCATGTCGTTCACTGCGGACGAAATCTGGGGCTTCATGCCGGGCAAACGCGCGCAGTACGTGTTCACCGAAGAGTGGTACGACGGCCTGTTCGGGCTGGCGGAAGGCGAGCCGATGAACGACGCTTTCTGGGCCGAGCTGCTGAAAGTGCGCGGCGAAGTGAACAAGGTGCTGGAGCAGGCGCGTGCCGACAAACGCCTCGGCGGTTCGCTGGAAGCGGCGGTGACGCTGTATGCCGACAGCGAGCTGGCGGCGCGCCTGAACAGCCTGCAGGATGAGCTGCGCTTCGTGCTGCTGACCTCTGCGGCGAGCGTGGCGCCATTGGCGGAGGCGCCGGCCGACGCGCAGGCTTCCGAGCTGCTGAAAGGGCTGAAGATCGCCTTCAGCACGGCACCGGGTGAGAAGTGCCCGCGCTGCTGGCATTACACCACCGATATCGGCCTGGTGGCGGAGCATGCAGACATCTGCGGCCGCTGTGTAAGCAACGTCGCCGGTGACGGCGAGAAGCGTAACTTTGCCTGAGAACTCGCGCCTGATGAGTAAATCAATTTGTTCGACCGGCCTGCGTTGGCTGTGGGTTGTGGTGGCGGTGCTGGCGCTGGATTTCGGCAGCAAGCAGTGGATCCTCGCTAACTTTACGCTGGGGCAGTCCCAGCCGTTGATCCCGTCGTTCAACCTGTTTTACGCGCGCAACTACGGCGCCGCGTTCAGCTTCCTCGCCGATCACGGCGGCTGGCAGCGCTGGTTCTTCGCCGGCATCGCCATCGCCATCGTTGCGGTGCTGCTGGTGATGATGTACCGCAGTGCGGCGCAGCAGAAGCTGAACAACATCGCCTACGCCTTTATCATCGGCGGGGCGCTGGGCAATCTGTTCGACCGCCTGTGGCACGGTTTCGTGGTCGATTTCATCGACTTCTACGTCGGTGACTGGCACTACCCGACCTTCAATCTGGCGGACAGCTTTATCTGCGTGGGCGCGGCGATGATCGTGCTGGAAGGTTTCCTGTCGCCGGCGAACAAAAGCGCAAAGAGTAAAGGTGAGTAATATGACGGCTCAGGTTATCAGTGACAGCGCGGTGCTGGTTCACTTTACGCTGAAACTGGAAGACGGTTCGACCGCCGAATCCACCCGCAGCAGCGGCAAGCCGGCGCTGTTCCGCCTGGGTGACGGCAGCCTGTCGGCACCGCTGGAAGCGCAGCTGCTTGGCCTGCGCGCGGGCGACAAATGCGCCTTTACCCTGCAGCCGGAAGCGGCGTTCGGCGCGGAGAACCCGGATCTGGTCCAGTTCTTCTCGCGCCGCGACTTCGCGGAAACCGGCGTGCCGGACGTGGGCACCATCATGCTGTTTACCGCCATCGACGGCAGTGAAATGCCGGGCGTGGTGCGCGCGGTGGCGGAAGATTCGATCACCGTCGATTTCAACCATCCGCTGGCGGGCCATCCGGTGACCTTCGATATCGAAGTGCTGGAGATCGATCCGCAGCAGGAGGAGATGCATGCAAATATTGCTGGCTAACCCGCGCGGCTTCTGCGCCGGGGTTGATCGTGCGATCAGCATCGTGGAACGCGCGCTGGAGCTGTATGGCGCGCCGATCTACGTGCGGCATGAAGTGGTGCACAACCGCTACGTGGTCGACAGCCTGCGTGAGCGCGGCGCGGTGTTTATCGAAGAGATCGCGGAAGTGCCGGACGGCTCTATCCTGATCTTCTCGGCGCACGGCGTTTCTCAGGCGGTGCGCGCCGAAGCCAAGGCGCGCGATCTGACCATGCTGTTCGACGCCACTTGCCCGCTGGTGACCAAGGTGCATATGGAAGTAGCGCGCGCCAGCCGCCGCGGCACCGAAGCGATCCTGATCGGCCACGCCGGGCACCCGGAGGTGGAAGGCACCATGGGCCAGTACAGCAACCCGCAGGGTGGCATGTACCTGGTCGAATCGCCGGAAGACGTGTGGAAGCTGCAGGTGAAAGACGAAAACAACCTGTGCTTCATGACGCAGACCACGCTGTCGGTGGATGATACCTCGGACGTGATCGACGCCTTGCGTCAGCGTTTCCCGAAAATTATCGGGCCACGTAAGGATGATATCTGCTACGCCACCACCAACCGTCAGGAAGCGGTGCGCAACCTGGCCGGCGATGCGGACGTGGTGCTGGTGGTGGGGTCGAAGAACTCCTCCAACTCCAACCGTCTGGCGGAACTGGCGCAGCGCGTCGGCAAACCGGCTTATCTGATCGACTCGGCGGCGGATATTCAGGAAAGCTGGCTGAGCGAAGCGCGCAATATCGGCGTTACCGCCGGCGCCTCGGCACCGGACGTGCTGGTGCAGGAGGTGATCTCTCGCCTGAAAGCGCTGGGTGGCCTGGACGTGCATGAAATCAGCGGGCGTGAAGAGAACATCGTGTTTGAAGTGCCTAAAGAGCTGCGCGTGGACGTTCGTCAGATCGACTGACATGCGCCGGCGGATGACAACGGGGAGCTTAGGCTTCCCGTTTTTTTTGGAAAGCGCGCCGCGTAAAAAAATAATATTCCATGCATATTCAAATTTTCTGCTAACTAAAGTCAAATTTATTCTGAGTATTTGAAATAACGTCGATGTGATTAATTATATAGGCTGGCGAAAAGTCATTAATAAAAATATCATTAGGCTGCAATCTAAATGGGGCCCGGTGTTGGCAAGGTGATTACAATAATTACAATAATAGATGTTGCAGATGTTTCTTATTTTATTCCTGCCGAATATGTTCTACGGGGCTTAATCCCTTCTCCTGCAAATAGAGTTTCATATGTTCAAGCAATCGTCTGACTTTTAATGGCTGGATCTCCCTGCGCGGCATAATGGCATAGCAATTAATTTCCGGTAACCGCCAATCGGGCAATATTTCAATCAGCTCGCCGCTGCGCAATTCACGTTCAACGTTGGCGAAGAAATTGCGAATGATACCCTTGCCGGTCAGCGCCAACTCCTTCATCGCCATACCGCTGTTGGTGAACAAGCGCCCGGTCATACGCATGCGGTGTTCACCGCCGTTGCGATGGATCAGGCGGACAAACTGCGGGTTGCCGAGCGGCGTAAAGGTGACCCATTGGTGGTGCGTCAGCGCCTGTGGCGAATCCGGCACGCCGTGATGCGCCAGGTAGGCCGGCGAGGCGCACAGCACTTCGCGGCAGCGCGCCAGCCGCGTGGAAACGTAGCTGGAGTCGGCCAGCACGCCGCCGCGTATCGCCAGATCGATGCGCTGCGTGATGAGATCTATCTTCTCATCGTGAATTTCCAGCCGCAGCGTGAGACGGGGATGTTCGTCGAGAAAACTTTGCAGCGCCGGCACCAGATAGTGAGTGGCGAATTCGGTGGAGGTGGCGACGCGCAGCTCACCGACCAGTTCGCCGCGCAGCGCGGCGATCCGTTGTTGGCCACGTTCGGCGGCGTGGATCATCAGCAGGCAATCTTCATAAAAGCACAATCCGGCTTCGGTCAGACTCAATGAACGCGTCGATCGCAGCAGTAATTGAATGCCCAGATGTTCCTCCAACTGGCGAATATGCTGGCTGACGGCGGAAGTCGTCATGCCCAATTCTTTTGCCGCCATGCTGAATGCGCCGCAATCGACCACTTTTGAGAAAATGGCCATGCGTTTTAAAATATTGCTCATAGTTTGTTAAGCACAACTTAACCAAGATTGTGAATTATACGGGCTAATAATATAGCACTATCTCTTCTATATTGCCTGAAGCACATAAACGCCGGGCTGATTATTATTTCGCAGAGTTTTTTCTCTTTTTGATAAATCTTATTGCGCTTATCAATAATGCACCCGCGCCACATCGCAACAGGAGCTCATTGTGGACAGCGCTCAGAAAGAAGAAATATCGTTAAAAATCCTACGTGAATTATTGCAATACCGCCGCCGCTTCCCCGGCGACGATACCTCGATTGCTGAAGAAGAACGGCGGGTCACTCAGGTGCAATTGCCGCGCATTCGGGCATTCATTGAAAACGAGCAACGTATCGAATTCGTGCTGCCGGCCTTTCCCACCAAGTCGCCCAACACCAACAAGGTGATCGGCGCGGTGCCGGACATGGCGGAGCGGCTGTCGCTGATCTTCCTCAACTCGCTGTGCCAGCGCATTCAACTCTATTACCCGCCGGGGGCGCATATCGTTATCTGCTCCGACGGCCACGTGTTCGGCGATCTGATCCGCGTCAGCGATGAAGCGATCAACCACTATCAGCGTGAGATTGAAAGCCTGCTGCATGAAGTGGGCGCGACGCACCTGAGCGTGTTCAACCTCGGCGACGTCAAAGGCCTGGCGGAACATACCGATGATTACGATCTGCTGCGCCGGCTGTTGGTGGAGGGCTATGCCGAATCGGAAGAGGCGATCAAGCAACAGCTGATGCAGGACGAACAGGGCCTCTTGCTGTACCGCGCCATCACGCGCTTCCTGTATGAAGACAGCCAGCTGCCGGGCTACAGCGGTTCCAACGCCGCGCTGCAGAAAGACGCCAAACAACGTGCCTGCGGCGTGATCCAGCGCAGCTGGGCCTGGGGCAACCTGCTGGCGCAGCATTTCCCGGCGGCGATCCGCCTGTCGATTCACCCGCAACCGGCCGACAGCCTGAAAATGGGCATCCACATGATGCCGACCAAAGACGACTGGCTGACGCCGTGGCACGGCGTGGCGGCCAACGTGAACGGCCAGTTCGTGCTGATGAAGCGTAAAGACGCGCAGAGCCTGGACGGCGAACTGGTGGAGATCCGCGGCACGCCGAGCCATTACCTGATCGAACAACCGCAGATGGCCTGAGGCCGTGGCGGGCTTTTGCGCCCGAAATCCTGGCGGGCGCGTTTTTGACGGCACGTTGCCGTGTGAGCAGCACATTCGATGCAAGGAGAATCACCGATGAACAACCAACCGCTTAATTGCCATATTCAACCGAATACCCCGTTTGGCGCGATCCTGACGCCGCAGCATCCGGGGCAAAAGATCGGCGAGCTGCCGGTGGCGGCGCTGCGGGCGCTGGCGCAGGAACACCACTTGCTGGTGCTGCGCGGATTCGACTCGGGTTTCAGCGAGGCGGAAGTTCTGACTCGCTACGCTGAGCAGTGGGGCGAGATCATGATGTGGCCGTTCGGCGCGGTGCTGGACGTGAAGGAGCATCCGGACGCCAAGGATCATATCTTCGACAGCAGCTACGTCCCGCTGCACTGGGATGGCATGTATAAGCCGACCATCCCCGAGTTCCAGCTGTTCCACTGCGTGGCGGCGCCGTCGCCGGACGAAGGCGGATGCACCACCTTCGTCGACACCACGCGGCTGTTGGCCAATGCGGACGAAGCGCTGCTGGATCAGTGGCTGTCGGTCTCGATCACCTACCGCATCAAGCAGGTGGTGCATTACGGCGGCGAAGTCTGTTCGCCGCTGGTGGTGCAGCACCCGAACGGCAGGGGCTTAATCATGCGCTACAATGAACCGCCGACGGAAGGAAAAAAATTCCTCAATCAACATGCGCTGGAATACCACGGCGTGCCGGAACACCAGCAGGAACAGTTCCACCACACTCTGCAGCAGCACCTGTACGATCCGCGTCACTATTATGCCCATCAGTGGCAGCAGGGCGACGTGGTGGTGGCGGACAACTTCTCGCTGCTGCACGGCCGTGAGGGCTTTACCGCCCGTTCCGCGCGTCATTTGCAGCGCGTGCATATTCAGAGCAACCCAGTGTGCGCCAATCTGGCGCTGAAGCCGGCCAACGCAGAAGCGTAAAGGAGCATTATGGCAAGGATACTGATGGCGGCAGTCGCCACTCCGGGGCACGTCTACCCGATGTTAGCCATCGCTCGCCACCTGATTGCCCAAGGGCATCAGGTGCGGGTGATGACCGGCGCGCTGTTTCGCGAACGCGCCGAGGTGGCGGGCGCGAGCTTCGTGCCGTTCGACGCGCAGGTGGATTTCGATTACCGCCACCTGGAAGAGCACTTCCCCGAGCGCGCCGCGCTGCCGCCGGGCAATGCGCAGATGGCGCTGGCGCTGAAGGATTTCTTCGCCGCGCCGATCCCGTTGCTGGATCGGCAGCTGCGTGCGACCATCGCCGCCGAAAAGACCGATCTGCTGATGGTGGAGAACTGCTTCTACGGCGTGCTGCCGCTGCTGCAGTCCGCCGCGCGGCCGCCGGTCTTCGGTATCGGCGTTACGCCGCTGTCGTATTCTTCGCGCGACGCTATTTTTTATGGCCCGCGTATCCCGCCGGCGCTGCTGCCGCAGGCGTTGACCCGTGAGCAGTTGGTGGATGAAGAAACGCGCGTGCTGATCGATGACGTGCAGCAGAGCTTCGATGCGGCGCTGCTGCAGGCGGGCGGTCGGGCGCTGGATCGCCCGTTCACCGACGCGCTGATCGGCGGCTGCGAGCGTTTCCTGCAGCTGGCTACCACGGCGCTGGAATATGAGCGTGACGATCTGCCGAGCGGCGTGCGATTCGTCGGCCCGCTGCGCAGCGGCGGCCAGCCGGCGGCGGAAGAGACGCTGTGGGAGGCGGACGATCGTCGGCCGCTGGTGATTGTGACACAGGGCACGCTGGCCAATGTCGATCTGCATCAGCTGATCGTGCCGACGCTGCAAGCGCTGGCGCATTTGCCGGTGCGAGTGCTGGCCACCACCGGCGGACGGGCGACGGAAGGGCTGATGGACGCGCTGCCGGGCAATGCCAGAGTGCGGGAGTTTATCTCCTTCGAACGCTGGCTGCCGGAGACGGCGCTGCTGATCACCAACGGCGGTTACGGTTCGATCAGCTATGCGCTGGACAGCGGCGTGCCGCTGATCGTCGCCGGCACCGGCGAGGACAAGCTGGAGGCGGCCGCGCGTGTGGTGGCCGCCGGCTGCGGCATCAGCCTGCACACCAGCACGCCGAGCGCCGAACAGATCCTGGCGGCGGCGACGCGCATTCTACAGCAGCCGATCTATCGGCAACGTGCGGCGCTGGTGCGTGAGGACTATGCCCGCCACGACGCGCTGACGGCGATCGCCAACGAAGTGGCCGCCATTACCGCCTGACCTCGCCGTTCTCCCTTCCACAGGCGCCGTTTTCGGCGCCTTTTTTCCGCATTTTTTTGCCATGGAAACTGCATGATTATGTACAATCGTCGCAGGCCGCCAAATCGGTTGAATGTTAATCTCACGACAGCGCCGCTGATGAAAGCGGGGGAATATCATAATTTTCTAATTATGAAATGAATCCTCTGGCGACGCTGAAGCGGGGCGGTTACCCTGAATCGATAGCCTAATGGGATAGGCGTCAAATCAAGAAGAGAGCAAGCATGAGTGATACACAAATCCGCATTGCGATTGCGGGCGCCGGCGGCCGGATGGGCCGTCAGTTGATCCAGGCGGTGCAGCAGGCGGAAGGCGTGGTATTGGGGGCGGCGCTGTCGCGCCCGGGTTCCAGCCTGATCGGCGTCGACGCCGGTGAGCTGGCGGGCATTGGCGCGCTGGGCGTCAAGGTGAGCGACAGTCTGGAGAAGGTGGCGAACGAGTTCGATATTTTGATCGACTTCACCCGCCCGGAAAGCACCCGGGGCTACCTGGATTTTTGCGTGGCGCACCACAAGGCGATGGTGATTGGCACTACCGGCTTCGATGACGCCGGCAAGCAGGCGATCCGCGATGCGGCGCAGCATATCGGCATCGTGTTCGCCGCCAACTTTAGCGTCGGCGTCAACCTGGTGCTGAAACTGCTGGAGAAGGCCGCGCAGGTGATGGGCGACTATACCGATATCGAAATCGTTGAGGCGCACCACCGCCACAAAGTGGATGCGCCGTCGGGCACGGCGTTGGCCATGGGCGAAGCGATCGCCGGCGCGCTGGGGCGCGATCTGAAAAGCTGCGCGGTCTATGCGCGCGAAGGCCATACCGGCGAGCGCGATCCGAAAAGCATCGGCTTTGCCACCATTCGCGCCGGCGACATCGTCGGCGAGCACACCGCGATGTTCGCCGACATCGGTGAACGGGTGGAAATCACCCATAAAGCCTCCAGCCGTATGACTTTTGCCAGCGGCGCGGTGCGCGCGGCTTCCTGGTTGCATAACCGTGATAAAGGTCTGTTTGATATGCGCGACGTGTTGAATTTGGACCAATTATAATTGATTTGCATACCATCGTGATGTGGTTGTATTGATCATAATGCTATGATAATCGGACAATAAATTTATTGTCCTTTTTTTTAACACGAAAAATGAAGTGTTGGTGTTATTTTGTTGTCGTGATTGTTATTTATCGGTTCTTATCTCGCTAATCACCCCGTTTTCATCCACCAGATCCCATTTCAGCGTCTTTTTGAGCCCATTCTGGCGCCATTTTCCGTCATTCAGCTTCGCAACCGTTTTCCAGCCCCGGTTTTCTGTGTTTTTATCGACGCTCAAGCCGCATGAGCGCCGAGAACTGCAAAAATAAAACAAAAAACGGCAGTTTGGGTAGACAAGCCGGGCACTCATCATTAAAATGCGCCCAATTTGCCAAAAATTGGCCTCGCGGACGGTTTTTGCATTGATTTAGATCGCGATATCTGAATTAATATGCAAATATTGTGATTGATTATTCCTCGGAGGATGTTTTGATAAAGTCAGCGCTATTGGTTCTGGAAGACGGAACCCAATTCCACGGTCGGGCCATCGGGGCAGAGGGAACGGCAGTGGGGGAAGTGGTCTTCAATACGTCGATGACCGGTTATCAAGAAATCCTCACTGATCCTTCCTATTCCCGCCAGATCGTTACTCTTACTTATCCTCATATCGGCAATGTCGGCACCAATGCTTCCGACGAAGAATCCTCCGCAGTACACGCCCAAGGCCTCGTCATTCGTGACCTCCCGCTGATCGCCAGCAACTACCGCAACGAAGAAAGCCTGTCCGACTACCTCAAGCGTCACAACATCGTGGCGATCGCCGATATCGATACCCGTAAATTAACCCGCCTGCTGCGCGAGAAGGGCGCCCAGAACGGCTGCATCATCGCCGCCGACTCGCCGGACGCCGCGCTGGCCCTGGCCAAGGCGCAAGGTTTCCCGGGGTTGAAGGGCATGGATCTGGCGAAAGAGGTCACCACCCAAGAGGCTTACAGCTGGCAGCAAGGCAGCTGGACGCTTGAAGGCGACCTGCCCGAAGCCAAAACCGCCGCGGAGCTGCCGTTCCACGTGGTGGCTTACGACTACGGCGCCAAGCGCAACATCCTGCGTATGCTGGTGGATCGCGGCTGCCGCCTGACCGTGGTGCCGGCGCAGACCCCGGCCGAGGAGGTGCTGAAAATGAATCCGGACGGCATCTTCCTGTCCAACGGCCCGGGCGACCCGGAGCCGTGCGACTACGCCATCGCCGCCATCAAACAGTTCCTGGAAACCGACATCCCGGTGTTCGGCATCTGCCTGGGCCACCAGCTGCTGGCGCTGGCCAGCGGGGCGAAAACCATGAAAATGAAGCTCGGTCACCACGGCGGCAACCACCCGGTGAAGGATCTGGACAACAACACCGTGATGATCACCGCGCAGAACCACGGCTTCGCCGTCGATGAAAACAACCTGCCGGCGAACCTGCGCGTCACGCACAAATCGCTGTTCGACCACACGGTGCAGGGCATTCACCGCACCGACAAGGCGGCATTCAGCTTCCAGGGGCACCCGGAAGCCAGCCCAGGCCCGCACGATGCCGCGCCGCTGTTCGATCACTTTATCGAACTGATTGAGACTTACCGTTCTAACGCCAAATAATCAGGAGCAGTAAAAAAATGCCAAAACGTACAGACATAAAAAGCATCCTGATCCTCGGCGCTGGTCCGATCGTTATCGGCCAGGCGTGTGAGTTCGACTACTCGGGTGCACAGGCGTGTAAAGCGCTGCGCGAAGAGGGTTACCGCGTCATTCTGGTCAACTCCAACCCGGCGACCATCATGACCGACCCGGAAATGGCCGACGCGACCTACATCGAGCCGATCCACTGGGAAGTGGTGCGCAAGATCATCGAAAAAGAGCGCCCGGATGCGGTGCTGCCGACCATGGGCGGCCAGACGGCGCTGAACTGCGCGCTGGAGCTGGAGCGTCAGGGCGTGCTGGCCGAGTTCGGCGTGACCATGATCGGCGCCACCGCCGATGCGATCGACAAGGCCGAAGACCGTCGCCGTTTCGACGTGGCGATGAAGAAAATCGGTCTGGATACCGCGCGTTCCGGCATCGCGCACACCATGGAAGAAGCGCTGGCGGTCGCCGCTGACGTCGGCTTCCCGTGCATCATCCGCCCTTCCTTTACCATGGGCGGCACCGGCGGCGGCATCGCCTACAACCGCGAAGAGTTCGAAGAGATCTGCGAACGCGGCCTGGATCTGTCACCGACCAACGAGCTGCTGATCGATGAATCGCTGATCGGTTGGAAAGAGTACGAGATGGAGGTGGTGCGCGATAAGAACGACAACTGCATCATCGTCTGTTCCATCGAAAACTTCGACGCCATGGGCATCCACACCGGCGACTCGATCACCGTCGCACCGGCCCAGACCCTGACCGACAAGGAATACCAAATCATGCGCAACGCCTCGATGGCGGTGCTGCGTGAGATCGGCGTCGAAACCGGCGGCTCCAACGTGCAGTTCTCGGTCAACCCGAAAACCGGCCGCCTGATCGTTATCGAAATGAACCCGCGCGTGTCGCGCTCTTCGGCGCTGGCGTCGAAAGCCACCGGCTTCCCCATCGCCAAGATCGCCGCCAAGCTGGCGGTGGGCTACACCCTCGATGAGCTGATGAACGACATCACCGGCGGCCGCACCCCGGCATCGTTCGAACCGTCCATCGACTACGTCGTGACCAAGATCCCGCGCTTCAACTTCGAGAAGTTCGCCGGCGCCAACGACCGCCTGACCACCCAGATGAAGTCGGTCGGCGAAGTGATGGCCATCGGCCGCACCCAGCAGGAGTCGCTGCAAAAAGCGCTGCGCGGCCTGGAAGTGGGCGCCACCGGCTTCGACCCGAAAGTGAGCCTGGACGATCCGGAAGCGCTGACCAAAATCCGCCGCGAGCTGAAAGACGCCGGCTCTGACCGCATCTGGTACATCGCCGACGCCTTCCGCGCCGGTCTGTCGGTTGACGGCGTCTTCAACCTGACCAACGTCGACCGCTGGTTCCTGGTGCAGATTGAAGAGCTGGTGCGCCTGGAAGAGCAGGTGGCCGAAGCGGGCATCAACGGCCTGAACAAAGCGTTCCTGCGCACCCTGAAGCGCAAGGGCTTCGCCGATGCGCGTCTGGCCAAGCTGGCCGGCGTCGCCGAGAGCGAAATTCGCAAGCTGCGCCACAGCCACGGCCTGCATCCGGTGTACAAGCGCGTGGATACCTGCGCGGCGGAATTCGCCACCGACACCGCCTACATGTACTCCACCTATGAAGAAGAGTGCGAGTCCAACCCGACCAACGACCGGCCGAAAGTGATGGTGCTGGGCGGCGGGCCGAACCGTATCGGCCAGGGCATCGAGTTCGACTACTGCTGCGTGCACGCCTCGCTGGCGCTGCGCGAAGACGGCTACGAGACCATCATGGTCAACTGCAACCCGGAAACCGTCTCCACCGACTACGACACCTCCGACCGTCTGTACTTCGAGCCGGTAACGCTGGAAGACGTGCTGGAAATCGTGCGCATTGAGAAGCCGAAGGGCGTGATCGTGCAGTACGGCGGCCAGACCCCGCTGAAGCTGGCGCGTGAGCTGGAAGCCGCGGGCGTGCCGATCATCGGCACCAGCCCGGACGCCATCGACCGCGCCGAAGACCGCGAGCGCTTCCAGCAGGCGGTTAACCGTCTGGGCCTGAAGCAGCCGGCCAACGCCACCGTCACTGCCATTGAGCAGGCGGTGGAGAAGGCGGCGGGCATCGGCTATCCGCTGGTGGTGCGCCCTTCCTACGTGCTGGGCGGCCGGGCGATGGAAATCGTCTATGACGAAACCGACCTGCGCCGCTACTTCCAGACCGCGGTCAGCGTGTCCAACGATGCGCCGGTGCTGCTGGACCGCTTCTTGGACGACGCGGTGGAAGTGGACGTCGACGCCATCTGCGACGGCGAGCGCGTGCTGATTGGCGGCATCATGGAGCACATCGAGCAGGCGGGCGTGCACTCCGGCGACTCCGCATGTTCGCTGCCGGCGTACACCCTGAGCCAGGAAATTCAGGACGTGATGCGTCGTCAGGTGGAAAAACTGGCGTTCGAGCTGCAGGTACGCGGCCTGATGAACGTGCAGTTCGCGGTGAAAGACAACGAAGTCTACCTGATTGAAGTCAACCCGCGCGCCGCGCGTACCGTGCCGTTCGTCTCCAAAGCGACCGGCGTGCCGCTGGCCAAAGTGGCCGCGCGCGTAATGGCGGGCAAAACGCTGGTCGAGCAGGGCGTGACCGAAGAAATTATCCCGCCGTACTACTCGGTGAAAGAAGTGGTGCTGCCGTTCAACAAATTCCCGGGCGTCGACCCGATTCTGGGGCCGGAAATGCGCTCTACCGGGGAAGTGATGGGCGTGGGCCGCACCTTTGCGGAAGCCTTCTCCAAAGCGATGCTGGGCAGCAACTCGGGCATGAAGAAACAGGGCCGCGCGCTGCTGTCGGTGCGTGAAGGCGACAAGGCTCGCGTGGTCGATTTGGCCGCCAGCCTGCTGAAGCAAGGCTTCGAGCTGGACGCCACCCACGGCACCGCGGTGGTGCTGGGCGAAGCGGGCATCAACCCGCGCCTGGTCAACAAGGTGCACGAAGGGCGTCCGCACATTCAGGACCGTATCAAAAACGGCGAGTACACCTACATCGTCAACACCACGGCCGGCCGTCAGGCGATTGAGGACTCCAAGCTGATTCGCCGCAGCGCCCTGCAGTACAAGGTGCACTACGACACCACGTTGAACGGCGGCTTCGCCACCGCGATGGCGCTGAAAGCGGATCCGACCGAGCAGGTGACGTCGGTGCAGGAAATGCACGCGCGCATCGGCAAGTAACCGCGCGATAACGCTACGCCAGGGGCGCTGCAGTTCAATGCAGCGCCCTTTTTTTATTCAGCGAATTTGTCGGCAGGCGTTAAAAATTTCCGCTATCAATCAGTGGCCAAACTGTCACCCTGTGTGATTGGTATATGCTTGGTGTATTGGCAAGGAACGAAGGAACGACGATAACAATGATTCTGATAATTTACGCTCACCCGTATCCCCGGCATTCGCATGCCAATCAGCGCCTGCTGCAGGCGGTGAGGGATCTCCCCGAGGTAGAGGTGCGCTCGCTGTATGAGCTGTACCCCGATTTCAATATCGATATCAACGCCGAGCAGCGGGCGCTGGAGCGCGCCGACCTGGTGGTGCTGCAGCATCCGATGCAGTGGTACAGCTTCCCGCCGCTGTTGAAGCTGTGGATCGACAAAGTGCTGGAGCACGGCTGGGCCTACGGCCACGACGGCAACGCGCTGGTGGGTAAAGACTGCCTGTGGGCGGTGACCAGCGGCGGCGACGAGCACCACTTCGAGCTGGGCGACTTTCCCAACTTTGCTGCGCTGGCGCAGCCGCTGCAGGCCACGGCGATCTACTGCGGCATGAACTGGCAACCCTATTTTGCCGTACATAATACTTTTACCTGCAACGAACCGGCGCTGCTCGCCGCCGGCGAAGCCTACCGGCAGCGGTTGGTCGACTATCTGATGGAACATGCCGAAGCGGAAACTCGGGAGGCCAGCCATGGATAATCACCACATGATGATCGAGGGGCTGATCTACCTCGGCTCCGCCGCGCTGTTCGTGCCGATCGCGGTGCGTCTGGGGCTGGGCTCGGTGCTCGGCTACCTGATCGCCGGCTGCATCATTGGCCCCTGGGGACTGAAGCTGGTGTCGGACGCCGAATCGATCCTGACCTTCGCCGAGATCGGCGTGGTGCTGATGCTGTTTATCATCGGCCTGGAGCTGGATCCCAAGCGGCTGTGGACGCTGCGCGCCTCGGTATTCGGCGGCGGCAGCATTCAGATGGTGGGCTGCGGCCTGGCGCTGAGCGCCTTCTGTTACTTCCTCGGCCTCAACTGGAAGGTGGCGCTGCTGATAGGTTTGACGCTGGCCCTCTCATCCACCGCCATCGCCATGCAGGCGATGAGTGAACGTAATTTGACGCCGTCGCCGATCGGCCGCAGCGCGTTTGCGGTGCTGCTGTTCCAGGATATCGCGGCGATCCCGCTGGTGGCGATGATCCCGCTGCTGGCCAGCAGCGGCGCCACCACCACGCTGGGCGCTTTCGTGTTGTCGGCGGCCAAGGTGGTGGGCGCGTTGACGATGGTGGTGCTGCTCGGCCGCTACGTCACCCGCCCGCTGCTGCACTTCGTCGCCCGTTCGGGCATGCGCGAGGTGTTCAGCGCCGTGGCGCTGTTCCTGGTGTTCGGCTTCGGCATCCTGCTGGAGATGGCCGGGCTGTCGATGGCGATGGGGGCGTTCCTCGCCGGGGTGCTGCTGGCGAGCTCGGAATACCGCCACGCGCTGGAGAGCGATATTCAGCCGTTCAAAGGGCTGCTGCTGGGGCTGTTCTTTATCGGCGTCGGCATGTCGATCGACTTCGGCACGCTGTTCCATCACCCGCTGCTGATCGCCTCGCTGTTGCTGGGCTTTATGCTGATCAAGGCGGCGCTGCTGTGGCTGATTGGGCCGCTGCTCGGCGTGCCGAAGCGCCAGCGCGGCCTGTTTGCCATTCTGCTGGGGCAGGGCAGTGAATTCGCCTTCGTGATCTTCAGCGCCGCGCAGCTGGCCGGCGTACTGCCGGTCGAATGGGCCAAGTCGCTGACGCTGGCGGTGGCGCTGTCGATGGCGGCCACGCCGCTGCTGTTGGTGATCGCCGCGCAGCTGGAGAAAAATGCGCCGAAAGAGGAGCGCCCGGCGGACGTCATCGACGACGAAAATGCCAGCGTGATCATCGCCGGCTTCGGCCGTTTCGGCCAGATCGCCGGCCGCTTGCTGCTGGCCAACGGCGTACACACCGTGGTGCTGGATCACGATCCGGACCATATCGAAACGCTGCGCAAATTCGACACCAAGGTGTTCTACGGCGACGCCACGCGCGCCGATCTGCTGGAGGCCGCTGGCGCCGCCCACGCCAAGGTGCTGATCAACGCCATCGATGACGTGGAAGACAGCCTGGCGCTAACCGAGCTGGCCAGGCAGCACTTCCCGCATCTGAAGGTGGTGGCACGGGCGCGCGACGTCGATCACTGGTATCAGCTGCGGCAGCTGGGGGTGGAAAAACCGGAGCGCGAAACCTTCGAAAGCTCGCTGCGCGTCGGCCGTGAAACGCTGGAGCTGCTGGGGCTGGACGCCTATGAGGCGCGCGAGAAGGCGGACACGTTCCGCCGCTATAACCTGAAGATGCTGGAAGACACGCTGGAGAATTATCAGGACACCGAGTTCCGCATCGCCAGCCTGCAGCGGGCCAAGGAGATGCTCAGCGCGGCCATCGAGCAGGATCAGAATCGGCTGGCGCGGGTGCAGCAGACCGGCTGGCGCGGCAGTATCGATGGCAAGGCGCCGGAGGACGAGGTGGTGGAAGCCAAAGGATAAGAGTAGGGGCGCCAGATCGGCGCCCCTTCTTTTGCTTAGCTCAGCGCGACCTTGATGCCCAGGGCGATCAGCATGCCGCCCAGCAGCTTGTCGACGATCTTCTGGGTCTTTTCCAACCCGCGGCGCACCGGCCCGCTCTGGATCAGGAACACCAGCAGCGGCCACCAGATAACCGACAGGCCGAGAATAATCCCCGCGTACCACAGCTTGTCGCCCAGACCGGAATCGATCTGCAGCACCTGGGTGAACACCGCCAGGAAGAACAGGGTGGCCTTCGGGTTCAGCAGGTTGCACAGGTAACCTTGCGCAAAGGCGCTCTTCAGGCTGACCTGCTGCTGCGGCAGATTGCTGACGTTCATCTTGCCGCCGCCGCGCGACAGCAGCGCCTGGATGCCGATCCACACCAGATAGACCGCCCCGGCGTATTTCAGCAGGTTAAACAGCCACGGCGTGGTGGTGATCACCACCGCCAGCCCGGCGACACAGTAGGACATGTGGGTGGCGACGCCGCAGATCACGCCGAAGGCGGTCATCATGGCGGCCAGCCGCGGATAGCGGGCGGCGTTTTTGATCACCAGGAAAAAATCCGGGCCGGGGGAGAGCATGCCGAGGGCGGCAATGCCGGCGACGAACAGCGAAGTTTCAAGCATGGGAGCGTCTCGCGCAAAAGACAGAGTTCTGGCGATAATAACGCCGCTTCCTCTGATGCGCATCAACCCAATGAGGTATTGTTAGGCTCTATGATAATAATTCATCTACCGCCAGCAACGGAGCACCATGCAGCAGACTAACGCCACAGACCGGCCGGAGCCGCACCGGCAACAGCGTGAAATTACCCGCCTGTGCATTCAATGCGCGCTGCTGCTGTTGCAGCACGGCGCCGAGAGCACGGTGGTGGAACAGCTGTCGACCCGCCTGGGGCTGGCGCTGGGGATGGACAGCGTGGAAAGCTCGATCTCCGCCAATGCGGTGGTGTTGACCACCCTCAGCCACGGCGCCTGCCTGACCACCACCCGCAAGAACGTCGATCGCGGCATCAATATGCAGGTGGTGACCGAAGTGCAGCATATCGTGATCCTCGCCGAGCACCACCTGGCGGATGCGCACGACGTGGCGCGCCGCTTTGACAGGATCCGGCCGCTGCGTTACCCGCGCTGGCTGGTGGTGCTGATGGTGGGGTTGTCCTGCGGGTGTTTCAGCATGCTCAACGGCGGCGGCGGCGATGCTTTCCTGGTGACCTTTATCGCCAGCGGCGCGGCGATGCTGGTGCGCCAAATCCTCACCGCCCGCCATATGAATCCGCTGATCAATTTTTGCCTGACGGCGTTTGTCGCTACGTCGATCTCCGGACTGCTGCTGCGCCTGCCGGCGTTTAAAGACACCTCGAGCGTGGCGATGGCCGCCAGCGTGCTGTTGCTGGTGCCGGGCTTCCCGCTGATCAACGCGGTGGCAGACATGTTCAAGGGGCACGTCAATACCGGGCTGGCGCGTTGGGCGATGGCCAGCCTGCTGACGCTGGCGACCTGCATCGGGGTGGTGATGGCGATGTCGCTGTGGGATCTGCGGGGGTGGTCATGAGTCTGCTGTGGGCCTTGCTGCAGGAGATGCTGTTGGCGGCGGTGCCGGCGCTGGGCTTCGCCATGGTGTTCAACGTGCCGCTGCGCGCGCTGCGCTATTGCGCGTTGCTCGGGGCTATCGGGCGCGGCTCGCGCATGCTGATGATGCACGGCGGCATGAACATCGAGTGGGCCTCGCTGCTGGCGGCGATCCTGATCGGTATCATCGGCATCTACTGGTCGCGCTGGCTGCTGGCGCACCCGAAGGTGTTCACCGTGGCGGCGGTGATCCCGATGTTCCCCGGCATTTCCGCCTATACCGCGATGATAACGGTGGTGGAGATCTCGCATCTGGGCTACAGCGAAGCCCTGATGGAGACCATGATCACCAACTTCCTCAAGGCCAGTTTTATCGTTGGCGCATTGTCGATCGGCCTGTCGTTGCCGGGCCTGTGGCTGTACCGCAAACGCCCCAGCGTGTGAAATGACCTGGCGGGAGATCGTTGGTTATTAGATATACTGATAAGAGCTATCTTATATATTCATCTTGCTTGATTAGCCTATCGACGGCACTCAGGCCTTTACGTATAGTGTCACCAATTTTGCTGCCTACACAGGGTTAAACAATGATTATCAGCCTGATCGCTGCCTTGGCGGCGGATCGCGTTATTGGCATGGAAAACGCCATGCCGTGGCACCTGCCGGCGGACCTTGCGTGGTTTAAACGCAACACGTTGAATAAGCCGGTTATTATGGGCCGCAAGACCTTCGAGTCCATCGGCCGCCCGCTGCCGGGCCGCCACAATATCGTTTTGAGCAGCCGCCCGGGCAATGCCGCCGGGGTGACCTGGGTGACCTCGCTGGATGAAGCGCTGGCCGCCGCGGGCGAGGTGGAAGAAGTGATGGTGATCGGCGGTGGGCGCATCTATACCCAGCTGCTGCCGCGCGCCGATCGCCTGTACCTGACGCACATCGACGCCGAAGTCGGCGGCGATACCCACTTCCCGGATTACGAGCCGGACGAGTGGGAAACCACATTCAGCGAATTCCACGACGCCGACGATCTGAACTCGCACAGCTACTGCTTCGAAATCCTGCAGCGCCGCTGATTTAAGCGCGTTAGCCAACTCTCCCCGGGGGCGCAAGCAATTGCGCCCCCGGCCTTTTTGCGTCCGTCGTTTGTAACCTTTCCGTCACATTACCTGATTAGTATGAAGCCCAACTCCGAGCGCCACGGCAACTCTGGTGAATCTTGACCGCGGCGCCATAACTAAAAAGGTAACCACGCTATGACCAAGCAAATTGAGCAATTAGACGCCGACCGCCTGATCGATCCCACTCGCCGCAAACTGCTGCTCGGCAGCGCCGGCGCCGTCGGCCTGGCCGGTTTTCTCGGCGGCGGCATCTGGTCGGTCTCCAGTGAGGCGTTGGCCGAGGATCTGCCGCCGAACAAGCTGTTGGGCTTTCAGGGTATCGCCGCGTCTACCGCCGATGAGGTGACCATCGCGCCGGGCTACCGCGCCGAGGTGCTGATCTCCTGGGGCGAGCCGCTGGTGGACGGCGCGCCGGCTTTCGATCCGCAGGGCAACAACAGCGCCGCCGATCAGGAAAAACAGTTCGGCGACAATAACGACGGCATGAGCTTCTTCCCGATCGATGACAATCACGGCGTGATGGCCATCAATAACGAATACGTTAACGAGCAGTACCTGTTCGCTCACGGCGGCGCCAAGGCCACCAGCCTGGAAGAGGTGCGTAAATCGCAGGCGGCGCACGGCGTCTCCATCGTGGCGGTAAAGCGCGTCGGCGACGGCCAGCGCTGGGAGGTGGAGCGCCCGTCGCGCTATAACCGCCGCATCACCGCCAATACCGAAATGCAGTTCAGCGGCCCGGCCGCCGGGCACCCGCTGCTGCAGACCGCCGCCGATCCGAGCGGGCGCAAGGTGCTGGGCACTTTCGGCAACTGCGCCAACGGCAAGACGCCGTGGGGCACCTACCTGACCTGCGAAGAAAACTTCGATACCTACTTTGGCACTCATCAGGCTGATTACAAAACCACGCCGGAACAGAAGCGCTACACGCTGAAGGCCAGCGAACCGGAGCGCAACTGGCCGGACTATGACGAGCGCTTCGACGTGGCGAAGAACCCCAACGAATTCAACCGCCACGGCTGGATCGTCGAGATCGATCCGCTGAATCCGACCTCGACGCCCATCAAGCACACCGCGCTGGGCCGCTTCAAGCACGAGAACGCGGCGGTGACCGTGGCCAAAGATGGCCGTTTGGTGGTGTACATGGGGGACGACGAGCGCGGTGAACATATCTATAAGTACGTTTCCAAAGGCGTGGTCGACGCCGCCAATCCGGCCAACAACCGCACGCTGCTGGACGAAGGGACGCTGTACGTGGCGCAGTTCGACGGCGATGAGGCCGGCACGCCGCTGAAGGGCAAAGGGCGCTGGATTGCGCTCGAGTTCGGCAAGAACGGCCTGACGCCGGAGAACGGTTTCCGCGACGAGGCCGAAGTGCTGATCTTCGCCCGCAAGGCGGCGCAGCAGGTCGGCGCCACCAAAATGGATCGCCCGGAGTGGATCGCGGTGAACCCGCATGACGGCCGCGCGTACTGCACGTTGACCAACAACAGCAAGCGCGGCGAGGAAGGGATGCCGCTGAACGCCGCCAACCCGCGGCCGAACAATATCTATGGCCAGATCATTCGCTGGGACGAGGGCGGCGACGCCACCGCCGGCACCTTCGCCTGGGACATCTATGCGCTGTGCGGCAACCCGATCGCCCACCCGGAAGGCGTCAACCGTGGCACGCCGAACATCACGGCGGACAACACGTTCAACAGCCCGGATGGGTTGGGCTTCGATCGCGCCGGCCGTTTGTGGATCCTCACCGACGGCAAGTACAGCAACAAGGGCGATTACGCCGGGCAGGGCAACAACCAGATGCTGGTGGGCGATCCGATCAGCGGCGAAATTCGCCGTTTCATGGTGGGGCCGAAGTCCTGCGAACTGACTGGCATCACCTTCACCCCGGACTACAAGACGATGTTCGTCAACGTGCAGCATCCGGGAGAAGAGGGCGATTCGCACTTCCCGAACAATAGCCCGCGCCCGCGTTCATCGGTGTTGATGATCACGCGTGAAGATGGCGGGGTGATTGGGGCGTAAGGCGGTAAAGAGAGCAAAGGCGGCCTGGGGCCGCCTTGATGTTTTCAGAACGCGGCCAGCCTGCCGGCGTGGTCAGGCGCCTCACCGCGGTTAGCGGGCTGCGTGAAGTAACGGCGGTCTTCCCAGCGTAGCATCGTCAGATCGCCACCCCAGCAGCAGCCTGTGTCCAGCCCGATCACGCCTTCCGGCGTGCCCTTGCCTTCCAGCGAGGCCCAGTGGCCGAAGACGATGGTGTATTCCGGATCCACCAGGCGCGGCAGCTCGAACCACGGTTTCAGCGGCGCGGGTGCGGTGCCCGGCGCATCTTTGCAGATCATGTCGAGCTGGCCGTTGGGGAAGCAATAACGCATGCGCGTCAGCGCATTGGTGCTGAAACGCAGGCGCGCCAGGCCGCTCAGCTCCGGCGTCCAGTTGTTCGGCATATCGCCGTACATGGCGTCGAGGAACAGCGGGTAGCTGTCGCTGCTTAATACCGCTTCCACTTCGCGCGCGCACATTTTCGCGGTGTCGATATCCCACTGCGGGGTGATGCCGGCGTGCGCCATCACCAGCTTTTGCTCATCGTCCACCTGCAGCACCGGTTGACGGCGCAGCCAGTTGATCAGCTCGTCGGCGTCCGGCGCCTCCAGCAGCGGGGTGATGCGATCTTTGGGTTTGTTGCGGCTGATGCCGGCGTAAACCGCCAGCAGGTGCAGATCGTGGTTGCCCAGCACCATGCGCACCGCCGGGCCGAGCGAGCGCACGAAGCGCAGCACGTCCAGCGAGGCGGGGCCACGCGCCACCAGATCGCCGGTCAGCCACAGTTGATCGCGCTCGGGATCGAACGCAACCTGAGCCAGCAGCGACTTCAGTTCATCGAAACAGCCGTGAACGTCGCCGATAAGGTATGTCGACATAATTAATGGATCAGCGTTGGAATGGCTAAGCGAAACACGGGAATAGCGGTGCGGAACGGCTGACCCTGGTGGTCAACCATTTCGTAATGGCCTTCCATGGTGCCCAGCGGCGTTTCCAGAATGGCGCCGCTGGTGTACTGAAACTCTCCGCCGGGCGGAATGACGGGCTGTTCGCCGATCACGCCTTCGCCCTGAACTTCGGTTTGGCGGCCGTTGCTGTTGGTGATCAGCCAGTAACGGCCCAGCAGTTGCACGTCGGTCCGCCCCAGATTGCGGATGGTGATGGTATAGGCGAAGACGTAACGCTCTTCTTCAGGGATCGACTGTGATTCCACATAGATGCTCTGAACCTGAATACACACGCGGGGCGAATCAATCATGACAACAACTCCTTATTGCTGCGGCGCCGGATTGGCTGACAGCCAGTTCGCCAGCTTGCAGTACTGCGCCACAGAAATATTTTCTGCTCTGAGCGAAGGATCGACGCCCAGCTCCGTCAGCTGCTCCGGCGTGAACAGGTCGCCCAGGCTGTTGCGGATGGTTTTCCGCCGCTGGTTGAACGCCTGCGTGGTGATGCGGCTCAGCATGCGCACGTCGCCCACCGGATTCGGCAGCACGCTGTGCGGCACCAGACGCACCACGGCGGAATCGACCTTCGGCGGCGGCGCGAACGCGGTCGGCGGCACTTCCAGCACCGGAATGACGTTGCAGTAGTACTGCGCCATCACGGTCAAACGCCCGTAGGCCTTGCTGTTAGGGCCGGCCACCAGACGGTTGACCACCTCTTTTTGCAACATAAAATGCATGTCGCGGATTGCCTGAGTATAGCTGAAAAGGTGGAACATCAGCGGCGTCGAAATATTGTACGGCAGGTTACCAAATACGCGCAGCGGTTGGCCAGCTTCCTCGGCCAGTTCGGCGAAATTCACCGTCATGGCGTCCTGCTGGTGGATGGTCAGCTTGTCCTTCAGCCGCGGGTGGTTTTCCAGCCGGGTGGCCAGATCGCGGTCCAGTTCGATCACCGTCATGCGGTCCATGCGCGCGCCGACCGGCTCGGTCAAGGCGCCGAGGCCGGGGCCGATCTCGACCACCGCTTCGCCCGGCTGCGGGTGAATGGCGGAGACAATGCTATCGATGACAAACTGATCGGTTAAAAAGTTTTGTCCAAAGCGTTTGCGGGCAAAGTGCCCTTGGTGGACTCTGTTATTCATTACAATTAATTATCATTTTAATGGCGAGATTCAGGGCCGTTTGGAAACTGCCGACATCGGCGGTGCCGGTGCCGGCCAGTTCCAGAGCGGTACCGTGGTCGACCGAGGTGCGTATGAAAGGCAAACCGAGGGTGATATTCACCGCGCGGCCGAACCCTTGGTATTTTAGCACCGGCAGCCCCTGATCGTGATACATCGCCAGCACCGCATCGGCATCTTGCAGATATTTGGGCTGGAACAGGGTGTCCGCCGGCAGCGGGCCGACAAGATGGATGCCCTCAGCGCGCAGCGCGTCGAGCGCCGGGATGATGGTGTCTATCTCTTCGTGCCCCATATGGCCGCCTTCCCCGGCGTGGGGGTTCAGGCCGCAGACGTAAATGTGCGGCCGGGCGATGCCAAATTTGGTTTTCAGATCGTGGTCGAGGATGCGGATGACTTCGAACAGGCTCTGCTGCGTGATGGCGCCCGGCACCGCCAGCAGCGGCAGGTGGGTGGTCGCCAGCGCCACGCGCAGCTCTTCGGTCGCGAGCATCATCACCACGCGATCGCAGCGGCTGCGATCGGCAAAGAATTCGGTATGGCCGATAAACGGCACGCCGGCGTCGTTGATCACGCCCTTGTTCACCGGGCCGGTGATCAGCGCAGCGAATTCGCCGTTGAGGCAGCCGTCGCAGGCGCGCGCCAGGGTTTCCACCACGTAGGCACTGTTGCCGACGTTCAGCTCCCCGGCGGTGACCGGGTGAGCGAGCGGGACCGGCAGTACGGTCAGCGTGCCGGCGCGTTGCGCTTCGGCCGGTTGCTGCGGCTGGTAGTCGCGCAGCGTCAGCGGCAGGCCCAAACGCTTGGCGCGTTCAAGCAGCAGAGCCGGATCGGCGCACACCACCAGCTCAACAGGCCAATCCTGTTGCGCCAGCGCTGCCACCAAATCCGGCCCTACCCCGGCGGGTTCACCGGGGGTAATGACGACGCGTTTATTGCTGTGCATCGCTGCCATCGAGGATCTTCACGTAAGCCTGGGCGCGCTGTTCCTGCATCCAGGTCTGCGCTTCTTCGGCGAATTTACGGTTGAACAGCATGCGGTAAGCGCGATCTTTCTGCGCGGCGTCGGTCTTATCCACCTGACGAGTGTCCAGCAGCTGAATCAGGTGCCAGCCGAAGGAAGAGTGGACCGGCGCGCTGATTTCACCCTTGCTCAGCTTCAGCAACGCATCGCGGAAGGCCGGATCGTAGATGTCCGGGGAAGCCCAGCCCAGATCGCCGCCCTGCATGGCAGAACCCGGATCCTGCGACAGCTGTTTGGCTTCGTCGGCAAACTTGGCGCGGCCGCTCTTGATCGCTTCCGCCACGGATTGCAGCTTGGCGCGCGCCTGATCGTCGGTCAGCACCACCGAAGGTTTCAGCAGGATGTGACGGGCGTGCACTTCGGTAACCGACACCGACTGGCTGGCGCCGCGGATGTCGTTCACTTTCAGGATGTGGAAGCCGACGCCGGAACGGATTGGGCCGACGACGTCGCCTTTCTTGGCGCTCACCAGACGTTCCGCGAACAGGGTCGGGATCTCTTGCAGCTTGCCCCAGCCCATGTTGCCGCCTTTCAGCGCCTGAGAATCGGCGGAGTAGGTGATCGCCAGCTTGCCGAAGTCGGCGCCGCTGTTGATCTCACCCACCAGGCGTTTGGCCAGCTCTTCGGCTTTGTCGACCTGCTGCTGCGACGGATTCTCCGGCAGCGGGATCAGGATGTGGCTGATGTTCATTTCGGTGTCGCTGCCGTTCTGCGCGCCCACCTGCTTGGCCAGCGCGTCCACTTCCTGCGGCAGGATGGTGACGCGACGGCGCACTTCGTTGTTACGCACTTCGGAGATCAGCATCTCTTTGCGGATCTGCGAACGGTAGGTGTTGTAGTTCAACCCTTCGTACGACAGGCGGCTGCGCAGCTGATCGACGCTCATCTTGTTTTGCGCGGCGATGTTGGCGATTGCCTTGTCCAGATCGGCGTCGGACACGGTGATGCCCATTTTCTTGGCCATCTGCAGCTGGATGTTATCCATGATCAGGCGTTCGATGATCTGATGGCGCAGCGTCTTGTCGTCCGGCAATTGCTGGCCGGCCTGCTGGGCGTTGAGCTTCACTGACTGCAACAGACCGTTGACGTCGCTTTCGAGTACCACGCCGTTATCCACGACGGCGGCGACTTTATCCACTTCTTGGGGTGCTGCGAACGCGGCATTGGCGCAAACCACCAATCCGAGAATAAGCGTTCTCCAGTTCTTCATACATTTCCCATTATGTAATCCGCAAATGCGGGTGAAAGTTCTCGTTTTCAAAGTGTTGCAAAGCGTCAGAATGCGCGCTGATACGGCAGAATGCCGGAGCGCAGCATTTCTGCGGAGCCGAGACTATGATCGCTGCTCAGGCCGCGCAGTTCGACGTTGAACGAAACTCTGTTGTCGTAAACGCTGGTATTGTTGCTGTTGTTCCAATCGGTGATCTTGCGCTCATAGCCCAGGGTCACCGCCCAGCAGCAGGTGTTGTACTTCAGCCCCACCAGCTGATCGGCGGATTGCTTGGCGCGGGTGTCGTAGTAATACGCCCCGACCACCGCCCAACGATCGGCGATCGGCCAGCTGCCGGTGATGCCCACCTGCGAGATGCCGTCCTGGAAGGCCGGAACCGTTTTGGTGTTCAACGCCGTCTGGATGTATTCCGGCGTGGCGTAACGGTAGTTCAACTGCACCACGCGCTCGGCGTCCTGGCGGTATTCCACCACGCCGTTGCCCAGCGAGACGCTGTTCAGGCGGGTGTCGTACTGCAGGCCGCCGCGCAGGCCCCAACGATCGTCGATTTTCCAATAGGTATCGCCGGCCCAGGCCACGCTGCCGGTATCGTCGTTGTTGTCGTACCCGGTTACCTGATCGCCGGTGCGCGAACGGCTGAAGTAGTAGATTTGACCCACGGAAGCGTTAAAACGTTCAACCAGCGCGTCATCATAAATGCGGGTGGTCAAACCGGTGGAGACGCGGTTCTGCGAAGCGATGCGATCTAGGCCGCTGTAGGTGCGGTCGCGGAACAGGCCGGAGTAGTCGGTCTGCAGCAGCGTGGTGTCGTAGGTGTAGATGTTGCTCTGGTCGCGGTACGGCACGTACAGGTACTGTACGCGCGGCTCCAGCGTCTGGGTGGCGCCTTCGGCCCAGATCATCGGGCGTTCGAACACCAGCTTGCCGTCGACCTTGAACTGCGGCAATACGCGGTTGACCGAATCATCAAGCTCCGGTGCAACGGCGCCTTTGCGGCTCTGGTAGTTGGCGGCGAAACCGTCAGGAATATCCTGCTGGTAGTGGGTCGCCATCACCTTGGCTTCGGTGTTCAGGCTGGCCCAGCCGTTGGTGAGCGGCAGGTTGAGCGTCGGCTCCATATGCAGACGGGTGGCGTCCGGGCTGTACGGGTTGACGCTGGTGAACTTGGCCGCCTGGCCGTAAATATGGAAGTCGAACGGGCCGAGGTCGTTTTTGTAGTAGTTCAGATCCAGCTGCGGCTGAACTTTATACGATTCCGACTGTGAGCGATCGGTATCGTCGTAAATCTGGAACTGCTTGGAACTCAGCGTGGCGTTCCAGTTCTCGTTGGCGTAGCCGAGGCTGAATTTCTGCGTGGCGTAGCCGTCGGTGGTGGAACCGTACTTGGAGTCCAGATCGGTGAAGTATTTGGAATCGCTGACCTTGGTGTAGTCGACGTTGAAGCGCCACACCTGATCCATGACGCCGTTGTGGTTCCAGTAGAACAGCCAGCGCTTGCTGTCGTCATGATCTTTGCCGTATTCCTTGTCGTCCGGCAGCCAGTCGAACTCCATCAGGCCGAGACCCGGCTGCACCAGATAACGGAACTCGGTCTGCCACTGCAGGCCGCGCTTGGACATATAGTGCGGCGTGATGGTGGCGTCGTAGTTCGGCGCGATGTTCCAGTAGTACGGCAACATGAACTCGAAGCCGTTGTTGCTGCCGTACTTGGCGTTCGGGATCAGGAAGCCGGAACGGCGCTTGTCGCCGACCGGCAGCTGCAGGTACGGGCTGTAGAACACCGGCACGCCACCGATGCGGAAGCGGGCGTTCCACACTTCCGCCACCTGCTCTTCGCGATCGTGGATCACTTCGGAGCCGACCACGCTCCAGCTGTCGTCGCCCGGCAGACAGGAGGTAAAGGTGCCGTTTTCCAGAATGGTGTAACGGTTGGCGCCGCGCATTTTCATCTTGTCGGCGTCGCCACGCCCCTGACGGCCTACCATTTGGTAGTCGCCTTCATAGACGTCGGTATCTTTGGTGTTCAGGTTCGACCAGGCCTTCGGGCCTTTCAGTTTGATCTGATTGTCGCTGTAGTGCACGTCGCCGGAGGCGGTGACGGTGCGCACCGGCTCCGCCTGGCCAGGGTTTTGCGTCTGGTTCAGCTCGACTTCTTTGGCGGTCAGGGTGCTGTTGCCCTGCTCGATATGCACGTTACCGCTGAACAGGGCGCTTTTCGGATAGTCGGCGCGTGAGTCATCGGCATTGATGGTGACCGGCAGGCTGTTCGGATCGCCGCTGACCAAAGGTTTGTCGTAAACGGGAACGCCAAGCATGCATTGCTCGGCCAGATCAGCCAGCGCGTGCTGACTGTAGAGTGCCGTCCAAATCATCGTGGCCAGCAGTGTTGGGAAACTTTTTTTCATACGCGGTTTTGGTGTTCCGTCATCAGAGGCGTCATGTCCGGCAAACGGTCAGAGACTATATTACTCATCTGCGTTGCGCTAGTGCTAAATCCAGCCGTTTACTTGCGTCGTCGTTAGGCGCAAAGATAAATGACAGGTATGATAATCCAAATTCTGGGAAAAATCGCCTGCGCCCTTTCCTGAAGCGAAGGGGGCGGGCGGCTTTCGGCATGATAATTGAGGAGTATATGCAGTATTGGGGAAAACTGCTCGGCGTCATCGTCGCCATTTGGTCTGGCGCGGGATTCTGGGGTGTAGTTCTGGGGCTGATTATCGGTCATATGATCGATACGGCGCGCAGCAATAAGCGCAGCCGGGGTTTCTTCACCGACCAGCAAACGCGGCAAACGCTGTTTTTCCGCACCACTTTTCAGGTGATGGGCCACCTGACCAAATCCAAAGGACGCGTTACCGAGGCAGATATCCAGATCGCCAGCCTGTTCATGGATCGCCTGCAGCTGCACGGCGAAGCGCGCACCGCGGCGCAGCAGGCGTTCCGCGAGGGGAAACAGAGCCAGTTCCCGCTGCGTGAGACGCTGCAGCAGTTCCGCAGCATCTGTTTTGGCCGCTTCGATTTGATTCGGATGTTTCTGGAAATTCAGATTCAGGCGGCGTTCGCCGACGGCTCGCTGCACCCGAATGAACGCCAGGTGCTGTATGTCATCGCCGAAGAGCTGGGCATTTCGCATGCGCAGTTCGATCAGTTTCTCAGCATGATGGAGGGCGGGCGTCAGTTCGGCGGCGGTCAGCAGGGCGGGTATTCGCAGGGCGGCTATCAGCAGGCTCAGCGCGGCCCGACGCTCGACGATGCGTGCAAGGTGCTCGGCGTGCGCAGCAGCGACGATGCCGCCACCATCAAACGCGCCTACCGCAAATTGATGAGCGAACACCATCCGGATAAGCTGGTGGCGAAGGGCTTGCCGCCGCAGATGATGGAAATGGCCAAGCAGAAAGCGCAGGAAATTCAGGCGGCGTACGATCTGATCAAACGCGAGAAAGGCTTCAAATAACGATACCCGTCATACTTCGAGCTGCAGGTGTGTTGGCTGCCTGCGCTTACCCCGGTCACGTACTTTTTGTACGCTCCCGGGGCTGCGCTTAGTTGCCGCCTTCCTGCAACTCGAATTATTTAGGGTATCCCTGAGATTAGCCTCAGAAATCCGGTTCGGCGCGAAAGTGCATCGGCGTCTGGAAGGCGGGGTGGGTGATACGCAGCTCTTGCGCATGAAGCTGCAGCCGCGGCGCCATCGCCTTGGCCTCCGGTGGGGCGTAGAAACCGTCGCCGAGGATCGGATGCCCCAGCGCCAGCATGTGCACCCGCAGCTGGTGCGAGCGGCCGGTGATCGGCGTCAGCTTCACGCGCGTGCTGCCGTCGGCGTCGCGCGACAGCACCTGATACTCCGTCTGCGCCGCTTTGCCGGTGTCAAAACACACCTTTTGCAGCGGCCGGTTCGGCCAGTCGCAGATCAGCGGCAAGTCCACCAACCCTTCGTCATGCGCCATATGCCCCCAAACGCGGGCGATATAGGATTTCTTCGGTTCGCGTTCGCGGAACTGACGCTTCAGCTCGCGCTCGGCGGCCTTGTTGAGCGCCACCACGATCACCCCGCTGGTGGCCATGTCCAGCCGGTGCACCGATTCGGCGGCCGGATGATCGGCCTGAATGCGGGTCATCAGGCTGTCTTTGTTTTCCGGCGCGCGGCCGGGCACCGACAGCAAGCCGCTGGGCTTGTTGACCACCATGATGTGTTCATCCTGATACAGGATGTGCAGCGGGTCCTGCGGGGGATTGTAGGGTTCCATCTTGGCTCCGCGAAAAGGGCCGAACGGGGAGGCGGTTGCCGCCCCGCGTCGCGCCGGTTACTGGTGGGTGACCACCACCAGACGAATGGCGTCGAGACGCCAGCCGGCTTCATTAAGGTTGGCCAGCACCTGACGGCGGTTGAACTCCAGCGCTTCGACTTCGTCGTCGCGGATGTTCGGGTTGACCGCCTTCAGCGCTTCCAGACGCGCCAGCTCGGCGCTCAGCTTGTCGTCCGCCTCTTGCTTCGCCTGTTCGATAAGCGTGCGCGCCTGCGCTTCCACCAGGCTTTCCGCCTGCTGCAGCATGGCGTGCACGTCTTGCTGCACGGCGTTGACCAGCTTGCTGGAGGTGTGGCGGTTGACCGCGTTCAACTGGCGGTTGAAGCTTTCGAACTCGACCTGCGCCGCCAGATTGGTGCCCTTGCGATCCATCAGCATGCGGATCGGCGTCGGCGGCAGGAAGCGGGTCAGCTGCAGGTGCTTCGGCGCCTGAGCCTCCACCACGTACACCAGCTCAACCAACAGGGTGCCGACCGGCAACGCTTTGTTTTTCAACAGGGACACCGCGCAGCTGCCGGTATCGCCGGACAGGATCAGATCCAGGCCGTTGCGGATGATCGGGTGTTCCCAACTGACGAACTGCGCGTCTTCGCGCGACAGCGCCCGATCGCGATCGAAGGTGACGGTGCAGCCGTCCTGCGGCAGGCCCGGGAAGTCCGGCACCAGCATATGGTCGGACGGCGTCAGCACGATCAGGTTGTCGCTGCGGTCTTCCTGGTTGATGCCGACGATGTCGAACAGGTTGAGCGCAAAGCCCACCAGATTGACGTCGTTATCCTGCTCGGCGATGGCGGCAGCCAGCGCCTGGGCTTTGTCGCCGCCGTTGGAGTGCATCTCCAGCAGGCGGTCGCGGCCCTGTTCCAGCTGCGCTTTCAACTGATCGTGCTGCTGGCGGCAGGCGTGGATGAATTCGTCAAAGCCTTCCTGTTCGGTCGGCGCGGCCAGATAACCGATCAACTGCTCGTAGCAGCTGTCGTAGATGGTGCGGCCGGTCGGGCAGGTGTGTTCGAAGGCATCCAGCCCCTCGTGGAACCAGCGACCCAGCACCGCCTGCGCGGTGTGCTCCAGGTAAGGCACCATGATTTGGATATCGTGCATCTGGCCGATACGGTCCAGACGGCCGATACGCTGTTCCAGCAGGTCCGGGTTGAACGGCAGATCGAACATCACCAGCTGGCTGGCGAACTGGAAGTTGCGGCCTTCGGAGCCGATCTCGGAACACAGCAGCACCTGCGCGCCTTCCTCTTCGGAGGCGAAGTAGGCGGCGGCGCGGTCGCGCTCGATAATCGACAGCCCTTCGTGGAACACCGCGGCGCGGATCGCTTCACGCTCGCGCAGCACCTGCTCCAGCTGCAGCGCGGTGTCGGCCTTGGCGCAGATCACCAGCACTTTTTCGTTGCGGTTGGCCAGCAGGTAGTCCAGCAGCCACTCGACGCGCGGGTCGAAGTTCCACCAGGTGGCGTTTTCGCCCTCGAATTCTTGGTAGATCTGCTCCGGGTACAGCATGTCGCGCGCGCGCGCTTCGACGGACTTCTTGGCGCCCATGATGCCGGACACTTTGATCGCAGTCTGATACTGGGTCGGCAACGGCAGCTTGATCTGGTGCAGGTTGCGGTGCGGGAAGCCCTTCACGCCGTTGCGGGTGTTGCGGAACAGCACGCGGCTGGTGCCGTGGCGATCCATCAGCATGGAAACAAGCTCCTGGCGCGCCTGCTTGGCGTTGTCGCCTTCGCTGTTGGCGGCTTTGAGCAGCGGTTCGATGTCCTGCTCGTCGATCAGCTCGCCCAGCAGATTCAATTTGTCGTCGGCCAGGCGTTTACCGCTCAGCAGCAGGGTGACGGCGTCGGCCACCGGGCGGTATTTCTGCTGCTCGGCGACGAACTCGCCGTAGTCGTGGAAACGGTTTGGATCGAGCAGGCGCAGGCGCGCGAAGTGGCTCTGTTGGCCCAGCTGTTCCGGGGTGGCGGTCAGCAGCAGCACGCCGGGGATATGCTCGGCCAACTGCTCGATCACCTGATATTCGCGGCTCGGCGCTTCTTCGCTCCAGGCCAGGTGGTGCGCTTCGTCGACCACCAGCAGATCCCACTGGGCGTCCGCCAGCTCTTCCAGGCGCTGCTTGTTACGGCGCACGAAGTCCAGCGAGCAGATCACCAGCTGTTCGGTTTCGAACGGGTTGCTGCTGTCGAGCTTGGCTTCGGCGTAGCGGCTGTCGTCGAACAGCGAGAAGTAGAGGTTGAAGCGGCGCATCATCTCCACCAGCCACTGGTGCTGCAACGTTTCCGGCACCACGATCAGCACGCGCTCGGCGCGGCCCGCCAGCAGCTGCTGGTGGATGATCATGCCGGCTTCGATGGTTTTGCCGAGGCCGACTTCGTCCGCCAGCAGCACGCGCGGCGCATGGCGCTGGCCGACTTCATGGGCGATGTGCAGCTGGTGCGGGATCAGGCTGGCGCGCATGCCGCGCAGGCCGGCGAACGGCAGGCGATACTGCTCGCTCTGGTACTTGCGCGCGCGAAAACGCAGCGCGAAACGGTCCATGCGGTCAATTTGGCCGGCGAACAGGCGATCCTGCGGCTTGCTGAAGGTCAGCTTGCTGTCCAGTAGGACTTCGCGCATCGCCACACCGCTCTCCTGGGTGTCCTGGCGGGTGCCGATATAGGTCAACAGACCGTTTTCCTCTTTCACCTCTTCCACCTGCAGCTGCCATCCTTCGTGGCTGCTGACGGTATCGCCCGGGTTGAACATCACGCGGGTGATCGGCGAATCGTTTCTGGCATAGAGGCGGTTTTCACCGGTGGCGGGGAAAAGCAGGGTAATCATGCGCGCGTCCAGCGCCACGACGGTGCCCAGTCCTAATTCGCTTTCCGTGTCGCTGATCCAGCGTTGACCAAGAGTAAAAGGCATATATTGTCGGCTCGATTCTTTGTAAGTAAGTCTTGTTACCGGGCGGGAAGGGCCGCGGCACCTGTACTGAACGTCTGCTATCCCGGTTTGTTTTAAATTTGACGGGCAATAGCCGTTCACGCCATGCAGACGTCGCGAGACGGCAGGGCTAAGCGTGGTTCAGTTTTGGGAAGGGCGCTATGGTAATGGAAGGCGGCGCGTTCGTCACCTGCAAAACCGGATGATTTTTCTTAACCTGGCGCAATCTCAAAACAGCCCCATCTGCCCGGTGACCAGCGTGGTGAAATCGTCGTGCAAGAAAGGGAGTATAGCGTCTGCCACCGGTTGCAGCTGGCGTTCGAGGTAATGCTGATAGTCGATGGGCGAATGGCGCGTTTCCAGCGGTTCCGGCCCGGCGACGGTCATCACGTAGCTGATCCAGCCGCCGTTCTGATACTGCAGCGGCCGCCCCTGGCTGCGGTTGTAGTCGTCGGCGATGCGCGCGGCGCGGGCGTGCGGCGGCACGTTGCGCTGATAGTCGTCGAGTTTCCTGCGCAGGCGCTTGCGGTACACCAGCTGATCGTCGAAGTCGCCGTTCAGGGTTTTGCCGACGTAGTCGCGCACATAGTCCTGGTAGGGCTGCCGTTTGAAGATGCGCTGATAGAGCTGCTGCTGGAACTGCTGCGCCAGCGGCGTCCAGTCGGTGCGCACCGTTTCCAGGCCTTTGTACACCATCTCTTCCTCGCCGCCGCCGCGTGCGATCAGGCCGGCGTAGCGCTTCTTGCTGCCCTGTTCGGCGCCGCGAATGGTCGGCATCAGGAAGCGGGAATAGTGGGTTTCGAACTCCAGCTCCAGCGCGTTCTCCAGCCCGAACTGCTGCTGCAGATGCTGCTGCCACCAGGCGTTGACCCGCTGCACCAGCGCCCGGCCGATCTGCGCCGCCTGCTGCTCGTCATGCGGCTGTTTCAGCCACACGAAGGTGGAGTCGGTATCGCCGTAAATCACCTGATAACCTTCGGCTTCGATCAGCTCGCGGGTTTGACGCATGATCTCGTGGCCGCGCAGGGTGATCGACGACGCCAGCCGCGGATCGAAGAAGCGGCAGCCGCTCGATCCCAGCACGCCGTACAGCGCGTTCATGATGATCTTCAGCGCCTGCGACAGGGGCTTGTTGTGCTGGCGCTTGGCGGCCTCGCGCCCTTGCCAGATCTGCTCGACGATTGCCGGCAGGCAGTGTTTGCTGCGCGAGAAGCGGGCGTTGCGAAAGCCGGGCACCGAATCGGCGTCGTTTGGGTGGCGCATGCCTTCCACCAGCCCGACCGGATCGATCAGGAAGGTGCGGATGATCGACGGGTACAGGCTTTTATAGTCCAGCACCAGCACCGAATCGTACAGGCCGGGCCGGGAGTCCATCACGAAGCCGCCGGGGCTGTGTTCCTCCGGCTGTTCGCCGAGGTTGGGGGCGACAAAGCCCAGGCGGTGCATGCGCGGCATATAAAGGTGGCTGAAGGCCGCCACCGATCCGCCGCTGCGATCGGCCGCCAGCCCGGTGACGGTGGCGCGTTCCAGCAGAAAGTTGAGCAGATCGGCCTTGGCGAAGATGCGCGTCACCAGCTCGCAGTCCTTCAGGTTGTAGCGGGCCAGCGCCGGCTTGTCTTCGGCGAAGCGCCGGTCGATCTCCGCCATGCGTTGATAAGGGTTGTCGATCGCCTTGCCTTCACCCAGCAGTTCCTGCGAAACGTACTCCAGGCTGAAGGAGGGAAAGTTCCAGGTGGCGGACTTCAGCGCTTCGATGCCGTCGATGATCAGGCGGCCGGCGGCGGCGGCGAAAAAGTGGTTCTGCTTGAAGCCGTGCTCGCGCCACTCCAACAGGTTGCCGCCGCGCCCCAGCCGCAGCGGGATTTGGTAGCGTTCGGCGTGCTTTTGCAGCACCCGCAGATCGAACTGCACCAGGTTCCAGCCGATGATGGCGTCGGGATCGTGGCGCTCCAGCCACGCGTTGAGTCGTTCCAGCAGTTGGGGGCGGCTGGCGCAGTATTCCAGATCGAAATCCAGCGGCGCATCGCCGCCGTTGGCCGGCCCCAGCATGTACACCTGCCGCTGGCCGCAGCCTTCCAGCGCGATGGAGTAAAGCTCGCCGTGGGCGGTGGTTTCGATATCCAGCGACACCAGCCTGAGCGTCGGGCGGTAGTCCGGCGCCGGCTTCATCTGGCCATTGAGCAACGGCCCGCCGCCGTTGGCCTGGCCGTTGAACCACACCGGCGCGGTGATGAAGCGCTCCATCAGATAGCGTTCGGGCGGGCGAATGTCGGCCTCGTAGACCGTAACGCCGCCTTCCCGCAGCAGTTTTTCCAGCTTGATGAGCTGACGGTGCTGGCGGCAGTACAGCCCCAGCATCGGGCGGTGATGAAAATCCGTCAGTGCCAGCGGTTTCAGTTCCACCTGCCGTTCTTCGCGCAACAGCAGTTCCGCGCGCGGCTTTTGTTCGGCGGGGATAAACGCCACCGAGATTTGCGGCGGCAAGCGCAGCTGACGCGGGCCCGCGTCGGTCGCCAGCCAAAATTCGACCTCGGTGCCGGCGGGCGTGTCGCGCCAGTGGCGAGTGAGCAGGAAACCCTGTTGCAGTGCTGTCATAACCCCTTCGTCTTCCGCCGGGCGGCGTGCGCGACATTCAGCGAGATGTCGGTTTTGGCGCTAATATAGATAAATTATAGTATGTGTTTTTATACAGTCATTGTCCATCGGCGTTCGGCGCTGCCAAATACGCATACAATTCATCGATTGACTCGCCAGCGGCGGCGCTGGAAAATCCTCGGCCCCGTTTGGCCGAATAATCCGCAGAGGTGTAATGGAAGCTTATTTACAAGATTTGATCACCCAGTCGCTGGCTTTCACCCTGATGGTCGTCCTGCTGGTCGCTTTTCTCGAGTCGCTGGCGCTGGTGGGGCTGCTGCTGCCCGGCACGGTGATGATGGCCAGCATCGGCGCGCTGATCGGCAGCGGCAAGGTGGACTTCTACTACGCCTGGGCGGCGGGGATCGTCGGCTGCCTGCTCGGCGACTGGATCTCTTATTTCGTCGGCCGCGCCTTCAAGGGGCCCTTGCACCGCTGGTCGTTCCTGAAGAAGAACAAAGCGCTGCTCGACAAAACCGAGCACGCCTTGCACCAGCACAGCATGGCGACCATTCTGATCGGCCGCTTCGTTGGCCCGACGCGCCCGCTGGTGCCGATGGTGGCCGGCATGCTCGATCTGCCGCCGTACAAGTTTGCCTTGCCGAACATCATCGGTTGCCTGACCTGGCCGCCGGTCTATTTCTTCCCTGGCATCCTGGCGGGCGTGGCGATCGACATTCCCGCCGGCGCCAACAGCGCGATGTTCAAGTGGCTGCTGCTCGCCGCGGCACTCACGATCTGGCTGGCTGTGTGGCTGAGCTGGCGCTGGTGGCGTGAGGATAAGCGCAGCGCCGATCGGCTGAGCCGTTGGCTGACGCCGCTGCGGCTGCGCGTGGTTTGCGGATTGAGCTGGCTGGCGGCGCTGGCGGTCGGTTATCTGCTGAGCCAGCAGCCCTTGATGCCGGTGTATCGGCACCTGCTGTGGCAGGTGCTGTCCGGGCAATGATTGCGGGGGCGTAAGCCCCCTTCGTATTACTGAAAGAACGCTTCCAGCTGTTCAAATACCCGCACGTCTTCGCTGTGGCGCTTCACCTGCAGCACGTCTTCCAGCTTTTCCACCTGGCTGATCATTTGCTCCAGCCGCTGATCGTCGGCGACCAATAGCCAAATGCGGCTCTGCTGGCCGTCCTTCAGCGGCAGACACAGAATGCCTTCGACGTTGAACGCGCGGCGAGCGAACAGCCCGCAAACGTGCGACATGACGCCGGGATGGTTGCGCACGGCCAGCTCCAGGATCACCTGGGGTTTATCTTGTGGTTGCAGCATGGCTTATTCTCCAATCATGTCGATGTTGGCGGCGCCCGGCGGCACCATCGGGAACACTTTTTCGTTGATATCGATCAGCGCGTGAATCAGGCAGGGCCCCGGGCGTTGGATCGCTTCGGCCAGCGCCGCCTGCGGATCTTCCGCGGCGTTCAAATCGCAGGTATCCAGCCCGAATCCGGCGGCGATCTTCAGGAAGTCGGTGCGCTTCGGATAGGCGGCGGCGAAGATGCGCTGCTGGTAGAACAGGGTTTGCTGCTGGTGCACCAGCCCCAGCGCCTGGTTGTTCATCAAAATGATTTTCACGTCCAGATCGTGTTCGACGGCGGTGGCCATTTCCTGAATGTTCATCATCAGGCTGCCGTCGCCGGAGAAGCACAGCACTTTACGCTCGGGCTCCGCCAGCGCCGCGCCGATCGCCGCCGGCAGACCGAAGCCCATGGTGCCCAGGCCGCCCGACGTCAGCCACTGGCGCGGCCGACTCAGCGGATAGGCCTGCGCCACCCACATCTGATGCTGGCCCACGTCGGTGGTGATAATGGCGCTGTCGTCCACGCAGCGCGCGGCGGCCAGCACCAGGCCGTAATGGCTCAGCGGATCGTCGGCGTTCGGCATGTTGAACGGGAACTCGCGCTTCAGGTCGTTGACGGTGCTCAGCCACGCGCTGCGCGGCTGCGTGTCGATCTGCGGCAGCAGCTGTTGCAGTACCTGGCCGACGTCGGCATGGATCGCCACGTTGGCCTGTTTGACCTTGCCCAGCTCGGCGCGATCGATATCCACGTGAATGATGGCGGCGTTAGGGCAGAACTGCTCGGTTTTGCCGATTGCCCGATCGTCGAAGCGCGCGCCCAGCACGATCAGCAGATCGGCCTCCTGCAGAATGAAGTTGGTGCTGCGCGCCGCGTGCATGCCCAACATGCCCAGCGACAGCGGGTGTTCCACCGGCATCGCCCCCAGCGCCATCAGCGTCATGGTGGTGGGCAGACCGGCGCGCTCGGCCAGTTCCAGCGCCTGCCGGTGAGCGTCGGCGCAGATGATACCGCCGCCCAGGTAGAGGATCGGGCGTTTCGCCTGGTTGATCATCGCGGCGGCCTGCGCAACCAGCGCCGGATCGAAGGTTGGGGCGGCGTCCGGCACGGCGATCGGCGGCAGCTCTTCCAGGGTGATGGTGGCGGTCTGCACGTCTTTCGGCACATCGATCCAGACCGGGCCGGGGCGGCCGGATTCGGCGATGCGGAACGCGTCGCCGATCACCTGCGGCAGCTCGCGGATATCGCGCACCAGATGGTTGTGCTTGGTGATCGGAATGGAAATGCCGTAGGTGTCCACCTCCTGGAAGGCGTCGGTGCCGATCATTGAGGAGGGCACCTGACCGGTGATGCACACCAGCGGAATGGAGTCGAGCTTGGCGTCGGCGATGGCGGTGACCAGGTTGGTGGCGCCCGGCCCGCTGGAGGCGATGCACACCGCCGCTTTGCCGTTGGCGCGCGCCATGCCCTGCGCCATAAAGCCCGCGCCCTGTTCGTGGCGCGCCAGCACGTGGTGAATGCGGGTGCTTTGGCTCAGCGCGTCATACAGCGGCAGCGCGGCGCCGCCGGGGATGCCGGCGACGGTGGTGATACCCTGCCGCTCCAGCAGATGAACGATCAATTGTGCGCCGGTGAAGCTGGTGCCCGGTTGAGGCGTGCCCGAAGTTGCCATGTTCCTGTCCTTTCTCAAGGCCGGTGAGCTTTGCTGGGCAGGGTGCTAAAACAAGAAACCCCGCCCGGTTTGCGCCGGCGGGGTTTGGGAATCGATGCGTTGATTCGGACCCTACGGCGCATTGCCGACGACCACCACCACACGCACGACGACCACCGCGGCTGGTAGCGCGGTAACTAGTAGGGTCGAAGTCAGCGAGGATGCGATCACAGGGAACCTTATCATCAGTAAAAAGAGTCAGGTTTTTATAAAAACACAGGCGCAAAATTCGCACAACAGGTTTATTGGCGCAGCATAAAAAACGCGCGTCAGATCACGCTTTACCCGAAATGCCCAGCACGCGCGCTTCGGGCGCGCTGCCGTCCAGCAGCGCCTGCGTCGGGCCGTTGTAATAGATGCGGCCGTCTACCACCAGCAGCGTGCGCGGGGCGATGCGCGCGGCGTCGTCGAGGTTGTGCGACACCATCAGCAGCGTCAGGTTGCGCTGTTCGCACACCGTCTGCAGCAGCTGCAGCATCTCGTTGCGCAGCGCCGGATCGAGCGCCGAGAAGGGCTCGTCGAGCAGCAGGATCGGCCGTTGGCGAATCAAACAGCGCGCCAGCGCGGCGCGCTGACGCTGGCCGCCGGAAAGCTGCGACGGCAGGCGCTCCAGGTGCTCTTCCAGGCCGACCTGACGAGCGATATGCGCCCGCTGTTGGCGCTGCTGCTCAGTCAAGCGCAGACCGGGATCCAACCCCAGCCCGATGTTCTGCGCTACCGTCAGGTGCGCGAACAGGTTGTTCTCCTGAAACAGCATCGACACCGGCCGTTTGGCCGGCGGTGTGGCGGTGTGGTCTTCGCCGTTCAGCAGCAGCCGGCCGCTGGCCGCCGGCAGAAAACCGGCGATCAGGCTCAGCAGGGTGCTTTTACCGGCGCCGCTGGGGCCGAGCACCGCGACGCGCTCGCCCGGCTGGATGCGCAGATCAAAGCGCATCGGCAGGTGTTCATACAGATAGGTCAGTTTTTCAAGCGTCAGCATGGCGCCCCGGTAAGCGTTCGATCAGGGTAAACAACAGGAAGCACAACAGCAGCAACAGCAGCGCGGTCACCGCCCCGTCGTTGCTGCGGTAGGCGCCAATCTGCTGATACAGGTAAAAAGGCAGGGTACGGAAATGCTCGTTGCCAAACAAGGCGACTACGCCGAAATCGCCGATCGACAGCACGCAGGCGAAGGCCAGCGCCTGCGCCAGCGGGCGGCGCAGCGCGCGCAGTTCGATCAGCCGCAGCCGTTGCCAGCCGTGGATATCCAGCGACAGGCACAGTGGGTTGTAGCGTTCGGCGAGGTCGCGCATCGGGTTCTCCAACACCTTCAGCGCATAGGGCACCGCCATCAGCGCATTGGTGAGGATCACCAGCGCATAGGGTGACTGCGGCAGCCCGATCGTATCGCTCAGCAGCAGGAAGAAGCCGGTGGCCAGCACGATACCCGGCATCGCCAGGATCACCATGCCGCTCAGCTCCAGCGCCTGGCCGCCGCGCAGATGCTGCCGCAGCTTCAGCTCGCGGCTGCTCCACAGCAGCATCATCGTGAGCGCCACGCACAGCAGCCCGGCGCCGAGGGCGATGCGCAGCGACGTGAACAGCGCCTGCCACAGCACCGGCTGGCGCAGCACGCTGACGATAGCCTGATTGGCGCCGTCGGCGATCACCGCCAGCAGAGGCGGCAATAACAGCAACAGCGCGGCGGCGATCAGCAGAAAATCGCCGACGCGCCGCCACAGGCTGTCTTCCGGGTTGCGCCAGCGCTGGGCGTGGGTATGGCCCACCGGCAGCGCCTGGCTCAGCCGCTGGCTGATCAACACCAGCCCCAGACAACAGCTTAACTGGATCAGCGCCAGCATGGCGGCGCGGCCCAGATCGTAGTCGTAACTCAGCGCCTGGTAGATCGCCAGTTCGATGGTGGTGGCCTGCGGCCCGCCGCCCAGCGACAGCACGGTGGCGAAGCTGGCGAAGCACAGCATGAAGATCAACGCGCCGCTCGGCAGGATCTGGCGACGCAGCGCCGGCCATTCGACGAAACGGAACTGCTGCCAGCCGTTCATGCCCAACTGGGCGGCCAGCTGGCGCTGCTCCACCGGAATGTTCTCCAGCGCCTGCAGCAACAGGCGGGTGGCCAGCGGCAGGTTAAAGAACAGGTGCGCCAGCAGAATGCCCTGCAGGCCGTAGGGCGAGAAGCCATACTCGACGCCCAGCCAGCCGCACAGCGCTGCCAGCCAGCCCTGACGCCCATAGACGCTGAGCAGGCCGAACACCGCCACCAGCACCGGCAGCACCAGCGTCATGGCGCACAGCCGCAGCAGCAGCTGCCGGCCGGGGAAACGGCGGCGATAGAGCGCGCGTGCCAGCAGAACGGCGGGCAGCACCGAAATCAGCGCCGACAGCAGCGCCTGCCAAAAGGTGAAGCGCACCACGTGCCACAGGTAGCTGTCCTGCCACAGGCCGCGCCAGTCGCTGCCCGGCGCGTGACGCCACAGCGAGCCCATCGCCAGCGCGGCGACCAGCAGGATCACGCCGGCGGCCAGCAGCCCCGGCCAGAGCCAGCGGGGGATCAGCGGCTGACGGCGGTTTGCCATGCCCGGATCCAGCCGCCGCGTTGTTTGGCCACCTCTTCGGCGCTGTATTGCAGCGCGGTCTGCGGCACGTTCATCTGCTCAAAGCCGACGGGCAGTGGGGTGTTGATCACCGGGTACATCCAGTTGCCGGTCGGGATGGTGTTCTGGAACGCCGGCGTCACCATGAACTGCATGAAGCGCTCCGCCAGCTCAGGCTGTTTGGCGGCCTTCAGCTTGCCCGCCACTTCCACCTGCAGGTAGTGGCCTTCGCTGAACGTGGCGGCGGCGTAGAGATCTTTTTTCTCTTCGATCAGGTGATAGGCGGGAGAGGTGGTGTAGCTGAGCACTAGATCGCCTTCGCCTTTCAGGAACAGGCCGTAGGCTTCGCTCCAGCCTTTGGTGACGGTGACGGTCTTCTTCGCCAACTGCTGCCAGGCGGCCGGCGCCTTGTCGCCATACACTTTTTGCATCCACAGCAGCAGGCCGAGGCCCGGCGTGCTGGTACGCGGATCTTCGTAGATCACTTTCCAGTTGCGATCGCTGCTGACCAGCTCCTGCAGGCTTTTCGGCGGGTTCTTCAGCTTTTCTTTGTTGTAGACGAAGGCGAAGTAACCGTAGTCGTAAGGCACGAAGGTCGCGTCCTGCCAGCCGCCCGGCACCGTCAGTTTGGCGGTGTCGACGCCGCTCGGCGCGAACAGGCCGGTTTGCTGCGCCGCCTGCAACAGGTTGTTGTCCAGCCCCAGCACCACGTCGGCGGCGCTGTTCTTGCCTTCCATGCGCAGGCGGTTCAGCAGCGAGACGCCGTCTTCCAGCGCGACGAACTTCAATTCACAGTCGCACTCGGCTTCGAAGGCTTTTTTCACCGCCGGGCCGGGGCCCCAGTCGGCGGCGAAGGAATCGTAGGTGTAAACCGTCAGCGTCGGCTTGGCGAACACCGGCGCGGCGCACAGCAGCAATAAGCAGGGCAGATATGTTTTGACCACGTTGCACTCCTGAAAAATAAGGGGGCAAGGGCATCTGAGGGGGCGAGGCGGCGTCGCCGGTTCGCTGGGCTCAAATCCCTCCGCCGGTATTGACCGGATCAGGTTCGACGGGTGTGCTCTCAGCGGAAAATCGGGCTTATCATGCGGCCCGACTTACCGCACCCCGTTGAGACGGCGCTATTGTAAAGATTAACCGACCCGGGCGAAAGGCGCTTATGCCTCCGGCGGGGCAAACCAGGCGGACTTGAAGTCGAACCAGCCGAGGGTGTTCATCCGCACGCCGCGCATGCTGCGCTGGCCGTGCAACTGCAGCCAGTGATGGAACAGCGGATGCAGCTGGTGGTTGCTGACCAGACGCTGGCAGAACTCCGCCAGCGGCAAGCGGTTGGCGCGCCACAGCGCCGCGTCCTGCGCCAGATCTTCGTTCATGCAGTGCTGCACCAGCGGCAGTTCGTACAGCGTGGCGAACAGCGAAAACTCCAGCGGCAGATAGAAGTTGGCGCTGCCGAGCCACAGATCGCTGCGCGCGTCGCCCTGGTGCCAGGTGGCGTAATCCACGCTTTGCACAATCAGGCGGATGCCGTGCTGCGCCAGCAGCGGTTCGATCGCCTGGCGAATGGCGTGAAACTCCGAATGCTCATTGAAGTGGGTCATCGTCAGTTCGGTCAGGCCCGCGGGCTTGGGCTGCTGCGCCAGCGTGCGGTTGTGGTGCCAGCGCGGCAGCAGGCCGTACGCCGGCGACCAATAGCGCTGGTAGAGCGGCCCGGCGTGGCTCAGCAGCGAAATGGGGTTGATCAATTCGCACAGCCAACTGCGAATGGCGGGATCGGCGGCCAGCGGGGAGCGCTGATCGAACAGCAGGAAATAGCAGCCCTCTTCCAGTCGGCTTTCCAGCTCGCTGTTGCCGGTTTCATCGCCCTGCAGCTGTACGCCGGAGTGCACCAGCTCTTCGGAAAACTCCGGCAGCACCCAGATGTTCACCTCGTCGATCAGCGCCCGGTAGCCGAAATAGTCGTCGAAGGCGTGGATCTTCATCTGGCTGGGATGGTTGCGCACCATGCGGTAGGGGCCGGTGCCGACCGGATGGCGGGCGAAATCAGGCAGTTCGCGCCATTCGCGCGGCAGGATCATGGCCTGCACGCTGCCCAGCAGCCAGGGCAGCCAGTGGTCGGGGCTGCGCAGCTGCACGTCGATCACGAACGGCGTCGGCGAGGTGACGCTCTCGATATGCGAGAACAGCGGTTGCGAGGTCAGACGCGAGAGGGAAGTGATGACGTCCGCCATCTCCAGCTCGCGGCCGTGATGAAAATGGATCGCCGGGCGCAGGTAAAACCGCCAGTGCAGCGGCGTCAGCGCCTGCCAATGGTGGGACAGATCGGACTCGAGTTCCCCGTTTTCCTCATTTATGCGCGTCAGGCCGTTGAAGATCTGGCGCGCCAAATGGGTCTCCGAACGCCGCAGCGCCGAGCCGGGCAGCAGGTTGTACAACTGCCGGTAGTAGAGCACCCGCAGGATATGTTTCCCCTGACGGAAGCTGCGCCCCAGCTGCGACAGCAGCATCTGGCGCACCACGTTTTTGTCGCCCACCAACTGCACCAACTGATCGATGCGGTCCTGTTCCAACAGCTCCTCGGCCCGCTGTTGCTGCAGCGCCAGGCCGGTGTAGTGGAAGGTTAGCCGCGAACGTTTGCCGCGCCCCGACTCCGCCTGCCAGGTGAGCCAGCCCTCTCGCTGCATGGCGCTCAGCAGGGAGCGTACGTGGCGCCGCGAGCAGCTCAGCACCTCCGCCAGATCCTGCAGCGTGGTGTCGGTGGTTTCACCGTGGCAGCGCTGCCACAGGCGGATGAACTGCTGCTGCAATCGGGACGTGGACATAAAAGAGGAACGCTCCTGCCTCAACTCGTCAATTTTTCTTTCCCTATATTACGCCGATAATTTTCATCAATGAAAGGGGGAGGGCGTAATGATGAAAGCTTTCTTATCCAGACAGTTCTACCAGCGCTATTTCAGCGCGGTGCGCCGTCAGCGCGCAGACTGGCTGAGCGTGGTGCCCGAGCAGGCGCGGCTGGCGATGCTGGCGCACCTGACGCAATGGGACATCAAAGAGATGACCGATAAGCAGTATCGCGAGCACCTGTAGGGGCTCCGGCAACCAATTTCTGAGTAATGGTGCTGTTTCACCAGCCAGTGGGGCGACCCACTGGTTTTTTTATGCGTGGTCATGGCAATGCGCTTGCATTTTTCTCGCCGTGGCCTAAGGTTCTTTTTTCTGCTTTGAGGTCAGGGAAGACGATATGCAACGCCTGAGCCGGTTGTCACAGCGCATCAATCCCATCTTTGCCGCATTCCTGCTGATTGCTTTTCTTTCTGGCATCGCCGGCGCGTTGCTGACGCCGACGCTCAGCCTGTTTCTGACCACCGAGGTCAAGGTGCGGCCGCTGTGGGTCGGGCTGTTTTACACCGCCAACGCGGTGGCCGGCATCGTCGTCAGTTTTCTGCTGGCCAAACGCTCCGATACCCGCGGCGATCGGCGCAGGCTGATCCTGCTGTGCTGCCTGATGGCGGTCGGCAACTGTCTGCTGTTTGCCTTTAACCGCGACTACCTGACGCTGATCACCGCCGGGGTGCTGATGTCCGCCGTTGCCAACACCGCCATGCCGCAGATTTTCGCGCTGGCGCGGGAATACGCCGACAGCGAGGCGCGTGAAGTGGTGATGTTCAGCTCGGTGATGCGCGCCCAGCTATCGCTGGCGTGGGTGATTGGCCCGCCGCTGTCGTTTGCGCTGGCGCTCAGCTACGGGTTCACCGTGATGTTCCTGATCGCCGCCGCCACCTTCGCGGTCTGCGTGCTGCTGGTAGGATTCATGCTGCCTTCGGTGCCGCGCGCGGCGGATGGCGAAGGGTTGCGGGAAGGCGCTTCCGCGCCGATTGCGCCCGCCAGCGCCTGGCGCAATCGCGATGTGCGGCTGCTGTTCATCGCCTCGATGCTGATGTGGACCTGCAATACCTTGTACATCATCGATATGCCGCTGTATATCACCGCCGATCTCGGCCTGCCGGAGGGGCTGGCCGGGGTGCTGATGGGCACCGCCGCCGGGTTGGAGATCCCGGCGATGCTGTTGGCCGGTTATTACGTCCAACGCTTCGGCAAACGCAACATGATGCTGCTGGCGGTGGCGGCGGGCGTGCTGTTTTATCTCGGGCTGACGGTGCTGGAGAGCAAGCCGGCCCTGATCGCGCTGCAGTTGCTCAACGCGGTGTTTATCGGCATCGTCGCCGGTATCGGCATGCTCTATTTTCAGGATTTGATGCCGGGCCGGCCGGGCGCCGCCACCACGCTGTTCACCAACAGCATCTCTACCGGGGTGATCCTGGCCGGGGTGCTGCAGGGCGCGTTGGTGGAGAATTTCGGTCATGGCTCGGTGTATTGGATGGCGGCGCTGTTGGCGCTGGCGGCGCTCGGGATGAGCGCCAAAGTGCGTGAAGTGTGAGGTCAAACGACGGCATTCTTGATGCAAGTCATTGAGAAGGCTGAACCGGACGCCCAAGCTGAAGACATATGGCGCGCGATCGTTGCGCCCACGCCCATCTCGCTATTGAGATGCCGCCTTGTCGTTTAGAACAGTGGGAACGTTATGGATAAACTCACACCGCTCAAACCGCTTCCTTCCCTGTGCGCCCTTGCCGCCACGCTGATTATCTGGTTCCTCATTCCCGTGCCGGAGGGCGTCGCGCCTAATGCCTGGCAGCTGCTGGCGCTGTTTATCGGCACCATCATCGCCATCATCGGCAAGGCGATGCCGATCGGCGCAGTCTCGGTGATCGCCATCGCCCTGGTGGCGGTGACCGGCGTCACCAATCCCGGCAAGCCGGGCGCCGCGCTGGACGACGCGCTCAGCGGCTTTTCCAACCAGCTGATCTGGCTGATCGGCTTTTCGATCATGATCTCCCTCAGCCTGAATAAAACCGGGCTGGGCGCGCGCATCGGCTATTACTTTATTTCGCTGTTCGGCAAAAAAACGCTGGGCATCGCCTATGCGCTGACGCTGGCGGAAACCACGCTGGCGCCGGTGACGCCGAGCAACACCGCGCGCGGCGGCGGCATCATTCACCCGATCATGAAGTCGATCGCCGACAGCTTCGGCTCCAAACCCGAGCTCAATACCTCCGGAAAAATCGGCCGCTACCTGTCGCTGGTGAACTACAACATCAACCCGGTCACCTCGGCGATGTTTATCACCGCTACCGCGCCTAACCCGCTGATTGTCAGCCTGATCGCCAAAGGCACACACGGCAGCTTCGAGCTGTCCTGGTCGATGTGGGCAGTCGCCGCTCTGGTGCCGGGACTGTGCTCGCTGATCGTGATGCCGCTGGTCATCTATCTGCTGTATCCGCCGGAGGTGAAAAGTACCCCGGACGCGCCGCGCTTCGCGCGCGAAAAACTGCAGGCGCTGGGGCCGGTAACGCTGCCGGAGAAAATCACCCTCGGGGTGTTCGCGCTGTTGCTGGTGCTGTGGGCCGGCATTCCGGCGATGATCTTCGGCCCGGCGCTGGCGGTCAATCCCACCACCGCGGCGCTGATCGGCCTGGCGGTGCTGCTGGCCACCGGGGTGCTGAGCTGGGAGGATGTGCTCAAGCATAAAGGCGCGTGGGACACCGTGGTGTGGTTCTCGGCGCTGGTGATGATGGCCAGCTTCCTCGGCAAGCTGGGGCTGATCGGCTGGCTGTCGCAAACCGTGGGCAACGGCATCGACCATATGGGCATGAGCTGGGTGGGCGGCACGATCTTGCTGACCCTCATCTATTTGTATTCGCACTATTTCTTCGCCAGCACCACCGCGCACGTGACGGCGATGTTCGCCGCCTTCTTCGCCGCAGGCATTGCGCTCGGCGCGCCACCGGCGCTGCTGGGCCTGATCCTGGCGTTCTCTTCCTCGCTGATGATGTCGCTGACGCATTACGGCACCGGCACCGCGCCGATCGTCTTCGGCTCCGGCTACGTGACGCTGGGGGAATGGTGGAAAGCGGGATGGGTGATGAGCGTGGTTAACTTGCTGATCTGGATAGTGATCGGCGGAGCATGGTGGAAGCTGCTGGGCTACTGGTGAGGAAAAAAACTCACCCGCCGGGCGGCGGGTGAAGGGGATTAATTCAAAAACGCCGGCTGCTGTGCTTCGTAGCGGGAGATGTCCGCTTCGTGCTGCAGCGTCAGGCCGATGCTGTCCAGCCCGTTGATCATGCAGTGGCGGCGGAAGCTGTCGATTTCGAACGGATAGCTTTTGCCGCCGGCGTTGACCGTCTGGTTCTCCAGATCCACCACGAACTCCGTTCCCTCGTTGGCGTCCACCAGCTTGAACAGCTCATCCACCTGCTGTTCGCTCAGCGTCACCGGCAACAGCTGGTTGTTGAACGAGTTGCCGTAAAAGATATCGGCGAAGCTCGGCGCGATCACCACTTTGAATCCGTAATCGGTCAGCGCCCAGGGCGCGTGTTCGCGCGAGGAGCCGCAGCCGAAGTTCTCGCGCGCCAACAGGATGCTGGCGCCTTTATAGCGCGGTTTGTTCAGCACGAATTCCGGGTTCGGCTGCTGGCCGGCGTCGTCGAGGAAGCGCCAGTCGTTGAACAGGTGCTGGCCGAAGCCGGTGCGGGTGACCTTCTGTAAAAACTGCTTGGGAATAATGGCGTCGGTGTCGACGTTGGCCGCATCCAAAGGCACCACTAAGCCGGTATGTTGAGTAAATTTAGCCACGTTAGCCCCTTAGTGAATATCACGGATGTCGGCGAAGTGACCGGCAACGGCGGCCGCGGCGGCCATCGCCGGGCTGACCAGGTGGGTGCGCCCACCGCGCCCCTGACGCCCTTCGAAGTTACGGTTGCTGGTGGATGCGCAGCGCTCGCCCGGATTCAGGCGGTCGTTGTTCATCGCCAGACACATCGAGCAGCCCGGCAAACGCCATTCGAAACCGGCTTCGATAAAGATTTTGTCCAACCCTTCGGCTTCCGCCTGGGCCTTCACCGGGCCGGAGCCCGGCACCACGATGGCCTGCACGCCGCTGGCGACCTTGCGCCCCTTGGCGATCGCCGCCGCCGCGCGCAGATCTTCGATGCGCGAGTTGGTGCAGGAGCCGATGAACACTTTGTCGATCGGCACGTCGGTCAATTTGATGCCCGGTTTCAAGTCCATGTAGGCCAAGGCTTTTTCCGCGGAGGCGCGCTCGACCGGATCGCTGAACGATTCCGGCGCCGGGATCGCCTGATTGACGGCGATCACCTGGCCGGGGTTGGTGCCCCAGGTGACCTGCGGCGCGATCTCTTCGGCGCGCAGCGTCACCACGGTATCGAATTGGGCGTCGGCATCGGACTTCAGCGTGCGCCAATAGGCGACCGCCTGCTCCCAGTTTTCGCCGGTTGGCGCGAACTGACGCCCCTTCAGGTAGGCGAAGGTGGTGTCGTCCGGCGCGACCAACCCGGCCTTGGCGCCCATTTCGATCGCCATGTTGCACAGGGTCATGCGGCCTTCCATGCTCAATGCTTCGATCGCCTTGCCGCAGAACTCCACCACGTGGCCGGTGCCGCCGGCGCTGCCGGTTTTGCCGATCACCGCCAGCACGATGTCTTTGGCGGTAATACCCTCGGCGGCGTCGCCGGTGACTTCAATCTTCATGGTCTTGGCGCGGCCCTGCTTCAGGGTCTGGGTCGCCAGCACGTGTTCCACTTCGGAGGTGCCGATGCCGAACGCCAGCGAGCCGAAAGCGCCGTGGGTGGCGGTGTGCGAGTCGCCGCAAACGATGGTCATGCCCGGCAGCGTCATGCCTTGCTCAGGCCCGATCACGTGCACGATGCCCTGGAACGGGTGGTTCAGGTCATACAGCGAAACGCCGAATTCCGCGCAGTTCTTGATCAGCTCCTGCATCTGGATGCGCGCCATCTCGCCGCTGGCGTTGATGTCTTTGGTCTGGGTCGACACGTTGTGATCCATGGTGGCGAAGGTTTTGCCGGGCTGGCGCACCTTGCGGCCCATGGCGCGCAGGCCGTCGAACGCCTGCGGCGAAGTGACTTCGTGCACCAGGTGACGGTCGATATACAGCAACGGCGTTTCGTTCGGCGCTTCGTGCACCACGTGGGCGTCGTACAGCTTCTGGTATAAGGTCTTGGCCATGTTATGCCCCCTGAGCTACAAAGCGAGCGATGATGTCGCCCATTTCATCGGTGCTGACGGCTTTGCCGTCACCGGCCAGATCGGCGGTGCGGTAGCCCTGTTCCAACGCCTGGTTGATGGCGCGCTCCACGGCGTCGGCCGCTTCATCGGCGCCCAGGCTGTAACGCAGCAGCAGGGTGGCGGACAGGATCTGCGCAATCGGGTTGGCGATGCCTTTGCCGGCAATATCCGGCGCGGAACCGCCCGCCGGTTCGTACAGGCCGAAGCCTTGCTCGTTCAGGCTGGCGGACGGCAACATGCCCATCGAGCCGGTGATCATCGCGCACTCGTCGGACAGGATGTCGCCGAACAGGTTGGAGCACAGCAGCACGTCGAACTGGGACGGATCCTTGATCAGCTGCATGGTGGCGTTGTCGATATACATGTGCGACAGCGACACGTCCGGGTAATCCTTGGCGACCTGATTGACCACTTCACGCCACAGGATGGAGCTTTGCAGCACGTTGGCCTTGTCGATCGACGTCACCTTGTGGCGGCGCTTGCGAGCGGATTCGAAGGCGATGCGCGCGATGCGTTCAATCTCGAAACGGTGATACACCTCGGTATCGAAAGCGCGCTCCTGCATGCCCTGGCCTTCGCGGCCCTTCGGCTGGCCGAAGTAGATGCCGCCGGTCAGTTCGCGCACGCACAGAATGTCGAAGCCGCGGTCGGCGATGTCGGCGCGCAGCGGGCAGAATGCCTCCAGCCCTTGATACAGGCGCGCCGGGCGCAGGTTGCTGAACAGTTTGAAGTGCTTGCGCAGCGGCAACAGCGCGCCGCGTTCCGGCTGCTCGGCCGGCGGCAGGTGTTCCCATTTCGGGCCGCCTACCGATCCGAACAGGATGGCGTCGGCCTGCTCGCAGCCGGCGACGGTCGCCGGCGGCAGCGGGCTGCCGTGGCGATCGATGGCGATGCCGCCGACGTCGTATTCGGCAGTGGTGATGCGAATGTCAAAGCGTTGACGCACCGCGTCCAACACTTTGCGCGCCTGAGCCATTACTTCCGGGCCGATGCCGTCTCCGGGCAAGACGGCAATGTGATAAGTCTTCGTCATGTTCACACCGTTTCCTGATTATTTTGATGTTTGTTTTGCTGCAGGCGCTGCTTTTCTTTTTCTACCTGCTGTGAGCGCCAAATATTGTTCAACACGTGCACCATCGCCTTGGCGGAAGATTCGACGATGTCGGTCGCCAGACCCACGCCGTGGAAACGGCGGCCGTTGTAAGAGACCACGATATCCACCTGGCCCAGCGCGTCGCGGCCATGGCCCTTGGCGGTCAACTGGTACTTCACCAGCTCGATCGGGTAGTCGGTGATGCGATTGATTGCCTGATAAACTGCATCGACCGGGCCGTTGCCGGTGGCGGCCTCGGCTTTCTCTTCGCCGCCGCAGATCAGTTTCACCGAGGCGGTGGCCATGATGCTGCTGCCGGACTGCACGCTGAAGTAGCCCAGGCTGAAGTGCTCCGGCTCTTCCTGCTGTTTGTTGATGAAGGCCAGCGCCTCCAGGTCATAGTCGAACACCTGGCCCTTCTTGTCGGCCAGCTTCAGGAAGGCGGCGTACAGGGTATCCAGGTTATAGTCCTGCTCCTGGTAGCCCATCTCTTCCATGCGGTGTTTCACCGCCGCCCGGCCGGAGCGGGAGGTCAGGTTCAACTGCACGTCCTTCAGGCCGATCGACTGCGGGGTCATGATTTCGTAGTTTTCGCGGTTCTTCAGCACACCGTCCTGGTGAATGCCGGAGGAGTGGGCGAAGGCGTTGGAGCCGACGATCGCCTTGTTGGCCGGGATCGGCATGTTGCACAGCTGGCTGACGATCTGGCTGGTGCGGAAGATTTCCTGATGATTGATGTTGGTGTGCACGTTCATGATGTCCTGGCGCACCTTAATCGCCATGATCACCTCTTCCAGCGAACAGTTGCCGGCGCGCTCACCGATGCCGTTCAGGGTGCCTTCCACCTGACGGGCGCCGGCCTGAACCGCGGCGATGGAGTTGCCGACCGCCATGCCCAAATCGTCGTGGCAGTGCACGGAAATGATGGCTTTGTCGATGTTCGGCACGCGGTCATACAAGGTGGTGATGATGCCGCCGAACTGGTTCGGCGTGGTGTAACCGACGGTGTCTGGAATATTGATGGTGGTGGCGCCGGCGTTGATGGCGGCTTCGACCACGCGGCACAGATTGTCGATCGGCGTGCGGCCGGCGTCTTCACAGGAGAACTCTACGTCGTCGGTGTAGTTGCGGGCGCGTTTGACCGAGCGCACCGCCATCTCCAACACTTCGTCGAACGAGCGTTTCAGTTTCGATTCGATGTGCAGGGTTGAGGTGGCCAGGAATACGTGGATGCGGAACGCTTCGGCGACGCGCAACGCTTCGGCGGCCACGTCGATGTCTTTGTCCACACAGCGGGCCAGGCCGCAGACGCGGCTGTTCTTGATCTGGCGCGCGATGGTTTGCACCGACTCGAAGTCGCCCGGCGAAGAGACCGGGAAACCGACCTCCATCACGTCGACGCCCATTCTTTCCAGCGCCAGCGCAATCTGAATCTTCTCTTTTACGCTCAGGCTGGCCTGCAACGCCTGTTCGCCATCACGCAGCGTGGTATCGAAAATAATGACTTGTTGGCTCATCGGTGCATTCCTTATCGTGTTGATTTCACGCTAAGCGGGCAAAAAAAAACCCGCGCAGTAGCGCGGGTTTCTTATGGGTGATCGGCTGAGTCAGCTCCGAACTTCGTCCACAGGCATACCGCGCAAACAAGATGCGTTGAGTAGTAGGCCTAGTAGACGATGAGTACGGATCATAAGGGTTCAGCTTCTCTTAAATTGGGTGTCTGCCTAATTTGATACGTGATTGGCCTGGCGATGTCAACACCTGATTGAATGCGGGGACAATGCACCAGCCCATTGGCCAAACAGAGGATCATTCGGCAAAAAAGCGACGCCTTAGAGAAAAAATGGGGCCAGTTTGCGCGCTGCTTAGCATAAACGAATCGAATATATACTGCGCTAATTGCTTCTGGATTTCGTTGCGTTAAGATTTGCGATGAAAAAATAAGAGGGATTAATCACGGGGGGCAACAAAATAACATTTTTTATACAAATGATTTAAATTGAATTCATATGATTAATTGATTATTTTAGTCATAATATAACAAAATAATGTAATTTTACACAAAGTGAGCGGTGTTTTTAGATGGTTTGATTGCTTATGATGTGTTTTTATAGTTTGTCTCATACAGTGCAGCTATGTTGTTTAGTTGTATTAATCATTGTTGATACCTAATTATTAGTACTACCTAGGTGGCATTCTTCCCGCTGACGGGAGAAACTACTGACATGTATTCCATATACGACTTATATCGTGTCGATAACACGAGGTTTTTTATCGGTTGATGACGGTAATGGCAGGATTTGTCGTGCAAAGATATGACAATGCGGCGTTTCATTGTTTGTCGAGCATAAGGATTAGATTATCTACACAGGATTTAGTGGAGTGAAATATGGCTGAATATGATTCAGAAATCACTATGGTCAAAGAGCCGGCGGACATTCATTTGCGCAGCGTCGATCTTAATTTGCTGACGGTGTTTGACGCCGTGATGCAAATGCAAAATATTACGCGAGCCGCTAATTCGCTAGGGATGTCGCAGCCGGCGGTGAGCAACGCGGTAGCGCGCCTGAAGGTGATGTTCAACGACGAACTGTTCGTGCGCTGCGGGCGCGGGATCCAGCCCACCATGCGGGCCAGGCAGCTGTTTGGCCCGGTGCGGCAAGCGTTGCAGCTGGTGCAGAATGAATTGCCGGGCGCCGAGTTCGAGCCGCTGACCAGCACGCGAGCGTTTTCCTTGTCGCTGTGCAGTCCGCTCGACTTGCGCCTGGGCGCCGGGATAATCAATCACGTCAAACAGATCGCGCCGCAGCTTAATCTGCAAATAAAGTCATACATCAACAATAATATCGAACATCAATTGCGTTATCAGGACGTCGAGTTTGTCATCGGCTACAGCCGTTTCGAATCGGCAGAGTTTCGCAGTTTGGCGATGTTCGACGACGAATTAGTGCTGGCGGCCGCGCAGGCGCACCCGAGAATGGGCGAGGAGGCGACGCCGGAGCAAATGCTGGCCGAACAACACGCGGCGGTATCCCTGGAAAGTTTTGGATCGTTCAGTAAGCCTTTTTATTTAGAGGAACCGATGCTGCGCGCCGTGACGCAGCAGTGCACGGATCTCTACAGCGTGTTGAATATGGTGTCGCAAACGGAGATGGTGGCGATTGCACCTGCCTGGCTGGTGAGACAACAGACGGAGGCGTTGAAAATAAAGGCGGTTCCTTTGTGCGCCAATCACAATAAAGCAACCTGCTATCTTTCCTGGCATGAATCCTCCGAGCGGGATAAAGGGCACCAGTGGATGAAATCCGTCCTGATTGAGGCGGGTAACCCAAAGTAAATCGATAAAAAATGGGAGCCATATAAAGATAATATTCAACTGAGCGTTTTTTTCTCATGATAAAAACTAAGAACTATCTGTGTTTTTATTAAGATGTTTCTTGGTTTTACGGCGATAAAATAACTTATTTTCATAGTGGGTTTGTTCGTTCAGCAAAAATAATTAATATAAATTAATATTCTGATTTTTACTTTCCGGCTAGTATTTTAAACTAACTCGATGCGGCGGCCCGGATGGGCCGCGTTTTATTGCCGCCGGCAAACCTTTTCCTTCCCGTTCTGTCCAACTGATGAAAGCGCGAAAGCCGGCCTGAGTTTTGGCTCACACTTCTATGCTGAAATCGCTTTTCCCCCTGCCTGAGAGTAGGTAGACTGCGCAGAAAAAAGTAAACACGTGTAAGCTGAGATGAGGGCCGCAAGGCGTCGTTCAGGCTTAACTGTATGATTCATTTCAGGCTTAGAGCACTATGATCACTAATCTGCTGCAATACCATCTGATCCATCGTATACAGCATCAAATCACCCACCGAGCCGATCGCACAGCTTTTCGCCAATGGTCGCCCAACGGCGAGTTGCAACTGACCTGGGGAGCGGCCGCCGCCCGCATTGATCGCATCGCCGCCGGGCTGCTGGGGCTGGGCGTCGAAGTGCAAGAACGCATCGGTATTTTCGCCAATAACACGATGGCCTGGTCGTTGACCGATCTCGCGATCCTGCACCTGCGTGGCGTCAGCGTACCGCTCTATTCCACCAATACGCCGGCGCAGGCGGCGTTTGTCACCAACGACGCCGACATCCGCATACTGTTCGTCGGTGAGCAGGCGCAGCTTGACGCCGCCATAGCGCTGCGCGGCGTCTGCCCACAGCTGCGGCACATTATCGTCTTCGACGAGGGGGCCGATCTGCGCGGCTGCGAGATCGCACAGCATCTGAGCGCCTTCGAGCGCGCTGCCGATCCGGCGGCTTTTGCCGCTCAACGTCGGCAGCGTATTGAAGAGTGCGACCTGCAGGATCTCTTCACCCTGATTTATACCTCGGGTACTACCGGCGAGCCGAAAGGGGTGATGCTGGACTACCGCAACCTGGCGGCGCAGCTCTACCTGCATGATGAAAGGCTGACGGTCGGCGAAGAGGATGTGTCGCTCAGCTTCCTGCCGCTGTCGCATGTGTTCGAGCGGGCCTGGAGCTTCTTTGTGATGCATTCCGGCGCGCAGAACGTCTTCCTGCCGAATACCGACTGGGTGCGGGAAGCGATGGGGCAGGTCCGCCCGACGCTGATGTGTGCGGTGCCGCGTTTCTACGAGAAGATTTTCAGTGCGGTGCATGAAAAAGTGGCGCGCGCCCCTTGGCTGCGCCGTGCGTTGTTCCACTGGGCGATCGTCTGCGGCGAGCGCAAATTCCTGCAGGAGCGGGCCGGCAAACCGTTGGGCAAAGTGTTCGACTTCACCCACCGCTGGGCCGACAAGCTGGTGTTGAGCAAGCTGCGCGGTATCCTCGGCGGCCGGGTGCGCTTTTTGCCGGCGGCGGGCGCCAAGCTGGACGACAATGTGATCCTGTTTTTCCAGGCGATGGGCGTCAACATCAAGTACGGTTACGGCATGACCGAAACCTGCGCCACCGTCTCCTGCTGGGAAGAGGGGCATTTCCGCTTCGGCTCTATCGGCAAACCGCTGCCGGAGGTCGAGGTGCGCATTGGCGAGGAAAATGAAATCCAGGTGCGCGGGCCGATCGTGATGCGCGGCTATTTCAACAAACCGTTGGAAACCGCCGCGACCTTTACCGAGGACGGCTGGCTGAAAACCGGCGACGCCGGTGCGATCGATGAAGAGGGCAACCTGTTCATCACCGAACGGCTGAAGGATTTGATGAAAACCTCCGGCGGCAAATACATCGCGCCGCAGATGCTGGAAGGCACGCTGGCGCAGGATCGCTTTATCGAGCAGGTGGCGATCATCGCCGATGCGCGTAAATTCGTTTCTGCGCTGATCGTGCCGTGCTTTGAGTCGCTGGAAGAGTATGCGAAGTCAGTCAACCTGAAATACCAGGATCGCCTGGAACTGCTGCGCAACGGCGAAATCCTCGAGATGTTCGAAAAGCGCCTGCGCGAGATGCAAAAGGAGCTGGCGCGCTTCGAACAGGTGAAGAAGTTCACCCTGCTGCCGGCAGCCTTTTCGATGGAGTTGGGAGAGCTCACGCCAACGCTGAAGCTGCGCCGCAAAGTGATCCTGCAGCGCTATCAGCGCGAAATTGACTCGATGTACCAGGAACAGGCATGACGCCGCCGCCGGGCCATGTGCCCGGCGAAAAAAGCGGCATATCCTTCACCTGATTTAGTTCTGTAATTTTCCCTCTGTTCGAAACAATGCCTAGCCTGACAACCCTGCGGCTAGCGCATTGTTTTTATAAAGCCGTGATATCCAGCCGCTTGGCAATAACCATGCCTCCGCTAAGCCATTTTGTCGTTTGCCTGCCCCAAATTCTGACGTTATGTTAATTCGATAGCGACAACCCATAAAAGCTTTGGGGCATTGCCCCGCAGCAGGCGCCACGTTCCGACGCCAGAGAAGAATAAGCAAGCCTGGAGGCAAACCCATGGAGATGTTGTCAGGAGCCGAGATGGTCGTCCGATCGTTGATCGATCAGGGCGTTAAGCATGTATTCGGCTACCCCGGCGGGGCGGTGCTCGATATCTACGACGCCCTGCATACGGTTGGAGGGATCGATCATATTCTGGTGCGCCACGAGCAGGGGGCGGTGCACATGGCCGACGGCTACGCGCGCGCCACCGGTGAAGTGGGCGTGGTGCTGGTGACCTCCGGCCCCGGCGCCACCAACGCCATTACCGGTATCGCCACCGCCTATATGGACTCGATCCCGATGGTGGTGCTGTCGGGGCAGGTGCCCAGCTCGCTGATCGGCTACGACGCCTTCCAGGAGTGCGATATGGTGGGGATTTCGCGCCCGGTGGTGAAGCACAGCTTCCTGGTAAAACGCACCGAAGACATCCCGGCGGTGTTGAAGAAGGCGTTCTTCCTGGCTTCCAGCGGCCGGCCCGGCCCGGTGGTGATCGATCTGCCGAAAGATATCGTCGGCCCGGCGGTGCGGATGCCTTATGCCTACCCGCAGGACGTGAGCATGCGTTCTTACAACCCGACGGTGCAGGGGCACCGCGGGCAGATAAAACGCGCGCTGCAAACCATTCTGGCGGCCAAAAAGCCGGTGATGTACGTCGGCGGCGGCGCGATCAACGCCGGTTGCGAAGCCGAACTGTTGGCGTTGGCGGAACAGCTGAACCTGCCGGTGACCAGCAGCCTGATGGGGTTGGGCGCTTTCCCCGGCACCCACCGGCAGAGCGTCGGCATGCTCGGCATGCACGGCACCTATGAAGCCAACAAAACCATGCATCACGCCGACGTGATCTTCGCCGTCGGCGTGCGTTTCGACGATCGCACCACCAACAATCTGGCCAAATACTGCCCGGACGCCACCGTGCTGCATATCGATATCGATCCGACCTCGATCTCCAAAACGGTGGACGCCGATATTCCGATCGTCGGCGATGCCAAACAGGTGTTGGTGCAGATGCTGGAGCTGTTGGCACAGGACGAGAAAGCGCAGGATCACGACGCGCTGCGCGACTGGTGGCAGTCTATCGAGCAGTGGCGTGCCCGCGACTGCCTGGGTTACGACAAGCACAGCGGCACCATCAAACCGCAGGCGGTGATCGAAACCTTGCACCGCCTGACCAAAGGCGATGCGTATGTCACCTCGGACGTAGGCCAGCACCAAATGTTCGCCGCGCTCTATTATCCGTTCGATAAACCGCGCCGCTGGATCAACTCCGGCGGCCTCGGCACCATGGGCTTCGGCCTGCCGGCGGCACTGGGCGTCAAGCTGGCGCTGCCGGAGGAAACCGTGGTGTGCGTGACCGGCGACGGCAGCATTCAGATGAATATTCAGGAGCTGTCCACCGCGCTGCAATATAACTTGCCGGTGGTGGTGGTGAACCTCAACAACCGCTATCTGGGCATGGTAAAGCAGTGGCAGGACATGATTTATTCCGGCCGTCACTCGCAGTCCTACATGGATTCGCTGCCGGACTTCGTCAAGCTGGCCGAGGCTTACGGCCATGTCGGCATCGCCATCCGCACGCCGGATGAGCTGGAAAGCAAGCTGGCGCAGGCGCTGGCGGAAAAAGAGCGGCTGGTGTTCGTCGACGTGACCGTCGATGAAACCGAACATGTTTACCCGATGCAGATCCGCGGCGGAAGCATGGACGAAATGTGGCTTAGCAAAACGGAGAGGACCTGATCATGCGCCGTATTTTATCTGTCTTGCTGGAAAACGAATCCGGCGCTTTGTCGCGCGTGGTCGGGCTGTTCTCCCAGCGCGGTTATAACATCGAGAGCCTGACGGTGGCGCCGACCGACGATCCGACGCTGTCGCGCATGACTATCCAGACCGTCGGCGACGAGAAAGTGCTGGAGCAGATTGAGAAACAGCTGCACAAGCTGGTGGACGTGCTGCGCGTCAGCGAGCTGGTGCAGGGCGCCCACGTTGAGCGCGAGATCATGCTGGTGAAGCTGCAGGCCAGCGGCTACGGCCGTGAAGAGGTGAAGCGCTGCGCCGACATTTTCCGTGGCCAGATCGTGGATGTGACGGCGACGCTGTACACGGTACAGCTGGCCGGCACCAGCGACAAGCTCGACGCTTTCCTGAGCGCGGTGCGTGAAGTGGCGGAGATCGTGGAAGTGGCCCGTTCCGGGGTGGTCGGCGTGTCGCGTGGCGACAAAATCATGCGCTGAGTGCGGTCTGGCGGTGAATAATCAGGGGCGCGGCGTGGCTGCGCCCTTTGTTTTTCGGTATTTTTTGCCCGATTGCTGGCACCTTTCGGCAAAAGCGGTTGCTAGGCAGTGTTTTCTGCTGTTAGATCGCAGAGGCTGGATTGAATAACCGCACGGGATGTCATGGTTAATCCGAGCACAGCCTTCACTTCTATTTTCAGCGTCATTAAGGGGTTAATGTGAAACTGGATGAAATCGCGCGTCTCGCGGGCGTTTCGCGCACGACGGCCAGTTACGTCATCAACGGCAAGGCGAAGCAGTATCGTGTCAGCGATAAAACCGTCGAGAAAGTGATGGCCGTGGTCAGGGAGCATAACTATCACCCGAATGCCGTCGCGGCGGGGCTGCGCGCCGGGCGTACCCGTTCTATCGGTCTGGTGATCCCGGATCTGGAAAATACCAGCTATACCCGCATCGCCAACTACCTGGAACGCCAGGCGCGCCAGCGTGGTTACCAATTGCTGATCGCCTGTTCCGAAGATCAGCCGGACAACGAAATGCGCTGTATCGAGCACCTGCTGCAGCGCCAGGTGGACGCCATCATCGTTTCCACCGCCTTGCCGCCGGAGCATCCTTTCTATCAACGCTGGGCCAACGATCCGCTGCCGATCATCGCGCTGGACCGCGCGCTGGATCGCGAGCATTTCATCAGCGTCGTCGGGGCCGATCAGGAAGACGCCTTTGCACTGGCGCAGGAGCTGCGCACCTTCCCGGCTGAATCGGTGCTGTATCTGGGCGCCTTGCCGGAGCTTTCGGTGAGCTTCCTGCGCGAGCAGGGCTTCCGTCAGGCCTGGCAAGAGGATCCCCGCCATGTCGATTACCTGTACGCCAACAGCTATGAACGTGAAGCCGCCGGCGCGCTGTTCGCCGAATGGCTGAAAACGCACCCGATGCCGCAGGCGCTGTTCACCACTTCGTTCTCGCTGTTGCAGGGCGTGATGGACGTGACGCTGAAGCAACGTGGCCGTTTGCCGACCGATCTGGCAATTGCCACCTTCGGCGACCATGAACTGTTGGATTTCCTCGAGTGCCCGGTGCTCGCGGTGGCGCAGCGCCATCGCGACGTGGCCGAACGCGTGCTCGAGCTGGTGTTGGCCAGCCTGGACGAACCGCGTAAACCCAAGCCGGGTTTGACGCGTATTCGCCGCAATCTGTTCCGCCGCGGCAGCCTGAGCCGCAAGTAGTTCGCTCTACGGGAGCCCGGGTTGTCGGGCTCCTGGTTTAGACGTAGCCCGCCACCCGGAACAGCCGCCGGCAATATTCCAGGAAATAGCCATACACCACGCCCATCGCCATGGAGACCAGCGCATTGCTGGTCACCGCCGCCAGCATTTGTGGGCCGTCGGCGCCTACGCTCCACAGAATGGCGGCATAAACCGGCGACTGGAAGCTGACGTAGGCCAGCAGGTCGGCGAGGTTGCGCAGCACGAACTGGCCGCGCGGGCAGCGGCGCGCCGTGCGAATAAACAGATCGCGATAGCGGCCGTAGGGCCAGGCGATCAGGATGTTGACCGGAATCGACAGCAGGCGCGAAGAGAGGGATTGCTGAAAGCTCATGCCGGAGATCAACACTTCTATCGCCATGCCGGCGATAAAGCAGTACACCACCAGTGCGAACGTATCGGCAGCGGCGCTACGCCAGTGAGCGGCGGGCGAAAGCATGTGTCATCCCCTTTGGTTAACCTGCTGTTAAATTATTAATGCTTGGATGTTAAGTCTGGGTTTTTGCGTTTTTTATAGTGTACTAATCTGCATTATGTTTTTTAACTAGGTTTATATTTTTATTTTTAACATTTGTTCGGTTTTTGTCCCGCGGAACCGGGGAAGAGGTGAGGGCGGAGGGATTAAAATCGGCATTTTAAAATAAACTCATTAAAAACATGTGGTTGCGATTTTTTGCTTCAAGTGAGGATTTTTTCCGGCAGAAATTGTGGAAATAAAGGTGTAAGAAAATGAAACCATAATTGTAAACAGGTATTTTGGGAATAATCTTACCAAATTGATTTAAATCGAAATTACTTCTGCTCGTAATATCCGAGCCATTTATTTTTTTCGCGGCCTCATCACGGCAGTGCAAATTGAAGTAAAATAGCGACCGGTTTTACGGTGAATAACGATTGAGCGTTATTAACTCAAGGAGTTATGGCCTTATTCCGCGATCGATTCGCCAGGCGCCGAGCCTTGGCGGGCGCGGCTCGCCAGCGGTTACCGCACTGAGATTGCCGAGCTGAAAAATGAGACATGGCTTGCAGAAGGAAGTAATGAGTTAATTAATCGCCAGTTCGTCAGGTTTTTAATCAGATTCTTTCCGCTTAGAAAATTCTCTCCGTTTATCATGGTGTTAATTTTTAATCGTCGAATAATCAGAGTTTCTTTCGCGAGTCAGCTCCCAAAATGACCAGAGAAATATTGCCAAAGCGCTGGCGCTCTGGCTTGACAAGGTTTTCATACCCTCCGTAAACTCCATTGTGTGGGAATTTGTGGGGTAAAGTGGTGAAAACGGTCACTAAGGGGTAGCTCAGGAATGTTCCGTGGAGCGACGATGGTCAACCTCGACAGCAAAGGGCGGCTCGCCGTACCTACCCGATATCGGGAATTGCTCAACGAGGAATCGCAAGGCCAAATGGTCTGTACCATTGACCTCCATCAGCCCTGCCTGCTGCTTTATCCTTTGCCCGAATGGGAAATTATTGAACAAAAATTATCACGTCTGTCGAGCATGAATCCCGCCGAGCGCCGCGTTCAGCGCCTGCTGCTGGGGCATGCCAGTGAGTGTCAGATGGATAGTGCCGGCCGTTTGCTGCTCGCCAATACGCTGCGGCAACACGCCGGGCTCACGAAAGAAGTGATGCTGGTCGGTCAGTTCAACAAGTTTGAACTGTGGGATGAACAGACCTGGTATCAACAAGTCAAGGATGATATTGACGCTGAACAGTCGACTCAGGAACCGTTGTCTGAGCGGCTACAGGACTTGTCGCTATAAGCATGTTGGAAAACTATAAACACACCACCGTCCTGCTGGACGAAGCCGTCAACGGCCTCAACATCCGCAGCAACGGCATATATATCGACGGTACTTTTGGTCGCGGTGGCCATTCTCGTCTGATTCTGTCCCAACTGGGGCCGGAAGGACGCTTGCTGGCGATTGACCGTGACCCTCAGGCGATTGCAGCCGCCAAATCTATTGAAGATCCTCGTTTTACCATCGTACACGGCCCATTCTCCGAGTTGTCGCACTACGTGCGGGAACGTGAATTGGTGGGCAAGATCGACGGCGTTCTGCTCGATCTGGGCGTTTCTTCGCCGCAGCTTGACGACGCAGAGCGCGGGTTTTCCTTTATGCGCGATGGCCCGCTGGACATGCGCATGGATCCCTCCACCGGCCTGTCCGCCGCAGAGTGGCTGATGAAGGCCGAAGCGGACGACATCGCCTGGGTGCTGAAAACCTTTGGCGAAGAGCGTTTCGCCAAGCGCATCGCGCGCGCCATCGTGGAAAGAAACCGCGTGGAGCCGATGACGCGCACCAAAGCGTTGGCGGATCTGATTGCCGATGCCAGCCCGTTCCGTGAAAAGCACAAGCATCCGGCGACGCGCAGCTTCCAGGCGATCCGCATCTATATCAACAGCGAGCTGGAAGAGATCGAGCGTGCGCTCGACGGCGCGCTGGAAGTGCTGGCCCCACGGGGCCGTTTGTCGATCATCAGCTTCCACTCGCTGGAAGACCGCATCGTCAAACGCTTTATGCGTCACCACAGCCGCGGCGCTCAGGTGCCGGCGGGCATTCCGTTGACCGAAGAGCAACTGCGCAGCATGGGCGGGCGAACGCTGAAAGCGCTGGGCAAAATGATGCCGTCGGAAGCGGAAGTGGCGGACAACCCGCGTGCGCGCAGCTCGGTGCTGCGTATTGCTGAGAGGATGCCCGCGTGATTGGCAACGAACGTCACGGCCTGGTCGGGGTGATTGGCGGCGATCTGCTGCGCAATGCCAAGATCCCCCTGATTTTACTGATTGCGTCACTGGTCTCCGCGGTTTTCGTGGTGACCACCGCGCACCGCACCCGCCTGCTGACCGCCGAGCGCGAACAGCTGGTGCTGGAGCGCGATGCGCTGGATATCGAGTGGCGCAACCTGATTTTAGAAGAGAACGCCCTCGGCGATCACAGCCGGGTTGAACGTATCGCGACAGAAAAACTGCAGATGCAACACGTTGATCCATCGCAGGAAAATATCATCGTTAAACAATGAATGGTTTAACCGGAATAATGACACGGAGTAGAAAGGAAACGCATGAAAGCAGCGCGCCCCGGTAAGTTGAGACGCCAGGAAGATCAGGCCAGCTTTGTCAGCTGGCGTTTTGCGTTGCTGTGCGGCTGCATTTTGCTGGCGATGGTCGGCCTGATGCTGCGCGTCGCGTACCTGCAGGTCATCAACCCCGATCGTCTGGTGAAAGAAGGCGACATGCGTTCGCTGCGCGTGCAGGAAGTGCCGACCGCGCGCGGCATGATCAGCGATCGCGCCGGCCGGCCGTTGGCGGTCAGCGTGCCGGTCAATGCGGTGTGGGCGGATCCGAAAGAGCTGAACGAGCGCGGCGGCATCACGCTGGACAGCCGTTGGAAAGCGCTTTCCGATGCGCTGAACATCCCGCTGGACCAACTCTCAAACCGCATCAACGCTAACCCGAAAGGGCGCTTCGTTTATCTGGCGCGCCAGGTGAACCCGGCGATCGGCGACTACATCCACAAACTCAAGCTGCCGGGGATCTACCTGCGGCAGGAGTCGCGCCGTTACTATCCGGCGGGGCAGGTGACGTCGCATATCATCGGCGTGACCAATATCGACGGGCAAGGCATCGAAGGCGTCGAGAAGAGCTTCGACCGCTGGCTGACCGGGCAACCGGGCGAGAGAACGGTGCGTAAGGACCGCTTCGGCCGGGTGATCGAAGATATTTCCTCCGTCGACAGCCAGGCGGCGCACAACCTGGTGCTGAGCGTCGATGAACGCCTGCAGGCGCTGGTGTATCGCGAGCTGAACAACGCGGTGGCGTTCAACAAGGCCGAGTCGGGCACTGCGGTGCTGATCGACGTGAACACCGGCGAAGTGCTGGCGATGGCCAACAGCCCGTCTTACAACCCGAACAACATGGCCGGTACGCCGAAAGAGACCATGCGTAACCGTGCTATCACCGATATTTTTGAACCCGGTTCAACCGTGAAGCCGATGGTGGTGATGACCGCGCTGCAAAACGGCGTGGTGAGAGAAAACAGCGTGCTGAACACCATCCCGTACCGCATTCAGGGCCACGAGATCAAAGACGTGGCGCGGTACTCGGAGCTGTCATTGACCGGGATCTTGCAGAAGTCGAGTAACGTCGGTGTTTCAAAGCTGGCGTTAGCGATGCCGTCCTCAGCGTTAGTAGATACTTACTCTCGTTTTGGGCTGGGAAAAGCGACCAATTTGGGGCTGGTCGGAGAAAGCAGTGGCATATACCCAAAAAAACAACGGTGGTCTGACATAGAGAGGGCCACCTTCTCTTTCGGCTACGGGCTGATGGTAACTCCGTTACAGTTGGCGCGAGTCTATGCAACGATCGGCAGCCTGGGCGTATATCGCCCATTGTCGATCACCAAGGTTGACCCTCCGGTCGCCGGCGAGCGCGTTTTCCCTGAACCTCTGGTGCGCACCGTGGTGCACATGATGGAAAGCGTGGCCCTGCCGGGCGGCGGCGGAGTGAAAGCCGCCATCAAGGGATACCGTATCGCCATCAAAACCGGTACCGCGAAAAAAGTGGGCCCGGACGGCAAATACGTCAACCGATACATCGCTTATACCGCCGGCGTCGCGCCGGCAAGTAACCCCCGTTTTGCCCTGGTGGTCGTCATCAATGACCCGCAGGGTGGGAAATACTATGGTGGCGCAATCTCCGCGCCGGTGTTCGGCGCCATCATGGGCGGCGTATTGCGCACCATGAACGTCGAGCCTGACGCGTTGCCTACCGGTGACAAAAGCGAATTAGTGATTAACAAGAAAGAGGGTTCAGGTGGCAGATCGTAATTTGCGCGACTTACTCGCCCCGTGGGTGCCGACGGCACCCGGGCGCGCGCTGCGGGAAATGACATTAGACAGCCGTGTGGCGGCTGCCGGGGATCTGTTTGTCGCCGTTGTCGGCCATCAAACGGATGGACGCCGCTATATTCCGCAGGCCATCGCGCAGGGCGTCGCCGCCGTGATCGCCGAAGCTGACGATCAGGCCGAAGACGGCGCCATCGTTGAAATGCACGGCGTGCCGGTGATCTACCTGAGCCAACTGAACCAGCGCCTTTCCGCGCTGGCCGGGCGTTTTTACCACCAGCCGGGCGAGCGTCTGCGTCTGGTCGGCGTGACCGGCACCAACGGCAAAACCACCACCACCCAACTGCTGGCGCAGTGGAGCCAACTGCTGGGCGAAACCAGCGCGGTGATGGGCACCGTCGGCAACGGCCTGCTGGGCCAGGTGTGCCCGACCGAGAATACCACCGGTTCTGCGGTGGATGTTCAACACGTATTAAACGAGCTGGCGGAACAGGGCGCGACCTTCGCCGCCATGGAAGTTTCTTCCCACGGTCTGGTGCAACACCGGGTGGCGGCGCTGCCGTTCGCCGCGGCGGTCTTCACCAACCTGAGCCGCGATCACCTGGATTACCACGGTGATATGGCCAATTACGAGGCGGCCAAATGGTCGCTGTTCGCCGCCCACAGCGTGGGGCAGGCGATCATCAACGCCGACGATGAAGTCGGTCAGCGCTGGCTGAGCAAGCTGCCGGATGCGGTGGCGGTGACGATGCAGGGCAACCTGCAGCCGGGCGGCCACGGCCGCTGGCTGAAAACCACGGCGGTCGACTATCACGACAACGGTGCCACTGTTCGCTTCAGCTCCAGCTGGGGCGACGGCGAGATCGAAAGCCGCCTGATGGGCGCGTTCAACGTCAGCAACCTGCTGTTGGCCTTGGCGACGCTGCTGTCGCTGGGCTATCCGCTGGAGGCGCTGGTGGAAACCGGCAGCCGTCTGCAGCCGGTCTGCGGCCGCATGGAAGTGTTTAACGCGCCGGGCAAACCGACGGTAGTGGTGGATTACGCCCACACGCCGGATGCGCTGGAGAAAGCGCTGGAAGCCGCGCGCCTGCACTGCCAGGGGCAGCTGTGGTGCGTGTTCGGCTGCGGCGGCGATCGCGACAAGGGCAAGCGTCCGCTGATGGGCGGCATCGCCGAACAGTTCGCCGATCGCGTGGTGATCACCGATGACAACCCGCGTACCGAAGAGCCGCGCGCGATTATCAACGATATCCTGACCGGATTGCTGGACGCCGGGCAGGCGCTGGTGATCCACGGCCGCGCCGAAGCGGTAACCAGCGCCATCATGCAGGCGCAGGAGCAGGATGTGGTGTTGGTGGCGGGCAAAGGCCACGAAGATTACCAGCTGGTGGGCAACCGCCGCCTGGATTACTCCGACCGCACGACGGTCGCCCGACTGCTGGGGGTGCTGGCATGATCCCTGTCTCTCTTCAGACACTGGCTGAGGTATTGAGCGCTGAACCGATCGGCGCCGATTGCCAAATTGTCGAGGTGACGACAGACACCCGCAAGGTGACCGCCGGTTGCCTGTTTGTGGCGCTGAAAGGCGAGCGTTTCGACGCTCACGACTTCGCGGCGGATGCCGTAGCCGCAGGCGCCGGGGCGCTGCTGGTCAGTAAGCGCTTATTGGTGGACGTGCCGCAGCTGGTGGTGCAAGACACCCGTCTGGCGCTGGGGCAGCTTGGCGCCTGGGTGCGTCAGCAGGTGCCGGCGCGCGTGGTGGCGCTGACCGGCTCCTCGGGCAAGACATCGGTGAAAGAAATGACCGCCGCCATTCTGCGCGAATGCGGCGAAGTGCTGTATACCGCCGGCAACTTCAATAACGACATCGGCGTGCCGCTGACGTTGCTGCGTCTGGAACCGCAGCATGATTTTGCCGTGATAGAGCTGGGCGCTAACCACATTGGCGAAATTGCTTACACCACCGCATTGACGCGGCCGCAGACCGCTTTGGTGAACAACCTGGCGGCGGCTCACCTGGAAGGCTTTGGCTCGCTGGCCGGCGTCGCCCAGGCGAAAGGTGAAATCTTTACCGGCCTGCCGGCCGACGGCGTGGCGATCATCAACGCCGATAACAACGACTGGCCGCACTGGCAGAACATGCTGGGCGGCAAAACCGTCTGGCGCTTCTCGCCGCAGGCCGCCGCAGGCGTGGACTTCTTCGCGGATAACGTGCGGGTAAACGGCGCAGGCACGCAGTTCACGCTGCACAGCCCGTTCGGCACCGCCGAGATCGCGCTGCCGCTGCCGGGGCGCCACAACGTGGCCAATGCGCTGGCGGCGACGGCGCTGGCGATGTCGGTGGGCGCCACCCTCGAAGCGGTGCGTCAGGGGCTGAAACAGCTGCAGGCGGTGCCGGGGCGTCTGTTTCCGGTGGCGCTGGCCGAAGGCAAGCTGCTGCTGGACGACAGCTATAACGCCAACGTCGGGTCGATGACCGCGGCGGCGCAGGTGCTGGCAGAGATGCCGGGCTACCGCGTGATGGTGGTCGGCGATATGGCCGAGCTGGGTGCGGAAGCGGAAGAGTGTCACCGTCAGGTGGGCGAAGCCGCCCGTCTGGCCGGGGTCGACAAAGTGATCAGCGTCGGTGGTTTGAGCCGCGTGCTGAGCGAAGCGTCCGGCAACGGCGAACATTATCAGGACAAGACAGCAGTGATCGCGCGCGTGGCGGAATTACTGTCGGAACATGCGGTCATTACCGTGTTAATCAAAGGTTCACGTAGTGCCGCAATGGAGCAGGTAGTACGCGCGTTACAGGAGAAAGCACCATGTTAGTTTGGCTGGCCGAGCATTTGGTCAAGTATTACTCAGGCTTCAACGTCTTTTCTTATCTGACGTTCCGAGCCATTGTCAGCCTGCTGACCGCGCTGTTCCTGTCGCTGTGGATGGGCCCGCGGGTGATCAAGCGCCTGCAAGAAATGTCCTTCGGCCAGGTGGTGCGCAACGACGGCCCCGAGTCGCACTTCAGCAAGCGCGGCACGCCGACCATGGGCGGCATCATGATCCTGACCTCCATCACCATTTCGGTGCTGATGTGGGCTTACCCGTCCAACCCGTATGTCTGGTGCGTGCTGTTCGTGCTGGTGGGGTACGGCATCGTCGGTTTCGTCGACGACTACCGCAAGGTGGTGCGTAAGGACACCAAAGGGCTGATCGCCCGCTGGAAGTATTTCTGGCAGTCGGTGATTGCGCTGATTGTCGCATTCGCCATGTACGCCGTAGGAAAAGACACGCCAGCCACCGAGCTGGTTGTGCCGTTCTTTAAGGACGTGATGCCGCAGCTGGGCCTGCTGTATATCCTGCTGGCCTATTTCGTCATCGTCGGCACCAGCAACGCGGTCAACCTGACCGATGGCCTGGACGGCCTGGCGATCATGCCGACGGTATTCGTGGCGGCCGGCTTCGCGCTGGTGGCCTGGGCGACCGGTAACATGAACTTCGCCAACTACCTGCATATTCCGTATCTGCGTCATGCCGGTGAGCTGGTGATCGTGTGTACCGCCATCGTCGGCGCCGGCCTCGGGTTCCTGTGGTTCAACACTTACCCGGCCCAGGTGTTTATGGGCGACGTCGGTTCGTTGGCGCTGGGCGGCGCGCTGGGCACCATCGCGGTGCTGCTGCGCCAGGAGTTCTTGTTGGTGATCATGGGCGGCGTATTCGTGGTAGAGACGCTGTCGGTGATCCTGCAGGTGGGATCGTTCAAGCTGCGCGGGCAACGCATTTTCCGCATGGCGCCGATTCACCACCACTATGAATTGAAAGGCTGGCCGGAGCCGCGCGTTATCGTGCGCTTCTGGATCATTTCGCTGATGCTGGTGCTGATTGGCCTGGCAACGCTGAAGGTGCGTTAATCATGGCAGACTATCAGGGTAGAAAAGTCGTCATCATCGGGTTGGGCCTCACCGGCCTGTCCTGTGTCGATTTCTTCATGGCGCGCGGCGTGACGCCGCGCGTGATGGATACCCGTATCGCGCCGCCAGGGTTGGACAAACTGCCTGAAAGCGTGGAGCGCCATCTGGGCGATCTGAATCAGGACTGGCTGCTGGCGGCGGATCTGATCGTCGCCAGCCCGGGCGTCGCGCTGGCGACCCCGGCATTGAGCGCCGCGGCGGACGCCGGCGTGGAAATCGTCGGCGACGTCGAACTGTTCTGCCGTGAAGCGCAGGCGCCGATCGTGGCGATCACCGGCTCCAACGGTAAAAGCACCGTCACCACCCTGGTGGGCGAGATGGCGAAAGCCGCCGGTTGGGCGGTGGGCGTGGGCGGCAATATCGGCCTGCCGGCGCTGAGCCTGCTGCGCCAGGAATGCCAGCTTTACGTGCTGGAGTTGTCCAGCTTCCAGTTGGAAACGACGTATAGCCTGCGGGCGGCGGCGGCGACCATCCTGAACGTGACCGAAGATCATATGGATCGCTATCCGTTCGGCCTGCAGCAGTATCGCGGCGCCAAGCTGCGCGTGTATGAAAACGCCGCGGTGTGCGTGGTGAACGCCGACGATGCGCTGACCATGCCGGTGCGCGGCGCCGACGAGCGCTGCGTCAGCTTCGGCGCCGACGTGGGCGACTATCACCTGAACCGTCAGCAGGGGGAAACCTGGCTGCGGGTGCGCGGTGAGAAGGTGCTGAATACGCGCGAGATGAAGCTGACCGGCCGCCACAATTACACCAACGCCCTGGCGGCGCTGGCGTTGGCGGATGCGGTCAATATTCCGCGCGCATCCAGCCTGAAGGCGCTGACCACCTTCACCGGCCTGGCGCACCGCTTCCAGCTGGCTTGGGAGAACAACGGCGTGCGTTGGATCAACGATTCCAAAGCCACCAACGTCGGCAGCACCGAAGCGGCGCTGAACGGCCTGCAGGTAGACGGCACGCTGCATCTGCTGCTGGGCGGCGACGGCAAGTCCGCCGATTTCTCGCCGCTGGCGCGCTATCTGCAGGGCGACAATGTGCGGCTGTATTGCTTTGGCCGCGATGGCGCCCAGCTGGCACAGCTGCGGCCGGAGGTGGCGACGCTGACCGAGACCATGGAGCAGGCGATGCGCACCATCGCCGGCCGCGTACAGCCCGGCGACATGGTATTGCTGTCGCCGGCCTGCGCCAGTCTCGATCAGTTCCGTAATTTTGAAGTGCGCGGCGATGAGTTCGCCCGCCTGGCGCAGGAGCTTGGCGGATGAAACTACGCTTGCCGAACTTCGGGCTGACAGAACGGATGAAAGACTGGGTGACCGGCGCGCGCGACAACGATGCGGTCAACATGGTGCTGTACGATCGCACCCTGCTGTGGCTGACCTTCGGGTTGGCGATCATCGGCTTCGTGATGGTGACCTCGGCGTCGATGCCGATCGGCCAACGCCTGGCAGACGATCCGTTCCTGTTCGCCAAACGTGACGCGCTGTACCTCGGCCTGGCGTTCGGTCTGTCGCTGGTGACGCTGCGTATCCCGATGGAAGTTTGGCAGCGTTACAGCAACGTGATGCTGCTGATGTCGATCGTGATGCTGCTGATCGTGCTGGTGGTGGGGAGCTCGGTAAACGGAGCCTCGCGCTGGATCGCGCTCGGCCCGCTGCGTATTCAGCCGGCGGAGCTGTCCAAGCTGTCGCTGTTCTGCTACCTGGCGAGCTATCTGGTGCGCAAGGTGGAAGAGGTGCGCAGCAACTTCTGGGGCTTCTGCAAGCCGATGGGCGTGATGGTGGTGCTGGCGGTGCTGCTGCTGGCGCAGCCGGACCTCGGTACCGTGGTGGTGCTGTTCATCACCACGCTGGCGATGCTGTTCCTGGCCGGCGCGAAAATGTGGCAATTCCTGGCGATCATCGGCTCCGGCGTGTTCGCCGTGGTGCTGCTGATCATCGCGGAACCGTACCGTATGCGCCGCGTGACCTCGTTCTGGAACCCGTGGGCCGATCCGTTCGGCAGCGGCTACCAGCTGACCCAGTCGCTGATGGCGTTTGGCCGCGGCGAGTTCTGGGGGCAGGGGCTCGGCAACTCAGTGCAGAAACTCGAGTATTTGCCGGAAGCGCACACCGACTTCATCTTCTCCATTTTGGGTGAAGAACTGGGCTATATCGGTGTGGTTTTAGCCCTGTTAATGGTATTCTTCGTCGCTTTTCGCGCGATGTCCATCGGGCGCCGCGCGCTGGAGATCGACCAACGCTTCTCCGGCTTCCTGGCCTGCGCGATCGGCGTATGGTTCAGCTTCCAGGCGCTGGTTAACGTCGGCGCCGCGGCGGGCATGCTGCCGACCAAAGGTCTGACGCTGCCGCTGATCAGTTACGGCGGTTCAAGCTTGCTGATTATGTCGACGGCCATCGTGCTGTTGCTGCGAATTGATTATGAAACGCGCCTGACCAAGGCTCAGGCGTTTGTGAAGAGGTAAGGGATGAGCGGGAAACCTAAGCGTTTAATGGTGATGGCAGGCGGTACCGGCGGGCACGTGTTCCCGGGGCTGGCGGTCGCGCATCATCTGATGGCGCAGGGCTGGCAGGTGCGCTGGCTCGGAACCGCAGACCGAATGGAAGCCGATCTGGTGCCGAAGCACGGGATCGAGATTGATTTTATCCGCATCTCCGGCCTGCGCGGCAAAGGCCTGAAGGCCCAGCTGACTGCGCCGCTGCGGATCTGGCAGGCGGTGCGCCAGGCGAAAGCCATCATGCGCAGCTATCAGCCGGATGTGGTGCTGGGGATGGGCGGTTACGTTTCCGGCCCCGGCGGCCTGGCGGCCTGGCAGTGCGGCATCCCGGTGGTGCTGCACGAGCAGAACGGCATCGCCGGCTTGACCAACCGCTGGCTGGCGCGCATCGCCGCCAAAGTGATGCAGGCCTTCCCCGGTGCGTTCCCGAACGCCGAGGTGGTGGGCAACCCGGTGCGCACCGACGTGTTGGCGCTGCCGTTGCCGGCGGAGCGGTTGCAGGGGCGCGAAGGCCCGATCCGCGTGCTGGTGATTGGCGGAAGTCAGGGCGCGCGCGTGCTGAATCAGACAGTTCCTGAAGTCGCGGCGCGTTTGGGCGATAGAATTACGCTCTGGCATCAGGTTGGCAAGGGCGCGCTGGAAACGGTGCTGCGCGACTACGAAAGGGTAGGGCAGACGCAGCACAAGGTGACCGAGTTCATCGACGACATGGCCGCCGCCTACGCCTGGGCCGACGTGGTGGTCTGCCGCTCCGGCGCGTTGACCGTCAGCGAAATCGCGGCGGCGGGGCTGCCGGCGATCTTCGTGCCGTTCATGCATAAGGATCGTCAGCAGTACTGGAACGCGCGCCCGCTGGAAGAAGCCGGCGCGGCGAAGATTATCGAACAGCCGCAGTTCAACGCCGATGTGGTGGCCGAACTGCTGGCGAGCTGGGATCGCAAGACGCTGCTGGCCATGGCCGAGAAAGCGCGCGCGGTCGCCATTCCGGACGCTACCGAGCGCGTGGCGGCGGAGCTGGTGCGGCTCGCCAAGTAACGAGTGCAGGGGTTCGGTGTGCCGAACCTGAATAAAAGCAATGTGATGTAGGGCCGGGGTACCGGATCCGGATTAGAGAGAGTGATGAATACACAACAACTGGCGAAACTACGTACTATCGTGCCCGAGATGCGTCGCGTCCGGCACATTCACTTTGTCGGCATCGGTGGTGCCGGCATGGGTGGTATCGCCGAAGTGTTGGCAAACGAAGGGTATCAGATCAGCGGCTCCGACCTGGCGCCGAATCCGGTCACCCAACAGTTGAGCGCGCTCGGGGCGACGATTTACTTCAATCACCGTCCGGAAAACGTGCTGGATGCGAGCGTGGTGGTGGTGTCTACCGCCATCTCCGCCGACAACCCGGAGATCGTCGCCGCCCGTGAAGCGCGCATCCCGGTGATCCGCCGCGCAGAGATGCTGGCGGAGCTGATGCGTTTTCGCCACGGCATCGCTATCGCCGGCACGCACGGCAAAACCACCACCACGGCGATGGTCTCGAGCATTTACGCCGAAGCCCGCCTGGACCCGACCTTTGTCAACGGCGGGCTGGTGAAGGCGGCGGGCACCCATGCGCGACTGGGGTCCAGCCGTTATCTGATCGCGGAAGCGGATGAGAGCGATGCGTCGTTCCTGCATCTGCAGCCGATGGTGGCCGTGGTCACCAATATCGAAGCCGACCACATGGACACCTACCAGGGCGACTTCGAGAACTTGAAGCAGACGTTTATCAATTTCTTGCACAACCTGCCGTTCTACGGCCGCGCGGTGATGTGCATCGACGATCCGGTAGTGCGCGAGCTGTTGCCGCGCGTGGGTCGCCATATCACCACCTACGGCTTCAGTGAAGATGCCGATGTGCGCATCGAAGACTACCGGCAGATTGGGCCGCAGGGGCACTTTACCCTGAGCCGTCAGGACAAGCCGTTGCTGACGGTGACGCTGAACGCGCCGGGCCGCCACAATGCGTTGAACGCCGCAGCGGCGGTAGCGGTAGCGACCGAAGAAGGCATCGACGACGAAGATATCCTGCGCGCGCTGGCGGGCTTCCAGGGCACCGGGCGCCGCTTCGATTTCCTCGGTGAGTTCCCGCTGGAGCCGGTCAACGGCAAAGCGGGCAGCGCGATGCTGGTGGACGACTACGGCCACCATCCGACCGAAGTGGACGCCACGCTGAAAGCGGCGCGCGCCGGCTGGCCGGACAAGCGTCTGGTGATGATCTTCCAGCCGCACCGTTATACGCGCACCCGCGATCTGTACGACGATTTCGCCAACGTGCTGTCGCAGGTGGATGTGCTGCTGATGCTCGACGTGTACGCCGCCGGCGAAGCGCCGATCCCGGGCGCGGACAGCCGTTCGCTGTGCCGCACCATCCGCAGCCGCGGTAAGCTGGATCCGATCCTGGTTTCCGATGCCGATACCGTGCCGGAAACCCTGGCGCAGCTGCTGCAGGATGAAGACCTGGTGCTGGTGCAAGGCGCCGGCAACGTGGGCAAAATCGCCCGTAAACTGGCCGAGCTGAAGCTGCAGCCGCCGAAGAAAGAGGAGGAGCACCATGGCTGATAAAGTTGCAGTTCTGCTGGGCGGCACCTCCGCTGAACGTGACGTTTCCCTGCAATCCGGCGCCGCGGTGCTGGCCGGGTTGCGCGAAGCCGGTATCGATGCGCACGGCGTCGATACCCGCGATTTCCCGGTGACCCAGCTGAAAGAGCAGGGGTTCACCAAGGTGTTTATCGCGCTGCACGGGCGCGGCGGCGAGGACGGCACCCTGCAGGGGCTGCTGGAGTTCCTCGAGCTGCCTTATACCGGCAGCGGCGTGATGGCCTCGGCGCTGACCATGGACAAATGGCGCACCAAGATGGTGTGGCAGTCGATGGGCTTGCCGGTGGCGCCTTACGTGGCGCTGAATCGCCAGCTGTATCTCGGCGCTGAAAAAGCGGCGCTGCTGGCGCGCGTGGCGGATCTCGGCCTGCCGCTGATCGTCAAGCCGAGCCGCGAAGGCTCCAGCGTCGGCATGAGCAAGGTCACCGAGAGCGCCGCGTTGGAAGCCGCGCTGGAAGAGGCCTTCCGTCATGACGACGATGTGCTGGTGGAGAAGTGGCTGAGCGGCCCGGAATATACCGTGGCGATGCTGGGCGACCAGGTGCTGCCGTCGATCCGCATCCAGCCGGCCGGCGTGTTTTACGACTATCAGGCCAAGTACATTTCGGACGACACGCAGTACTTCTGCCCGAGCGGTTTGAGCGCCGAGCAGGAAGCCGAGATGGCGGTGTTGGCGCTGCGCGCCTATCGCGGCCTGGACTGCAGCGGCTGGGGCCGCGTCGACGTGATGCAAGACAGCGATGGCAGCTTCTATCTGCTTGAGGTGAATACCTCTCCGGGCATGACCAGTCATAGCCTGGTGCCGATGGCGGCGCGCCAGTTTGGATTAAGCTTCTCGCAGTTGGTGGCGAGAATTTTGGAGTTGGCCGACTGATATGTCGCAAGCTGCCCTGAATGCGCGCGATCGCGAGGTGGATAACGGCCCGCGCCGCAGCAATGGAACCCAGTTGGCGGGAATGATTTTCCTGCTGATGGTGTTGGGAACGGTCGTGTGGAGCGGTTGGGCGGTGCTTGGCTGGATGAAAGACGCCAGTCGCCTGCCGCTCTCAAGGCTGGTGGTGACCGGCGAACGCCACTACACCACCAACGATGATATTCGTCAGGCGATCCTGGCGCTGGGCGCGCCCGGCACCTTTATGACGCAGGATGTGGACGTTATCCAGCAGCAGATCGAGCGTCTGCCGTGGATCAAGCAGGCCAGCGTGCGCAAACAATGGCCGGATGAGCTGAAGATCCATCTGGTGGAGTACGTCCCGGTGGCGCGCTGGAACGATTTGCACATGGTGGACGCCGAAGGTAAAGCGTTCAGCGTGCCGGCAGAGCGGGCGGGCAAGCAGAAGTTGCCGCTGCTCTACGGGCCGGAAGGGAGCGAGCAGGATGTGCTGGAAGGCTATCGGGCGATGAGCGCTTCGTTGGCGGCCAGCAAATATACGCTGAAAATGGCGGCGATGACCGCGCGCCATTCCTGGCAGCTGGCGCTGGACAACGATGTCCGGCTTGAGCTGGGGCGCGATGACCGCAATGGGCGTTTGCAGCGGTTTATCGAGCTTTACCCGGTATTGCAGCAGCAGGGCCAGGCGGAGAGCAAGCGTGTCAGCTATGTCGATCTGCGCTACGAGTCCGGCGCTTCGGTAGGGTGGGCTCCGGTGTTGGTCGATCCGCAGGCGCTTGGCGGTCAGCAAAACAGTAATCAGCAACAGAATCAGGCACAGGCAAAACAACAATGATCAAGTCGACGGACAGAAAACTGGTAGTTGGACTGGAGATCGGTACTGCAAAAGTCTCCGCGTTGGTAGGGGAAGTTCTGCCCGATGGCATGGTCAACATTATCGGGGTGGGCAGCTGCCCGTCTCGCGGTATGGATAAGGGTGGCGTAAACGACCTGGAGTCGGTGGTGAAGTGCGTACAGCGCGCCATCGATCAGGCCGAGCTGATGGCGGACTGCCAGATCTCCTCGGTGTATCTGGCGCTGTCGGGCAAACACATCAGCTGCCAGAACGAAATCGGCATGGTGCCGATTTCGGAAGAGGAAGTGACGCAGGACGACGTGGAGAACGTGGTGCACACCGCCAAATCGGTGCGCGTGCGCGACGAACACCGCATCCTGCACGTGATTCCTCAGGAATACGCCATCGATTATCAGGAAGGCATCAAAAACCCGGTTGGGCTGTCCGGCGTGCGTATGCAGGCCAAGGTGCATCTGATTACCTGCCATAACGATATGGCGAAGAACATCGTCAAGGCCGTGGAACGTTGCGGCCTGAAAGTTGACCAACTTATTTTCGCCGGTCTGGCCGCGAGCTACGCGGTGCTGACCGAAGATGAACGCGAACTCGGCGTTTGCGTGGTGGATATCGGCGGCGGCACCATGGATATGGCGGTGTACACCGGCGGTGCGCTGCGCCACACCAAAGTGATCCCTTATGCCGGGAACGTGGTCACCAGCGATATCGCCTACGCCTTCGGCACGCCGCCGACCGACGCGGAAGCGATTAAAGTTCGACACGGCTGTGCGCTTGGGTCGATTGTTAGCAAGGATGAGAATGTAGAGGTGCCTAGCGTCGGGGGACGTCCTCCGCGCAGTCTGCAAAGACAGACGCTGGCTGAAGTCATTGAGCCACGCTACACCGAACTGTTGAATCTGGTTAACGATGAAATTTTGCAATTGCAGGAGCAACTGCGTCAGCAAGGGGTGAAGCATCATCTGGCGGCAGGTATCGTGCTGACCGGTGGCGCCGCCCAGATTGATGGCCTGGCAGCCTGTGCGCAACGGGTGTTCCACACTCAGGTACGCATCGGCCAACCCTTGAACATCACGGGTCTGACGGATTATGCGCAGGAGCCTTACTACTCGACGGCGGTAGGTCTGCTGCACTATGGAAAAGAGTCTCACCTGAGCGGTGAGACGGAAGTAGAAAAACGCGCCTCGGTGGGCAATTGGTTTAAACGCATCAATAGCTGGCTGAGAAAAGAGTTTTAATGTTTCAACAAAGAGATCATGCTGAGTAATCTTTTTATGATCTCGCAGCGACAGGCACAAAACGGAGAGAAACTATGTTTGAACCAATGGAACTAACCAATGACGCGGTGATTAAAGTCATCGGCGTCGGCGGCGGCGGTGGCAATGCCGTTGAACACATGGTGCGCGAGCGCATCGAAGGTGTTGAATTCTTCGCTGTGAACACGGACGCCCAGGCGCTCCGCAAAACGGCGGTTGGCCAAACCATCCAGATCGGTAGCGGTATTACCAAAGGTCTGGGTGCGGGCGCGAACCCGGAAGTGGGTCGCAATTCAGCGGAAGAAGACCGCGAAGCCCTGCGCGCAGCGCTGGACGGCGCAGACATGGTCTTCATCGCGGCCGGCATGGGTGGCGGTACCGGCACCGGTGCGGCGCCAGTGGTGGCTGAAGTGGCTAAAGATTTGGGTATTCTGACCGTGGCCGTGGTGACCAAGCCTTTCAACTTCGAAGGCAAGAAGCGCATGGCATTCGCGGAGCAGGGTATCGCTGAGCTGTCCAAACACGTGGACTCGCTGATCACCATCCCGAACGACAAATTGCTGAAAGTTCTGGGGCGCGGCATCTCTCTGCTGGACGCGTTCGGCGCGGCCAACGACGTGCTGAAAGGCGCGGTGCAGGGTATCGCCGAGCTGATCACCCGTCCGGGCCTGATGAACGTCGACTTCGCCGACGTGCGCACCGTGATGTCCGAAATGGGCTACGCGATGATGGGTTCCGGCGTGGCTTGCGGTGAAGACCGTGCCGAAGAAGCGGCCGAAATGGCGATCTCCAGCCCACTGCTGGAAGACATCGACCTGTCCGGCGCGCGCGGCGTGCTGGTCAACATTACCGCCGGCTTCGACCTGCGTCTGGATGAGTTCGAAACCGTGGGTAACACCATCCGTGCATTCGCTTCCGACAACGCGACCGTGGTTATCGGTACCTCGCTGGATCCGGAAATGAACGACGAACTGCGCGTTACCGTGGTTGCAACCGGTATCGGTATGGACAAACGTCCTGAAATCACCCTGGTGACGAATAAACAGGCCAGCCAGCCGGTGATGGATCACCGTTATCAGCAGCACGGCATGTCGCCTCTGCCGCAGGAAGTGAAACCTGCCGCCAAGGTGGTCAACGACCAAGCTGCGCAACCGAATAAAGAGCCCGACTATCTTGATATTCCAGCCTTCCTGCGTAAACAGGCAGACTAAGAATATCCTGAGAATTTGGAATCTCCGCTCTTTGTGCTAAACTGTCCCGCCGGCCATGCTGTATGCTTGGCTGGTAGGATGGATAACATTGCGAGATAAAACGATGATCAAACAAAGGACATTAAAACGTATTGTTCAGGCGACTGGCGTCGGTTTGCATACCGGCAAGAAAGTCACGCTGACAATGCGCCCAGCGCCGGCTAATACCGGGGTCATCTATCGTCGCACTGACTTGAATCCACCGGTTGATTTTCCGGCTGATGCAAAATCCGTGCGTGATACCATGCTCTGTACTTGCCTGGTGAATGAGCATGACGTGCGTATTTCGACCGTTGAGCACCTCAACGCCGCGCTGGCTGGGTTGGGCATCGACAACATCGTCATCGAAGTCGACGCCGCTGAAATCCCAATCATGGACGGCAGCGCCAGTCCGTTCGTGTTCTTGCTGCTGGATGCCGGCATCGAAGAACTGAACTCGGCGAAGAAATTCCTGCGTCTGAAAGAGACCGTGCGTGTTGAAGATGGCGACAAATGGGCCGAGCTGTCCCCGCATAACGGGTTCCGCCTGGACTTCACCATCGACTTCAACCACCCGGCTATCGACGCCAGCTCTCAGCGCTATCGTCTTGATTTCTCGGCTGAGTCGTTCGTGCGTCAAATCAGCCGCGCGCGCACCTTCGGGTTCATGCGTGACATCGAATACCTGCAGTCCCGCGGCCTGGCCCTGGGCGGCAGCTTCGACTGCGCCATCGTGGTGGATGACTACCGCGTGCTGAACGAAGACGGCCTGCGTTTCGAAGACGAATTCGTACGTCACAAAATGCTGGACGCCATCGGCGACCTGTTCATGTGCGGCCACAACATCATTGGCGCGTTTACCGCGTACAAGTCTGGCCACGCGTTGAACAACAAACTGCTGCAGGCCGTGTTGGCCAAGCAGGAAGCGTGGGAATACGTGACCTTCCAGGACGAAGCCGAAATGCCATTGGCATTCAAGGCACCGTCTACCGTATTGGCGTAAGGTCTGAATTCCTCGCCCGCTGCGAATAACGGCAGGCGCATCCTTTGAGAGCCTGAGCATTCAGGCTCGTGATGCGGTCTGATGTTTTGCAGTTGTGTCGCTGATTACTTATCACGACTGGTTGTGTTGGTACCCTCTCCGGCCAATGCAGCCAGCCGTTCCAATATCTTGCGCAGTTTTTCCGGGCTACGGCTCGCCAATCCTCTCAGTTCTTCCGCACTTTCCAGACTCAAATGCCGCATCGGCACCGGTTTTTCCGGCGCTTTCTCTGCGTTTTGCACCTGGTGGCTGCCTTTCGCCATCAAGGCCGGATTAATCCTGATGTCGATCGACGACAATGATGGTAGAATTTGCGCTCGTAGTGCAGACAGCAAAGCGGGTTGTTCGTAGCGCAAGCGCATCATCCAACTGGCATTTGCCGTTTCGAGCACTAAAATACCCTGTCGGAAATTCGCGACGCGGCACCAGGGATGCAGGGGAGCGGGCAACAGGCCCTTCACTGCACGGTTAAGCTTGAGCAGCGCCACCGCGCGTTGCTGGACGTTATGCAGCGGCCCTTTGCTGCCGGCAGACGCGTCGTCGAACAGGACATCTAATAATTGTGGACGGCTATCGCGCATAATGGGCTCCGGCGGATTATAAACTCGTGATCGGTATTCTAAATCGTTGGCGACAATTTGGCAGACGTTATTTCTGGCCCCATCTCCTGTTAGGGATGGTTGCGGCCACGCTTGGCGCGTCTTCCAGTTTGTCCGGCGCCCCCGATCAGGCCGCACTGCCGAATACGTCGTCCAGCCTTAACCGGCAAAATGCGGCCAATGGCACCTTCAACAGCCTGGCCCTGCTGCAGGACGCGCACCGCCGTCCTACCTTCAGCGTAGATTATTGGCAGCAACATGCGCTGCGCACCGTCATTCGTCACCTTTCTTTCGCGCTGGCGCCGCAGGCGGTTTATGCGCGGGTGCAGGAGAGCGAAGCCGAAGCGGAACCCCCTTTGCAGGTGGCGCAACTGGCGCTGCTGTCCACCCTCAACGCGCTGCTGACGCACGAGCCGAAGCCGCCGACCATCATTCGCCATACCCACCTTGAGGTGCTGCCAACGCTGGCACGGCACCAGACCGGCCTGTGGGTGGCGCAGGTACAGGGCATTCGCGCCGGGCCTGCCGCGCTCGTCTGACTCCGCCCTTCGGGCACAAAAACCATAAATAATAGCAAGTTGACTGCCGTATCAGGCCGTCATGACAGAGATATCAAACATCATGTTAGTGAAATTATTAACCAAAGTTTTTGGCAGCCGTAACGATCGTACCCTGCGCCGCATGCGCAAAGTGGTTGAGCAGATCAACCGCATGGAACCGGACATGGAAAAACTGTCCGATGATGAGCTGAAAGCGAAAACCAACGAATTCCGCGCGCGCCTGGAGAAGGGCGAATCGCTGGAAAGCCTGATTCCGGAAGCCTTCGCCGTAGTGCGTGAGGCGAGCAAACGCGTGTTCGGCATGCGTCACTTCGACGTGCAGCTGCTGGGCGGCATGGTGCTGAACGATCGCTGCATCGCCGAGATGCGCACCGGTGAAGGTAAAACCCTGACCGCCACGCTGCCGGCTTACCTGAACGCCCTGAGCGGCCGCGGCGTACACGTCGTGACCGTCAACGACTATCTGGCGCAGCGTGACGCCGAAAACAACCGTCCGCTGTTCGAGTTCCTCGGCCTGAGCATCGGCATCAACCTGCCGGGCATGCCGGCGCCGGCCAAGCGTGAAGCTTACGCCGCCGACATCACCTACGGCACCAACAACGAATACGGCTTCGACTACCTGCGCGACAACATGGCGTTCAGCCCGGAAGAACGCGTGCAACGCAAACTGCACTATGCGCTGGTGGATGAGGTGGACTCCATCCTGATCGATGAAGCGCGTACGCCGCTGATCATCTCCGGCCCGGCCGAAGACAGCTCCGAGATGTACATCAAGGTCAACAAGCTGATCCCTAAACTGATCCGCCAGGAAAAAGAAGACTCCGACACCTTCAAGGGTGAAGGGCACTTCTCGGTGGATGAGAAGGCGCGCCAGGTTCACCTGACCGAACGCGGCCTGATCCTGATCGAAGAGATGCTGGTGGAAGCCGGCATCATGGATGAGGGCGAGTCGCTGTACTCGCCGACCAACATCATGCTGATGCACCACGTTACCGCCGCGCTGCGCGCCCACGTGCTGTTCACCCGCGACGTTGACTACATCGTGAAAGACGGCGAAGTGATCATCGTCGACGAACACACCGGCCGTACCATGCAGGGCCGCCGCTGGTCCGACGGCCTGCACCAGGCGGTGGAAGCCAAAGAAGGCGTGGAGATCCAGAACGAGAACCAGACGCTGGCTTCGATCACCTTCCAGAACTACTTCCGTCTGTACGAGAAGCTGGCGGGGATGACCGGTACCGCCGATACCGAAGCCTTCGAATTCAGCTCGATCTACAAGCTGGACACCATCGTGGTGCCAACCAACCGTCCGATGATCCGTAAGGATATGCCGGATCTGGTGTACATGACCGAGAAAGAGAAGATCGGCGCCATCATCGAAGACATCCGCGAGCGTACCGCCAAAGGCCAGCCGGTGCTGGTGGGCACCATCTCGATCGAGAAATCCGAAGTGGTTTCCCGCGAACTGACCAAAGCGGGCATCGACCACAAGGTGCTGAACGCCAAGTTCCACGCCATGGAAGCGGATATCGTCGCCCAGGCCGGCCAGAGCGGCGCGGTGACCATCGCCACCAACATGGCGGGCCGTGGTACCGATATCGTGCTGGGCGGCAGCTGGCAGGCCGAAGTGGCGCTGCTGGAAGCGCCGACCGAAGAGCAGATCGAAGCCATCAAAGCCGCCTGGAAAGAACGCCACGACGCGGTGCTGGCGGCGGGCGGCCTGCATATCATCGGCACCGAGCGCCATGAATCGCGCCGTATCGATAACCAGCTGCGCGGCCGTTCCGGTCGTCAGGGCGATGCCGGTTCATCCCGCTTCTACCTGTCGATGGAAGATGCCCTGATGCGTATCTTCGCTTCGGATCGCGTGTCCGGCATGATGCGTAAACTGGGTATGAAAGAAGGCGAAGCGATTGAGCACCCGTGGGTGACCAAGGCGATCGCCAACGCCCAGCGCAAGGTAGAGAGCCGCAACTTCGACATCCGTAAGCAGCTGCTGGAATACGACGACGTCGCCAACGATCAGCGCCGCGCCATCTACAGCCAGCGTAACGAATTGCTGGACGTGTCCGACGTGAGCGAAACCATCGCCAGCATCCGCGAGGACGTGTTCAAGAGCACCATCGACAACTACATCACGCCGCAGTCGCTGGAAGAAGAGTGGGACATTCAGGGGTTGGAAGAGCGCCTGAAGAACGACTTCGATCTGGAGATGCCGATCGCACAATGGCTGGACAAAGAGCCGGAGCTGCACGAAGAGACGCTGCGCGAACGCATTCTGGAGAACGCCAAAGAGCAGTACCAGCGTAAGGAAGACGTGGTCGGCAGCGAAATGATGCGCAACTTCGAGAAGGGCGTGATGCTGCAGACGCTGGATTCCCTGTGGAAAGAGCACCTGGCGGCGATGGACTACCTGCGTCAGGGTATCCACCTGCGCGGCTATGCGCAGAAGGATCCGAAGCAGGAGTACAAGCGCGAATCCTTCAACATGTTCGCCACCATGCTGGAATCGCTGAAATATGAAGTGATCAGCGTGCTGAGCAAGGTTCAGGTGCGGATGCCGGAAGAGGTGGAAGCGCTGGAACAGCAGCGCCGTGAAGAGGCCGAGCGCCTGGCGCAGCACCAACAGTTGAGCCACCACGACGAGAACGCGCTGGTGACCGAAGATCCGAACGCGCCGGCGACCGCCGAGCGTAAAGTGGGCCGCAACGATCCATGCCCATGCGGCTCCGGCAAGAAATACAAGCAGTGCCACGGCCGCCTGCAGTAATGCCGGCCGCGGTTAACCGACAACACCAGGGGTTCAGCTTGCTGAGCCCCTGTTTTTTGACACCCATCAGGAGGGTGAGATGAAACATTTGAATATCGCCGTGGGCATCATCCGCAATGCGCAACGGGAGATCTTTATTACCCGCCGCGCCGCCGACGCGCACATGGCCGGGTTCTGGGAGTTTCCCGGCGGCAAGATCGAACAGGGTGAAACGCCGGAACAGGCGCTGAGCCGCGAGCTGCGGGAAGAGACCGGTATCGAAGCCGAACGTGCCGAGCTGCTGGAGGTGGTGGAGCATCGCTTCAGCGATCGCATCGTGACGCTGAATTTTTATCTGGTGGAGGCCTGGGCAGGCGAGCCGTTCGGCCGCGAGGGGCAACCGATGCGCTGGGTAAAACAGGCGGATCTGCGTGAAGACGAATTCCCGGAAGCCAACGTCGGCATCATCCGACTGCTGGTGGCGCAGGCGAGCGCCGCGCAATGACAAGCGTGGCCTGGCGCCCGCCAGGCCAACCGTGGGCGATCAGCGATCGTCCATTTCACTCCAGTCTTCGCTTTCCGACAGATCGCTGTTGCTCGGAATGCGCTTCTCTTCATCTGCCCACTCGCCGAGATCGATCAGCTGGCAGCGCTTGCTGCAAAACGGCCGGAACGGGCTGACTTCACCCCAAACCACGCCGGTGCCACAGGTTGGGCATTTTACTACGGTCGTCATAACGGTTCCTTACGCCTTCTGTCAGTGCTGAGAAGGCTTTCTTTCACAAGTTCAACAACAGGCCAGTTCGAACGTCAGGCGTTCAGGCACCACGCCATTTTCGCTGTCCAGCGGCAGGAAACGAATGGCATAACGCGTCTTGTGGCCGGAAATCTGCGGATAAAGCTGCGGCGCCAGATGGAGGCGCAGGCGCAGCAGATCCGCCCCTTCGGCGTTGTCCTGGAAAAAGCCGTTCAGGCTGATTTGATTGCGGAACGGCCCGGACTGGCGGATCAGATCCAGCACCATGGTCAGCGCCTGGTTCAGCGGATCCAGCGACTGCAGCCAGGTGGCGACGTCGGCGTCGCGATCCTGCTGCGGCGCGTGCATCCACATGTGCAGGGTCGGCAGATCGAAGCTGCAGCAGCCGCCGGGAATGTTCAGCCGTTGACGCACCAGGCCGATCAGCCGGTCTTCGCGCAACGCCTGGCCGAGGCGCGGCGCCGCCATCAGCGCCGATGAGCGCGACTTCAACTGGCCGCGCAGCTGATCGATCAGCGCCATATCCACGCCCGGCACATCGGCCCAGGCCAACAGTTTCTGCTGCTGGCGCTCCAGCTCTTTGAGCAGTTCGGTGCGCACTTCGCCGCGCTCCAGCACGTCCAGCAAGTCGGAGACGGTGCGAAAGAAGGTGAGGGCGATGGCGGTTTCACTCAGGGCGCGTTGGCCGTGCAGCTGTTGCAGCAGAAATTCGATGCGCAGCCAGGTGCGCATTTTTTCGTTCAGCGGGTGTTCAAAGAGAACGGTTGGGGAAACATCACTCATGCAGTTTAATCCTGTTGGGGCGCTGTTGCCGCCAGTTCAAGGTAGCGACGATGCAGTGCGGCGACCTGTGGCTCTATCCCCTGAGCGGCGCCGCTGTTGTCAATAATGTCATCCGCCACGGCGAGGCGCTGCCGGCGCGTGGCCTGGGCGGCGAGAATGCTTTGCGCCTGCTCACGGCTGACGCCGTCGCGCGCGATGGTGCGAGCCAGCTGGGTTTCGGCATCGACGTCGATCACCAGCACCCGATCGGCGCGATCCTGCAGGCCGTTTTCCACCAGCAGCGGCACCACCCACAGCGCGTACGGGCTGGCGGCCTGCGCCAGTTGGCGCTGGGTTTCACGGTGTATCAGCGGATGCAGCAGCTGGTTCAGCCAGGTTTTGTCATCGGGATGGCTGAATATGCGCTGACGCAGCGCAGCACGGTTCAACGCGCCGTCCGGCAGCAACATTTCATTACCAAATCGTTCGGCGATCGCGGCCAAGGCAGGGGTGCCCGGCTCGACGACCTGACGGGCGATCACGTCGGCATCGACAAGGGTTGCGCCGTGGCGCGCAAAGGCGTTCGCGACGGTCGTCTTGCCGCTGCCTATGCCCCCGGTCAACGCAACAATGTAGGCCATGGTGTTAGGTGCATCCGATGTTCATAAAAAAATAATAGTCGAATCATAAAGCGATCGCGCAGAAGTGCAAGTCGGCAGGCGGCGCTTGCGCGTCGGCACCGTTCGGGCGGCGAGAAAAAGCGCAGCGGCATGGCAAAAATGAGCGGGCAATCACACTGCGGTTATGCAGGTAAATTTGTCGGATTGTAGCGTAAATAAAGGCGAATTCGCAGTCTTGTTCGGCGATTATTAGCGCGTATTATAACGTCACTGGAACTGGCATTAATCTCGCCGCCGTCTTTTTGCGCCACTGGAAAGCCGTCGGGCAGAGATTCGAACATCCTCCTTGCGATCCGTCGCCATTAACCAGGAAATCATAAGTCATGCGTATTGAAGAAGATTTGAAGTTGGGCTTTAAAGACGTGTTGATCCGCCCTAAGCGCTCCACGCTGAAAAGCCGCTCCGAGGTTGAACTGGAACGTCAGTTTACCTTCAAGCATTCAGGTTGCAGCTGGTCCGGCGTGCCGATTATCGCCGCCAACATGGACACGGTGGGCACCTTCCGCATGGCAGAGGCCCTGGCTTCTTTCGACGTTCTCACCGCCGTACACAAACATTACAGCGTCGAGCAATGGGCTGACTTCGTGCAGCGCATGCCGGAATCGGTGCTGCGCCACGTGATGGTGTCCACCGGCACCTCCGAAGCCGACTTCGCCAAAATGCAGCAGATCCTGGCTCTGTCTCCGGTGCTGAAATTCATCTGCATCGACGTGGCCAACGGCTACTCTGAACATTTCGTCGCCTTCCTGCAGAAAGCGCGCGAAGCCTGCCCGAATCACGTGATCTGCGCCGGCAACGTAGTGACCGGCGAGATGGTGGAAGAGCTGATCCTCTCCGGCGCCGACATCGTTAAGGTTGGCATCGGCCCGGGCTCAGTCTGTACTACCCGCGTGAAGACCGGCGTGGGCTACCCGCAGCTGTCGGCGGTGATTGAATGCGCCGATGCTGCCCACGGGCTGGGCGGCCAAATCGTCAGCGACGGCGGCTGCTCGGTGCCGGGCGACGTCGCTAAAGCCTTCGGCGGCGGCGCTGACTTCGTGATGTTGGGCGGCATGCTGGCCGGCCACGAGGAGTGTGAAGGCACCGTGGTGGAAGAGAACGGCGAAAAGTTCATGCTGTTCTACGGCATGAGCTCCGAGTCGGCGATGAAGCGCCACGTCGGCGGCGTGGCGGAGTATCGCGCGGCCGAAGGCAAAACCGTCAAGCTGCCGCTGCGCGGCGAGGTGGAGTTTACCGTGCGCGATATCCTCGGCGGCCTGCGCTCTGCTTGCACCTACGTTGGCGCCGAGCGCCTGAAAGAGCTGACCAAGCGCACCACCTTTATCCGCGTGGCGGAGCAGGAAAACCGCGTCTTCGGCAGCAAATAAGCCGCACCTTGCATTCGGGCGTCGCGTACCGCGGCGCCCGCTATCCTCTTTTTTATCCCAGCACGCTGCCCAGTTGAAAGATAGGCAGGTACATGGCGATCACCAAAGCGCCGACAATCCCGCCCACCACCAGCATCAGCAGCGGCTCCAGCGTTTGCGCCAGCGTATCGGCCAGCTCGTGCGTCTGCCGTTCATACCACTGCGCCAATTTATCCAGCAAGACGTCCAGCGAGCCCGATTCTTCGCCCACCCGCACCAGCTGCCGGCACAGCGGCGGAAACAGCGGTTGCAGGGCGAGGGCGTGATGAAACGCCTCGCCTTCGGCGAGCTGCCGCTGCACCTGCTCCAGCGCCTGTCGGTACAGCAGATGGTCGGCCGCCAGCGCCGCCGCGTTCAAGCCTTCCACCAGCGTCAGCCCCGCGCGTTGGGTCATGGTCAGAATACGAAAGGTTTGGCTCAGCGCGCCGCCGCTCACCAGCCGGGCGATCAGCGGCAGGCGCAGCAAGGCGGCCTGCTCACGTCGGCGCCACGGCGGGCGCGGATGCAGCCAGCGGCAATAGCCGAACATCAACGCGCCGAGCAGCAGCGCCAAATAGGGGCCAACGGCGATCAGCAGCGCGGACAACCCCAATAACCCTTGGGTAAACCAGGGTAGCGGCGCATCGAACGACTGATAAACCTTGGCGAATTCCGGCAGCACCATCACCAGCATCAGCACGCTGACCAGCAGCGCCACCGCACAGATGAAGAGGGGATAGCGCAGCGCTTTGGTCACTTTGCGGCGCAGCAGCAATTGGGCTTCCTGCTGCTGCGCCAGCTGCAGGCAGCAGTGATCGAGATTGCCGGTTAGCTCGCCGATGGCGATCAGTTGGCGATAGATAAGTGGAAAAACGCCTGGCTGCGCGGCAAGGGTTTCGGAGAGCGGCTGCCCTTCGCGCACCTGTTCTGCCAACTGGCGCAACAGGCAACGCCAGGCCGCCGAAGGGTGCTCTGCCGCCAGAAGCTGCAGCGTATTGACCAGCGGCAACCCGGCCTGCAGCAGGGTGGCGAGTTGGCGGGTGAAGTGGATCAAAGGTTCTCCGCGCCACTGGCCGGGCGTGACGCGTTTGCCGTGCCCGATCCGCCAGGGTTGCATGCCTTGCTCAATCAGCAACCGGCTTACCTGCCGTTTTTCATCGCTCATCAGTTCGCCGCGGCGCAGGGCGCCCTGGGCGTCGAAAGCCTGCCAAAGAAACAGCCGGCGCGCTTTCATGGCGCGGTTACGCCGAGCTGGACGACGTCGATCACGCGGTACAGCTCTTCCAGCGAGGTTGCGCCTTCGCTGGCCAGCGCCAGGCCCGCCTGCAGCAGCGAAAGCTGCCCCTGTTCGCGGGCGATATCCGCCAGCCGGCTGGGAGCGGCGTTCGCCAGCAACGCCGCCTGTATTTCCGGCGTAATGGGCAACAGTTCATACACGCCGATGCGCCCGTAGTAGCCGCCGAAGCAATGCTCGCAGCCATCGGCGCGCCAGGCGGTCAGCGGTTCCGGCCAGACCGAGGCAGGAAAATGCGTGGGTTGGCTGTGCGGGTAGCGGCAGTGGCGACACAGCCTGCGCACCAGCCGCTGCGCGATGACCAGTTTCAGACAGCCGGCGAGCAGGTAGCCGGGGATACCCATGTGCATCAGGCGCGTCAGGGTTTCGCCGGTGGAGTTGGTATGCAGCGTCGACAGCACCAGGTGGCCGGTTTGCGCGGCCTTGACCGCGATCTCGGCGGTTTCCGCATCGCGGATCTCGCCGATCATGATGACATCCGGATCCTGGCGCAGCAGGGCGCGCAGCACCCGGGCGAAGCTCAGCTCGGTTTTGGCGTTGATCTGGGTTTGATTGACGCCGAACAGCGGTATCTCGATCGGATCCTCGACGCTGCACAGGTTGCTTTGCGCATCGTTCAACTGGCGCAGGCCGCTGTACAGCGTTACCGTCTTGCCGCTGCCGGTCGGGCCGGTCACCAGGATCAAACCTTGCGGGCAGGCCAGCGCCGCCGCGTAGCGCGCCAAATCCGCTCGGCTCATGCCCAGTTGATCCAGCGGCAGCTCCTGCTGTTCGCCCTGCTGAACGCGCAGCACCACCTTTTCGCCGTGTAGCGTCGGCAGAGTGGCGATACGCATGGCATAGCGCGCGCCGTCCAACGTCAGGCTGAGCTGCCCGTCCTGAGGCTGACGGCGCTCGGCGATATCCAGCTGGCCGAGGATCTTCAACCGGGCGATGAGGCGTGCGGTCAGCTGGGGTGACGGCGAGGCGAGGGTTTGCAGCACGCCGTCGATGCGCAGGCGAATGCGAAAATGCTGCCGAAAGGGCTCGAAGTGGACGTCCGAGGCGCGACGCTGAATGGCCAGGCGCAGCGTCTGGTTGATGAACTGCACCACCGGCGCGTCGCCGTCGTCGGGGTAGGCGATGTCGGCGCTGTCTTCTTCGGCCGCCAGCGGCGCCGGTAGCGGTTCCTGGCGTTGGTTCAGCGCCTGCTCCAGCCTGGCCGCCGGCCATTGCTCCAGATGGATGCGCTTGCCGGTGGCGAAACGCAGCGCCGCCAGCAGCCCTTGCGGCGCCTCTTCGTTGAGGGCGATCGTCAGGGTGGTCGGATCTTCGTTCAGCGCCAGCGCCTGATAGCGCCGGCACAGGGCGTGAACTTCTTCGCTGATTTGCGCGTTCATCGCCGTTACTCCGCCGCGTTGTCGAAGCGGAAGACTTCCTGGCACACTTCAACCAGCGTTGCGTTTTCGCTGCTGCACAGCCGGCTCCAGCGGGTCAGCCCATCGGCGTTCACTTTGGGGGTTAATGCCACTGCCAGCCCCTGCAGCGTTTGGGTGCCGGTCAGTGTGATCACGCCTTTGACGACTTTCACCCCGCTGACGTAACGCGACGTGCCGCCGGTGGGAATGCCTTTGCTGCCGGCTTCACAACCGGTGGGGGCGCCTTCGTCCAGCACGCACAGCTCGACCGCCAGTTTGTACGGCGACATGGTTTGCAGCATGTCGGTCATCGCCGCTTTCTGGATGTAGCGCTGGTAGGCGGGAATGCCGATGGCACTGAGGATGGCGATGATGGCGATCACCACCATCAGTTCTATCAGGGTAAAGCCGCGTTGCGTTTCCATGCGTTGTCTCCTCCATAAGGGTGTGGAAGGCAACGGTAGCGGTTTGCGCGGGGGCACGGCGAGGGGCTTTTGCGCGTTTCTCGGCGCGTTTCCATCAGTAATGACGTTGTTTGCAGCGGTGAATAAAAGGGTGCGAGGGGCTTCGCAATTTTACGGTAACGCCCCCGGCAGCGGCCGGGGGCGAGGGGATCATTTGAAGCGCATCGACAGATCGAGCGCGGTCACATGCTTGGTCAGCGCGCCGACCGAAATGTAATCCACGCCGGTCTCGGCGAAGGTGCGCAGCGTCTCACTGGTGACGTTGCCGGATACTTCCAGCTGGGCGCGGCCCTGGGTTTGTGCGACCGCCTGGCGCATCATCTCGACGCTGAAGTTGTCCAGCATGATGATGTCGGCGCCGGCGTCCAGCGCCTGCTGCAGTTCATCGAGCGATTCGACTTCCACTTCCACCGGCACGTCGGCGTGCAGCCAGAAGGCTTTTTCCACCGCGTTCTTGATAGAGCCGGAGGCGATGATGTGGTTTTCCTTGATCAGGAAGGCGTCGGACAGCCCCAGCCGGTGGTTGCTGCCGCCCCCGCACAGCACGGCGTATTTCAGCGCGGTGCGCAGGCCGGGCAGGGTTTTGCGGGTATCAAGCAGGCGAGTCCGGGTGCCTTCCAGCAGAGCCACATAGCGGCTGACCTCGGTCGCCACGCCGGAGAGCGTCTGCACGAAGTTCAGCGCGGTGCGCTCGCCGGTCAGCATCACTCGTGCGGGGCCGCGCAGCCGGCAGAGCGGTTGGTTCGGCGTCAGACGGTCGCCGTCCGCCACCAGCCACTCCACCTGCACCTGATTGCCCAATTGAATAAAGACCTCATTCAGCCAGCGGCGGCCGCAGAATACGCCGGCTTCGCGGGTGATGACGGTGGCTTCGGCCTGCTTGTCCGCCGGTAACAATTGCGCGGTAATATCGCGCCCGGCGTCGACTTCACCCCCCAGGTCTTCGCGCAGCGCCTGGGCGACGGCATAGGGAATATCACTTTCAATTCGTTCAAGAAGCTCGGTGCGGCGACTGTCGGCACTGTAGCGGCGTGTCGGCATGGAAAACTCCGAAATGGACGGTTAGATCGTAGGGGAACATGCTACTCTGTTGCAGGAATAAGTACCACCGCAGAGAGGTGTCTGATGCAGTTGGAAAATGGCTGGATTGTCGGGGTGACGCGAGTGGTCTCGCCGCACTGCGATCGGCGCCCGGATGACGAGCCGCCGTCGCTGTTGGTCATCCACAACATCAGCCTGCCGCCCGGCGAGTTCGGCGGCCCCTATATCGACCAGCTGTTTACCGGCACGCTCGATCCCGCGCAGCACCCCTATTTCGCCGAGATCCATCAGCTGCGGGTGTCGGCGCACTGCCTGATCCGCCGCGACGGGGAGATCGTGCAGTACGTGCCCTTCGACCAGCGCGCCTGGCACGCGGGCGTTTCCCTGTATCAGGGGCGCGACCGGTGCAACGATTTCTCCATCGGCATCGAGCTGGAAGGCACCGATCAGTTACCCTACACCGAGGCGCAATACCGCGCGCTGCAGGCGGTCACCGCGCTGCTGGCCGAACATTATCCGCCGCTGGTGGCCAATATCGCCGGGCATTGCGATATCGCCCCCGGCCGCAAGACCGATCCCGGGCCGGCGTTCGATTGGGATCGCTATCTGGCATCTCTGGAACAACGCGGCGCGCCCGCCGACGCTATGCTTGAGACAAGAAAAAGGGAGAGGAATCGCTAATGACGCTGTTTACGCTGTTGCTGGTTTTGGCCTGGGAGCGCCTGTTTAAGCTGGGAGAACACTGGCAGCTGGATCACCGTCTCGAAGTGGTGTTTCAGCGGCTGCATCGGGTTTCGCTGGCGCAGACGCTGGCGATGACCGCCGCCTGGATGGTGGTCGTCTGGGGCGTTCTGTGGCTGTCGTACGGGTTGTTCTTCGGCGTGGTGACGCTGCTGCTGTGGATCGTCATCGATCTGCTGTGCGTCGGCGCCGGCATCAAGCGCAAACACTACCGCGCCTACCTGAAAGCGGCGCGGCAGGGTGATACCCACGCCAGCGATCAGATGGCGGAAGAGCTGGCGTTGATTCACGGTTTACCGGTGGACTGCAGCGAAGAGCTGCGCCTGCGCGAGCTGCAAAACGCGCTGCTGTGGATCAACTTCCGTTATTACCTGGCGCCGCTGTTCTGGTTCGTGGTCTTTGGGCCTTACGGGCCGATCGCGCTGGCGGGGTATGCCTTCCTGCGCGCCTATCAAACCTGGCTGGCGCGCCACAATACGCCGCTGGAGCGTTCGCAATCGGGCATCGATCACCTGCTGAACTGGCTGGACTGGATCCCGGTGCGCTTGGCCGGGGTGGCCTATGCGCTATTCGGCCACGGCGAGCGGGCGCTGCCGGCCTGGTTCGCCTCGCTGGGGGATCGGCATTCATCGTCGTATCAGGTGCTGACGCGGCTGGCACAGTTCTCGCTGGCGCGCGATCCGCATATGGATCCGGTGCAAACGCCGCGGGCGGCGGTGACGCTGGCGCGCAAGGTGACGATGATCATCGTGGTGGTGGTGGCGCTGTTGACCATTTACGGCACGCTGCTTTAAGCGGCAGCGAAAAGCAAAACGGGCGCCGAGGCGCCCGTTTTTTTGGCCATTCGGCCGGGATTACAGCTTGGCGAAGCAGCGACGCGCGGCGTCGATGGTGCGCTGAATGTCTTCCTTGCTGTGCGCCACGGACATGAAGCCCGCTTCGAAGGCGGACGGCGCCAGATACACCCCTTCTTCCAGCATCAGATGGAAGAAGCGCTTGAAGCGTTCCACGTCGCACTGCATCACGTCCTGGTAGCAGGTGACCGCCGGCGCGTCGGTGAAGAACAGGCCGAACATGCCGCCGACGTTGTTGACCACCAGCGGGATATTCTCTTCCTGCGCCGCGTGCAGCAGGCCAGCGGCCAGCATCTCGGTCAGTTCGGTCAGCGTCTGGTGCACGCCCACCTGCGACACTTCGGTCAGGCAGGCATAGCCCGCCGCCATGGCGATCGGGTTGCCGGACAGGGTGCCCGCCTGGTAGACCGGGCCGGTCGGCGCCAGCGCGTCCATCACGTCGCGGCGGCCGCCGAAGGCACCCACCGGCATGCCGCCGCCGATAATTTTGCCGAGGCAGGTCAGATCCGGCTCGACGCCGTAATAGGACTGTGCGCCGGCCAGCGCCACGCGGAAGCCGGTCATCACTTCATCGATGATCAAGAGCGCGCCGTACTTGTCGCACAGCGCGCGCAGGCCCGGCAGGAATTCCGGCAGCGGCGGCACGCAGTTCATGTTGCCGGCGACCGGCTCGACGATGATACAGGCGATCTCGGACGGGTACTGCTCGAAGGCGGCCCGCACCGAATCCAGGTCGTTATAGGTGCAGGTCAGGGTGTGCTTGGCGAAATCGGCCGGCACGCCCGGTGAGTTCGGCTGGCCGAGGGTCAGCGCACCGGAACCGGCTTTCACCAGCAGGCAGTCGGCGTGGCCGTGGTAGCAGCCTTCGAACTTGATGATTTTGTCGCGGTTGGTGTAGCCGCGCGCCAGGCGGATGGCGCTCATGGTGGCTTCGGTGCCCGAGTTCACCATGCGCACCATATCCATCGTCGGCACCAGCTCAGTGACCAGCTGCGCCATTTTGACTTCCATCTCGGTCGGCGCGCCGAAGCTCAGGCCGCGCTGCGCCGCTTCGATCACCGCGTCGCGGATCGCCGGGTGGTTGTGCCCCAGCACCATCGGCCCCCAGGAACCGACATAGTCGATATAGGCCTTGCCGTCGGCATCGAACAGATAAGCCCCGTCTGCCCGCTCGATAAACAGCGGCACACCGCCCACGCCGGTGAATGCACGCACCGGAGAGTTCACCCCGCCGGGGATCAACTGTTGCGCCTGGGCGTACAGACTTTCGGACTTGCTGTGTAGGCTCATAAATCGGCTCCTGGATTCTCTTTTGAATGATTTGACCGCGCTATTCTAGAGGAGAGCGCCGCGTTATGAAACGATCACAGTCAGATACCATTAACGGCAGCGCCCGCCGCCGGGTTGGGGTAGAATAACCGCCTTGCCTATTTGTATTACAAATTACCTAACGAATTACTCGCGATGACGGAATCACAATCACAGCCAGTCGGGACGTTGAGCCCGCGTCTTAGCCGCAGCGATGCGGTGCGTCAGTTTATTCGCCGCGATAAAACGCCGGTGGCGATCCTGGTGATGGCCGCGCTGGTGGGGACGCTGGCCGGTTTGCTCGGCGTGGCCTTCGATAAGGCGGTGGAGTGGGTGCAGCAGCAGCGGCTGGCTTCGCTGGCGCAGGTCGCCGACTCCTGGATCCTGGTGTGGCCACTGGCGTTTATCCTGTCTGCCGCGCTGGCGGCGCTGGGCTATTACCTGGTGCGGCGCTTTGCCCCTGAGGCGGGCGGCTCGGGCATTCCGGAGATCGAAGGCGCGCTGGAGGAGCTGCGGCCGGTGCGCTGGTGGCGCGTTATCCCGGTGAAATTCATCGGCGGCATGGGCACGCTGGGGGCGGGCATGGTGCTGGGGCGCGAAGGGCCCACGGTGCAAATGGGCGGCAACGTCGGGCGCATGGTATTGGACGTGCTGCGCATTCGCGGCGCCGAGGCGCGTCATACGCTGCTGGCGACCGGGGCTGCCGCCGGGTTGTCCGCTGCGTTCAACGCGCCGCTGGCCGGCATCTTGTTCATCATCGAAGAGATGCGGCCGCAGTTCCGCTACAACCTGATCTCGATTAAAGCGGTGTTTATCGGCGTGATCATGTCGAGCGTGGTGTTCCAGCTGTTTAACGGCCAGGGCTCGGTGATCGCGGTCGACAAACTTTCTTCGGCGCCCATTAATACCCTGTGGCTCTATCTGGTGCTGGGGGCGATATTCGGCGCGGTGGGCGTGGGATTCAACGCGCTGATCTTCCGCACTCAGGATATGTTTGCGCGCCTGCACGGCGGCAGAATGCGCAATGTCTTGCTGATGGGCGGGCTGCTCGGCGGCGTGTGCGGCATTCTGGGGCTGATCCAGCCGGAGGCGGCGGGTGGCGGCTTTGGGCTGATCCCGATCGCCGCGGCGGGCAATTACAGCGTCGGCATGTTGATGTTCATCTTTATTACCCGCATCTTCACTACGCTGCTGTGCTTCGGCTCCGGCGCGCCGGGCGGCATCTTCGCGCCGATGCTGGCGCTGGGCACGCTGTTTGGCACCGCCTTCGGGCTGGCCGGGGCGCACCTGTTCCCGCAGTACGGCATCGAGGCGGGCACCTTCGCCATCGCCGGCATGGGGGCGCTGTTCGCCGCTACGGTGCGCGCCCCGCTGACCGGCATCGTGCTGGTGCTGGAAATGACCGACAACTACCAACTCATTTTACCGATGATCATCACCTGCCTCGGCGCCACGGTGGTGGCGCAACTGCTCGGCGGCAAGCCGCTGTATTCGTCGATCCTGGCCCGCACGCTGCAAAGGCAGGAGGCGCAGCTGGCGCGGGAAGCGGCGGAGAAAACAGGTAAGGAAAATACAACAAATGCGGTGAATACTTGAACGCAACACTCAGGTATCGGATAATCGTTAATATTAATCAGGCAGCCATAGTAGCGATCTGATGCTGAACAATGTTGGGAGTAAAGAGTATGAGTGATCAAACGGCACTGCCCCTGCAATTTACCGAGGCAGCAGCAAACAAGGTTAAGTTCCTGATTGCTGACGAAGAAAACCCGAACCTTAAGCTGCGGGTTTACATTACCGGCGGCGGCTGCAGCGGATTCCAGTACGGCTTCACTTTTGACGACAAGGTCAACGATGGCGACATGACCATCGAGAAGCAGGGCGTGGCGCTGGTGGTCGATCCGATGAGCCTGCAGTATCTGGTCGGCGGTTCGGTGGACTACACCGAAGGGCTGGAAGGGTCGCGCTTCGTGGTGACCAACCCGAATGCCAAAACCACCTGCGGTTGCGGTTCGTCGTTCAGCATCTGAGTTTGCCTGTCAGAATATCAACCCGCTCGCCTTACGGCCGGCGGGTTTTTTTATGCCTACCATTCCACGAGGATCACTTCCGCCCCGTTCTCCAGCGCCGGTTGGCGGGTAATGTTCGGCTGCGCCGCCGCATGGCTGCATTCGGCCCGTGGGGCGGCGGCCTCGAGGCGCACGGCGCATTGCGGTTCAATGGTCAGAGTAACGCCGATCCGGCCGCTGACGGCATCGGCATGCGCGGCGCCACTCAGCAGGGCGCCACAGCAGGCAAGCAGGATTTTTTTCATCATTGCGGGAATAGCCATCCGTAAGCAATCTTGTGATGACTTATCGGCAAAAAGTTAAAAAGGTTTAACAGCGCGGGGAGGGGATTAACCTGCGGATAACAGAATTTTACATCGCCACTACGCTATTTATTGGGTGAAAATAATACCAGCAAGCCCGTTTTTAGTCTAATAAATTACCCAATGCGGCGTTGCCAAGCGCCGCCCCACAAGGCGACGGCTCAGCGTTCGAGAATAAAGGCGGGCAATTTGAGGTGCCAGCGGATGGCCGCCAGCCGAATGGCCAGGGTGATGATCATGCCCAGCATCATGGCCTGTTGCAGCGGCATGCTGAAGGTGTAAAACGCCGTGGCGTGCACGATGCCGCCGATGATGCAGGCGGTGGCGTAAATCTCGGTGCGCAGGATCATCGGGATCTCGCGCGCCAGCACGTCGCGGATAATGCCGCCGCCGACGCCGGTGATCACCCCCATGCAGATTGCCACCAGCGGGCCGGTGCCGGCTGCGAAGGCCTTGTTGACGCCGATGCCGACGAACACCGCCAGTCCGACGGCGTCCAGCACCGGTAGCACCCACTGCGGCAGACGGCGCGGCTGGCGCACCAGCAGCAGCGTCAAGACGCAGGTGATCATCGCCACCACCAGATCGGTGGGATCCTTGACCCAGAACACCGGGCCGTTGGCCAGCGCCATGTCGCGGATGGTGCCGCCGCCGACCGCGGTGACCACGCCCAATACCAGCACGCCGAACGGATCCATGCGCAACTTGCCGGCCAGCAGTACGCCGGAGATGGCGAACACCGCCGTACCGAGAATATCCAACCAGAACACCAGCATCAGCGGATCTCCGCCAGCTGGCGGCACAGCTGCTGCGCCGCCAACAGGATGCGCGGCCCGCTGCGGTTGAACCAGTCTTCGTTCAGCGCGATCACCGGCACCTGCAGCTGCGGCGCCCAGAAGGCTTTCACATTGGCGGCTTCTTTCGCGCCGCCGGTGATGACGATGGCCTGCGGCTGACGCGCCAGCACCTGCTCGCGGCTGATTTGCGGCCAAGGGGTGCGGCTGTCGGCGAAGACGTTCTGCCCGCCGCACAGCGCCAGCACCTGGCTTTGCAATGTGGCGCCGGCGCTGGTGAACAGCGGCTGGGTGCCGAACTGCAGCAGCACGCGCCGCGCTGGGTTAGCGGCATACTGTTGTTTGAGAGCGGCGAACTGGCGGCGAAGGCCTTCCGCCGCCTGATGCGCCTGCTCCGGGTGCGGGCTGTATTGCGCCAGCTTATCCAGCAAGCCGGCGATCCCTTCGAGATTGTCGGCGTCCGCATAAAAGATCGGGATGCCGAACGCGGCGAGCTGATCCAGCACGCGCTGCGGATTGCCGCCGCGCCAGGCGAGGATCAGGTCCGGCTTGAGCGCCAGCACCCGCTCCAGATTGATGCCCTGCCAGGAGGCCACCTGCTCCAGCCTGGCGGCCTGCGGCGGATAATCGGAATAGGCGCTCGCCGCCACCAGCACATCGCCCATGCCGGCGGCATAGGCGAGTTCGGTGGCGTTGGGCGCCAGGCTGATCACCCGCTGGGCGCCGCCGGCCGGCATGGCCAGCCAGAGCGCCAACAAACAGAGCATCGAGGTGAAGCGCAGCCTCACATTAACCGCGCTTGGCCAGGGTTTGCAGCATGGCGTTGACCATCAGCGTGGACTGTTTGGCCGCTACCACCAGGAACTCGTCAAAGCTCATGTGCGACTCGCTGTCGGCGACGTCGGAAATGGCGCGCACCACCACGAACGGCGTGCCGAACAGATGGCAGACGTGGGCGATCGCCGCGGCTTCCATTTCCACGGCGGCGACGCGCGGGAAGGTGGCGCGAATGCGCGCCAGCGGCTCGGCGCCGTTGATGAAGGCGTCACCGCTGCAGATCAGGCCGCGCACCGCGTGCAGATCCAGCTGTTTGATGCAGCCTTCCGCCAGCGCGATCAGCGCGTCGTCGGCGACGAACGCCGCCGGGCAGCCGGCCATCTGGCCCGGCTCGTAGCCGAAAGCGGTGACGTCGGCGTCGTGGTAGCGCACTTCTTCCGACACCACGATATCGCCCACGCGCAGGGTGCTGGCCAGGCCGCCGGCGGAACCGGTGTTGATCACCAGATCCGGGCTGCAGTGTTCCAGCAGCAGGGTGGTGCCCATGGCCGCAGAAACTTTGCCGATGCCGGATTTCAGCAGGGCCACCTCAACGCCGCCGATCTGGCCGGTGTAGATTTCGCAGCCCGCGCGCTGAATGGTTTGACGGTTTTCGATTTGCTCGCGCAGCAGGGTGACTTCCTGCTCCATTGCGCCGATGATGCCTACTTTCATAAATAACACTCGCTGATTGGCCGTGAGAATTGCGGCATAGTCTATCATGGCTGTGTGAGAGAGATAATGCGTTGCATCCGCCGCCGGGAATTGTTATCACGGGGGCAGGGCGCAACGGCGGAGAAACAGATGTCCGGGATCGACTTCAAGCAAAAAATCAGCTTCCAACGGCCTTTCAGCAAACCGATCGAGGCCGAGGAAGAGTACGACATCGTGCGGCAGTTCGAGAGCGATCGCGGGCGCATCGTCAACTCGGCCGCCATTCGCCGTCTGCAGCAAAAAACCCAGGTGTTTCCGCTGGAGCGCAACGCGGCGGTGCGCAGCCGCCTGACGCACTCGATGGAGGTGCAGCAGGTCGGGCGCCACATCGCCAAAGAGATCCTCAACCGCTTCAAACAGGCGGGGAGAATTGATGAGCTCGGCCTGACCCGGCTGCTCGATCCGTTTGAAAGCATCGTGGAAATGGCCTGCCTGATGCACGACATCGGCAACCCGCCGTTCGGTCACTTCGGCGAGTCGGCGATCAACGACTGGTTCGCCCAACGGCTCGATCCCGCCAGCTGCGGCAGCGAGCCGGGCAGCCACGATCGCTGCCAGGTGGCGACGCTGCGCCTGCATGAAGGGGAGAGCGATCTGAACCGGCTGCGCAGCCGGATCCGTCAGGATCTCAGCCACTTCGAGGGCAACGCCCAGGCGATCCGCATGGTGTACAGCCTGCTGAAGCTCAACCTGACCTACGCGCAGGTCGGCTGCATTTTGAAATACACCCGCCCGGCCTACTGGGCGAGCGACATCCCCGCCAGCCACAGCTATCTGATGAAAAAGCCCGGCTACTATCTGGCGGAAGAGGCCTTCGTCGATCGGCTGCGGCGCGAGCTGCACATGGGCGAGTTCGATCGTTTCCCGCTGACCTATATCATGGAGGCCGCCGACGATATCTCGTACTGCGTGGCCGATCTGGAAGACGCGGTGGAGAAGAGCATTTTCACCGTCGAGCAGCTGTATCAGCACCTGATTCAGGAGTGGGGCGAAGTGGCGCCGGGCGATCTGTTCGACAAGACCGTCGCCAGCGCGTTTCGCAAGATCGATCGCGGCGGCGCGCGGCGCAGCGCGGAAGATCAGTTCTTCATGTATCTGCGGGTGTTTACCGTGGCGCGGCTGGTGCCGCACGCGGCGCAGCGCTTTATCGACAATCTGGACGCGGTCTATCAGGGCAGTTTCAATCAGGCGCTGCTGGAGGATTCCAGCCCGGCGTACCGGCTGCTGAAAATATTTAAAAATGTGGCGTTCAAGCACGTGTTCAACCACCCGGAGGTCGAGCAGCTCGAGCTGCAAGGCTACCGGGTGATCAGCGGCCTGCTGGACATTTACAGCCCGCTGCTGGCGATGTCGCTGGCGGACTTCAGCCAGCTGGTGCGCGAGGACAGTCACCGCGCTTACCCGATCGAAACGCGCCTGTTCCACAAGCTGTCCACCAAGCATCGGCTGGCGTATGCGGAGGCGGTAGAGGGGCTGCAGCATTTATCGCCGGAGCAGCAAGCCATTCGGGAATATTATTTCCGCGCCCGTTTATTGCAGGACTATATCAGCGGAATGACCGACCTTTACGCCTATGATGAATATCGTCGATTAATGGCGGCGGAATAATTCAACTGAAGAATAATTGTCAGCAATTCCAACCGGTTGGCTGTCTCGACTTTTGTAAAGACGGACAATATTTGTTTACTATTGCCAATCATCTGTGCCGGAACTTCGGGCTATTAATTAACTCTGAATAAGCACGCAAGACGGCCATTCTTTTTGAACGACTTTATAAGAGACACACAGATGAAAAAAACCGCATTAGTTCTGAGCGCACTGGCATTCAGTATCGGTATGGCGATGGGCCCGGTCACGGCCAGCGCCGCTGAAACCGCCTCTTCCAACACCCAACAGCTGCCGAGCCTGGCGCCGATGCTGGAAAAGGTGATGCCTTCCGTGGTGAGCATTAACGTTGAGGGCAGCACCACGGTCAATACGCCGCGCATGCCGCAGCAGTTCCAACAGTTCTTCGGCGAAGATTCGCCGTTCTGCCAGGACGGTTCGCCATTCCAGGGCTCGCCGATGTGTCAGGGCGGCGAACAGCCAGGGCCGGATGGCCAGCCGCAGGGCACGCAGCAGAAATTCCAGGCGCTGGGCGCCGGGGTGGTCATCGATGCCGCCAAGGGCTATGTGGTGACCAATAACCACGTGGTGGACAACGCCAACAAGATCCAGGTGCAGCTGAGTGACGGCCGCCGTTTCGACGCCAAGGTGATCGGCAAGGATCCGCGTTCCGATATCGCGTTGATCCAGCTGAAAGACTTCAAGAATCTGACGGCGATCAAGATGGCGGATTCCGATCAGCTGCGCGTCGGCGATTACACCGTGGCGATCGGCAACCCGTACGGGCTGGGTGAAACCGCCACTTCGGGCATCGTATCCGCCCTGGGGCGCAGCGGCTTGAACATCGAAAACTACGAAAACTTCATCCAGACCGATGCGGCGATCAACCGCGGTAACTCCGGCGGCGCGCTGGTTAACCTGAACGGCGAGCTGATCGGCATCAACACCGCGATCCTGGCGCCGGACGGCGGCAACATCGGTATCGGCTTCGCCATTCCGAGCAACATGGTGAAAAACCTGACGGCGCAAATGGTCGAATATGGCCAGGTGAAACGCGGCGAGCTGGGCATCATGGGCACCGAGCTGAACTCTGAGCTGGCCAAGGCGATGAAGGTCGACGCGCAGCGCGGGGCCTTCGTCAGCCAGGTGATGCCGAAGTCTTCCGCCGCGAAGGCGGGCATCAAGGCCGGCGACGTGATCGTCACCATGAACGGCAAGGCCATCTCCAGCTTCGCCTCGTTCCGGGCGGAGATCGGCACGCTGCCGGTCGGCAGCAAGATGTCGCTGGGCATTATTCGCGACGGCAAACCGGTGACGATTGACGTCACGCTGGAGCAAAGCGCGCAGACTCAGGTGGCCTCGGGCAATATCTACACCGGCATCGAAGGCGCCGAGCTGAGCAACACCCAGGTCGGCAATGTGAAGGGCGTCAAGGTCGATAGCGTGAAAGCCGGCAGCGCCGCGGCGCGCATCGGCCTGAAAAAGGGCGATGTGATCCTGGGCGTGAACCAGCAGCCAATCCAGAACCTGGGCGAGCTGCGTAAAATCCTCGACAGCAAGCCGTCGGTGCTGGCGTTGAATATCCAGCGCGGCGAAAGCCAGCTGTACCTGCTGGCGCAGTGATAGGCGTCTGGCGTTAAAAAGAAAGGCACGCTGCGGCGTGCCTTTTTGCGTTACGGCCTGAGGATTCAGGCCGGTTGCGTCAGATGCGCACGCGCCGCGTGGATCACCAGTTCAATCTCATCCAACAGCTCCAGCCACTCCGGCTCCAGCTCGTCGTTGGTGACGCCCTGGCGCAGCTGCCGCTCGAGGTAGAAACACAGTTGCTTGAGGCGCGGCACGCCGCTGTAGCTGCAGCTGCCGTGCAGCTTATGGACCAGATCGAGGATCTCGTCGTCATGCTGGCCGTCGAGCAGCGCCTGTACCCGTTCGCGCACCTGCGGCAGGAAATCGAGCAGCATTTGCAGCAGATCGCGCGCCAGGTCCGGTTTGTTGGCCGCCTGACGCAGCGCCAGCGGCCAGTCGAGCGACAGCGGTGCGTCGTCGGCGATGGCGTTTTCCACGTCGCCGCTGTGGTAGCGCGACAGCACGCGGGTCAGCATTTTCTCGTCGATCGGTTTGGCCAGATAGTCGTCCATCCCGGCCTGCAGCAGGTGCTCGCGCTCGCCGCTGGCGGCATGGGCGGTAACGGCGACGATCGGCGTGGAGTTGTGATGCGGCAGCTGGCGGATCAGCTCGCTGGCGTGAATGCCGTCCATCTTCGGCATCTGAATGTCCATCAGGATCAGATCCAGCACGTTGTCGCGCGCCAGCGCCAGCGCTTCCTCACCGCTCTCGCACAGCAGGGTTTTTTCTACCTGTTCCCCCAGCAGCGTGCCGATCAGCTTCAGGTTGGCCGGGTTGTCGTCAACCGCCATCACCGTCAGCGGCAGGCGTTTACGCTCAGGCTGCGCGGTGAGGCGTGCCGGCGCTTCCATCCGGAGCAGAGGGAACAGTCGGGTGCTGGTGATCGGCTTGATCAGACAGCCGAGCGCGCCTTGTTGTTTAAGCAGCTCGGCGTCGATCTGCGCCTGGCACGGCAGCGCCAGAATCACCCGATCGGCCAGCTTCAGCGAGGCCAGCAATTTGTCCTCGTGCTGCGCCATGTTGTCGCGGAACGGGATGGGCACGCCGGCCAGCAGGAAGTCATAGTGGCCTGGCGGCAACTGGCCCAGCGTCGGCGAGTGGGTGATCACCAGCTGCGTGATGCTGAGCATGTTGAGCGTCGCCTGCGCCGCCGTCGGGTTGGACTCGATATAGGCGAGCGTTTTGCCGCTCAGATCCGGCAGGCTCGGCGCCAGCGACAGCATGCCCTCGTTCAGATCCAGCGTGATGTGGAACCAGAAGGTCGAGCCGCGGTTCAACTGGCTGTGGAAGCAGATATCGCCCCCCATTTCTTTCACCAGTTTTTGCGTGATCACCAGCCCCAGCCCGGTACCGCCGTGGCGGCGGGAGATGCTGGCGTCCGCCTGACGGAACGCCTGGAACAGCTGCGACTGCTGGCGTTCGGAGATGCCGATGCCGGTGTCGTGGATCTGCACTTCCACCTCAACCCTGCGATCCAGCTGTTTGCGCAGCTCGACGCGAATGTCGATATTGCCGGTTTCGGTGAACTTGATGGCGTTGCCCAGCAGGTTGGTGATGATTTGCTGCAGACGCAGCGAGTCGCCGATCACCTGCTCCGGCACGTCGTTGTGCACATCCAGCGTCAGCTCCAGCCCCTTGTCGTGGGCGCTGGGCGCCAGCAACACCACCACTTCGTCCAGCGTTTCACGCAGGGCGAAAGGAATATGCTCCAGCACCAGCTTACCGGCTTCCAGCTTGGAGAAGTCCAGCACATCGTTGATGATGGTCAGCAGGTTGTTGGCCGAGCGTTCGATGGTCTGCAAATAATCGGTCTGAGTCGCGCTCAGATCGGTTTTCAGCATCTGGCGGGTGAAGCCGATCACGCCGTTGAGCGGAGTACGCAGCTCGTGCGACATGTTGGCCAGGAATTCAGACTTGATGCGCGCCGCCTCCTGCGCGCGTTTTTTCGCCAGATCCAGCTCGACGTTCTGGATTTCCATCTGCTCCAGGGTTTCACGCAGGTCGGAGGTGGCCTGATCGATGTTCTGCTGCATCTCTTCGTGATAGGCGGTGAGCGACATCGCCATCGAGTTGATGCCGTTCTTCAGCATGTGCAGCTCGCCGAGCATGTAGCCCTCCACGCGGCTGTCGAGCTGGCCGCGGCGGATGCGGTCGACGGTGTTCACCATGTTGCGGATCGGGCCGGTCACGTCGCGCATCAGCCGGTAAGCGAACAGGATAGCGATGCACATGCACAGCAACAGCAGCAGGGTGGAGACGAACACCTCTTTATATTGCTGCAGCCGCACCGACTGCAGATCCAGCTCGATCGCCACATAGCCCAGGTTGTTGTCGGGGTGGCTGCCGCCGTCAGCGGTTTCATCCGGATACTGGCTTTCCGACAGGATCGGCGTTCGCAGGATCAGCGAATCGCCGCGTCGGGTGAGCATCAGCTCGGTGGGCAACGGCACGCCTTTCGGCAGCTGTAGCTGAGCGAAGTTGTGATGATAATTGGAGGTGACGAACAAATTGTTCTGCGCATCGAACACGGTGATCGAACGCACGATGTCCGAATGGCGGCGGTGCAACAGACTGACCAACTGCCTGACCGATTCGCGGCTGCGGAACGTCATGCCGTACTCGCTGGCCACCGCCAGCGGCTCGATGATGCTGGCGCCGGCGTCGACCAGTTGCTCCTGCAGCTCGTTATAGCGGTGCACCACGAAGAAGGTGCTGAGCAGCAAACCAATCAGCAAGGTCGGGGCCAGAATCAGGATCATCATGCGTGCACGCAGGCTGTATTTGGTCATGGGATTCCAATGTGGGAGAATTGACAGCTGACACTAGCTTAATGAACCAGCACACAATCGACAAATATGGCGCAATTCTACTCTCCCAAACGCCGCGTGACGACCCGGCAGAGCTCACAAATCTTCACCGTGACGGTGAGCGATCTCGATCCTTTCGGCCAGGGCGTGGCGCGCTACGACGGCAAAGCGGTGTTCGTGCCGGGCGTATTGCCGGGCGAGCAGGCGGAAATCCAGCTGACCGAAGATAAGCGCCAGTTCGCCAAAGGCAAGCTCAAGCGCCTGCTGAGCCGCAGCCCACAGCGGGTGGCACCGCGCTGCCCGCATTTCGGCGTGTGCGGCGGCTGCCAGCAGCAGCATGCGGATGAGGCGCTGCAACAGCAGAGCAAGGCGGCGGCGCTGGTGCGCATGATCGCGCGCGAAACCGGGGTGACCCCGCAGCAGGAGCCGGTGATCGCCGGCCCGGAATACGGTTATCGACGTCGCGCCCGCCTGAGCCTGGCGTGGCAGCCCAAGCCGCAGCGCCTGATGATGGGCTTTCGACAAGCGGCCTCCAGCGAGCTAGTGGCGGTGGATCACTGCCCGGTGCTGCGGCCGGAGCTGGAACGGCTGCTGGCGCCGGTGCGCGCCTGCCTGAGCGGGCTGCAGGCGGTACGGCGGCTGGGGCATGTAGAGCTGGTGCTGGCGGATAACGGCCCGCTGCTGGTGCTGCGCCATCTCGACGCGCTGAAAGAGGCGGATCGGCAGGCGCTGTTGGCGTTTGGCGAGCGGGAAAACCTCGCCGTTTACCTGGCGCCGGACAGCGATCGCGTGGAAAAACTGTGCGGTGACACGCCGTATTATCAGGTTGACGGGCTACGCTTAGACTTCAGTCCGCGCGACTTTATTCAGGTCAATGACGCCGTAAACCAACAAATGGTGGCGCAGGCCCTTGAATGGCTCGACATTCAACCCAATGATCGGGTGCTGGACCTGTTCTGCGGCATGGGCAATTTTACCCTGCCGCTGGCGCGCCGCGCCGCTGCGGTGGTGGGCATCGAAGGTGTTGCCACGCTGGTAGCGAATGGGCAATATAATGCACATAAGAATAAGCTGAATAATGCGTCGTTCTTCCACGAGAATCTGGAGGACGACGTTGCGCGGCAACCTTGGGCAGCACAAGGGTTTGATAAGGTGATGCTGGATCCCGCTCGCGCCGGTGCGGCCGGGGTGATGTCACACATTGTAAAACTGGCGCCGGCGCGGGTGGTGTATGTTTCCTGTAACCCCACCACGCTGGCTCGCGACAGCAAAGTGCTGTTGAGCGCCGGTTATCGTCTTGCGCGCGTGCGGATGTTGGATATGTTTCCGCACACGGGGCATCTTGAATCAATGGCGCTGTTTATCAACGAGCGCGCGCCAGAGGTCGCTGCAAAGTAGGGAGAAGTTATGGTTGCGGTAAGAAGTGCACATCTGAATACGGCGGGTGAGTTCGCTCTCGATGAGTGGATAGCCGGCTTGGGGCTACCTAACCCGCAGTCATGTGAGCGATTGGCCGCAACCTGGCGTTATTGTGAGCAGCAGACCCAGAATCACCCCGACGCCTCGCTGCTGCTGTGGCGTGGTCTGGAGATGGTGGAAATCCTCTCGACGCTGAGCATGGACAACGACAGCATGCGCGCTGCGCTGCTGTTCCCGCTGGTGGACGCCGGCATCGTGCAGGAAGAGACCCTGACCGAAGCGTTCGGCAAGGGCATCGTCGCCCTGGTGCACGGCGTGCGCGACATGGATGCCATTCGCCAACTGAAAGCCACCCAAAACGACTCGATGGCCTCCGAACAGGTCGACAACGTGCGCCGCATGCTGTTGGCGATGGTAGAGGATTTCCGCTGCGTGGTCATCAAGCTGGCGGAGCGCATCGCTCACCTGCGCGAGGTGAAAGACGCGCCGGAAGACGAGCGCGTGCTGGCGGCGAAAGAGTGTTCCAACATCTATGCCCCGCTGGCCAACCGGCTCGGCATCGGCCAGCTGAAGTGGGAACTGGAAGATTTCTGCTTCCGCTACCTGCATCCGGAAGAATACAAGCGCATCGCCAAGCTGTTGCATGAGCGCCGCATCGATCGCGAACAGTTCATCGACGATTTCGTCGCCGGGCTGCGCGCCGAAATGGCCAGCGAAGGCATTCGGGTGGAGATCTACGGCCGGCCAAAACACATCTACAGCATCTGGCGCAAGATGCAGAAAAAGCACCTGGCGTTCGACGAACTGTTCGACGTGCGCGCGGTGCGCATCGTGGCGGAGCGCCTGCAGGATTGCTATGCGGCGTTGGGCATCGTGCATACCCACTTCCGCCATCTGCCGGACGAGTTCGACGACTACGTCGCCAACCCGAAACCCAACGGCTACCAGTCTATCCACACCGTGGTGCTGGGGCCGCGCGGCAAAACCGTCGAGATTCAGATCCGCACCCGGCAAATGCATGAAGACGCCGAGCTGGGCGTGGCCGCGCACTGGAAGTACAAAGAGGGCGCGGGCGTGACCGTGCGCTCCGGCTACGAAGAACGCATCGCCTGGCTGCGCAAGCTCATCGCCTGGCAGGAAGAGATGGCGGACTCCGGCGAGATGCTCGACGAAGTGCGCAGCCAGGTGTTCGACGATCGGGTGTATGTGTTTACGCCGAAAGGCGACGTGGTGGATCTGCCGGCCGGCTCCACGCCGCTCGATTTCGCCTACCACATTCACAGCGACGTCGGCCACCGTTGCATCGGCGCCAAGATCGGCGGCCGCATCGTGCCGTTTACCTATCAGCTGAAGATGGGCGACCAGATTGAGATTATCACCCAGAAGCAGCCGAACCCGAGCCGCGACTGGCTGAACCCGAACCTGGGGTATGTCACCACCAGCCGCGGGCGCTCGAAGATCCACAACTGGTTCCGCAAGCAGGATCGCGACAAGAACATTCTCGCCGGCCGCCAGATGCTGGACAACGAACTGGAACACCTCGGCATCAGCCTGAAAGAGGCCGAGAAGCTGCTGATCCCGCGCTACAACATGAACTCGCTGGACGAGGTATTGGCGGCGATCGGCGGCGGGGACATTCGCCTGAACCAGATGGTGAATTACCTGCAGGGCAAGTTCAACAAGCCGAGCGCCGAAGAACAGGATCGCGAGGCGCTGCGCCAGCTGGTGCAGCAGAAAGCGCCGCCGCCGGCCCGCAACAAGGATAACGGCCGAGTGGTAGTGGAGGGCGTGGGCAACCTGATGCACCACATCGCCCGCTGCTGCCAGCCGATCCCGGGTGACGACATCGTCGGCTTTATCACCCAGGGGCGCGGTATTTCGATCCACCGGGCGGACTGCGATCAGCTGGTCGATCTGCAATCGCACGCGCCGGAGCGCATCGTCGACGCGGTATGGGGTGAAAGCTACTCCAGCGGTTATTCGCTGGTGGTGCGCGTGATGGCCAACGATCGCAGCGGGCTACTGCGCGACATTACCACCATTCTGGCCAACGAAAAGGTCAACGTACTGGGCGTCGCCAGCCGCAGTGACACCAAGAAACAGTTGGCCACCATCGACATGGATATCGAAATCTACAACCAGCAGGTGCTGAGCCGGGTGCTGGCGAAGCTGAACCAGCTGCCGGACGTGATAGACGCCAAGCGTCTGCACGGCAACTAAGCCCACATCGCCTTTCGGGCCGTATCAATAGTGGATGCGGCCCGAAATCCATGAATTCGGCGGGCGCTCCCCTGCGCCCCCATGCTTTCTCAGAGATTTTTTATGACCCAATCCACTCCGCTGCAGCGTCTGCTGAACATCATGAAAACGCTGCGCGACCCGCAGATCGGCTGCTCGTGGGACCGCAAGCAAACCTTCGCCACCATCGCGCCCTACACGCTGGAAGAGACTTACGAAGTGCTGGACGCCATCGAGCGGCAGGACTATGCCGATTTGCGCGACGAGCTGGGCGACTTGCTGTTTCAGGTGGTGTTTTACGCCCAGATGGGGCAGGAGCAGGGGCTGTTCGATTTTGATGAGGTGTGCACCGCCATCAGCGACAAGCTGGAGCGGCGTCACCCGCACATTTTCGGCGATGCCGAGGGCGGAGACAGCGAAGCCGTGGCGGCGCGCTGGGAGCAGCTGAAGGCCGGCGAGCGCGCCGAGAAAGCGCTGCACTCGGTGCTGGACGACATTCCGCAGGCGCTGCCGGCGTTGATGAAAGCGCACAAGATCCAAAAACGCTGCGCCTCGGTCGGCTTCGACTGGAACACCCTGGGCCCGGTGCTGGACAAAGTGTACGAAGAGATCGACGAAGTGATGCACGAAGCCCGCCAGGCGGTGGTCGACGAGAGCAAGCTGGAAGAGGAGATCGGCGATCTGCTGTTCGCCACGGTGAACCTGTCGCGCCATTTAGGCCACAAGGCGGAGAACGCATTGCAGGCGGCGAACCGCAAGTTCGAGCGCCGCTTCCGCCAGGTAGAAGCGATCGTCAAGCAAAGCGGGCTGCGGCTTGAAGACGCCACGCTGGAGCAGATGGAAGAGGCCTGGCAGCAGGTGAAACGTCAGGAAAGCTGAATCGCCGCGACAATGTTGATCGCCGACAAGGTTCGCTTGAGCTGAAACGGTTAAGCTTGCGGTCAGGTTAGAGGCGCATGGCTGCCGGCGGCAGCAAAAGGGCAACAAACTGAAATCTAAGGTGTTTTATCGCTCCTGAGGGGCGGTAAAAAGAAATTTTCTCTGCTAACTCTTTGTTTTACCTGGAGGGTTTATGCGGCGCCGGCGGAGTAAACCCTGATGAACACGGGAGGGCGGCCGAGATGATGGACAGCAAAACGATCGTTTGTAGGTCAGGAGAGGTTCGGGTATACTACTTTCCCGTCCTGGTTCTTCCATCGTCTTTAAACCTAAACTCTCAGGTTCAGCATGACAACTAATTATATTTTTGTGACCGGCGGGGTCGTATCCTCTCTGGGTAAAGGCATTGCCGCAGCCTCTCTGGCGGCTATTCTTGAAGCCCGTGGCCTCAACGTTACCATCATGAAACTGGACCCGTACATCAACGTGGATCCGGGCACCATGAGCCCGATTCAGCATGGGGAAGTTTTCGTCACCGAAGACGGCGCAGAAACCGATCTGGATTTGGGTCACTACGAGCGCTTCATCCGCACCAAAATGTCGCGTCGCAACAACTTCACCACCGGCCGCATCTACTCCGACGTGCTGCGTAAAGAACGCCGCGGCGACTATCTGGGTGCGACCGTGCAGGTCATTCCGCACATCACCAACGCGATCAAAGAGCGCATCATCGAAGGTGGCGAAGGCCACGATGTGGTGCTGGTGGAAATCGGCGGCACCGTCGGCGATATCGAATCGCTGCCGTTCCTCGAAGCTATCCGTCAGATGGCGGTGGAAGTGGGCCGCGAGCACACTCTGTACATGCACCTGACGCTGGTGCCGTACATGGCGGCGGCCGGCGAAGTGAAAACTAAGCCGACCCAGCATTCCGTAAAAGAGCTGCTTTCCATCGGTATTCAGCCGGATGTGCTGATTTGCCGTTCCGATCGCGCGGTTCCTGCTAACGAACGCGCTAAAATCGCGCTTTTCTGCAACGTGCCGGAAAAAGCGGTTATCTCTCTGAAAGACGTTGATTCTATTTATAAAATCCCAGGCCTATTGAAATCTCAGGGGCTGGACGATTATATTTGTAAACGATTCAGCTTGAACGCACCGGAAGCCAACCTGGCCGAATGGGAACAGGTGATCTACGAAGAAGCCAATCCGGGCGGCGAAGTGACCATCGGTATGGTCGGCAAATATGTTGAGCTGCCGGACGCCTACAAGTCGGTGATCGAAGCGTTGAAGCATGGCGGGCTGAAAAACCGTCTGACCGTGAACATCAAGCTGATCGATTCGCAGGACGTGGAAACCCGCGGCGTGGAAGTGCTGAAAGGGCTGGACGCGATCCTGATCCCGGGCGGCTTCGGTTACCGCGGCGTGGAAGGCAAAGTGATGACCGCACGCTATGCGCGCGAGAACAACATTCCTTACCTGGGCATTTGCCTGGGCATGCAGGTGGCGCTGATGGAGTTCGCTCGCAACGTGGCGGGCATGGAAAACGCCAACTCCACCGAGTTTATGCCAGACTGTAAGTACCCGGTGGTGGCGTTGATCACCGAATGGCGCGACGAAGACGGCAACGTCGAAGTGCGCAGCGAAGAAAGCGATTTGGGCGGCACGATGCGCGTAGGTGGCCAACAGTGCAACCTGATCGACAACAGCCTGGTGCGTCAGCTGTATGGCGAACCGACCATTGTCGAGCGTCACCGTCACCGTTACGAAGTTAACAACATGCTGTTGAAGCAGATCGAAGCCGCAGGGCTGCGTGTCGCCGGTCGTTCCGCCGACAACAAGCTGGTCGAGATCATTGAACTGCCGAATCACCCGTGGTTTGTAGCCTGTCAGTTCCACCCGGAATTTACGTCTACGCCGCGTGATGGGCATCCGCTGTTCGCCGGCTTCGTGAAAGCCGCAGGCGAGCATCAGAAGCGCCAGGTGAAATAAAATATTTGGTAGGCGGCGCGCGGTGAGAACCGCGCGCTGTTTGTCTGGAGTTTTAGTTTAACTTGTACTGAGGAAAACCTAATGTCCAAAATCGTTAAAGTCATCGGTCGTGAAATCATCGACTCCCGCGGTAACCCGACTGTTGAAGCCGAAGTTCATCTGGAAGGCGGTTTCGTCGGCCTGGCTGCTGCGCCGTCAGGTGCTTCTACCGGTTCCCGCGAAGCGCTGGAACTGCGTGACGGTGACAAGTCTCGTTTCCTGGGTAAAGGCGTACTGAAAGCCGTTGCTGCAGTAAACGGTCCGATTGCTCAGGCAGTACTGGGTAAAGATGCCAAAGACCAGGCGAACATCGACAAGATCATGATCGAGCTGGACGGCACCGAAAACAAATCCAACTTCGGCGCCAACGCCATTCTGGCGGTTTCCCTGGCAGCAGCGAAAGCGGCCGCAGCTTCTAAAGGCATGCCGCTGTACGAGCACATCGCTGAACTGAACGGCACCCCAGGCAAATTCTCCATGCCACTGCCGATGATGAACATCATCAACGGCGGCGAGCACGCTGACAACAACGTCGACATTCAGGAATTCATGATTCAGCCGGTTGGCGCGAAAACCCTGAAAGAAGCGGTGCGCATCGGTTCTGAAGTGTTCCACCACCTGGCGAAAGTCCTGAAAGCCAAAGGCATGAACACCGCCGTGGGCGACGAAGGCGGCTACGCGCCAAACCTGGGTTCCAACGCCGAAGCGCTGGCGGTTATCGCTGAAGCGGTAAAAGCGGCGGGCTACGAGCTGGGCAAAGACGTCACTCTGGCGATGGACTGCGCGGCTTCCGAATTCTACAAAGACGGTAAATACGTGCTGGCCGGCGAAGGCAACAAAGCCTTCACTTCCGAAGAGTTCACTCACTTCCTGGAAGATCTGACCAAACAGTACCCAATCGTGTCTATCGAAGACGGCCTGGATGAATCCGACTGGGCGGGCTTCGCTTACCAGACCAAAGTTCTGGGCGACAAAATCCAGCTGGTGGGCGACGATCTGTTCGTTACCAACACCAAGATCCTGAAAGAAGGCATCGAGAAAGGCATCGCTAACTCCATCCTGATCAAATTCAACCAGATCGGTTCTCTGACCGAAACTCTGGCGGCTATCAAGATGGCGAAAGACGCCGGCTACACCGCGGTGATCTCTCACCGTTCCGGTGAAACCGAAGACGCGACCATCGCCGACCTGGCGGTAGGGACTGCGGCTGGCCAGATCAAAACCGGTTCCATGAGCCGTTCTGACCGCGTTGCCAAGTACAACCAACTGATCCGTATCGAAGAAGCGCTGGGCGACCGTGCGCCGTTCAACGGCCTGAAAGAAGTTAAAGGCCAGTAAGTTCGACCGATTCGGTTGTTAAATAAAAACCCGCTGCGGCGGGTTTTTTTATGGCCGGCGTTTGGCCAAAAGCGCATTAAAAAACCCGCCGCAGCGGGTTTTATCAGAAGCGAGCGTTACATCTGCTGCGTTGCCGCGGTCACCGGCGAACCCCCGCCTTTCTTGCGCACCCACAGCCAGTAAGCCACGGTGAGTAAAGCGATCCACACCAGCCCGACGTACAGCGCGATGCGGCTCTCTTCGAAGTAGCCGAGCAGGCCGATGACGAATGCCATAAAGGCGGTCGCCAATGCCGGCGCCACCGGCCACCACGGCACCGGGAAGCTCAACTGACGAGTTTCTTCCGGCGACAGCGTGCGGCGCATGACGATCTGCGACAGCAGGATCATCAGCCACACCCAGACGGTGGCGAAGGTGGCGATCGAGGCGATGATCATGAAGACCTTCTCCGGGATCAGGTAGTTGAGCACCACCGCCAGCAGCAGGGCGACCGACATCACCAGCACCGTCATCCACGGCACGCCGCTGGCGGTCAGTTTGGTGAAGCTGCGCGGCGCCTGGCCGTCCTGCGCCATGCCGTACATCATGCGGCCGGCGCCGAAGATGTCGCTGTTGATGGCCGAGATGGCGGCGGTGATCACCACCACGTTCAGCACGTTGGCGGCGGAGCTGATGCCGAGGTTGCTGAAGATCTCAACGAACGGGCTGCCGTTCTGGCCGATGCTGTTCCACGGGTAGATCGCCATCAGCACCGTCAGCGTCAGCACGTAAAACAGCAGGATGCGCACCGGCACGGCGTTGATCGCTTTCGGCAGCACTTTGGCGGGGTCTTTCGCCTCGCTGGCGGTAATGCCGATGATCTCGATGCCGCCGAAGGCGAACATCACCACCGCCAATGACGCGACCACGCCGCCGATGCCGTTGGGCATAAAGCCGCCGTGCTGCCACAGGTTACTGATACCGGTAGCGTGCTGGGCTTGGCCGAAGCCGAACAGCATCACCGCCGCGCCGCCTACGATCATCGCCACGATGGCGGCGACCTTGACCAGCGACAGCCAGAATTCCAGCTCGCCGAACACCTTGACGCTGCACAAATTGAGCGCGCCGATAAACAGAATGATGCTGAGCACCCAGACCCACTGGGCGACGTCCGGGAACCACAGCCCCATATAAATGCCGAAGGCGGTGACGTCCGCCAGGGCGACGATCACCATTTCGAAGGTGTAGGTCCAACCGGTGAGGAACCCGGCCAGCGGGCCGAGATAGTGGCTGGCGTAGTGGCCGAACGAGCCGGAAACCGGCTGGTGCACCGCCATTTCACCCAGCGCGCGCATCACCATGAACACCGCTGCGCCCCCCACCAGGTAGGCCAGCAGCACGGCCGGGCCGGCCAGCTGGATGGCGCCGGCGGAGCCGTAGAACAGGCCGGTACCGATCGCCGAGCCGAGAGCCATGAAACGGATGTGCCGCGCGTTTAGTCCGCGTCTGAGTTGTGTTGTTTCGTTACGCATGTTGCTTCCCGTTAAGTGTTTGCCGAACAGGCACGCGCTGCCCGCGCCGGGTGGAACGCACCCGGCGGGGCAGAACAAACTGCGTGATTCAGTGTGTGATGATTATGCCTGGCTAGGCAGCAGCGCCGCAGGCAGCAGCGATGTCAGGTGACCGGCCGCCAAGAGTTGGCTGGCGGCTTCAATGTCGGGGGCGAAGAAACGATCCTTGTCGTAGAAACTGACATGCTCGCGCAGCAGACGGCGCGCCTGCTCCAGACCTTCCGAGGTCTTCAGGCCGTTGCGAAAATCCAGGCCCTGGCAGGCGGCCAGCCATTCGACCGCCAGAATGCCGCGCACGTTGTCCGCCATGATCCACAGGCGGCGACCGGCGGCCGGCGCCATGGAAACGTGGTCTTCCTGGTTGGCGGAGGTCGGAATGCTGTCGACGCTCGACGGGTGCGCCAGCGCTTTGTTTTCGCTGGCCAGCGCCGCGGCGGTCACCTGGGCGATCATGAAGCCGGAGTTCACGCCGCCGTTTTCCACCAGGAACGGTGGCAGTTGCGACATGTGTTTGTCCATCATCAGCGAGATGCGGCGCTCGGACAGCGAACCGATTTCGGCGAACGCCAGCGCCAGGTTATCGGCGGCCATCGCCACCGGCTCGGCGTGGAAGTTGCCGCCGGACAGCACGTCGCCCTGTTCGGCGAACACCAGCGGGTTATCCGAGACGGCGTTGGCTTCAATTTCCAGCACCTCGGCGGCCTGGCGGATCTGCGTCAGGCAGGCGCCCATCACCTGCGGCTGGCAGCGCAGGGAGTAAGGATCCTGCACTTTTTCGCAGTTGCGATGCGAGTCGGAGACTTCGCTGCGCGCGCCGAGCAGGTGGCGGTAGGCGAGGGCGGCGTCGATCTGGCCGCGCTGGCCGCGCACCTCGTGGATGCGCGCATCGAACGGGCTGCGAGAGCCCAGCGCCGCTTCCACCGTCAGGCTGCCCGCCACGGTCGCGGCGGCGAACAGGTCTTCGGCATCGAACAGGCCGCGCAGCGCGAAGGCGGCGGAGACCTGGGTGCCGTTCAGCAGCGCCAGGCCCTCTTTCGCCGCCAGCGTCAGCGGTTTCAGGCCGGCCTTAGCCAGCGCTTCGGTCGCCGGCAGCCATTGGCCCTGATGGCGCGCCTGGCCTTCGCCCAGCAGCACCAGGCTCATGTGCGCCAGCGGCGCCAGGTCGCCGGAGGCGCCGACCGAGCCCTTCAGCGGAATATGCGGATAAACTTCGGCGTTGACCAGCGCGATCAGCGCCTGGATGACTTCCAGACGAATGCCGGAGAAGCCGCGCGACAGGCTGTTGATCTTCAGCACCATGATCAGGCGCACCAGGTTGTCGTCGGTCGGCTCGCCCACGCCGGCGGCGTGCGACAGCACGATCGAACGCTGCAGGTTTTCCAGATCGTCGCGGGCGATGCGCGTCGAAGCCAGCAGGCCAAACCCGGTATTGATGCCGTAAGTGGTGCGGTTTTCTTCAACGATGCGTTCCACGCAGGCCACGCTCTGCTGGATTGGCGCGTAGGCGTTGTCGTCCAGCGTCAGCGTCACCGGGTGTTGATAGACGTCGCGTAGCTGGGCCAGCGTCAGTTTGCCTGGGCGAATAGTCAGCGCTTTCATGCTTTTTCTCCTTGGGTCGCGGCAACCATCGGCAGGTTCAGGCCTTGCTCACGGGCGCAGTCGATAGCGATATCGTAACCGGCGTCGGCGTGACGCATGACCCCGGTAGCCGGGTCATTGTGCAGGACGCGAGCGATGCGCTCGGCGGCTTCGTCGGTGCCGTCGCAGACGATCACCATGCCGGAGTGTTGGGAGAAGCCCATGCCGACGCCGCCGCCGTGGTGCAGGGAAACCCAGGTGGCGCCGCTGGCGGTGTTCAGCAGGGCGTTGAGCAACGGCCAGTCGGAAACCGCATCGGAGCCGTCTTTCATCGCTTCGGTTTCACGGTTCGGGCTGGAAACGGAGCCGGAATCCAGGTGGTCGCGGCCGATGACGATCGGGGCGGACAGTTCGCCGCGGCGCACCATCTCGTTGAACGCCAGGCCCAGCTTGGCGCGCTGGCCGAGGCCAACCCAGCAGATGCGCGCCGGCAGGCCCTGGAAGCTGATGCGCTCGCGCGCCATGTCCAGCCAGCGATGCAGGTGTTCGTCATCCGGGATCAGCTCTTTCACCATGGCATCGGTTTTGTAGATGTCCTGCGGATCGCCGGACAGCGCTGCCCAGCGGAATGGCCCGATGCCGCGGCAGAACAGCGGACGGATGTAGGCCGGCACGAAGCCCGGGAAGTCGAAGGCGTTGTCGACGCCGGTTTCTTTCGCCATCTGGCGAATGTTGTTGCCGTAGTCGAAGGTCGGCACGCCCATCTGCTGGAAGGCCAGCATGGCTTTGACGTGATCGGCCATCGACTGCTTGGCGGCGGCGACCACTTTGGCCGGTTCGGTCTGGGCGCGCTGGCGATATTCTTCCCAGCTCCAGCCTTTCGGCAGGTAGCCGTTCAGCGGATCGTGGGCGCTGGTCTGATCGGTGACCATGTCCGGGCGCACGCCGCGGCGAACCAGCTCAGGCAGGATTTCCGCCGCGTTGCCGCACAGGGCGATGGAGATGGCTTTGCCCTCCGAGGTGTATTTTTTGATGCGTGCCAGCGCGTCGTCCAAATCTTTAGCCTGCTCATCGACGTAGCGGGTTTTCAGGCGGAAATCGATGCGGCTCTGCTGACATTCGATGTTCAGCGAGCAGGCGCCCGCCAGCGTCGCGGCCAGCGGCTGCGCGCCACCCATGCCGCCCAGGCCGGCGGTCAGCACCCAGCGGCCCTGCAGGCTGCCGTCGTAATGCTGGCGGCCCGCTTCGACGAAGGTCTCATAGGTGCCCTGAACGATGCCCTGGCTGCCGATGTAGATCCAGCTGCCGGCGGTCATCTGGCCGTACATGGCCAGGCCTTTGGCGTCCAGTTCGTTGAAGTGTTCCCAGGTCGCCCAGTGCGGCACCAGGTTGGAGTTGGCGATCAGCACGCGCGGCGCGTTGCTGTGGGTTTTGAAGACGCCGACCGGCTTGCCGGACTGCACCAGCAGGGTTTCGTCTTCTTCCAGCGTTTTCAGCGTTTCGACGATCTTGTCGTAGCAATCCCAGTCGCGCGCGGCGCGGCCGATGCCGCCGTACACCACCAGCTCGTGTGGGTTCTCCGCAACTTCAGGATCGAGGTTGTTCATCAGCATGCGTAACGGCGCTTCGGTCAGCCAGCTTTTTGCGTTTAATTGTGTGCCGCGTGGCGCGCGTACATCGACATTGCGAACTTTGTTATTTGTAGTCACAGCAGTTTCCTCAAACAGTATCGGTGCAGATTCCATGCCGCGGTGGGGGATGAGTACCACGGCATAACAATGCGTAGGGTTTATTAACATATACTTGTATGTACAAGCATATGCAACACTGACCAGTTGCCGCTTAAAAGTGGCATAAGAAAAAGTTATTTTCTTTTTATATCAGTTTGATATGCGATTTTTTATCTCCGGCTTCATGTATGGAAAGCCGGAGAAAAGTGAGCTGTTCGGCAAAAATGAATTAAAAATGACTCATTTTTGGGCGGCTAGTCACAATATTTTTACAGACTGATTACAGTTGCGGCCAGGGGATAAACAAACCCTATCGCCGCAGGGAAAAAGCCCGCCGTCGGTGGCGGGCTTATCAGGGTCAGGCCGCCGGTTGCAGCGTCGGTTTGCGGCTCATTTTGCATACCGTGGCGATGGCGGCGATCAGCGCCGGCACGCACAGGAACATCAGGATGCTCTGCACCTCCCACTGCATCGCCAGCAGTTGGGCGCCCATCATGGTGCCGGCGACGCCGCCGAAGCGGCCGATGCCCTGCATCCAGGCGATGCCGGTGGCGCGGCTGTGGGTGGGGTAGAAGGTGGCCGCCAGCGTTTGCAGCCCGGACTGCGCGCCGTTCATGGTGACGCCCATCAGGAAGATGAAGGCGCCCAGCAGCACGATGTGTTTGTCCTCGGTCGCCATCGCCACGATCAGCAGGGCAGTGGCGACAAAGCCGCTCGAGACCACCTTATGCGCGTTCCAGCGATCCATCAGCCAGCCGGCCACCAGGATGCCAAGCGTGCCGCCGAAGGTGAACAGCGAGGTGAGCATCGCCGATTGCTCCAGCTGGTAACCCAGCCCCTGCATCAGGATCGGCATCCAGCTCAGCAACACGTAGTAGATTACCAGCCCCATAAAGTAGGTCAGCCACAGCATCAGCGTGCCGAGCAGGTAAGGGCGGCTGAACAGCAGGCCGACGCTGGTCTTGGTGTGCGTCAGCTTCTCTTCGTACAGGTAAAAACGCGTCACGCCGTCCAGGCTCTGGTTGACGAAGCGCTGTGCGATGCGCTTGATCTTCGCCGCATCCTGCCCGCGGTTGACCATGTATTTGACCGATTCCGGCAGCAGCAGGATCAGCAAAACCGTCAACGCCAGCGGCGCAATGGCGCCGAGCAGCAGCACGCTGTGCCAGCCGTAGCTCGGGATCAGCCACGATGAAATGGCGCCGCCGCCGGCCGCGCCCAGCGGGAAACCGCAGTACATGGTGTTGATCGCCAGCGAACGGCAGCGCTGCGGCGCGTATTCGGAGATCAGCGTGATGGCGTTGGGCATCGCCGCTCCCAGCCCGAGGCCGGTGAGAAAGCGCCACAGCGTCAGGCTGTTGAGCGAGCCGGCGTAGGCGGTGGCCAGGCTCGACAGGCCGAAGAACAGGCAGGAAAACACCAGCACGCGTTTGCGGCCGATGCGGTCGGAGATTGGTCCGGCGATCAGCGCGCCGAGCGACAGCCCCAGCAGCGCGGCGCTCAGCACCGGCCCCAGATCCTGTTTGACGATGCCCCAGTCTTTGGCGACCGAGGGGGCGATATAGCCCATGGCGGCGGTATCGAAACCGTCGATGGCGAGGATCAGGAATCCGAGAATGATCAGGGTCCAGTGAAACAGCGAAAACTTGCTGTCGTCGATGGCCTGCTGAATGTTCAACTCGCTGGTGGAATGAGTCATGGCACCCTCTAAACGCAGATGTAGTCGTGATGGATGGAACGTGGCCGAAACTGGCGCTCGGCTTGTGTTTGCTTGTATATACATCTGCGCGTCGGCGCTTTATGTCAAATATATTTATCTTATGCGTTAAATAAATGTTGTTTTTGCGAAGCAGGTTACACCGTGAATGAAAGGCCAAAGCCCGACTCACAAATTAAATGAACGCCATGGGTGGTGAGATATGCTGGCGGCGGCGCGGAGAATAAAATTTAATACAATGTTGGCCGTTTGGTCGCCGGGCCGGAATCTGCGATAATCGCTTTTTACTTTTCCAAATTGAGAAACCGATGCAGTACCCGATCAATGAGATGTTCCAAACCTTGCAGGGCGAAGGCTTTTTCACCGGCGTGCCGGCCATTTTTATCCGCTTGCAGGGCTGCCCGGTAGGGTGCAGTTGGTGCGACACCAAACATACCTGGGAAAAGGAAGCCAATCGGGAAGTCGACCTGCAACGGATCCTGGTCAAAACAGAAGAGAGCGACGCCTGGGGCAACGCCAGCGCCGAGCAGCTGCTGGCAGTGATGCGCCAACAAGGTTACACCGCGCGCCATGTGGTGATCACCGGCGGCGAACCCTGCATCTACGATCTGGCGCCGCTGACCGAGCTGTTCGAACAGCATGGCTACGGCTGCCAGATTGAGACTAGCGGCACCCACGACATTCGCTGTTCCGCCAACACCTGGGTGACGGTTTCGCCGAAGGTGAATATGCGCGGCGGCATGAAGGTGCTGGATCAGGCGCTGCGGCGCGCCGACGAGGTGAAGCATCCGGTGGCGCGCGAGCGCGACATCGAGGCGCTGGACGCGCTGCTGGCGACGCTGCAGGACGACAAGGCGCGCATTATCGCGCTGCAGCCGATCAGCCAGAAAGAAGAGGCGACCCGCCTGTGCATCGAAACCTGTATCGCGCGCAACTGGCGGCTGTCGATGCAGACCCACAAGTATCTGAACATCGCCTAAAATCAGGGCGCCCTTGGGCGCCCTTTCTTTTAACCTTTATATACGCATCCCGCAGTACAGGTCTCTTTCACCATCACCGCAGTCAGTTCCGGCAACTGGGGCTTGAGCTGCTGCCAAATCCAGGCGGCGAGCACTTCGCTGGTGGGATTTTCCAATCCTGGAATATCGTTCAGATAATGGTGATCCAGCCGCTCCCAGATCGGGGAAAACACAGCCTTGAGCTCGGCGAAATCCATCACCCAACCGGTGTGGGGATCCACTTCACCGGTCACTTCCAGACGCACCATAAACGAATGCCCATGCAGACGGCCGCACTTATGGCCCTCCGGCACGTGGGGCAAACGGTGTGCGGCTTCAAACTGAAAATCTTTAAACAGCGTGGTTGCCATTATTACGGCCTCATTGACTCAAAAACCGCCGCATAGTACCGGAAAGCGCGTCTGCTTGCCATTTATACCGTTATGGTCTACCGCCACGGCAAACGCATCCGGTTAACACTTTTTTTGTTTGGTGTTTGCGGCACCTATCGGCTGGGGTAATGAGCCGAAATGTTGAACGGTGAAAAAACGATGAAAAAAAGCGCTTTAATTTCATCTGGATAAAAAACTTTGTTTAACGGTTTAAGCGTTATCCCTTACCGGAAAAACAGCTTAGTCATTTTGGTTATGATTTATTGCTATCCCTTATTTAATCGTTGCTATTCTGCTCGGTAACCTTACAAACTCTCCTGATCTTTTCCGCACACCCGACGCAGCGAAGAGACAGCGACTGACACTGGCGCGCGCCTGGCAGGAAAGGCGCTAAGTATAGGAAATAAGTACAGCAATGACGACTCAGGCTCCTCCAACATCTTTGCTCCCGCTGACGCCCGAACAGCTGGCGCGCTTGCAGGCGACGATCGGCGACTATTCGCCGACGCAGCTGGCGTGGCTGTCCGGCTATTTTTGGGGCATGGTCAATCAACAGCCCGGAGCCGTGGCCATTGCGCCTGTCGCCCCTGCGGCTGCCGCCGGCATCACCATCATTTCCGCTTCGCAGACCGGCAATGCGCGCCGCCTGGCGGAGCAGCTGCGCGACGATCTGCTGGCCGCCAATCTGAGCGCCACGCTGATCAGCGCCGGCGACTACAAGTTCAAGCAGATAGCTCAAGAGCGCCTGCTGGTGATCGTCGCCTCTACGCAGGGGGAAGGCGAGCCGGCGGAAGAAGCGGTGGCGCTGCATAAATTCCTGTTCTCGAAGAAGGCGCCGAAGCTGAATGACACCGCTTTTGCGGTGTTCGGGCTGGGCGACACCTCTTATGAGAATTTCTGCCAGTCTGGTAAGGATTTCGACGGCAAGCTGGCCGAGCTGGGCGCCGAGCGCCTGGTGGAGCGCGTGGACGCCGACGTGGAGTACCAGGAACTGGCCGCCGCCTGGCGCAAACAGGTGGTGTCGGTGCTGAAGGCGCGCGCGCCGGCGGAAAGCGCCGCACCGGGCGTGTTGGCCAGCGGCGCGGTCGATCTGATCGACAGCAGCCCGTACAGCAAGGAACAACCGCTTACCGCCCAGCTTGCGGTCAATCAGAAAATTACCGGCCGCGCGTCGGATAAAGACGTGCGCCATATTGAAATCGATCTGGGCGACTCCGGTTTGCGCTATCAGCCGGGCGATGCGCTCGGCGTATGGTTCGACAACGATCCGGCGCTGGTGGACGAACTGGTGCAGCTGTTGTGGCTGAAAGGCGACGAGCCGGTCGAGGTGGAAGGGCAAACCCTGCCGCTGGCGCAGGCGCTGCGCAGCCATTTCGAACTGACGCAGAACACCACGCCGATCGTCGATAAATACGCCGCGCTGTCGCGCGACGAAACGCTGATCGGCCTGCTGGCGGATAAAGCCGCACTGCAGCAGTACGCGCACAACACGCCGATCGTCGACATGGTGCGTCAGGCGCCGGCGGATCTGAGCGCCGAACAGCTGGTCGGCCTGCTGCGCCCGCTGACGCCGCGTCTGTACTCCATCGCCTCTTCGCAGGCGGAGAACGAAAGCGAAGTCCACATCACCGTGGGCGTGGTGCGTTACGACATCGACGGGCGCGCCCGCAGCGGCGGCGCCTCCGGCTTCCTGGCGGATCGCCTGGAGGAAGACGGCGACGTGCGGGTGTTTATCGAACACAACGACAACTTCCGCCTGCCGGCCAACCCGGAAACGCCGGTGATCATGATTGGCCCGGGCACCGGCATCGCGCCGTTCCGCGCCTTTATGCAGCAGCGCGACGCCGACGGCGCCGGCGGCAAAAACTGGCTGTTCTTCGGCAACCCGCACTTCACCGAAGATTTCCTGTATCAGGTCGAATGGCAGCGCTACGTGAAAGATGGCCTGCTGACCCGCATCGATCTGGCCTGGTCCCGCGACCAGCAACATAAAATATACGTACAAGACAAACTGCGCGAACAGGGCGCGGAAGTGTGGCGCTGGATTCAGGAAGGCGCGCACATTTACGTCTGCGGCGATGCCAATCGCATGGCGAAAGACGTGGAAAACACATTACTGGAACTGGTGGCCGAGCACGGTGGCATGGATACCGAGCAGGCGGATGAATTTTTAAGTGAGCTGCGCCTTGAGCGCCGTTATCAGCGAGATGTTTACTGATGAGTGATAAACACCCCGGGCCTTTGGTAGTCGAAGGCAAACTGGCCGATGCGGAGCGCATGAAGAAGGAGAGCCACTTCCTGCGCGGCACCATCGCCGAAGATTTGAACGACGGCCTGACCGGCGGCTTCAACGGCGACAACTTCCTGCTGATCCGTTTTCACGGCATGTATCAGCAGGATGACCGCGACATTCGCGCCGAACGCGCCGAGCAGAAGCTGGAGCCGCGCCACGCCATGATGCTGCGCTGCCGCCTGCCGGGCGGCATCATCAGCCCTCAGCAGTGGCTGGGCATCGACAAGTTCGCGCAGGAGAGCACGCTGTACGGCAGCATTCGCATCACCAACCGCCAGACGTTCCAGTTTCACGGCATTCTGAAAGGCAACGTCAAACCGGTGCACCAGCTGCTGAACCGCCTGGGGCTGGACGCGTTGGCGACCGCCAACGACGTTAACCGCAACGTGCTGTGCACCTCCAACCCGGTGGAATCCGAGCTGCATCAGGAAGCCTACGAGTGGGCGAAGAAGATCTCCGAACACCTGCTGCCGCGCACCCGTGCCTACGCTGAGGTGTGGCTGGATCAGGAGAAGGTGGCCACCACCGACGAAGAGCCGATTCTGGGGCCGACCTACCTGCCGCGCAAATTCAAAACCACGGTGGTGATCCCGCCGCAGAACGACGTCGATCTGCACGCCAACGACATGAACTTCGTGGCGATCGCCGAAAACGGCAAGCTGGTAGGCTTCAACCTGCTGGTGGGCGGCGGGCTGTCCATCGAACACGGCAACAAGAAGACCTACGCGCGGCAGGCCAGCGAATTCGGCTACATTCCGCTCGAGCATACGCTGGCGGTGGCGGAAGCGGTGGTGACCACGCAGCGCGACTGGGGCAACCGCACCGATCGCAAGAACGCCAAAACCAAATACACGCTGGAGCGCGTCGGGGTGGACGTTTTCCGCGCCGAAGTGGAAAAGCGCGCCGGTATCACCTTCGCGCCGGTCCGGCCGTATGAATTCACCGGCCGCGGCGATCGCATCGGTTGGGTGAAGGGCATCGACGATCAATGGCACCTGACGCTGTTTATCGAGAACGGCCGCCTACTGGACTATCCGGGGCGTCCGCTGAAGACCGGCATGGCGGAGATCGCCAAGATCCATAAAGGCGACTTCCGTCTGACGGCGAACCAAAACGTGATCATCGCCGGCGTGCCGGCAAGCGAGAAGGCGAAGATCGAAGCCCTGGCGCGCGATCATGGCCTGATCGACGACGAGATCAGCGAGCAACGCAAGAACTCGATGGCCTGCGTATCGTTCCCGACCTGCCCGTTGGCGATGGCGGAGGCCGAGCGCTTCCTGCCGCAGTTCGTCACCAAGGTGGAAGGGATCATGCATCGGCACGGGGTGGGCGACGAGCATATCGTGCTGCGCATCACCGGCTGCCCGAACGGCTGCGGCCGCGCGCTGCTGGCGGAGCTGGGGCTGGTGGGCAAGGCGGTCGGCCGCTATAACCTGCATTTGGGCGGCAACCGCGAAGGCACGCGCATTCCGCGCATGTACCGCGAGAACATCAGCGAAGACGAGATCCTGAACGAGATCGACCTGCTGGTGGGGCGCTGGGCGAAGGAGCGCAACGCCGGCGAAGGCTTCGGCGACTTCACCGTTCGCGCGGGCATCGTCAAACCGGTGCTGGATCCGGCGCGAGATTTCTGGGAGTGAGGCCGGGCGGCCCCTGGGGCAGAGGGGCCGCACAGGTAATTTCAAGTAGCAGGAGAGACAACATGGCTGAATTCGATCTGGCGGCGCTGAACGCGTTGCCCAAATCCGGGCAGGCGCTGGCATTGGCGGTGGTCAACGGCCAACTGGAGACCCTCAGCGCCGAACAGCGCGTTGCATGGGCGCTGGAGCATCTGCCCGGCGAGTTCGTACTCTCGTCCAGTTTCGGCATTCAGGCGGCGGTATGCCTGCACCTGGTAACGCGCATCCGGCCGGATATCCCGGTGATCCTGACCGACACCGGTTACCTGTTCCCGGAAACCTACCGCTTTATCGATCAACTGACCGACCAGCTGAAGCTGAATCTGCAGGTGTTCCGCGCCGAACAGTCTCCCGCCTGGCAAGAGGCGCGCTACGGCAAACTGTGGGAGCAGGGCGTGGAAGGGATTGAGAAGTACAACCAGATCAACAAGGTCGAGCCGATGAACCGCGCGCTGGAGACGCTGGGGGCGCAGAGCTGGTTCGCCGGCCTGCGGCGCGAGCAGTCCGGCAGCCGCGCCAATCTGCCGGTGCTGGCGGTGCAGCGCGGGGTGTTCAAGATCCTGCCGATCATCGACTGGGACAACCGCAAGATTTACCAGTACCTGACCGAACATGGGCTGAGCTATCACCCGCTGTGGGAGCAGGGCTACCTGTCGGTAGGCGATACCCACACCACCCAGAAGTGGGAGCCGGGCATGAGCGAGGAAGAGACGCGTTTCTTCGGCCTGAAGCGCGAGTGCGGCCTGCACGAAGGCTAAACGGCGCGATCAACATGACGGGGCTCAGCAGTGCTGAGCCCTGTTTTTTTGCGGACTACTTTTTCTTCTGTGCTTTCGGCGGGTGCGCCTGCGCCAGCTCTTTGATCAGCGGCAGCAGGATCTGCACGCTTTCGCGGCTGCGTTTGTCGATCCGCCCCGGCAGATAGCGATCCAGATACTGCAGGTTGTCATACTGCGGGCGGTGCCAGGTGATGCCCTGCGGGAAGTGCGGGCTGACGGCGCGCTGCTGGTAGCCGTCCTTGTCGCCCAGCGACCAGTTGGTGGCCTCCACTGACAGCACCGGGATGCCTGCGGCGTCGAACACCTCTTGATCGGAGCAGCAGCCGGTGCCCTTCGGATGCTGGGCGCTACCCGGATTGCTGGCGGCGGCGATGCCGTAGCGGTGGGCGATATCCAGCGCGCGATCGCGGGAGCGTTTCGCCATTTGCGGCGGCGTGTTGCGCCCGGCGTTGAAGTACAGACGATCGCCGGTGATCAGGCTGTCGAGGTTGATCACCAGCACGGTGTTGCTTTTCTCTTCCGCGCTCATGCGTTGCAGGTAGTTTTGTGCGCCCAGCGAGCCGATCTCTTCGGCACTGGTGGCGACGAAGCGCAGGCCGTAGGCGGTGGGGATGCTTTTCAGGCGCTCCGCCAGTTCCAGCATCACGCCGATGCCGGAGGCGTTGTCGTCGACGCCCTGCAGCGTCAGGCCGCCGAGGTTGTTATCCAGGTCTTCGTCGCTCTGCGGCGTGTAGGTGTCGAAGTGGGCGACAATCACTATTTGTTTCGGGCTGTCGCCGTTGCGGGCGGCGATCACCGAGCTGGCGGTGACGTTGTTCCAATTCTTCTTGCCGTCTTTGCTGGTGTAGAGATAGCGCGTGTTGACGCTGCGAATATCGCTTTGATAACCCATCTTGCTGAACTGCTGCTTCAGGTAGTCGGCGGTGAGCAATTCGGCCGGGCTGCCCGCCATGCGGCCGGGGAAGTAAGTGGCGATGTGGCGGGTCTGTTCGGCGGCGAAACGGCCCATTGGCGCGTCTTTTGCGGGCTGTGCGGCACAAACGCTGAAGACGCCGCCGAGTGCGAGGGCCAGCAGGCTGGTCTTCAGGTAAAAACGGGAAAACATACCGAAAAATCCTTCTTTGCTATCGGCGCTGCCGATCATTTTTCTTCGGCACCCAGTATGAGACGCCGGGCGGCATTACACAATTTCCCCGTCTCTTAATTTTCGCGCGAATGCGCAAACCGTCGCCGCAGTTATCACCGTTTGCCTCTGGCGTTGCGGCCTATATTCCATAAAGGAACTAATCATTCCTTTTCGTCATTTCAGAGGCTAAATCTCAGCCCGTATAGTCACACTATCTTTCTGTTATATGAAAAGGCTGTTGTGGACTATCTACCAATATTTGCCGACCTGAAACAACGTCCGGTGCTGGTCGTTGGCGGCGGTGACGTGGCTGCGCGCAAAGTCGATCTGCTTCAGCGCGCCGGGGCTGAAATACGGATAGTTGCGCAGTCGCTCTCACCGGAACTGGAACAACAACGTCAGCAAGGGCAACTGCTCTGGCTGGGGAAAACCTTTGACCCGCAACAGCTGGACGACGTGTTTCTGGCGATCGCCGCCACGGACGACAACGCGCTGAATGCCGCGGTGTTCGCCGAGGCGGATAAACGCCGGGTGTTGGCCAACGTGGTGGACGATCAGCCGCGCTGTTCGTTCATCTTCCCGTCGATCATCGATCGCTCGCCGCTGGTGGTGGCGGTGTCGTCCAGCGGCCAGGCTCCGGTGCTGGCGCGGTTGCTGCGCGAAAAGCTGGAGGCGTTGCTGCCCGCCAGTTTGGGGCAGATGGCGCAGGTGGCGGGCCGCTGGCGCGGCCAGGCCAAACAGCGGCTGGCCTCGATCGGCGAACGTCGTCGTTTCTGGGAGAAAGCCTTCGGCGGCCGTTTCGCCACGCTGGTGGCCAACGGCCAGACGGCGCAGGCGGAGCGGCAGCTGGAGCAGGATTTGCAAAGCTTCGCCGCAGGCGATGAAGGCGCGCAGGGCGAGATAGCCCTGGTGGGCGCCGGGCCGGGCGACGTGGGGCTGTTGACCCTGCGCGGGCTGCAGGTGATGCAGCAGGCGGACGTGGTGCTGTATGACCACCTGGTCAGCGGCGAGATCCTCGATCTGGTGCGCCGCGACGCCGAACGCATCTGCGTGGGCAAGCGCGCCGGCGCGCACTCGGTGATCCAGGAAGAGACCAACCGGCTGCTGGTGGAGCTGGCGCAGCAGGGCAAACGCGTGGTGCGTCTCAAGGGCGGGGATCCGTTCATCTTTGGCCGCGGCGGCGAAGAGCTGCAGGTGGCCGCCGCCGCCGGCATTCCGTTTCAGGTGGTGCCGGGTGTCACGGCCGCCGCGGGGGCGACCGCCTACGCCGGCATTCCGCTGACGCACCGCGACCACGCGCAGAGCGTGACCTTTATCACCGGCCACTGCCGCCCCGACGGCGATGGTCTGGACTGGGCCGATCTGGCCCGGGCGCGGCAGACGCTGGCTATCTACATGGGCACCATGAAGGCGGCGGACATCAGCCAACGCCTGATCGCCCACGGCCGCGCTGCCGATACGCCGGTGGCGGTGATCAGCCGCGGCACGCGCGCCGATCAGCAGGTGCAGATCGGCACGCTGGATCAACTGGAACATCTGGCCCAACGGGCGCCGCTGCCGGCGCTGCTGGTGATTGGCGAAGTGGTGGAACTGCACCATCAAATCGCCTGGTTCGGGCATCAATCGCAGACGGAAGGGGCCGCGCGCCCGGCCGTCGTGAATTTGGCATAGGCAAGGCTTTTAAGGATCTGTTATGGACGAAAAACGACTCACTCATTTGCGGCAATTGGAGGCGGAGAGTATCCATATCATCCGTGAAGTCGCCGCTGAATTCGCCAATCCGGTGATGCTGTATTCCATCGGTAAAGACTCTTCCGTGATGCTGCATCTGGCGCGCAAGGCGTTCTTCCCCGGCACGTTGCCGTTCCCGCTGCTGCACGTCGATACCGGCTGGAAGTTCCGCGAAATGTACGAATTCCGCGATCGCACCGCGAAGGAGTACGGCTTCGAGCTGCTGGTGCATAAAAACCCGGAAGGGGTGGCGATGGGCATCAACCCGTTCGTGCACGGCAGCGCCAAGCATACCGACATCATGAAGACCGAGGGCCTGAAGCAGGCGTTGAACAAGTATGGTTTCGACGCCGCCTTCGGCGGTGCGCGGCGCGACGAGGAGAAATCGCGCGCTAAAGAACGCATCTATTCGTTCCGCGATCGCTTCCACCGCTGGGATCCGAAAAACCAGCGGCCGGAGCTGTGGCACAACTACAACGGCCAGATCAACAAAGGGGAGAGCATCCGCGTCTTCCCGCTGTCGAACTGGACCGAGCTGGATATCTGGCAGTACATCTTCCTGGAAAAGATCGACATCGTGCCGCTGTACCTGGCGAAACCTCGCCCGGTGGTGGAGCGCGACGGCATGCTGATGATGGTGGACGACGATCGCATCGATCTGCAGCCGGGTGAAGTGATCAGCCAGCGCATGGTGCGTTTCCGCACCCTGGGGTGCTGGCCGCTGACCGGCGCGGTGGACTCGCAGGCGCAAACCCTGCCGGAGATCATCGAAGAGATGCTGGTCTCCACCACCAGTGAACGCCAGGGGCGGATGATCGATCGCGATCAGTCCGGCTCGATGGAGCTGAAAAAGCGTCAAGGGTATTTCTAAGGAGCCGCCGGATGAACAACGCAATCGCACAACAAATCGCCGAGCAGGGCGGCGTCGAATCCTATCTGCACGCGCAGCAGCACAAGAGCCTGCTGCGCTTTCTGACCTGCGGCAGCGTCGATGACGGCAAAAGCACCCTGATTGGCCGCCTGCTGCACGATACCCGCCAGATCTACGAGGATCAGCTGTCGACGCTGCACAGCGACAGCAAACGCATCGGCACCCAGGGCGAGAAGCTCGATCTGGCGCTGCTGGTGGACGGCCTGCAGGCCGAGCGCGAGCAGGGCATCACCATCGACGTGGCCTATCGCTATTTCTCGACCGAAAAACGCAAATTTATCATCGCTGATACCCCGGGGCATGAGCAGTACACCCGCAACATGGCCACCGGTGCCTCCACCTGCGATCTGGCGATCCTGTTGATCGACGCGCGCAAAGGGGTATTGGACCAGACTCGCCGCCACAGCTTTATCGCGACCCTGCTGGGCATTCGCCATCTGGTGGTGGCGGTGAACAAGATGGATCTGGTGGACTACCAGGAAGCGGTGTTTGAGCAGTTCAAACAGGATTACCTGACCTTCGCCCAGCAGCTGCCAGGCGATCTGGACATCAAATTCGTGCCGCTGTCGGCGCTGGACGGCGACAACGTGGCGAGCGAAAGCGCCCATATGCCGTGGTACAGCGGCCCGACGCTGCTGGAAGTGCTGGAGAGCGTGGACGTGGTCAGCGAGCGAGAAAACCAGCCGCTGCGCTTCCCGGTGCAGTACGTCAACCGCCCGAACCTCGATTTTCGCGGCTATGCCGGCACGCTGTCCGCCGGCGTGGTGCGGGTGGGGCAACGGGTCAAGGTGCTGCCTTCCGGCGTGGAGTCCAGCGTGGCGCGCATCGTGACCTTCGACGGCGATCTGCAAGAGGCGGTGCCGGGCGAGGCGATTACGCTGGTGCTGAAGGATGAGGTGGACATCAGCCGCGGCGATCTGCTGGTCGACGCCGGCGAAAGCCTGCAGGCGGCGCAGAGCGCGCTGGTGGACGTGGTATGGATGGCCGAGCAGCCGCTGGTGCCGGGCCAGAGCTACGACATCAAGATCGCCGGTAAAAAGACCCGCGCCCGCGTGGAGAGTATCCGCCATCAGGTGGAGATCAATACGCTGGCGCAGCACCCGGCAGACACGTTGCCGCTTAACGGCATCGGCCTGGTGGAGCTGACCTTCGACGAGCCGCTGGTGCTGGACAGCTATCAGAGCAATCACGACACCGGCGGGCTGATCTTTATCGATCGCATGAGCAACGTCACGGTGGGTGCCGGTCTGGTGCGTGAAACGCTGCAGGCCACCCCGGCGGCGCACGGCGAGTTCAGCGCTTTCGAGCTGGAGTTGAATGCGCTGGTGCGCAAGCACTTCCCGCACTGGGGCGCGCGCGATCTGCTCGGTGGCCGATAAGGTGGCCGCTGAACTGAGGGCGACCGGGCCGGACGATGAGAACGTGGTTTGGCATCCGCACGCGGTGACGCGCGCGGATCGCGAAGCGCGCAACGGCCACCGCGGCGCGGTGCTGTGGTTTACCGGGCTGTCCGGCTCGGGCAAATCCACCGTCGCCGGCGCGCTGGAGCAGGCGCTGCACGGGCTCGGCGTCAGCACCTATCTGCTGGACGGCGATAACGTGCGCCACGGCCTGTGCCGCGATCTCGGCTTCTCGGACGAAGATCGGCGCGAGAACATCCGCCGGGTGGGGGAAGTGGCCAAACTGATGGTGGATGCCGGGCTGGTGGTGCTGACCGCGTTCATTTCGCCGCACCGCGCCGAGCGGCAGATGGTGCGCGAAATGCTCGGCGACGATCGCTTTATCGAAGTGTTCGTCGACACGCCGTTGGCGATCTGCGAGGCGCGCGATCCGAAGGGATTGTATAAAAAAGCGCGCGCCGGCGAGCTGCGCAATTTCACCGGCATCGACGCGGTTTACGAGGCGCCGCAGCAGCCGGAAATCCACCTCGATGGCCAACAATTGGTAACAAATTTGATTGCGCAATTGTTAGACGTGTTGCGTGGTCAGGCTATTATCAAACCCTGAATTCAAAAAAAGCGTGTGGCGTTTTTCGCCATGCGCTTTTTACTCTAAGCCGCCGCAGAGCGAGCCGAATAACCAGGGATCACTATGCAAAATGTCACGCCTATCTTGATCGACTCCAAGCAGTCAAAACAGGAGAGAGAGGAGCCTTCTTATTCTTTCCTGGGCGGCGTCAGCGGCTTTGTTTTCTACTGGCTGGCGTTTGCGTTGCCGTTCCTGGTTTACGGTTCCAACACGCTGTTTTTCCTGCTCTATACCTGGCCGTTCTTCCTGGCGCTGATGCCGCTGTCGGTGCTGATCGGCATCACCCTCAGCATGCTGTTGCGCGGTCGTCTGATCCTGACGCTGCTGCTGACCGGCGCCATCGTGCTGTGCCTGTTCTGGCTGGTGTTCAGCTTCTTGACCGGGTGGTGAGAGAGCGGGCGCCGCTGCCGGCGCCCGAAGGATTGCAAAGCGGTGCCGAAGGTTACAAAACTTTGCTCAGAAACGCCTGTGTGCGCGGATTGGCCGGATGGCTGAAGATCTGCTGCGGCGCACCTTCCTCCTGAATGATCCCCTGATCGATAAACAGCACCCGATCGGCCACCTCGCGGGCAAAGCCCATCTCATGCGTGACCACCACCATGGTCATGCCCTCGTGGGCCAGCGATTTCATCACCGCCAACACTTCGCCCACCAGCTCCGGATCGAGCGCGGAGGTGGGTTCGTCGAACAGCATGATCTTCGGTTCCATCGCCAGCGCGCGGGCGATGGCCACCCGCTGCTGCTGGCCGCCGGACAGGCTGTTGGGGTAGGCGTCGATCTTGTCGAGCAGCCCGACCTTGCGCAGCAGCTGTTCGGCTTGTGCGATGGCTTCGGCGCGCGGCCGTTTCTTCACGCTCACCGGCGCCATGATGATGTTTTCCAACACCGTCATGTGCGGGAACAGGTTGAAGCGCTGGAACACCATGCCCACGCTTTCACGCATCTTGTTCAGGTCGGTTTTCTGATCGTGGACGGCGAAGCCGTTGACCTCGATCTCGCCGCCGGAGAGCGTTTCCAGCGCGTTGATGCAGCGCAGGAAGGTGCTCTTCCCGGAGCCGGAAGGGCCGATGACGCACACCACTTCGTTGGCGGCGATCCGGCAGGAAATGCCGCGCAGCACGTGGCTCTCGCCGAACTGTTTTTGCAGGTTATGTACGCGAATCACTTTTACCGAACCTCTTTTCCATGTGTTGCACCAGCAGCGAGAGCAGGAAGGTGATGACCCAATAGACCAGCGAAATGGTCAGGTAGGGCTCCCAGTAGGTGGCGTAGGCGCCGGAGACGGTGCGGGCGGCATAGGCCAGATCCGCCAGGCCGATGGCGGAGGCCAGCGACGAATCCTTGACGATGGCGATGGCGTTGTTGCCCAGCGGCGGCAGCATGCGGCGGAAGGCCTGCGGCAGGATCACCTGGCGCATGGTCTTGCCGTAGCTCATGCCCAGCGAACGCGAAGCTTCCATTTGGCCGCGGTCGATAGACTGGATCCCGGCGCGGAAGATTTCCGACACATAGGCGCCGGCGTTGAGCGTGATCGCCACCACGCAGGAGAGAAAGGCGCCGTAGTCGGCGCGCAGCGCGCGGGCGAAATCGACGCTCATCAGGCCGCTGGTGACCAGCAGGCCGTCGCGCGGGTTGATGAACAGCGGCACCAGCGCGAAGTGCACGACCATGATTTGTACGAACAGCGGCGTGCCGCGAAAGGCGCTGATGTAGATGCGCACAGGCCACTGAACGCCGTAATGCAGTATGGGTTTCCAGATGCCGTGCGGCGCCTGCGCCAAACGACCCAGCCCGAGGATCAATCCCCAGGTGGTGCCCAGCAGCACGCAGATAATGGTGCATTTGATGGTCATCCAGGCGCCTTCCATAAACAGCGGCGCGTATTCCTGGATAATCTCCCAGCGGAAGTTCAAGATCAGATCCTTATTTAAGCGTGTTAAGGCTACTGCGCGTTGTCATCTTGGGATTGGGCAGTGCTCGCCATCCTCATGGACTGCGTGTCCACTCCGGTGGCTGTGCGCTGGCCGCACCCAATATGACTTAGCTCGCTACGCCTGTTTATTTACTGGCCGACTGCGCTGAGGCGCGCCAGTTGATTATTCCGCCGGCAGCGTCGGTACGTTGCTGTCGAACCAGGTTTGGTAGATCTTGGCGTAGGTGCCGTCGGCGACGATCTTCTTCAGGCCGGCGTTAATCTTGTTACGCAGTTCGTCGTTGCCTTTGGCGACGGCGATGCCGAAATACTGGCGCTCGAACTTGGCGTCGGGCACCAGCTTGAAGGCTTTCTCAGGGTGGGTTTTGATATAGAACTTGGCCACGCCGACGTCGCCGACCGCCGCGCCGATGCCGTCTTCATACAGCTCTTGCAGCATCAGCGGCGTATTGTCGAAGCGCTTGATGGCGGTGCTGTTTTTGCCCAGCACATCGGACACCACGATGTCGCCGGTGCTGGAGTTCACCACGCCGACCTTCAGCGCTTTCAGCGCGGCGATGGAATCGACCGTCGAGTCTTGCGGCACGACGATGGCCTGTTCGGCCGGGAAATAAGGCGCAGAGAAATCAACCATTTGTTTGCGCTTGTCGGTGATGGTGATGCCGGAAATGATGATGTCGCGATCGCCGGAATTCAGCGTGGCGAAGATCCCTTCCCACGGCGTATTGATCAGTTTGATTTGGAAGCCTTCGGCCTTGGCCACCGCTTCGATGATGTCGATGTCGAACCCTTCCAGCTGTTTTTGGCTGTTTTCAAATTCGAACGGTCGATAGGTGCCGCCGGAGCCGACGACGTAGGTAGGTTCAGCCGCCAACGCGGCGGTGGAGAAGGTGGCGGCCAGGCAGGCGCCGATCAGAACTAAACGTTTTAACATCGCGATCCCCGATAATGAAAGGTTATACATTGGAATTATTTATGCACTAGTAGTGCATAAAAATAAGATTCAATGAATGAAAGTGCAACCGCTGCATGAGGATTATTCTTTCTATGGTGGTAAATATTCATTTTTTGCATTGCTGTGGCGTAAGCGATGGGCCGGTAAGCGGCGGTGCAGTGATTCTTGCTGCATAATGGAGGAAGGGCAGTGTGTGCCTCATCGGAAAATGCGCCACGCGTGCCGGGCAAAAGGGGCTTTTTTTGCCGCTTTCGCCGCGGATTTGGGTTATAAACTCGGGAACCCTTCATCCGTATTCTGAATTTGGCGTTGAAATGCCGCTCTCAGTGTGGAGTCCAACGAGAAGTTGTGGGATGATTGGTCGGTTTTTCAGGGGGCGGAGATGGGAAAACTTACGCTGCTATTGCTGGCATTGCTCGGTTGGTTACAGTATTCACTGTGGCTGGGCAAAAATGGTATTCACGATTACGTGCGGGTCAATGAAGACGTTGCGGTCCAGCAGGGCAACAACGCCAAGTTGAAAGCGCGTAACGATCAGCTGTTTGCCGAAATCGACGATTTGAACGGCGGACAGGAAGCGATCGAAGAGCGTGCGCGTAATGAGCTGGGCATGATCAAGCCCGGTGAGACTTTCTATCGTCTGGTTCCTGACCAATCCAGACGCAACGCGGCGTCTTCCTCGCAAAACAACGCACAAAAATAACGCATGAATCACTCCGCAGGCACCTTTCCCTCGGTGATTGCCGTCCTGCCCGCTGCCGGTATCGGCAGCCGCATGCAGGCGGAATGCCCGAAGCAATATTTAACTATCGGCCGGCATAGTATCGTCGAACACGCCATCCATGCCCTGTTGCGCCACCCGCGTATCGAGCGGGTGATCGTGGCGATCGGCCCCGAAGATCGCCAGTTCGAACAGTTGCCGATCGCCCAGGATCCGCGGGTGATCGTCACCGAGGGCGGTAAGCAGCGCGCGGATTCGGTGATGGCCGGGCTGAATCTGGCGGGCGATGCGGACTGGGTGTTGGTGCACGACGCCGCGCGCCCCTGCCTGCACGCCGACGATCTCGAGCGCCTGCTGGCGATTACCGCACACAGTAAGGTCGGCGGCATTCTCGCCGCGCCGGTGCGCGACACCATGAAACGCGCCGAGCCCGGCCGCGAAACCATCGCCCATACCGTCGATCGGCAGGATCTGTGGCACGCGCTGACGCCGCAGCTGTTTCCGCTGCCGTTGCTCAAGCAGTGCCTGCAGCGCGCGCTGGATGAAGGCGCAAACGTCACCGACGAAGCCTCGGCGCTGGAGCATTGCGGTTACCATCCGCTGCTGATCGCCGGCCGGGCGGACAACATTAAAGTAACGCGGCCGGAGGATTTGGCGCTGGCGGCGTTCTATTTGACTCAGTTGGACAATTAAGGAGCGCATCATGCGTATCGGTCACGGTTTTGACGTACATAAATTCGGCGGCGAAGGCCCGTTGGTGATCGGCGGTGTTCGCATCCCTTACGACAAAGGTTTGCTGGCCCACTCCGACGGTGACGTCGCGCTGCACGCCGCGACCGATGCCCTGCTGGGCGCGGCGGCGCTGGGCGATATCGGCAAGCTGTTCCCCGATACCGATCCGGCGTTCAAAGGCGCCGACAGCCGCGAACTGCTGCGCGAAGCCTGGAAACGCATTCGCGCCAAAGGGTATCGCCTCGGCAACCTCGATATCACCATTATCGCCCAGGCGCCGAAAATGGCGCCGCACATCCCGCAGATGCGCGTTTTCCTGGCGGAAGATCTGCAGTGCCATATGGATGACGTCAACGTGAAGGCCACTACCACCGAGCAGCTCGGCTTCACCGGGCGCGGTGAGGGCATCGCCTGCGAAGCGGTTGCCTTGCTGATCAAGGAATAACCGCATGGATATGGCGAATCTGACCTGGCTGCATGGCCGGCCGCAGAGCACCGGGGTGTTGAAAGCCAATCCGGAAGATTTCGTGGTGGTGGAAGATCTGGGCTTTGCACCGGACGGTGAAGGCGAGCACGTGCTGGTGAACATCCGCAAAAACGGCTGCAATACCCAGTTCGTGGCCGACTATCTGGCGCGCTTCGCCGGTATTCACGCCCGTTCCGTCAGCTATGCCGGCTTGAAGGATCGCCACGCGGTGACCGAACAGTGGTTCTGCCTGCATATGCCGGGCAAGGACACGCCGGATTTCTCCCGGTTTGCGCTGGAAGGCTGCGAGGTGCTCTCGTATGCCCGCCACCTGCGTAAAATGCGCATCGGCAACCTGAAGGGCAACCACTTTACGCTGGTGCTGCGCCAGATTTCAGATCGTCAGGACGTTGAGCGCCGTCTGCAGGCCATCGCCGCGCAGGGCGTGCCGAACTACTTCGGCAGCCAGCGTTTCGGCCGTGGCGGCAACAACCTGGTGATGGCGCGCCGCTGGGCGAATGATGAAATTCGCGTCAAAGAGCGCAGCAAGCGCAGTTTTTACCTCTCTGCCAGCCGCAGTGCGCTGTTTAATCTGGTCACGAGCAGGCGCCTGGCGGACGGCCTGCAGCGCACCGTGCTGGAAGGTGACGCCCTGCAGCTGAGCGGCCGCGGCAGCTGGTTTGTCGCCAAAGCCGATGAGCTGGAGACGTTGCAACAGCGCTTGGATGCCGGTGAGCTGGTTGTCACTGCGACGTTGCCGGGCGACGGCGAGCCGGGCACCGCCGGCAGCGCGTTGGCATTTGAACAACAATGCTTGGCGGAGCAGCCGGAATTGCTTACGCTTTTAAAGCGCGAGCGTGTCGACCCCGCTCGTCGGGCCCTGCTGCTGCTGCCGCAAAATATGCGGTGGAGCTGGTGGGATGACGTTACCGTGGAACTGCGCTTTTGGCTGCCGGCAGGCAGCTTCGCCACCAGCGTGGTTCGCGAGATCATGCAGCAGGATGACAGCGATGCGGATATTGCTGAGTAACGATGACGGCGTCAGCGCTCCGGGCATTCAGGTGCTGGCGGCGGCGCTGCGGGAATTCGCCGAAGTGCAGGTTGTGGCGCCGGATCGTAACCGCAGCGGCTCTTCCAATGCCTTAACGCTGGAGTCGCCGCTGCGCACGCAGACGCTGGCCAACGGGGATATTGCGGTGCTGCAGGGGACGCCGACCGACTGCGTTTACCTTGGCGTCAACGCCTTGATGCGCCCGGCGCCCGATATCGTGGTCTCCGGCATCAACGCCGGGCCGAATTTAGGCGACGACGTCATCTATTCCGGCACCGTCGCGGCGGCGATGGAGGGCCGGCACCTGGGGCTGCCGGCGTTGGCGGTGTCGCTGAACGGCCACCGGCACTACGCGACCGCCGCCGTCATTACCTGCCGTATCCTGCGCGCGCTGCAGCGCGAACCGTTGCGAACCGGAAAAATCCTGAATATCAACGTACCGGATCTGCCGCTGGCGGAGATCAAAGGCTTGCGCGTGACCCGCTGCGGCAGCCGCCATCCAGCCGACAAGGTCTTCTGCCAGCAGGATCCGCGCGGACAAAATATCTACTGGATCGGGCCGCCTGGTGATAAATTTGATGCCGGGCCGGATACCGACTTTGCGGCGGTGGAACAAGGCTATGTGGCGATAACGCCGCTGCAGGTGGATTTAACCGCCTACGCGGCGCAAGAAGTCGTGAAAACATGGTTAACCAAAGCAGAGGTTAGCGGGGAATGGTGAACAAGCGCATGCAAACATTGCTGACGCAGCTGCGGCAGCAGGGGATCCGGGACGAAAAGCTGCTGCGGGCGATCGAGGCGGTGCCGCGCGAGCGTTTTGTCGACGAAGCGCTGGATCATAAGGCCTACGAAAACACCGCATTGCCGATCGGCTCCGGCCAGACCATTTCCCAGCCTTATATGGTGGCGCGGATGACCGAACTGCTGAATCTGACGCCCACCTCGCGGGTGCTGGAGATCGGCACCGGTTCCGGCTATCAGACCGCCATCCTGGCGCATCTGGTGCAACACGTTTGTTCCGTCGAACGTATTAAGGGGTTGCAGTGGCAGGCCAAGCGCCGCCTGAAGCAGCTCGATCTCCACAATGTTTCCACCCGCCACGGCGATGGCTGGCAGGGCTGGGCGTCGCGCGGCCCGTTCGATGCGATCATCGTCACTGCCGCGCCGCCGGAGATCCCGCAGGCGCTGGTGGAGCAGTTGGACGATGGCGGTATTCTGGTGTTGCCGGTGGGGGAGCAGGCTCAAACTCTCAAACGCATTCAGCGTCATGGCAACGAGTTCGTTGTCGATGCGGTAGAAGCGGTGCGCTTTGTGCCGCTGGTGAAAGGCGAATTGGCCTAGCGATCGTCTGATTTTTCGACCGTCGGCAAAATCTATTGCACTTTCATCATGCCCGGATAAGGTTTTCTCGTTCCAATCAGGTTAATTTTCACTAGAATTGGCCTTTCTACGTAGTTGTCTTATGGTGCGGCAACGCCAATCTGGTTAGCATTGGCGCGCGTTTTGATGCTCCGGCGCGAGATGACCTGGCATTCAGGGATCGGCCGGCGGCGCCTTTACATCGCAGAAACTGGGAAGTGGCAAAAGCTCGGCTACGATGTAAAGGGTATTTTGGATATATCACTGATATTGCTGTCATGGGGGAAGCATGAGCACGGGAAGCCCAATGATTACGTTACGCCGGGTTGCGGTGTGTACGATGGTAAGTTTGTGGTTGGCGGGTTGTACGAACAATGCCTCAACGTCGGCCCCTATCAGCAGTGTGGGGGGCGGCGGCGCCGTTCCATCCGGCAATAATAATGGCGGGGCGCAGCAGGCCAGCCCAGAGGGCCGCATTGTCTATAACCGCAGTTATAACGCCATTCCTAAAGGGAGTTACAGCGGCGGCGAAACTTATACGGTCAAGCGCGGCGACACGCTGTTTTATATTGCCTGGATCACCGGCAACGATTTCCGCGACCTGGCGCAGCGCAACAATATTCCCGAGCCATACAGCCTGAATGTTGGCCAAACCATTCAGCTTGGTAATAGTTCCGCTAACGGCGGCGGCGGTATGTTGGCGACGACTGACGCGACCCAAGGCGGCGTTCCGAAGCCACCTTCCACCTCCCAGATCCAGACGGCAACGGTTGATTCTCAATCAACTAACGCGTATTCTGAAAACTCGGGTAAACAGAATGTAGGTAAGATGTTACCTGCAGCAGGGGTCGCAGCGGTTGGGACCGCGGCTGCGCCTGTTACCGCGCCGGAAGCCGCTCCACCAGTGAGCAGCACCGTCAGCAACAGCGCTCCGGTCAGTACCTGGAGATGGCCGACTGACGGTAAGGTTATTGATAACTTTTCCTCATCAGAAGGTGGGAATAAGGGTGTCGATATCGCCGGCTCCCGTGGGCAGCCGATCTTCGCTACCGCCGATGGCCGCGTAGTGTATGCAGGCAACGCTTTACGGGGTTACGGTAATCTAATCATCATCAAACATAATGATGATTACCTGAGCGCCTACGCTCATAACGACACAATGCTGGTCCGGGAACAACAAGAAGTGAAGGCGGGTCAAAAAATAGCCACCATGGGTAGCACCGGTACCAGTTCAGTACGTTTGCATTTTGAAATTCGTTACAAGGGGAAATCCGTAAACCCGCTGCGTTATCTTCCGCAGCGATAGATTGGGCAGAATACGCTGAGATTCTGCTCGCGGTATCACGGGTAGGAGCAGCATATGAGCCAAAATACGCTGAAAGTTAACGAGTTACATGATGATGCGGATTTCGACGAGAATGGAGCTGAGGCCGAGTCGTTTGATGAAAAAGCGCTGGTAGAAGAAGAGACCAGCGAGAACGATTTAGCGGAAGAAGAGCTGTTGTCTCAAGGCGTTACGCAACGCGTATTGGATGCGACGCAGCTCTATCTGGGTGAGATCGGTTATTCACCTCTGCTGACCGCAGAGGAAGAAGTCTATTTTGCGCGGCGTGCTCTGCGCGGTGACGTGCCGTCCCGCCGCCGCATGATTGAAAGCAACCTGCGGCTGGTGGTGAAAATCGCCCGCCGCTACAGCAACCGCGGTCTGGCACTGCTGGATTTGATCGAAGAGGGTAACCTCGGTCTGATTCGCGCAGTGGAAAAATTCGACCCGGAACGCGGTTTCCGCTTCTCCACTTACGCAACCTGGTGGATCCGTCAGACGATTGAACGGGCGATCATGAACCAAACCCGTACCATTCGTTTGCCTATCCATATCGTCAAAGAACTGAATGTCTATCTGCGCACCGCGCGCGAGCTTTCCCACAAGCTGGATCATGAACCGAGCGCTGAAGAGATTGCCGAGCAACTCGACAAGCCGGTGGATGACGTCAGCCGCATGCTGCGTTTGAATGAGCGCATCACCTCGGTGGATACGCCGCTGGGCGGGGATTCGGAGAAAGCGCTGCTGGACATTCTGGCCGACGAGAAGGACAACGGGCCTGAAGACACCACGCAAGACGACGATATGAAGCAAAGCATCGTCAAATGGCTGTTCGAACTGAACGCCAAACAGCGTGAAGTGTTGGCGCGTCGTTTCGGCCTGCTGGGCTATGAAGCGGCGACGCTGGAAGACGTAGGCCGGGAGATTGGCCTGACGCGCGAGCGCGTCCGTCAGATTCAGGTTGAAGGTCTGCGCCGTCTGCGTGAGATTCTGCAGATGCAGGGCCTGAGCATTGAGGCGCTGTTCCGCGAATAACGCCGGTTGTTGAACCGCATCAAATAAAAACGGTGAGCGTCATGCTCACCGTTTTTTTATGCCCGCGTTTGGCGCCAGACTACACCATATTTTTCAGCCGGTAGATCCATTCCAGCGCCTGGCGCGGCGACAGGGAATCCGGATCCAGCGCTTCCAGGGCTTCAACCGCCGGCGAGGTTTCTTCCTGCAGCAGCGTCATCTGGGTGGCATCGACGCTGCCCGAGGCGGTGTGGCTGGAGATAGACTCCAGCTCGCGCAGCTTCTGGCGGGCGCGCTTGATGACGTCGCGCGGTACGCCGGCCAATGCGGCGACCGCCAGGCCATAGCTTTTGCTGGCGGCACCGTCCTGCACGCTGTGCATGAAGGCGATGGTATCGCCATGTTCGAGCGCGTCCAGATGCACGTTGACCACGCCTTCCATTTTCTCCGGCAGGGTCGTCAGCTCGAAGTAGTGGGTGGCGAACAGCGTCATCGCCTTGATGCGGTTGGCCAGGTTCTCGGCGCAGGCCCAGGCCAGCGACAGGCCGTCGTAGGTGGAGGTGCCGCGGCCGATTTCATCCATCAACACCAGGCTATGCTCGGTGGCGTTGTGCAGGATGTTGGCGGTTTCGGTCATCTCCACCATGAAGGTGGAGCGGCCGGAAGCCAGATCGTCCGCCGCGCCGACGCGGGTGAAGATGCGATCCACCGGGCCGATGGTGGCCTTGGTGGCCGGCACGTAACTGCCGATGTGCGCCATCAGCACGATCAGCGCCGTTTGCCGCATATAAGTGCTTTTACCGCCCATGTTCGGGCCGGTAATGATCAGCATACGGCGCTGTGGCGACAGGGTGAGCGGGTTGGAGATAAACGGCTCGCTCAGCACCTGCTCCACCACCGGGTGACGGCCTTCGGTAATGCGGATCCCCGGCTGCTCGCTCATGGCCGGGCAAGCGTAGTTCAGGGTATCGGCGCGCTCGGCCAGGTTGGCCAGCACGTCCAGTTCGGCCAGTGCGGCGGCGCTTTGCTGCAGTTCCGCCAGGTGTGGCAGCAACAGATCGAACAACTCGTCGTACAGGCTTTTCTCGATCGCCAGCGCCTTGCCCTTGGAGGTGAGCACTTTGTCTTCGTACTCTTTCAATTCCGGGATGATGTAGCGCTCGGCGTTTTTCAGCGTCTGACGGCGCACATAGTGGATCGGCACCAGGTGGCTTTGGCCGCGGCTGACCTGAATGTAGTAGCCGTGTACGCCGTTGAAGCCGACCTTGAGCGTATCCAGCCCCAGCTTTTCACGCTCGCGGATCTCCAGCCGATCGAGGTAATCGCTGGCGCCGTCGGCCAGTGCGCGCCACTCGTCCAGCTCGCTGTTATAACCGGGGGCGATCACGCCGCCGTCGCGCACCAGCACCGGCGGGGATTCAATGACCGCGCGCTCCAGCAGCTCGCGCAGCTCGTCGAACTGGCCCACCTGAGACAGCAGCTGCTGCACGTGCGGGGTATCCACATCTTGCAGCAGCGCGCGGATGTCCGGCAGTTGCTGGAAAGCATGGCGCATGCGCGCCAGATCGCGCGGCCGGGCGGTGCGCAGCGCCAGACGCGCCAAAATTCGCTCCTGATCGCCCACCTGACGCAGTGAAGGCTGCAGATCGGTGAACAGCTCCTGCAATGCGCCGATCGCCTGTTGGCGGGCGGTGAGAACCTTGATATCGCGGGTCGGCATGTGCAGCCAGCGTTTCAGCATGCGGCTGCCCATCGGCGTGACCGTGCGATCGAGGATCGCCGCCAGCGTGTTGTCGCTGCCGCCGGACAGGCTCTGCGTCAGTTCCAGGTTGCGGCGGGTGGCGGCGTCCATGATGATGCCGTCCTGCTGGCGCTCCATGGTGATGCCGCGAATGTGCGGCAGTGAAGTGCGCTGAGTATCTTTGACGTACTGCAGCAGGCAGCCGGCGGCGCGCAGCGCCTGGTGCGCCTGTTCGACGCCGAAACCGGTCAAATCGCGGGTGCCGAACTGCAGGTTGAGCTGCTGACGCGCGGTCTCAAGCTCGAATTCCCACAGCGGGCGGCGGCGCAGGCCGTGGCGCTGTTCGATCAGCGCCATTTGTTCGAAGGTTTCCGGGTAGAGCAGCTCGGCCGGATTGGTGCGCTGCAGCTCGGCGGCCATGGTTTCCAGATCCTGCGGCTCGGCGACGCGAAAGCGGCCGGAGCTCACGTCCAGCGTGGCGTAGCCGAAGCCGCGCGCGTCCTGCCAGATCGCCGCCAGCAGGTTGTCCTGGCGCTCTTGCAGCAGCGCTTCGTCGGTGATGGTGCCGGGCGTGACGATACGCACCACTTTGCGCTCGACTGGCCCTTTACTGGTGGCCGGATCGCCGATCTGCTCGCAGATGGCGACGGACTCGCCGAGCTGCACCAGCTTGGCCAGGTAGTTCTCTACAGCGTGGTGCGGCACGCCGGCCATCGGGATCGGTTCACCCGCCGAGGCGCCGCGTTTGGTCAGCGAGATATCCAGCAGCTGGGAAGCGCGCTTGGCGTCGTCGTAAAACAGCTCGTAGAAGTCGCCCATGCGGTAGAACAGCAGGATTTCAGGATGCTGGGCCTTGAGGCGCAGGTACTGCTGCATCATGGGCGTATGGTCTGAGAGATCCTTGTCGATAGACTCTTGCATATTGATTTTACTCATTTTTTAAGTCTTGCGATTACCCATGTGGCCCCATGTGAAACCGCTTTAAACCCATATAAATCGATAAATTTGTATACCAGAAGTATACCGATTAGTGTCGGGTATACACTCTGACTTGCTGGTATACATTTATGAAAATGACACTTACTCAGTCGATTATAATCAATAAGTTATCTATCGACGTGAAACCAGATCTCGACCAGCAAGGGCGAGTAGTCTACTTACCCAATCCTGAACGAAAGCCGTATATTATCACTGACAACCACAGGGATTCACCCGTAGGTTTCGGTGTCAAAATCAGTGCCACCAAAAAAACCTATATCATTCAACGACGGGTGGCGTCAGCAGACAAGCGACCCTCGACGGGTGGCAAGGCACCGAAACAGGTTATCAGATCTACGATTGGTAATGTTTCAGATTTTGCCAACATTGATCAGGCACGCGATGCTGCTCGCAAATTCGTTGAAACTATGAAGTTGACCAGACGAAATCCGAATGCAGTAAAGCGAGAAGCAGAGGCTTCTGAGCTAACGATCAGTGAAGTTTTTGCGCAATACAGAAGTCATCTTATGGGCAGATCGAAACCGGCAAAGCCCAACACATTAAATGTGCTGAATAAAGCCGAAAACCGCCTGAAAGAGTGGGAAAATCTTAGAGTAAAAGATCTGACAGGCAACGAGATATTGCGCAAGTTTGATGAGATCGCTTCAAGAGCCAGAACTGCGGCAGAGCAGACTTTTCGCTGGGTGAATGTGGCGGTAAGACATGCGATTGAGATCGAAGCGGGAAATGCTCAGACACAACAACGACAACCGACACTAAGCTACAACCCTTTCTCAATTCTGACGATACAGAAAAAATTCAGAATCCGTTCACAGCTTGAAGAAAGCTATCGCGCAAAAGGTGTACGAAACCCACTGTCGCCAAAAGACATCTTGGGGCGATTTTTAACGGCATTGCACAACAAGAGAAGCTTCAACCGCCTGGGATGCGATTATCTTTTGCTGACTGTTCTGACAGGAGCCAGGAAAGAAGAAACAGCTTCATTGTGCTGGCGAGAAGCTCTGACAGAAGAAGAAGCCAGAACGACCAGCTATGTTGATCTTGAAAATAGGATAATTCGATTTTACGACACTAAAAACCGCAACGACCATGAACTTCCAATTTGTGATGCTACGAAGCGAATTCTTGAAGACCGAAGAGATTTAGTCAACGAGACTGAAAAGCGAGCAGATAAACGCAAATGGGTTTTTCCTGCCCGGTCGTCGCGAAGCAAAGTTGGGCACTATTCAGACAGCAAAAGCCTACGCGAGTATATCTGCCAGGAAGCAGGAATATCGAAGCTGGGGATGCACGACCTGCGAAGAACCTTTGGTCGTGTTGCAGAAGGGCTCACTTCATATTCTGTGGTGAAAAGGTTGCTCAACCATCGCAATACCACTGATCCTACTGAACGGTATGCAATGCCTGATAATGATCGAATTTATGAGGCACTTCAAAGTATTGAGCTCCATATGCTTATGACTGCACCAGAGTTGTATAATACACTTCTGGCTTCGGCGAAATATCAACCATTGCCAACAAATTAGGGGAACAGGGAATGAGTGCAATCGATACTTTAAGGGAGTATGCCGAAGTATGGCGGCTATTTGGTAGTATGCCAGATGATGCAACCCTGAGTGCTGAGGTTTCGGCTCTTTATCTTGGTGTAAGTGTCAAAACATTGGCTCGTTATCGCCAGACTGGTAATGGCCCTGCTTATATCCAATATCAGGCAGAAGACAGCAAAGCAAGGAATCAACGAGTAAATTATCTTTTAGGTGATTTAAGAACATGGCGTGATCGTCATAAGGTCAGCAGCACAATGGAGGCTGCACAGGTCCGTGGACTGGCTTTTACTTCGTTGGTTGACTTTATCGAACCGGAACCTTTCTGGACTATTGATAATAAAATTTATTCACATGTTCTTACTGTTTCTGACGAAATATTCAAGGAACTATTAAATACAAGCCGTGCAGAAGTTATCTGGATCTCTGTGGAAAAAGTTTTGTCTGAGGACTGGCATACTGCGAGAGAACGGCAGAGATGGAATGATTTGTTTGTTGGGGTTATGACAGGATTGGTAGATGCTTGTGTGGCTGAGCAGGAGAGGCATGTATTGTATGAAGAATTTTTGCAATCATAATTTAATTTCTATTTTTTTGTTATTTTGAATAAGTTTATTATTGGTTATGCTCAGTGTAATAATATTCAGTTAATTATGGATTACAAAGAGTAAATAATTTTAAAATTCAATATCGTAGCACATATATCTTTTAATCTTTTATCATTCCGGAGTTAACTATGAGTATTGACTCACGATTTGAAAAATTCATGCTTTCATTAACTTCAATAGAAAGCATAGATTCAATAGAATTGAGTGAGGAACTCAGAAAAGAGAAAAAGGCTGATTATTTGGGAATGGGAAGGAAGATCATTTTTGAACAAAAATGTATAACACAAGAGCAATCTCAAAAAATCGAACTTGAGTTAGAGCAATATGTCAATGACGAAAACTATCCTGTTTTCTATGGTGAAAGGGATTTCAATTTAGTCATAAAAGATCTTCCTAATAGTGAAGATATCAAAAACAGAGTATTTGTTCGAATTACAAAATTACTTGAGTCATATTTGAGTCAGGCATGTAAACAAATAGAATCATCTAAAAATATTTTTAATTTAGATAATTCAGTTGGTGTGCTTGTCATTTTAAATGAGAAAATAAAAATATTATCACCAGATTTAGTTGTTTACCGATTACAACAAAGAATGAAAGAAAAAAAAGATGGAGAGTATAGATTTAACTCTATTGACTATATAATATTTATATCTGAAACACATGAGATAAACGGTAATCCAGTTGTGATTATTATAGAAGGTTCTAATGCGGCTAAGAACCCTGCAGAAATTAATGAATATTTGAATTATATTGCTAATGGGTGGTCTCAATTTAATGGTCGTAATACTATAAAAATTGACAATGCCAGAGATTTATTCATTAATTTAGAAGAGAAAGAAGAGCCTAAATCAAATAGTTTAACTCGCACTGATGAAAGAAAACTATGGTATCGTAAAAACCGATATATGAAAGATTGGTCAGATGATAAAGTTTTACAGGCGGCGGTTGATCATATGAACAAAATAATGCCATTTATTTTGAAAAATGGACCAAAATTACCAGTGGATAAGTTAGGTGAGCTAATGTTGGCATTTGGTGATTTTATTGAAGAGTCCAACATGCGTGGCTTAGATCTAAAAGGACTTAATAACCTTTTCACGGATAAGTGATTTTTAAAGATATCAAATATAATATATTATAATCGTTGCCATTTTTTGTAACTAATTAAAAATGGCAACCTTTTTAGTATTGTTTTTATCATTCTAGATATATATATTTTAGTACTGTGAGATTTATTCACGATTGTTTTTTTCTAACACTATAAAAACTAAATGAGTTATCAAAGTCCTCTGTTTCTGCTTTGGATCTCTTGAATTTACCCATTTGCTCCTCATTAAATTTATGAGGAATCCCTTTTACACATAAATTAGAGTTCAAATAAACATGATCGTCTTCTGCATTTCGAATCAATATTTTCTTTTCGAATAATTCTTTGAATGCTCTTGAAACATTAGATTTTTGTAGTCCTAAATCTTTTGCTACCCTTGATTGAGAGAAATTAACAAGAATATTACCATAATCAATGATTGAAAAAAGATAAATAATTATCCGAAAAGAAGTTGGTGTTAGCTTCATTTTTGCCAGAGTGCCGATATTTGTTTTAAAGATCATGGAAAAATCATCCTTAAAGGAGGTTTTCCTTTTATTACTGGCTTTAATTCTAAGTTCTTCTAAATCGTCTAATGATACGTCTAATGCTTCTGCAATCGCGGATTTTTGTTCTCTGGTTAGAATAACATTTGTATTTATCATATTATCTCCTTTTGTTGTTTATCTGATAATATATATTGCATATTTTATTTAATTGTCAAATTTTTATTCACAAAAACACAAATTATTTTATCTATATTGATATATGGAGTATTAAAATAAATACTATGGGTGGTAGATTTAATGTTTCAGGTTATAAAATAAATAAATTTACTTCATGGAAGTCATTACCGCTCATCTGATGTAATATTATGATTTACTTAGTTTTATTTTGTTTGTCTTTCGCAAGATTAAAGACAAATAAAGAAATAAGAAACCATAGCATTACAATACTAATTGGATCTGCCATATTGTCTTGCTTGATTCAATATCGAATATATCCATTATGCTTATGTGTATAAATGTAATGAAGTCTGCGCAACTTCAGTGTTGCGCCATTGGACTTCGGTCATCATTATTTTTTTTGGACTAAATGTAAATAATCACGCTATATACAGATATCTGGAGTTAAATGAATGAGCAAGGTTGTCGCAGAAGAGCTTAGATATCAGAATAACTGAAAATCATTGTATTACATGATTATAAAAACCGGCTTTCGCCGAAAACCTCTGGAAAATTATTTCTACTTCAGCGAGTGAGTGCTTTGTGCACTCAGCGGTGCTGCAAGAAAGTCCGTAGAGAAGTATAAACCAATATCTTCGTATCAGTATACGGGGCGTAAGCCAGTGCGAAGCACTTTGTCATAAATATCCGTCGAAGGTTTTTTATTAATTGGTTTTAAATTCGATTGAAGGAGCATCGTTTTTAACTTAAATATATTATTCTTTTGTTTTCCATAAGCGAGATAAAAATCATTTCTCATTAGTAATGACACAAAAATATTTTGTTTTAGATGTTGATTTTTTATGTTGGCATGATAGTACTTGATTATAAAACTGAAAAAAGGATCAAACTATGTGCAATAATATTACTCTTTCTCAGGAAGAAAAATTTATCAAGTTGATTGATAAATATATCACCCAGCATCGTGATAATACTATTAATACTGTTTTTTACCGAAAGCTGTATGTGCTTTTCGTCGGATATCATCTTAAATATTATTACTCAAGTAAGCAATACTGCAACTCGTGTTTTCATGTGGATAATATTATGCAGATGTTCACAGGTGTAGTTTCTTCACTCAAGGCTAATGTGCTAATAAAGCTCAACAACAGTCATACAATGCTTCATTGCTTGAACGGACTTGTGGATTACATTTCCACTAACCTCATGGAGGTTGAACAACTCTATGCAGATTTACTGGCGCAATATGAAAGGAAAAGTATTTCTCATTCGTTGGATTTTATACCACCACCCATGGGTGGCAGAAAAAGACTGTGAGAATACGGAAATAACAGTTATGCGGAACTTTCAGTTCAAATTAATTAGCGGGTAAGAAAAGCAGGAGTTGGTTATCCAAGCTCCTGCCTGAATGAAGAATTTGCTGAAATTTTACTTATTATGGGATTTATTTTATCGAATAAACAAAACCCTGTCTGCATAGATTTTTTAAGTATATATATAAGAACAATACAGCTTACGAAAAACGTAATGACCGAGACTGGAGTGCTTCCGGTCAATGAAAATGCTAACCATGCGAGACCGAACGCCACGAATTGAAACAGAAATGCCACTATGACCGGGCTTTCGCCATAGACCACTTTTGCATGGCATCCAATGCATATTTTTACACCGTGGGGACTTTCCTTAAAGCAGAAGGGGCATCGAACTGTCTGGTTACTCATTGTGACTCCGTGGCCTAAATTAAGTTGATGTCTTTTTGACCATTCTCGATGAATAATTCTCTTTAGTAAAATTGCTTGTACCGATCGATGATTATCATGTGATAGATTTTAGCTATCATAATCAAAATAATGATCTGTATAAACGATCAATAATTTATTGACTAAATTACATTTATGAACTAATTGTGGTGTGGCTTGTAGCTGTGAGTTTTACTAACTGATTGTTCTGAAAACTGTTTGTCAAAAGACTCAGGGTTGTGTGCAAGTAAGTGAAGATGATAAATTTGTCTAAAGGGACGAGCGGTCGCATACAACAGAGAACTATCCAACTGTCTGAGCAGTTGTATGAGCTTGCTAAGAAATGGAAGCCACATCTGGAAGTGGGATTGGTGTTGTCTGGATATCTGATGGGCCGTAAAGCGTAGTTTTTGGTTCAACTGGATGGTTTGGGCAAGTTCATTCTCCCTTTCATTTCTGACTTGCTCGTCGAGTTGTAGTAGTTTATCGAGAATAGTTTCTCTGCTGGGATGTTGTGCTTCTTGCTGTTTACAAGGAGCTGGAGCAAATTTAGATCTTGTATTAAGTAGTTTTACATGTCCAGGCGAGTAATCAATAAGTGTCTGAATATTTGACCAGGCATACCTTTTCCCAAGCTGCGAAGCTTTGAAGGCAATTCCCTGAAATTCAAATGAAAAACCATTCATTTTGCCCGTCGAAGCAATGTTGGGCTGGCAGGTTACACCCACTTGTTCCAGTTGCTGAATGAACGATAACAAATCTGGGCGATTGGCTAACACATTATCGATGCAAGTTTGCAAAGCGGCTTTTGGGCAGGGAGTTGCCGTTCGTTCAGAGAGCATCTTTTCGTTGCGCGAAAGCTTCTTTATGCTCTGAGATCGTCGGTTTGAAGTAGTTGCTGTTTCTGTGAGACCATGTATTCTTTCAAGCTCACTGATAATACGAGTGCTGATAAGGTTCTCATTTTTTCCAAGATACAACTTTCCATCAGTAATATCGATACGACTGGCAATAATGTGAATATGCTGTCCCACCTCATCATTATGAAGAACATAACAACGAAGATGTGTATCATTAAAACCCATACGGGACATATAGTCGTCGGCTACGGTTGCCCATTGTGCTTCTGACAATTTTTCTCCATGCGGTAAGCGAAGAGAGTTGTGCCATACCGGTTTTTTGATATCAGGTCGTAAAAGTTTTGTTTGTCCAAACTCGCGAATAAGGTCAACGATATGGTTGCCAGCCATATTGCCACCAATAACCTTGGGATCAGTTTTATGGTGTGAAGCCGGTTCAAGTACATAGACAACTACTCCTGTAAATTGCTTACCTCTCTTGATTTTCTGCATACCTTTCATTTGTATTACTCCAAAAAGTTGAGGGAAGTAGAAGAGTGCGAAGTGTCTGCACCTGCCGTTTGATTACATGCATTTCTGTCAGGGTTGGATCGCTGTCAGGACTTTTACCATCGAGGTATGTCAGCAGGCGATTTAAATCTTGTGAAAGGCGACCAAGCTCTACCCATGCACTTTTATTAATCTCTGGTAATACCAAAGGAAGTTTATTCAGCGAAGCCATCCTGAGCCATTCTCCTTTTTTATAGGAACCTCTTTTTTCTTCCAGAATAGATAATTCATTTTCATTTAATCTGACACTTATACAGTATGATCTGATTTCATTTTCTGGTAACCGTTCAGTATGGAATTTTCCTCTTCTCGATGTTTTTGTTAAATCAGGCTGTTGTTTTTGAGGATTATAATGCATATAAATACCTAAATTTTAATCGTGTCATGAACCATATATAAATGATAATAATAAAACGTCAAGTGTGTAATCGTGAAAAAACAAACACCGGATAAAGGAGTGTCTTAAAATAATTTAAGACTTACCCGGTTTAGCTTTAGATATATAGTCTTGAGTCTGTTATGGACATTTCACATTGAATTCATATTTCTAATATACCTCCATTACCTATACTGTATCCTTTTGAACCGTTTAGGTAACCTGGATTTAGTTGTAATGATCTTTATTGTTTTTCTTATTGATTTAGTTTTTTTCATTGTTGCTTATCCCCTGTTATGCTGTTTTTCTATAAATATTGTTATTAAATTGATATTCTTTTATCCCTAAAACTTCGTCATATATTCGTGAAAAGGTAAACCATGATATTTCTTTTTGTTCTCGCTTTTTGTCCAAATAAATAACATTGCAACCACGGAAGGAGAATGATTTCCAGAAAACAACTGAGTTAATATTTTTAAGAAACAGTATGAAATCTTTGATCGTTTCATTCTTGGTCATGCCATAAGAGAAGTGTGCGTAAATTGAGAATATAGTTAGAATGTTTCTCTCTGTAATCATATGACGAGAGAAATAGGTAAGATAGAAATCATGGTCATAAGTGTAGCTTTTGCAGAAGCTTGAAAAATGTGGGTTGTACAATCTATAGAGATCTACATTTTTGTGCGTTTTAGAAAGATAACTTGTGAAGGTTGAGTAGTTTTGTTTTTTCATTTTTATTCTCCTTTATTGTTTTTGTTAAAGAGAATATATATTAAGAAATAAATAAAATTCAAATTTATTTTTATAATAAAGAGATATAAACGCTTCCGTTCTTGTGAAAAACAAATAACATATTTGTTTAATTGTAAAATTTTTCATTTAATGAATGGCTTAGTCTAAATTGCTGCAATTATTATTCGGATTTATGATTTGATAGAGGTCAGTGAACAATCAGATACGGCATACCCATCTGATCTATAAACACTCAAAGTATCATGCCATGGCGTATTAATTATCTTTATTAAAAAATTTTTTTGGGGTAGAATGGATGATTAAATAATAAATTTGAGAGTCTATTATGAAAATATTTACTAAGCATGACAGTAAAATTAAAGATAAAAACTTTCTACTTTTAACTGAAAATAACTGGGACGATTATTCTTATAAGTCTACTTTTGATCTTAAGATTTATATTAATGGTATAGAGCATCATATAGGTGAAGTTAAGATTATCGATAACACTATCGAAATTGGAAGGGTTGTTGTTGATAATGGAATTGATAATCTGGATGAACGTTTTTGTTCATTGGGACAAAATAAAGATTATTATGTTTCATTACGTAGACTTGGACAAGAAATAGAGAAAAGGGTGTTAGAGTCATTGAATGACTGCGCATATAATAATATTATTTATGAAAGTTTTTCTGATTTGACCCAATTCAAAACATCGGCAGTAAGATTTAGTACTGCTGAGCAGGCACTTATTTTTGCCAGAGAACTCTATACAAGAAATAATGAACAGGAAACTTTAAATGAGTGCCATTCATTTGTTTTTCAGAGTAAACTTAAAGGTTTTGAAGAGCCTTATGAGTTAAAGTTTTCCTTTGTTGAGCAACGTGATTCATTAATACCATCGAATATAAATATTATCATAGGGCGAAATGGCACAGGAAAAACGCAATTATTATCAGATTTAGCAAAAACAATATCTGGCTACGGCTATGATGATAAAAATGAATTGGTTAGTGCAAGGAAAAATAAATTCAAAAATACTACACATGGATTTGGTAATGTGATAGTTGTATCTTATTCCGCATTTGATAATTTTGAAATCCCAGGGAAAAATGATGAAGAAATAAAAGAATTGGATTCTCAGGGGCATATATTTGGTTATAAGTACTGTGGTTTAAGAGAAAGAATAGATGGCATTAATGAGTATAAGCTTAAAAATGTAGATGAAGTGGCAGATGAATTCAAAAAGAATTATGAAAAAATTAAAGAAGATGGGGCATTAAGCGATTGGAATGAAAAAATCAAACCTGTAATTAATGACCCTTCTTTTAGATTTTTAGATAAGAGGCAGTTTATAAAAAGTTTTGACAAATTAAGTTCAGGTCAAAAAATTGTTCTTTCTATTTTAAGTAGTATTTATGAGCATATCGAAGATAACAGTCTCGTCATTATAGATGAACCTGAAACTCATCTTCATCCATCTCTGATTGCGTCTTTCATGCATTCAGTTCGAGCTATGCTCACTAAGTTTAATTCATACGCAATAATTGCAACTCATTCACCTGTTATATTACAAGAAACACCTTCTAAATTCGTACAGGTATTAGATGGTACAATATTATCTCCGAAAGTAAAAAAACTAAAAAAAGAATGTTTTGGTGAGGAAATTTCAACTCTTACAGAAGATGTGTTTAAAGTTTCAATAGAAGACTCTAATTTCTATCAAACACTAACTACATTAGCTGGAGATGGATATTCTGCAGATGATGCTGATAAATTATTTGGGAAACGTTTAGGTATGACTGCAAGATCTTTCTTAAGTTCATTCGGTAAATAAAAGGTACTTAATGATGAGAAATTTGCCGATCCCAGCGACAGACGATAAAATTTCTTTAGATACTATTATAAGTGAAAAACGTGGTATCAATAAAACAAACCTTACTGCGATATCTCAAAATGTAAAAAATGCATATGACATGCATTTAGCTAATAGTACGGCACAAGAGAATCTTGTTCCGATTGTATTAAGTAGCGACCAAAAGGTTAGTTTGCATCATGCGTACACATCCAAAACTAAGACTTTTAAAACAATAAGTAGTAATATTCTTTTTCCTCCAAATATAGATGATTTTGATGAGTGTCCATATTGTGGCATCGGAGATCCATCAACACTCGATCACTATATCCCAAAAGAATTATTCCCAGAATTTTCAGTTTTTTCAAAAAACCTTATCCCCATTTGTGCAACATGTAATAGTTCTTATAAAAAAACGAAGTTTAAAATGCGAAATGGAAAGCGAATTTTTATTCATACATATTATGATGGATTTCCCGATCTATATTTTTTAACTGCTAACATTATCGTTAATCAAAAGATTAAAATTGATTTTACAATTAATTCTCAAATTTTAGAACCTGATTTTTCAGAGTTAATTCATAATCACTTCACTCATTTAGGATTGAATAAACGCTTTAAAATTAAAGCTGTTGCTGAGATATCGCGTAAAAAAGCAACTTTTCAAAGGATATTTAACACAAATCACTCTGCACAGGAATTGTCTGGCTTCTTACATGAAGAGGCCATTAGTTTGGAGAGGAGTTACTCAAAAAACCATTGGAAAACAGCTTTATATATAGCTCTTAGTAATTGCATGGATTTTTGTAATAATGGCTTTCTCAAACCATTAAAATAGAATGATTGGCAGGTGGTTTATCTATCCTGCCTTTTTTATGTTGATAACTTAATGTTTATTCTTTTCCAACCAAAGGGCGGAAAAGCAAGGTCAACCTGAAGAAGCATACGCAGTAGCTTCGTAAGGTTAGCCCTTGCTTGTCTTATAATTGGCATTACTCATTAAAGAACAATAAGATCTTCGCTTGCACAAGCGAAGCTATAATATAAATCTGGTGATTAATTATTATAAAAATATTTAACCAAAACCTATTGACATAAATAAAAAATAAGTTATTTATTAAGTATGCCATAAATAAAAGAGTTTTTATGTCATACGTCTCCTGCACCATGTGCAGTTAATATACTACTTGCCCTATATATGGGGATATTGGAAAGGTTACTTTGTTTTTGAAGTAGCCTTTCGTCCTTCAAGGCTCACCATCGCTTCTTGCTCCTACCGAAGCCAGTCAAGTCGAAGAACCTTTTCTATCTGAAGCGACTTCGAACACCCGGTTAAAGTCCAAAAAATGTATCCCATACGTAGACCAAAGAAAAATATACGATAATTACTGTATATTTTTCATTATGCTAGGTTGGTTACTCCGATACTGCTGCATCATCGGCGTATGCGAATCGAGTTTATCGGTGCTATTCATGCGATTATTTTTCCAATCCATTGAATGTAAAGGGAACTGTGATTTTCATTGTCGTCATTCGCTATCACATTGTTTCAGCAGGCGCCGCCCCATTCAGCGCTTGGCGGGCGGCGCAAATCAAATCATCAAAACGCCAAACGGCGCGCTCAAACCCGAGGTTTGCACAGACGCTTATACTAGCCCAGCGGGCAATCGGCTGTCACAGGTAAAAATGGGAAGCGCTGCGCAAGGAGGAGTTGTAACGAAGCGAGATTGTCGTTCGCCTGCGGGCAACAACGCAAGTCGCCGCCCGCTGAGGCGGCGTGGAGTTTATTGCGCGGCGGTGAGGGGCATGAAGTTATGTACAATCCTTGATATAATCTCATCAATGAATTTTCTGATCGGGGGGCGTCATGAGTAATACTAAAAAAGTGCCGGTGGGTTATGTTAAGCCATCTCGTACGGACATTGCCCGCTCAGTGGCGACATCAACGGCGGTTGAAACAGGTCAACCTTCAGCCAGAATTGAAGCTTCTTTAGAAGAAGTGCGTAAAAAATTCGCTCATCTGCGCCTTGCCTAATACTTTCTTAGTGCTTGGTTGACCCAGTGTTTCATCGGCTCGTAGTTCATGTTCATACCCGAGTGAATAGCCGAGATATATTGGGCTCTGTTTTGTTCCCAGCTTTGATAATCCAACGGTTTATGCCCACCCTGAACCGCCATCACATCGGCCAGCAGCCGTGACAAACGGCCATTCCCTTCTCTAAAAGGGTGTATGAGTATCAGTTCAACATGGATTATCGCGATCGCTTCTATCAGCTGTTCTTCGCTCATGTCTGAGCAAGGTGTGTAACTTGCCAGGTATTTCACTTCGAAATCGTCCAGTAGTTTGGGCAATCGCGTCGAAGGGGCAAACATGAAGCCTCCTTTGCTGATATTGACGGTTCTTGCTTGTCCAGCCCACGCATAAATATTGCCTAACCAGCGGTGATGCCATCCCTTAAGCATCTCGACGGTGATTCTTCCTAATGGAAAGTGCTGTTCGAAAACGGAACGGTAGAGCTGCTCCAGCAACACCAACTCGGCGCCGTCGAGTTCGTCGCTATCGGTGATGCCCAGCTTATTGGCTAGAACTTGCTCGCCGGATTCTTTCTCATATTGACCTTCGCTGCTGGAAACATGGTATCGGCTCATGAATACGCTCGATGATAATGAGGTGGGGGATAAGGCAAGTATAATCAGCGATGTGTAGTGGAACAATTTAATTAAAATCAGTTTGTTAAGTTAGAATTAATCATAGTTCTGATTAATACCATCGAAATAAAGATTTTCAATTCATTGGATGTTAACGGTACAACGCAAGTCGCCGCCCGCTGAGGCGGCGTGGAGTTTATTGCGCGGCGGTGAGGGGCAGGGGCAGTTGATAGAGACGGAAGCTGTCGGGCACTTCGGATTCATGGCCGGGCAGCAGGCGGTGGCGAATGCGCGATTCGCTGACGAAGGCGCAGCCTTGTGGGGTGATAGTCAGATTGACCGGCGATTCCATGCCTTCGCGCAAGACCTCAATCCGGTGCATGCCTGCCGCCTTGGGAGACGGGATCCGCAGGATCCGCCCCTGGCCGCTCTGGATCCCGTTTTCCAGCACGATCAGCGCGCCGTCCGGTGCCAACCCCATCCCGTCCGGGTTTTCAATCAGGCGCGGCAGCTGCATTTCCGTCAGCTGCGGCTTTGGATCGTTATAGCTGAGGGTGTAGAGCTTACCGGTGCCGAAATTGGCGACTGCCATCAGCCGGTCGTCGAGCAGCACGATCCCGGCGGCGCCCAGCCCGCTGGGGGCCGCTAAGCGTGGATCCTGATACAGCGTACTGAATGCCGCTTCGCCCGGCCGCAGGCGCAGGATGCCGCCGCCGCGGGTTTCCGTCACGTACACCGTACCGTCTGCGCCGAGCACGATATCGTTGCCCATTTCTCCCGCCGGCAGCGCCAGGCTGCGGTTGAGCGTGCCATCCGCGACGTTCAGCGCGTAGATGCGGTTGGCGCGCGTTTTGCCGCCGGAGAGGAAGTCCGGCGAATTGCCCCACAGCAGCCCGCGCCGTTCGTCCAGCCGCAGCGCGTTTGAGGCGAACACCGTGTCAGCGCCGGGGAAAAAGGTTTCCCACGCTTTACCCGGCCGTTTGCGCAGCACGTTGCCGCTGGTGATCAGGCCGACATACAGCGTGCCGTCCGCCGCGCGGGCGATGCCGTTGGGGTAAAGCGCGCCGGGCGGCAGCGTCATACTGCTTTCCGTACAGTGTGCATCGACGGCGGCCTGCGCCGGCGTGCTGAGGGTGAGTGCAGTAGCGAGGGTGAATAACGCCGCTCGCGCGGTCACAGCGTATGCCATGTCTTTCTCCTGGAATGAAGGAAAAGGGGTTACCAGCGCTCGGGGCGGGCAGCGTGCGCCATGGGCGCCTCCAGCGCGGCCACGTCTTCTTGCGATAGCCTGAGGTCGAGCGCCGCCAGCGCATCCTGCAGATGGTGTGGCTTGGACATGCCCACCAGCGGCGATGCCACGCCGGGTTTGGCCAACAGCCAGGCCAGCGCAATCTGCGCCGGGGGAACGCCGCGCGCGGCCGCCACCTCCGCTACCGCAGCGACGGTGCGTTCGACCTCGTTTCTGCCGCCGTACCAACGGGGGGCCTGCTCGTCGGTGGCGGCGCGCAGCGTGCCGCCACTGCCGGAGCCGGCCAGCACGCCGCGGGCCAGCGGCGACCAGGGCGTCAGGCCAAGACCTTCCTCCAGGCACAGCGGGATCAGCTCTTCTTCGTCTTCACGCGTCACCAGGTTGTATTGGCTTTGCAACGAAATAAACGGCGCCAGGCGGTGCTGACGTTGAAAGGCCAGCATTTTCATCAGGCGCCAGGCGTGCAGTGAAGACGCGCCGAGATAGCGGATCTTGCCCGCCCGCACCAGGCCATCGAGGGTGTCGGCGGTTTCTTCGATCGGCGTTTCGGTGTCGAAGCGGTGCAGCACGAACAGATCGAGGTAATCCGTTCCCAACCGCTGCAAGGAGGCGTCAATGCTGTGCAGCAGGTGCTTGCGCGATAGCCCCCGGCTGTTCGGCTGCGCGTCCATCGGAAAGTAAGCCTTGGTGGCGATCACCACGTCATCTCGACGGGCGAACGCCTTCAGCGCACGGCCGAGAATGCGTTCGCTTTCTCCGCCGGAGTAAATGTTGGCGGTATCGAAAAAGTTGATGCCCGCTTCCAGCGCCTCGCGGATAAAGGGGCGTGCATCCTCCTCCTTCAGCACCCAGGGGCGCCAGGCCGGATCGCCGTAGGTCATGCCGCCCAGGCAGAGGCGGGACACCATCAGGCCGCTGTCGCCAAGCCGAACGTAGTTCATGGCATCGTCTCCTCAGCGCATGCCGGCGATGGTGTAACCGCCGTCCACCAGCAGGCTTTGGCCGGTGATGAAGCGGGCTTCGTCCGTCGCCAGCCACAGCGCCACATCGCCGATGTCTTCCGATTCGCCCAGGCGGCCGGCGGGCGTGTGGGCGATAAAGGGCGCGAACGCCGCGCTGTCGGCCACGCTGCTGCGCGCCATCGGCGTGTCGATGATGCCGGGGTTGATGTTGTTGACGCGGATGCCCTGGCCGCTGTATTCGAGCGCCACCGCGCGGATCATCGCATCGAGCGCGCCTTTGCTGGCGGAGTAGCTGGATGAACCGGCCAGCGCGCCGTGGGTCAGCCAGGAGGAAGTGTTAACGATCACGCCGCCCGAGCGCTGAGCCAGGAAGGTTTCAATCTCGTATTTCATCGCCAGCCAGACGCCTCTGAGGTTAATGGCGATCACCCGGTCAAAATCTTCGCTGGTCTGTTCGGTGATGGGGGCGAAGTTGCCGATGATGCCGGCGTTGTTGAAGGCGATGTCGAGCCGGCCGTAGTGGGCGGTCACCGTGGCGAGCAGCCTGCGGATGTCGTCTTCCTGGGAGACGTCGGCCACGATGGGCAGGGCATCGCCGCCGGCGAGCGCGATGTCGCGCGCCGTGGCTTCGATTTCCGCCGCGCGTCGGCCGGCCAGCGCCACTTTGGCGCCTTCGCGGGCATAGGCCAGCGCGGCGGCGCGGCCGATGCCTGTGCCGCCGCCGCTCACCAGCACGACTTTGTCCGCCAGACGGCGCGGCGTTTCATGAGTTGGAGCTGTAGCATTAATCATCGCATCGATACCTGGTAATGGGTTCGATCGTAATGCTATGTTGTTAGATAACGGATAACTATCCGCTAAAAATTCATCTCACTATTAGATAATTTATATTAATAGCATGAAGAAACCCGAATTGTCCGGCCTGGCGGCCTTCGTGGCTATCGCCAGTGAACGCAGCTTCCGCCGCGCCGCCGCCCGATTGGGCGTGACGCCGCCGACGCTGACCCACACCCTGCGCGAACTGGAAGCGCAGGTGGGCATTCGCCTGCTGAACCGCACCACCCGCAACGTTTCGCCGACGGAGGCCGGTGAGCATCTGTTGGCACAGCTGGTGCCGGCCTTTACCGACATCGACGCCGCGCTGGAGAGCCTGAATGCGTTTCGCGAAGGGCCGCGCGGCCTGGTGCGCATCAACGCGCCGCGTTCGGCGATCGATCTCGCCATCGTGCCGCATCTGGGGCGGTTGGCCAGCGAATATCCCGGCATTACGCTGGAGGTGGTGGCGGACGAAGGGTTCGCCAACATCGTCGAGCAAGGCTTTGACGCCGGTATTCGGCTCGGCGAGGATCTGCACAACGATATGCGCGCGGTGCGCCTGACGCCGGATCTGCGTTTTGCCATCGTCGCCACGCCGGACTATTTTCAACGGCACGGCGAACCGACGCACCCGCAGGATTTGCTGCAGCACCGCTGCATCGGTTGGCGCAAGGCCTCTTCGGGCGAGCGCTACAAATGGGCATTTCAGCAGGGCGAGCAGCGATTTTCCGTGGCGGTCAACAGCCCGCTGATCGTGGATGACGCCAGGCTGCTGCTGCAGGCGGCGCTGGCGCACGTCGGCATCGCCTTCGCCATTGAACAGGAGGTGGAAGAACACCTCGCGAGCGGGCGGCTGCGGCGAGTGTTGGCCGACTGGTGCGCGCCGTTTCCCGGTTTTTACCTCTATTACCCCAACCGCAGGAACCATTCCGTGGCGCTGGCCACGGTGATCGAGTTGCTGCGTCTGCCCACCTAATCCTCTTCGCCTGCCATCGCGTTCGGAGAGCAGCAGGCGAATCAAGCTTGAACTATTTTTATTCCCTTTTCGTTTGTTCAGGCGCAAATAAATCCTTAAATTCTCGGTGTGTTTATAACTATCTGTTTATAATTGTTATTTGAGTATTTATTGCGAATATTCTGAGTTTACATCGGTTATTTGAGAGCCCGGTCACACTATTTTTTTATGCGAAATGTGAAGGGGGTCAAGCCATCAGGTCAAGGAGAGACGGTTATTCTCCCCCCTGGCTTACCGATCCGTTTTCATGCTCCGTATACTGTCTGCAACCAGGGCAACGTGACGGAAATTTTCATAAGGAATGTGCGTGAAGCAATCGTGATTGCATCTGGCATACAAATAACACAGGGTTTTTTTGATTATCTGAGGTGCTTGGTATGGAAAAGAAAAAAATCTATCTGTTTTGTTCTGCCGGTATGTCCACTTCCCTGTTGGTTTCAAAAATGAAGGCGCAGGCCGAGAAATACGAAGTGCCGGTGATCATCGCCGCCTACCCGGAAGCGCTGGCTGCGGAGAAAGGCGTTGAAGCGGATCTGATCCTGCTGGGGCCGCAGATTGCCTACACCTTGCCGGAAGTGCAAAAACAGCTGCCCAACAAACCCGTTGAAGTCATCGATCCGCTGCTGTACGGCAAGGTCGATGGGCTGGGCGTGCTGAAGGCCGCGGTGGCCGCCATCAAGAAAGCCAACCAATAACAGGAGGCCGCCGTGAATACCCTCATTGCCTCGCTCGAGAAGGTTATCCTGCCTTTCGCCGTAAAAATCGGCAAGCAGCCCCACGTCAACGCCATCAAGAACGGCTTTATCCGCCTGATGCCGCTGACCTTGACCGGGGCGATGTTCGTGTTGATCAACAACGTGTTCCTGAGCTTCGGCGAAGGATCGTTCTTCTATTCGCTGGGCGTGCGCCTGGACGCCTCCACCATCGAGACGCTCAATAGCCTGAAGAGCATTGGCGGCAGCGTGTACAACGGCACGTTGGGGATCATGTCCCTGATGACGCCGTTCTTTATCAGCATGGCGTTGGCCGAAGAGCGCAAGGTCGATCCGCTCGCCTCGGCGCTGCTGGCGGTGGCGGCCTTTATGACCGTCACGCCGTTCAACGTCGGCGAGGCCTATGCGGTGGGCGCCAACTGGCTGGGCGGCGCCAACATCATTTCCGGTATGGTGATCGGGCTGGTGGTGGCCGAGATGTTTGCTTTCATCGTGCGGCGCAACTGGGTGATCAGCCTGCCGGACAGCGTGCCGGCTTCGGTGTCGCGCTCCTTCTCGGCGCTGATCCCCGGTTTCATCATCCTCTCCATCATGGGGCTGGTGGCGTTCGCGCTGGCGCACTGGGGCACCAACTTCCACCAGATCATCATGGACGGCATTTCGGCGCCGCTGGCCAAGATGGGCAGCGTGGTGGGCTGGGTGTACGTGCTGTTCTCCTCGCTGCTGTGGTTCTTTGGGGTGCACGGCTCCATGGCGCTGGCGGCGCTGGACAGCGGCATCATGACGCCGTTTGCACTCGAAAACGTGGAGCTGTACAACAAATACGGTTCGGTCGAAGCGGCAGTGGCCGCCGGGAAAGAGTTCCACATGTGGGCGAAGCCGTTCGTCGACTCCTACATTTACCTCGGCGGCACCGGCTCGACGCTGGGCCTGATCATCGCCATCTTCATCGCCTCGCGCCGCGAGGATTACCGCCAGGTCGCCAAGCTGGCGACGCCGTCCGGCATTTTTCAGATCAACGAACCGATTCTGTTCGGCCTGCCGGTGATCATGAACCCGGTGATGTTCATTCCGTTCATCCTGGTGCAGCCGGTGCTGACCATTATCACCTCGCTGGCTTATTACTCCGGGCTGATCCCGCCTATCACCAACATCGCGCCCTGGACCATGCCGGTCGGCCTGGGGGCGTTCTTCAACACCAACGGCAGCATCATGGCCATGTTGTTGAGCCTGTTTAACCTGGCGGTCGCCACCGTGATTTATCTGCCGTTCGTGGCGATCTCCAACAAGGCGCAGAGCCAGATCGACGCGGCGACGGAAAGCGAAGAAGACATCGCCAAGGCGCTGAAATTCTAACTGTGGAACGGGGCGGCGCGGCCGCCCTGCGAGGGACGCGAGTATGGAATATCAATTTGCCGACGGGTTCTGGTGGGGGAGCGCCACCTCCGCGCCGCAGTCTGAAGGGGCGGCCGCGCGCGACGGCAAGAGCCGCAACATCTTCGACTATTGGTTCGAGATCGCGCCCGAGCGCTTTCACGATCGGGTGGGGCCGGCCGAGGCCTCGACCTTTTACGACCATTTCCGCGCCGATATCGGGCTGCTCAAAACGCTGGGCCACAATACCTTCAGAACGTCTATCTCGTGGTCGCGGCTGATCCCGGACGGTGACGGCGAGGTGAACCCGCAGGCGGTGGCGTTCTATAACGCGATGATCGACGAGCTGCTGGCGCAGGGCATCACCCCGTTTATCAATCTCTACCACTTCGATATGCCGCTGTGCATGCAGCAGCGCGGCGGCTGGGAAAGCCGGGCGGTGGTCGAAGCCTATGCGCGTTACGCCGATATCTGCTTCGGCCTGTTTGGCGATCGGGTCACCCACTGGTTCACCTTCAACGAGCCGATCGTGCCGGTGGAGGCCGGTTACCTGAATGACCTGCATTACCCTTGCGTGGTGGACTTCAAACGGGCGGTCACCGTGGCGTATCACAGCGTACTGGCGCACGCCATGGCGGTGCAGCGTTTCAGAGCGCGGGAGCTGCCGGGGAGCATCGGCATCATTCTGAATCTGAGCCCGACCTATCCGCGTTCCGACGCGCCGGCGGATCGGCAGGCCGCGCACGACGCCGATCTGCTGCTCAACCGCAGTTTCCTCGATCCGGTCGCCAAAGGGCGTTATCCGGCGGCGTTGCTGCAGCTGCTGGAGCGGCATGGGCTGATGCCCCACTGCGAGCCGCAGGATGCGCAGCTGATTGAAGGCGGCGTGGTGGACATCCTCGGCGTCAACTATTACCAACCGCGCAGGGTGCAGGCGAAAGAGGGGCGTCGTGCCGAGGGGCCGATCGCATCGCCGGAGGATTTGTTCAGTTACTATGCAATGCCGGGCCGCAAAATCAATCCGCACCGCGGCTGGGAGATCTACGAAAAGGGGCTGTACGACATCCTGATGGATCTGAAAGAGAACTACGGCAACCTGCCTTGTTATATTTCGGAAAACGGCATGGGCGTTGAGGGCGAAGAGGCGTTTATCGGCGCCAATGGGCGGGTGGAGGACGATTACCGCATCGACTTTATTCGCGAGCACCTGAAGTGGCTGCACCGCGCGCTGGCGGAAGGCTCGCAGTGCAAAGGCTATCATCTGTGGACCTTTATCGACTGCTGGTCCTGGCTGAACGCCTACAAGAATCGTTATGGGCTGGTGCGGCTGGATCGGGCGGATCAGCGCCGCACCATCAAGAAAAGCGGCTACTGGTTTGCCGAGGCGGCCAGACGCAACGGATTTGACTAACGGGAGGCCGGCGCCGTGTCCGACAACCGAATTTCGCTGAGTGCCAACGACGTGAAGCTGATTCGCGAGCAGGATTTTTTTAACTGCAAAGATTTTCACCTGTTTATCTACAACAAGGTGGAAAGCGCCACCGGGCTGCATCAGCACGACTATTACGAGTTCACCATCGTGCTGAGCGGCAAATGCTATCAGGAGATCAACGGCAAGCGGGTGCTGCTGGAGCGCGGGGATTTCGTCTTTATCCCCATCGGCTCCTACCACCAGAGCTTTTACGAGTTCGGCGCGACGAAAATCTTCAACGTGGCGGTCAGCAAAGCGTTCTTTGAAGAGCACTATTTGCAGCAGCTGCCGCGCTGCTTCGTCGCCTCGCAGGCCTACAGCCTGAGAAACGAGTTTTTGGCCTATATCGAATCGGTGGTGAGTTCGCCGCAGTTTCGCGAGGACGACTTCGCCGAATTTCTCGAAACGCTGACCTTCTATGTGATCAGCCGTATTCGTCACCATAATGAAGAAAACGATGGCGGCGATGATATCCCGCAGTGGCTGAAGAACACCCTGGCCGGCATGCATGACAAGGCGATGTTCGGCGAAAGGGCGTTGGCTAACATGGTGGCGCTGTCGGGGAAAACCCAGGAATATCTGACCCGGGCGATGCGGCGTTACTACCACAAGACGCCGATGCAGGTGATCAATGAGATCCGCATCAACTTCGCCAAGACGCAGCTGGAGGTCACCAACTATTCGGTTTCCGATATCGCCTTCGATTCCGGCTATGGCGATGTCAGCCTGTTCATTAAAAACTTCAAGCGGCTCACCGATGTGACCCCAGGCAACTACCGAAAAAAGTGCTACGGCCCTCTTTAGGGCCGCTCCCGATCAGTATCAACGCCGATATGCCGATGAGCTTCAGGCCGCCGGCCGGTTAATCATTCGATTTTTACCTTAGCGAAGGGGAATGCCGCGCCGGTCGGTCGGGCTTCCCTTGCCAAAAATTCATCCCGCGGGAGCCACTATGGAAAAACTACTGATCGTGAATGCCGATGACTTCGGCCTGAGCAAGGGACAAAACTACGGTGTTATCGAGGCGTATCAGCATGGCGTCGTTTCCTCTACCACGGCGATGGTGAACGGCGGCGGCGCACAGCACGCGGCGGCGCTCAGCCGGCAATATCCGGGGCTACCGATCGGGCTGCATTTCGTTTTGACCCATGGCAGGCCGCTGGGCGCCATGCCCTCGCTGGTCAACGAGCATGGCGAATTGGGTAAATGGCTGTGGCGCCGCGCCGAGGCCGGCGAGCTGCAGCTGGACGAGATCCAGGAGGAGCTGCAGCGCCAGTTCACGCGGTTTGTGACGCTGTTCGGCAAGCCGCCGACGCACATCGACAGCCACCACCATGTACATATGCAGCCGCAGATTTACCCGCTGGTGGAGGCGTTTGCGCAGGCGCAGGGTCTGCCGCTGCGCCTCGATCGCGAAGAGGCGAAACGGCGCGATATTGCGTTGCAGACGCCCTGCAGCACCGACGCGTTTGACGCGGGATTCTACGGCGAAACGATTTCCGAAGCCTTGTTCCTGCAGCGGTTGGCGCGCGCCGACGAGCAGGGCGCCGAGTCATTGGAAATGATGTGCCACCCGGCGTTCCTCGACGCGACGATCCTGCAGAGCAAATACTGCCACCCGCGCCTCGTCGAGCTGGATGTGTTGACCGCACCGACGCTGAAAGCGGCGATCGCCGAACGCGGTTTTATGCTGGGCTCCTTCCAGGATCTGTAGCGCCGCCGTTTACAGCATGGCGTGCGCCTTTTTCAGACCGGTATCCTCTTGCGGATCGGCCCCCTGAGGCAGGGGATCCGCCTCCTGTTCCTCGGGCTGTGGCTCGTCGACATCGGGCGCCGCTTCCGGCGGCGGCATGGTGTCGTGAATGATCTGCTCATCGAAGGTCGGATTGAGCGCCGGCGACAGCGGCGAACTGGCGAGGCTGTCCGGCAGCGGAATATGCGGCACCGGTGCGTCCTGCGCCAGCTGAGGTTCCTCCGCTTTCGCCGTGCGGCTGAGGGCCGCCAGCAGCACGCCGCACAGGGCGAAGAAGGCGTACAGGATATTACCGCCAAGCGGCTCGATCAGCGCGCCGACCGCCAGCGGCCCGATGCTGGCGCCGACGCCGAACGCCATCAACAGGCAGGCGGCCAGCGAGACGCGGCGCTCCGGCTCGATCAGATCGTTGGCCAATGCCACCACCAGCGGGTAGAGCGTAAACTGCAGCATGCTGACGACGAACCCCACCGCCAGCAGCAGCGGGAAATCGATGTGCGGCAGCAGCGCCAGCGGCAGCGCCGCCACGATCAGAAAAATGGCGTTGAGGCGCATCAGCAAGGGGCGGTTATAGCGATCCGACAGCCAACTGAGCGGGAATTGCGCCACCAGCCCGGCGAAGATGGCCAGCGCCATGAACAGGCCGGTTTGCTGCGTGGTTAAGGATTGCAGGCTGGCGTAGACCGGCGCCAGGCCGTAAAACGAACCTACCACCATGCCGATCACCAGCGTGGTGGCCAGCACCTTGGGAATGGCGCCGACAAAGTAACGCAGTTCCATCGGCGCCGGCGACATGTGGCGCGCATTGGTGCGGGTGGTGAGAGCGATCGGCACCAGGCAGAGCGCGAAGCACAGTGCGATCACCAGCAGCGTGGCGATGCCCAGATTGCTTTGCAGCATCAGCACGATCTGGCCCAGCGACATGCCGAGATAGGTCGCCGCCATATAGAAACCGAACACCATGCCGCGCTGGTTGGATTCCGCCTGGTCGTTCAGCCAGCTTTCCAGCACCATGAACTGACACATCATGCACAGCCCGATCACCAGGCGCAGCGCAACCCAGGCGGGAATGAACGCCGTCAGGCCGTGCCCCAGCACCGCGGCGGTAATGATGCCGGCGCAGGCCACGTAGGCGCGGATATGCCCGACGCGGGCGATGAGAAAGTGGCCGACCTTGCCGCCGATCACCAACCCGATGTAGTTGGCGGCGATGATGGCGCCGATCAGCGCGCTGCTGACGTGGATGGAGGCCAGCCGCAGCGAGACGTAGGTGGTGAGCAGGCCCGAGCCCAACAGCAGCAGCAGGGTGGTGGTGTACAACGGCAAGAATACGCCCAACGTTTTTTTCACACTATCGTCCTAATCTCTTCTGGTGCGCCCTGAGGCCGCCGCCGCAGCGTGCCGCCTCCGTGATGTTCCTTGTGCTGGTGCGCCGCCGCTCGCTGGGGCGCTTCTTTTGATACTAGCAGCTTGGCCGGGCGCTTAAAACCGCACCTCCTGCGAGGCGTTGCGCATTTCTGCGCGCCAGACGTCGCGCCGCCTTGATAAATGCTACTATCGGGCGCATATACCTGAATTCGCGAGGGAGGGGTTATGAGTGACGACCAACTGCGCCGGCTCAGCGTGCTGGCGGGGGAAAAACTGAAGGCTCAGGGCCGCTGGATCACCTGCGCGGAATCCTGCACCGGCGGCGGCATCGCCAAGGCCATTACCGATATCGCGGGGAGCTCCGCCTATTTCGATCGCGGTTTCGTCACCTACAGCAATGCGGCGAAGCACGACCTGCTGGGGGTGAGCGAAGCCACGTTGGCGGCGCACGGCGCGGTCAGCGAAGAGGTGGTGCGCGAGATGGCGATAGGGGCGCTGCGTGCGGCGCGGGCCGATCTGGCGCTCTCGGTAAGCGGCATCGCCGGCCCGGACGGCGGCAGCGCGGAAAAGCCGGTCGGCACCGTGTGGTTCGGCTTCGCCGGCAGCGATGGCCGGGGGCTGTCACGCAAGATGCAATTCGAGGGCGATCGCGATGCGGTGCGGCTGCAGGCGACGATTTTCGCGCTGCAAACCGCCATCGACGAATTTTTGTAAATTAGGCTTGATACTGTATGACCATACAGTATAATTAGTGACATTTCCTGCACAACATACATTCAGTGGCAGTGTGGGGTAACACCGGCATTGCGAAACGAAGGAGCAAAAATGGCTATTGATGAGAACAAGCAAAAGGCGTTAGCTGCGGCACTGGGCCAGATTGAGAAACAGTTCGGCAAAGGCTCCATCATGCGCCTGGGTGAAGACCGCTCCATGGACGTGGAAACGATCTCCACCGGCTCACTGTCACTCGATATCGCTCTGGGCGCCGGTGGCCTGCCGATGGGCCGCATCGTCGAAATCTACGGCCCGGAATCCTCCGGTAAAACCACCCTGACGCTGCAGGTGATCGCCGCTGCGCAGCGCGAAGGCAAAACCTGTGCGTTCATCGACGCCGAGCACGCGCTGGATCCTATCTATGCGAAAAAGCTGGGCGTCGATATCGACAACCTGCTGTGCTCCCAGCCGGACACCGGCGAGCAGGCGCTGGAAATCTGTGACGCGCTGACCCGCTCCGGCGCGGTTGACGTCATCATCGTCGACTCCGTGGCGGCGCTGACGCCGAAGGCGGAAATCGAAGGTGAAATCGGCGATTCGCACATGGGTCTGGCGGCACGCATGATGAGCCAGGCGATGCGTAAGCTGGCCGGCAACTTGAAAAACGCCAATACCCTGCTGATCTTCATCAACCAGATCCGTATGAAAATTGGCGTGATGTTCGGCAACCCGGAAACCACGACCGGCGGTAACGCCCTGAAGTTCTACGCTTCGGTGCGTCTGGATATCCGCCGCATCGGCGCCATTAAAGAGGGCGACGAAGTGGTGGGCAGCGAAACCCGCGTGAAAGTGGTGAAGAACAAAATCGCTGCGCCGTTCAAACAGGCTGAATTCCAAATCATGTACGGCGAAGGCATCAACAGCCGTGGTGAGCTGGTCGATCTGGGCGTGAAGCACAAGATGATCGAAAAAGCCGGCGCCTGGTACAGCTATAACGGCGAGAAGATCGGTCAGGGCAAGGCGAATGCCTGTAACTTCCTGAAAGAAAACCCGGCTATCGCCGCCGAGCTGGATAAGAAGCTGCGCGATTTGCTGCTGCACAGCGGCGGTGAGCTGGTGGCCGCTTCCGGTGACGACTTCGAAGACGACGAAGCGGAAACCAGCGAGCAGTTCTAATCGCTGAAGATGTGCGCCGCCGTTCGTGTGGCGCATATCCCATAAATTCAGGCTTGAATGATGAATGACTTGCTAAGCCGCGCCATGCGCCTGCTGTCGCAACGCGATCATAGTGAAGCTGAACTGCGCCGCAAACTTGCGGCGCAGCCGTTTGTGGCGAAAGCCCGTTTTGGCAGCAAGGGGCCACATGCGCCGGCATCACCGCCGGTGGTTGAAGAGCCGGTGGATCCTGCGCTGATCGAGCAGGTTATCGCCTACTGTTATCAGCATAACTGGCTGGACGATAAGCGTTTCGCTCACAGCTACATCGGTAGCCGCAGCCGTAAAGGTTACGGTGCGCAGCGCATCCGCAGCGAACTGATGCAAAAGGGCGTCGACAAAGCGCTGGTGCAGGACGCGCTGGCGGAATGCGATATCGACTGGTGCGAACAGGCAAAACAGGTGGCGCAGCGAAAATTTGGCGATGCGTTGCCAACCGACTGGAAAGAGAAAGCCAAAGTGCAGCGTTATCTGCTCTATCGCGGCTTCTTCCAGGAAGAAATTCAGTCAATTTACCGTGATTTTGCGCAATGAGCGCACACGGGGTTTTACTTCCCTCTGAAGAAAATTTATCTTATCCCCACTTTTTGTTCGTGAGCTGGTTGTCATCGTCGGGATGACGCGTCACCGGCTCACGTGTCGTTATTCTAGCCTTTCCAGGAAAATTATGAGCAAGAGCACCGCTGAGATCCGTCAAGCGTTTCTCGATTTCTTTCATAGTAAGGGTCATCAGGTTGTAGCGAGCAGCTCCCTGGTGCCTAACAATGATCCGACATTGCTGTTTACCAATGCCGGCATGAACCAATTTAAGGATGTTTTCCTGGGGCTCGACAAACGCGCCTATTCCCGCGCCACCACCTCGCAGCGCTGCGTGCGCGCAGGCGGCAAGCATAACGACCTGGAAAACGTCGGTTATACCGCGCGTCACCACACCTTCTTTGAAATGCTGGGCAACTTCAGCTTCGGCGATTACTTCAAGCACGACGCGATCGGCTACGCATGGGAACTGCTGACCGGTGAAAACTGGTTCAACCTGCCGAAAGAGCGACTGTGGGTCACCGTGTATGAAACCGATGACGAAGCGTTCGACATCTGGCAGAAGCAAATCGGCGTACCGGCCGAGCGCATCATCCGCATCGGCGACAACAAGGGTGCGCCTTTCGCTTCCGACAACTTCTGGCAGATGGGCGACACCGGCCCATGCGGCCCGTGCACCGAGATTTTCTACGATCACGGCGATCACATCTGGGGCGGCCCTCCAGGCAGCCCGGAAGAAGACGGCGACCGCTACATCGAGATCTGGAACATCGTTTTCATGCAGTTCAACCGTCAGTCCGACGGCACCATGCTGCCGCTGCCGAAACCTTCTGTGGATACCGGTATGGGTCTGGAGCGCATTGCGGCGGTGTTGCAGCATGTGAACTCCAACTATGAAATCGATATGTTCCGTACCCTGATCGCCGCCGTGGCTAAAGTGACCGGCGCAACCGATCTGGACAACAAATCCCTGCGCGTTATCGCCGACCACATTCGTTCCTGCGCCTTCCTGGTGTCGGACGGCGTGATCCCGTCTAACGAAAACCGCGGCTATGTGCTGCGCCGAATCATTCGTCGCGCGATCCGCCATGGCAACATGCTGGGCGCGAAAGACACCTTCTTCTACAAACTGGTGGCGCCGTTGATCGAAGTGATGGGCCCGGCGGCCGACGAACTGAAACGCCAGCAATCGCTGGTGGAGCAGGTGCTGAAAACCGAAGAAGAGCAGTTTGCCCGCACGCTGGAGCGTGGCCTGGCGCTGTTGGACGAAGAGCTGGCCAAGCTGCAGGGCGATACCCTGGACGGCGAAACCGCTTTCCGTCTGTACGATACCTACGGTTTCCCGATCGATCTGACCGCTGACGTCTGCCGCGAGCGCGGTTTGAAAGTCGACGAAGCGGGCTTTGAAGAAGCGATGGAAGCGCAGCGCCGCCGTGCGCGCGAATCCAGCGGCTTTGGCGCCGACTATAACAGCCTGATCCGCGTGGACGGCAGCAGCCAGTTCAGCGGTTACGATCACGACGAGCAGCAGGCGACGGTCATCGCGCTGTTCCGCGACGGCCAGCCGGTCGATCAGATCAACGCCGGCGAAGAGGCGGTGGTGGTGCTGGATGAGACGCCGTTCTATGGCGAATCCGGCGGCCAGGTCGGCGATAAAGGCGTGCTGAAAGCCGCCGGCGCTGAGTTTACGGTCAACGATACCCAGAAATACGGTCAGGCTATCGGCCATCAGGGCAAACTGGCGCAGGGTTCGCTGAAGCTGAACGATCGCGTGGACGCGCAGATCGACGCTGAGCGCCGCAACAGCATTCGTCTGAACCACTCCGCAACTCACCTGCTGCACGCCGCGCTGCGTCAAACTTTGGGCGACCACGTCGCGCAGAAAGGCTCGCTGGTTAACGACAAATACCTGCGTTTCGACTTCTCGCACTTCGAAGCGATGAAGCCGGAGCAAATCCGCGCGGTGGAAGATCTGGTGAACCAGCAGGTGCGTCGTAACCTGCCGGTGCAGACCGAGCTGATGGCCTTGGAAGATGCCAAAGAGAAGGGCGCGATGGCGCTGTTCGGTGAGAAGTATGATGACAACGTGCGCGTGCTGACCATGGGCGACTTCTCCACCGAGCTGTGCGGCGGCACCCATGCCAGCCGCACCGGCGATATCGGCCTGTTCCGCATTCTGAGCGAGTCGGGCACCGCGGCGGGCATCCGCCGTATTGAAGCGGTGACCGGCGCTGGCGCTATCGCTACGCTGCATCAGCAAAGCGATTTGTTGCAAGACGTTGCTCAGTTGGTCAAAGGCGACAGTAACACCCTGACCGATAAAGTGCGCTCGGTGCTCGATCGCACGCGCGCGCTGGAAAAAGAACTGCAGCAGTTGAAAGATCAGCAGGCGGCGCAGGAGAGCGCTTCGTTGTCCAGCCAGGCAAAAGTGGTTAACGGCGTGAAGCTGTTGGTCAGCCAGTTGGACAATGCCGAAGCCAAAATGCTGCGCACCATGGTAGATGACCTGAAAAATCAATTGGGTTCGGCCATCATCGTGTTGGCAACGACGGCTGATGACAAAGTCAGCCTGGTTGCTGGTGTGACCAAGGATCTGACTGACCGCGTGAAAGCCGGCGAGTTGATCGGCAACGTGGCGCAGCAGGTCGGCGGCAAGGGCGGTGGTCGCCCGGATATGGCGATGGCGGGGGGGACGGATATCAACGCCCTGCCAGCGGCGTTAAACAGCGTAGAAGCCTGGGTGGCCTCGAAGCTGTGAATATAAATAAATAGCACGCACAAACGCCATAATACTTTGTTGATTATGGCGTTTTCATACTGTGCTAACACAATTTAGTTACAATTGCGGGAACAAAGTTTTTCAGGTCGGCTAAACTTACCATTATCTGAGGTGGGACCAAGTCTGCTTACACTTATTGTGGGTTGCGTGGCTTACGTTTTCACCACATATGATGGATAATGACGGGGAAACTGAGAGACCCGACTCTTTTAATCTTTCAAGGAGCAAAGAATGTTAATTCTGACTCGTCGAGTTGGTGAAACCCTCATGATTGGCGATGAGGTTACGGTTACTGTGCTAGGGGTAAAAGGCAACCAGGTGCGTATTGGTGTGAACGCCCCCAAAGAGGTTTCGGTTCACCGTGAAGAAATCTATCAGCGCATTCAGGCAGAGAAGTCTCAGCAGACGACTTACTGATTCCGAAGCAGCGTCTCGTTGCCAGACGAGACGCTACTGCATCGTTTTACCCACTTCCTTCGCCCTCCCTCTTCTTTTTCGTGATTATTTTTCCGGTTAGTTTCCTGCTTAGTTGCTACAGACGCTACGGTTGCCTGTTGATAAAACGCCCTTTTTGCCGTGAAATCGCCCATGTTGGGTGCGAATTGTGCAAACGCGCATGACTTGGGAAAAATTGTTTGACTTAAAAGTCGGAGAAAGTAATATGTGCGCCACGCAGTGCCGATGAGCTTATCTAAAGCGAGTTAGGCACAATTCGAAAGAAGCGTTTGGTGAGGTGGCCGAGAGGCTGAAGGCGCTCCCCTGCTAAGGGAGTATGCGGTCAAAAGCTGCATCCGGGGTTCGAATCCCCGCCTCACCGCCATTTGCATCCGTAGCTCAGCTGGATAGAGTACTCGGCTACGAACCGAGCGGTCGGAGGTTCGAATCCTCCCGGATGCACCATATTAGCCGTATGGTAGAGTTGGGAACAAAGTACCATAGGGTATCAAAGAATTACTGTGCATCCGTAGCTCAGCTGGATAGAGTACTCGGCTACGAACCGAGCGGTCGGAGGTTCGAATCCTCCCGGATGCACCATTCTTCACTTCCCGTACAGCGAAGAGAAATCTTCAGGTGGGCAGTAAAAAAGAAAGTGTCCCTTAGGGAGGATAACGTTGCTTCAGCAACGGCCCGCAGGGTGAGGCGCAAACGCCGAATCATCCTCCCGGATGCACCATTCTTTAAGTCTGGCTTCATTAGCGAAGCAGGCAAGCAGTAAAAACAGTAATGCATCCGTAGCTCAGCTGGATAGAGTACTCGGCTACGAACCGAGCGGTCGGAGGTTCGAATCCTCCCGGATGCACCATATAAGAGAAACCCGCTTTGGCGGGTTTTTCGCTTTTCAGCATTTAACCATTCTCTCTTCACCCCTGTCCTCCTTTGCGCCCGATAGGGCACAGCACATTCCGTTATGACGCAGTCAGCGACAACCCAACGGCTTTACGCTAAAGTAGTTTTCTTTCCTCAACGATCATGGAGTAACGATGTACGACCGCTATCAGGGTCTTATTTTCGACATGGACGGCACGATTCTGGACACCGAGCCAACGCACCGTAAAGCGTGGCGTGAAGTGCTGTCCCGTTATGGCATGACGTTTGATGAAGCGGCCATGGTGGCGCTGAGCGGTTCGCCGACCTGGCGCATCGCGCAGGCGATTATCGCCAGCCATCAGGCCGATCTCGATCCTCATCACCTGGCCGCGGAGAAAACCCGCGCGGTGGAAGCGATGCTGCTGGACAGCGTGCGTCCATTGCCGCTGATCGAGGTGGTGAAGTCCTATCATGGCCGCCGTCCGATGGCGGTCGGCACCGGCAGCGAGCACCGCATGGCGGAAATGCTGCTGCGTCATCTCGGCCTGTTCAACTGCTTCGACGCGATCGTCGGTGCGGACGACGTGCAGCGCCACAAACCGGAGCCGGACACCTTCCTGCGCTGCGCCGAACTGATCGGCGTGCGGCCGGAAAAATGCGTGGTGTTTGAAGACGCTGATTTCGGCATTCAGGCGGCGAAAAGCGCCGGTATGGCGGTGGTAGACGTCCGTACGCTGTGAGTAGTACGCTAGCCGTAATATCGTTATTTGGCAGTAGCTTCCTCAGTGCGACGCTGCTGCCGGGAAATTCAGAAATCGTTCTGGTCGCCTTGCTGACCCAGAGTCGCGTCTCGCCGGAGTTGCTGGTGCTGGCCGCGACCCTGGGCAACACGCTGGGTGGCTTGACCAATGTCATTATCGGGCGCCTGTTACCGGCGTTGAAACCACAGCGGGGGCTGGCAACGGCGCTCGGGTGGCTGCAACGCTTCGGCCCGGCTGCGCTGTTGCTCAGCTGGGTGCCGGTGGTGGGCGATTTGTTGTGCGTGTTGGCAGGTTGGCTGCGCATGCCCTGGGGCTCTGTCGCGCTGTTTCTGTGTATCGGAAAGGCGCTGCGTTACATCGTTTTGGCTATGATAACGGTACAGGGCATCGCCTGGTGGCAGTAACCAAGTGAATATAACTCAATATTCTCTCGGGTGCGGATTCAGTATGCTTACGAGTTATTGTTTTTAGAAGCGGGAGGTCAATTTGATCCCGGACGTATCACAGGCGCTTTCTTGGTTGGAAGCCCATCCCCAGGCATTAAAAGGCATTCGTCGCGGCATCGAGCGTGAAACGCTGCGGGTCACGCCGAACGGCACCTTGGCGACCACCGGGCATCCGGAAAAGCTGGGCGCGGCATTGACGCACCACTGGATCACCACGGATTTCGCCGAAGCGCTGTTAGAGTTCATTACGCCGGTTGATGACAATATCGATCACCTGCTGACGTTCCTGCGCGATATTCATCGCTACGTGGCGCGCAATATCGGCGAAGAGCGCATGTGGCCGCTCAGCATGCCGTGCTTTATCGAAGCCGAGCAGGATATCGAGCTGGCGCAGTTCGGCTCGTCGAACATCGGCCGCATGAAGACGCTGTACCGCGAAGGGTTGAAGAATCGCTACGGCGCGCTGATGCAGACCATTTCCGGCGTGCACTACAACTTCTCGCTGCCGCTGGAGTTTTGGCAGGCCTGGGCCGGCGTGCAGGACGCAGAAAGCGGTAAAGAGCAGATCTCGGCGGGCTATTTCCGCCTGATCCGCAACTATTATCGTTTCGGCTGGGTGATCCCGTATCTGTTCGGCGCATCGCCGGCCATTTGTTCTTCGTTCCTCAAGGGGCGCGAGACCAATCTGCCGTTCGAGCGCACCGAGCAGGGGATGTGCTACCTGCCGTACGCCACTTCGCTGCGCCTGAGCGACCTGGGTTATACCAACAAGTCGCAGAGCAATCTGGGCATCACCTTTAACGATCTGCACAGCTATGTGGCCGGTCTGAAGCGGGCGATCGCGACGCCTTCCGAAGAGTTCGCCAAGCTGGGCGTGAAAGAGGGTGACCGTTACCTGCAGCTGAACAGCAACGTGCTGCAAATCGAGAACGAGCTGTATGCGCCGATCCGGCCGAAGCGCGTGACCAAAAGCGGCGAGACGCCGTCGGACGCGCTGCTGCGCGGTGGTATCGAATACATCGAAGTGCGTTCGCTGGACATCAACCCGTTCTCGCCGATTGGCGTGGATGCGGTGCAGGCGCGTTTCCTGGATCTGTTCCTGGTGTGGTGCGCGCTGGCCGATGCGCCGGAGATGAGCAGCGATGAACTGCTGTGCACGCGCAAGAACTGGAACCGGGTGATCCTGGAGGGCCGCAAGCCGGGCCAGACCATCGGCATCGGCTGTGGCGCCAGCCATGAACCGCTCGAAAAAGTGGGCAAGGCGTTGTTCGCCGATCTGCGTCGAGTGGCGGAAGTGTTGGACGGCGAAGCCGGCGATCGCCAATACCAGCAGGTGTGCGATGAGCTGGTCGCCGCGTTCGACGACCCTGAGCTGACCTTCTCCGCGCGCATCCTGAAAGCGATGCAAGCGGAAGGCACCGGGCGCGTCGGCCTGCAATTGGCGGAGCAATATCGCAAGATGCTGCTGGAAGAGCCGTTGGAAATCCTGAACGAGGCCGAGCTGGATAAAGAGCGGGAAGCCTCGTGGCAACGCCAACGCGACATAGAAGCCAATGATACGCTAAGCTTTGAAGCGTTCCTGAAGCAAAACGGCGGAAGCTGAAAAAGAAAAAGGCCACATCAATGTGGCCAAATATGCATCTCTGATGACAGGGATGATGATAACAAATGCGCGTCTTTCAGATACTGAGACTCGCAGGGTTGGAAAAGGTTTCCCGGTTAGGAAAAAAAGTTTCGAAATAAATGCTCTTTTACGAGGAGGTAGCGAAATGCCATTGCTGGATAGCTTTACCGTCGATCATACCCGTATGGCAGCCCCGGCTGTCCGCGTTGCGAAAACCATGAAGACGCCTCACGGCGATACCATCACGGTGTTTGATCTGCGCTTTTGCCGCCCGAACCTGGAAGTGATGCCCGAGCGCGGCATTCACACGCTGGAGCACCTGTTCGCCGGCTTTATGCGTGACCACCTGAACGGCCAGGGCGTGGAGATTATCGACATCTCCCCGATGGGCTGTCGTACCGGTTTCTACATGAGCCTGATCGGCGTGCCGGAAGAGCAGCGCGTAGCCGATGCGTGGAAAGCGGCGATGGCCGACGTGCTGAAAGTGACCGACCAGCGCAAAATCCCTGAGCTGAACGAATACCAGTGCGGCACTTACCATATGCACTCGCTGGAAGAAGCGCAGGAGATCGCCAAGCACATCCTGGATAACGACGTGGTGGTGAACCACAACGACGAGCTGGCGCTGCCGAAAGAGAAGCTGCAGGAACTGCATATCTAGCCGCGAGTTCCCGCAGAGAAAAAAAGACGCGATTTCGCGTCTTTTTTACGTTCTGGCCAGCGGTCAGTGATGGCCGACGCTGGACTGCAGCGAGGTGATCGGCGTGACCCGCACCTGTTTTATCATGTTGCCCTGCACGTCGAGAATGTCGATATCGTAATGGCCGATACGCAACCGGGTGCCGATTTCGGGGATCTCTTCCAGCTCTTCGAGCAGCATGCCGTTGACGGTGCGCGCCTCGTTGGCCGGCAAGGTCCAGTTGAAGGCCTTGTTCAGCTCGCGCACGTTGGCGGTGCCGTCGATCAAGACCGAGCCGTCGCTCTGCGGCGTGACCTCTTCCGCCAGCGTGGGTGACATCGAGGTGGTGAAGTCGCCGACGATCTCTTCGAGAATGTCCTCTACCGTGACCAGGCCCTGAATGTCACCGTACTCGTCGACCACGATGCCGACCTTCTCTTTGTTGCGCTGGAACTTCACCAGCTGCACGTTGAGCGGCGTGCCTTCCGGCACGAAGTAAATCTCGTCGGCGGCGCGCAGCAGGTTCTCTTTGTTGAACTCTTTTTTCTCGGTCATCAGGCGGTAGGCTTCGCGCACGCGCAGCATGCCGATGGCGTCGTCCAGCGAACTGCGGTACAGCACGATGCGGCCGTGCGGCGAGTGGGTCAACTGGCGCATGATCGACTTCCAGTCGTCGTTGACGTCGATGCCGACAATCTCGGTGCGCGGCACCATGATGTCGTTAACCGTCACCTTTTCCAGATCCAGCACCGAGATCAGCATGTCCTGATTGCGCCGGGAGATTTGCGACTGGGATTCGCGCACGATGGTGCGCAGCTCATCCTTGCTGACGGCATCGCTGATGCGCACGTTGGTGCGAATGCCGAACAGGCGCAGCGTCATACTGGTAATGCCGTTGAGCAGCCAGACCAGCGGGAACATCACTTTTTGCAGCGGCGCCAGCAGGAAGCTGCTGGGGAAGGCGATGCGTTCCGGGTAGAGCGCGGCGAAGGTTTTCGGCAGCACTTCGGCGAACAGCAGCACGGCGAAGGTCAGTATGCCGGTGGCGATCGCCACGCCGAGGTCGCCATACAGCCGCATGCCGACGATGGTCGCCAGCGCCGAGGCGAGGATGTTGACCAGGTTGTTGCCGATCAGCACCAGGCCGATCAGCCGATCCGGTTTTTGCAGCAGCTTCTCCACACGGCGCGCCGAGCGATTGCCCTGTTTGGACAGGTGACGCAGGCGATAACGGTTGAGCGTCATCATGCCGGTTTCGGAGGCGGAGAAGTAAGCGGAGACCACGATCATGATCACCAGGATAATGATGAGGGTCCCCGTCGACACATGCTCCAATGCAGTATTCCTTATAGAGAGGGAAAGTTGAGGCGGCCGGCTTAGCGCACCATCACTTGCTGAATCAGACGGCTGCCGAAGTAGGCGAGCGTCAGCAGGAAGGCGCCGGCGAAGCTGAACCAGACGACGCGGCGGCCGCGCCAGCCTTCATGGTAATGGCCCCACAACAGCACGATATACACGAACCAGGCCATGATCGACAGCACCGCTTTATGCACGTTTTCTTTGCTGAACAGGTTATCCATGTACAGCAGGCCGGTGCACAGAGTGAGCGTCAGCAGCACCACGCCGATCTGGGTGATATGGAACATCTTGCGCTCGATGCTCATCAGCGGCGGCATGTCGGCGCTAAAGGTCAACTTCTTGTTTTTCAGAAGGTAGTCGAGCCAGGCAAGCTGCAAGGCGTAGAGCGCGGCGATGATCAGGGTGGCGTAAGAGAACAGCGCCAGGCCGATATGCACCATCAATTCCGGGCTGGACTCCAGGTGAGTGATGAACTCGCCGGGCATGAAGCTGGCGAAGGCCAGATTGATCATCGCGAAGCTGTAGACGATCGGCAGCAGGAACCAGCCGCGGTCGCGCGAGGCGACGAAGGTCATGACCGAACAGATGATCAGGCTGACGATCGAGCCAATGTTCAGCAGGCTGAGATTCTGCCCGGCGCTGACGTCGAAGATGCGCTGCTGCAGCGCGATAGCGTGGCAAATCAGCGCCACCACCGCCGAGACGAGGGCAAGCCGACGGTATGCGCTGTTCTTCCGCAACAAGCTGGGAATGATCAGTCCAAGGCTGAGCAGGTAGGCCATCAAAGCCACAATGGAGAAAACTGGCATAGCGTTTAATTTTGCTTCGGCGTGGTTAATTGGAGTGTCAGTATAACGTTGCGCGCGTTTCACTCCAACCTATCTCCAACGCTGAGGCAGAGATCCGGCGCGCTTCGTGTTATCATCGGCGCAATTGTGTCGCCGGAGCGGCCTGTCATCACACGTTGAGCATGAGACGATGTTTGAAAATTTAACCGATCGATTGTCGCGCACGTTGCGCAATATCAGCGGCCGCGGGCGGCTGACCGAAGAGAATATCAAGGAAACCCTGCGTGAAGTGCGTATGGCGTTGCTGGAAGCGGACGTCGCGCTGCCGGTGGTGCGCGACTTCATCAACCGCGTCAAAGAGAGCGCGGTCGGCCATGAAGTCAACAAGAGCCTGACGCCGGGGCAGGAGTTCGTCAAGATCGTCAAGGGCGAGCTGATCGCCGCGATGGGCGAAGTCAACACCGAGCTGAATCTGGCGGCTCAACCGCCGGCGGTGGTGCTGATGGCGGGCCTGCAGGGCGCCGGTAAAACCACCAGCGTCGGTAAGCTCGGCAAATTCCTGAAAGAAAAACAGAAGAAGAAAGTGTTGGTGGTTTCCGCGGACGTTTATCGCCCGGCGGCGATCAAACAGCTGGAAACGCTGGCGGAAGGCGTCGGCATCGACTTCTTCCCGTCTGACGTCAAAGAAAAACCGATCGACATCGTCAATCGCGCGCTGCAACAGGCCAAGCTGAAATTCTACGACGTACTGATCGTCGATACCGCCGGCCGTTTGCACGTTGACGAAGCGATGATGGACGAGATCAAACAGGTGCACGCGGCGATCAAGCCGGTGGAAACCCTGTTCGTGGTCGACGCCATGACCGGCCAGGACGCCGCCAATACCGCCAAGGCGTTTAACGAAGCGCTGCCGCTGACCGGTGTGGTGCTGACCAAGGTCGACGGCGACGCGCGCGGCGGTGCCGCGCTGTCCATCCGCCACATTACCGGCAAGCCGATCAAGTTCCTCGGCGTAGGCGAGAAGACCGAAGCGCTGGAGCCGTTCTACCCGGATCGCGTGGCATCGCGCATCCTGGGCATGGGCGACGTGCTGTCGCTGATCGAAGATATCGAAAGCAAGGTCGACCGCGAGCAGGCGGAGAAGTTGGCCAACAAGCTGAAGAAGGGCGACGGTTTCGATCTGACCGATTTCCTGGAGCAGCTCAAGCAGATGCGCAACATGGGCGGCATGGCCAACATGCTGAGCAAGCTGCCGGGTGCCGGCCAGCTGCCGGACAACGTCAAGTCGCAGATGGACGATAAAGTGCTGGTACGCATGGAGGCGATCATCAACTCGATGACGCTGAAAGAGCGCGCCAAACCGGAAATCATCAAGGGCTCGCGCAAGCGCCGCATCGCGATGGGGGCCGGCATGCAGGTGCAGGACGTCAACCGCTTGCTGAAGCAGTTCGACGAAATGCAGCGTATGATGAAGAAGATGAAGAAAGGCGGCATGGCGAAGATGATGCGCGGCATGAAAGGTATGATGCCGCCGGGCTTCCCAGGCCGCTGATAGGCCTCCGCACGCCGAGTGCGGGCGCTTTCAGCATTCGCCGTTCGCGGTGAAAACCGCCCGAAATTTGACAGGCTGCAAAAGTTGTCTCCTGCGATCGATGCTTTAGATTGCTTTTTGCGCCAAAATGAGTAAAATTTTCGGGCTTTTTATATTGCAACCGGGCCCCGTCCCTCAATGGGGCCCGGCTGTTTTATTAACTAAAGAGGATGTTATGGTAACAATTCGTTTGGCACGTGGCGGCGCTAAAAAGCGTCCGTTCTATCAAGTAGTAGTGACCGACAGCCGCAACGCTCGTGATGGTCGTTTCATCGAGCGCGTAGGCTTCTTCAACCCGATCGCTTCCGGTCAGGCTGAAGCACTGCGTCTGGACCTGGACCGCATCGAGCACTGGGTCGGTCTGGGTGCAACCGTTTCTGATCGCGTTCACGCGCTGATCAAAGACGCTAAGAAAGCAGCTTAATCTGTCGCGGTGGTGGCAATGAGCAAGCAACTCAAACCGATAGCGCCGATCGCGCCGATTGTACTCGGTAAAATGGGGTCCGCTTACGGCATTCGTGGTTGGCTCAGAGTGTTTTCATCCACCGAGAACGCCGAAAGCATTTTTGACTATCAGCCGTGGTTTATCCAGCAGGCGGGTCAGTGGCAGCATATCGAGTTGGAAGACTGGAAGCGCCACAGTCAGGATCTGATCATCAAGGTCAAAGGCATTGACGATCGGGACGCGGCGAATCTGCTGACTAATCGCGAGATTATGGTGGATTCCGATCAACTTCCTCCGCTGGAGGGTGATGATTACTACTGGAAAGACCTGATGGGCTGCCAGGTAGTCACCACCGCCGGCTACGAGCTGGGTAAAGTCATCGATATGATGGAAACCGGCTCGAACGATGTGATGGTTGTGAAAGCGAACCTGAAAGATGCGTTCGGCATGAAGGAGCGGTTGATTCCGTTTCTTCATGGGCAGGTTATCAAGAAAGTCGATCTCACTGCCCGCGTGATTGAGGCAGATTGGGATCCTGGTTTTTGACCCCCGGATCAAACGGTCGAAGCAAGTGGAATAACGGTAAGGGGATTGGCTTGTGTTCATCGGTATTGTAAGCCTGTTTCCTGAGATGTTCCGCGCTATCACCGATTACGGGGTGACTGGCCGGGCAGTAAAAAATGGCCTGCTGAGCGTGCAGTGTTGGAGTCCTCGCGACTTCACCTACGACCGGCATCGCACCGTGGACGATCGCCCTTACGGCGGTGGCCCGGGAATGCTGATGATGGTGCAACCTTTACGGGAAGCCATTCATGCGGCGAAAGCAGCGGCAGGCGAGGGAGCAAAGGTGATTTATCTGTCACCTCAGGGGCGCAAGCTGGATCAAACCGGCGTGTGCGAACTGGCGGCCAATCAGAAGATGATTCTGGTGTGCGGCCGCTACGAAGGGATAGACGAGCGCGTAATCCAAACCGAAATTGACGAAGAATGGTCAATCGGCGATTACGTTCTCAGCGGCGGGGAACTGCCGGCGATGACCCTGATTGATTCAGTCGCCCGTTTCATACCGGGTGTGCTGGGCCATCAGGCCTCAGCGGAGGAAGACTCCTTCGCCGACGGATTGCTGGACTGCCCGCACTATACCCGCCCCGAGGTGTTGGAAGGGATGGAAGTGCCGCCGGTTCTGCTGTCGGGCAACCATGCCGAGATACGTCGCTGGCGCTTAAAGCAGTCGCTGGGCCGAACCTGGCTTAGAAGACCTGAACTTCTAGAAAGCCTAGCTCTGACTGACGAGCAAGCGGTGTTGCTGGCTGATTTCCAACGGGAACATCAGGCCAGGCAACAGGACTATGAAGGAAACGTCTGACATCAGACGGGACCGATATATCAGTTTACCTAGGGTAAGAGACATATTATGAGCAACATTATTAAGCAACTTGAACAAGAGCAGATGAAACAAGACGTACCTGCATTCCGTCCGGGTGATTCCGTGGAAGTGAAGGTATGGGTCGTTGAAGGTAGCAAAAAACGTCTGCAGGCATTCGAGGGCGTGGTTATCGCTATCCGTAACCGCGGTCTGCACTCTGCATTCACTGTTCGTAAGATTTCCAACGGCGAAGGTGTTGAGCGCGTATTCCAGACTCACTCCCCAGTAATCGACAGCATTGCTGTGAAACGTCGTGGTGCCGTTCGTAAAGCTAAACTGTACTACCTGCGTGAGCGTACTGGTAAGGCTGCTCGTATCAAAGAGCGTCTGAACCGCGTTGGCTAACGCTGCATCCAAAAGTTAATAGTTATCAGGGGTTGGCATTATGCCAACCCCTTTTTTTATCTGGAAAATCTATCACCTCGCATTTGCGAGACCTGGCCGCCTGGCAGCGACATTAAAAAGCCTGCATAAGCAGGCTTTTTGCATTACAGCGCGGCGGCGCTTTGTTTATGCTGACTCTCCGGCGGGTGCGGCTGCGCCGGGACAATGTCATCGCCAGGTTTGACGATCACCCGCGCGACGGACTCGTGCGTGGCGAACGTGCAGCTGCAATTGATGTTGCGGCATTGATGGTAACGCTCTTTGGTAGACTCGCTCAGATAGCGGCTGGAGCGAGTGTGGGCCACGTGACCGCATAATGGACAGTGCATCATAGTTGAATCCCTCGTTCTGCTACATCAGGTTATATGACTTATAATAGCTCATTGACTCGCAAAAGCAAGATTAAGATGCAAATGAATTATCACCCCTCCGTGATTGCAAACTCCATGCGTTGAGTCAGTACATCCAATGCGAGGCTGGTGGAGAAACCTCGATCATTAAGCGTGTGAACGACTTGACTTATGATCCACGCTTGTTTGTCGATAACCTCTTTGAATCCACTCAGGTGGATCGGCGTTTCTGGACTGAGCTCAGGGCGGCCAACGGCGAGGTTTATGGATAATTGCACATTCCCTTGTTGAATGTTTGCCCACCTGGCTTTTGCCGCACGCATTGCGCTTTCTTTATTCGCGTAGAGCGTCGGCAGGGTAAAAACGTTATTGCTTTCACCTGCCAGATAGCTTGAAGCCGCATTTTCATCTGTGGTATTCCCTTCCTCACGTTGTACTGTCATCTGCTGTTGCCTGGCATGCTGAGTATCTTGCCATTTGGCAATAACGCCGGTGTAAGCGTTCCGATCGGCCACATTGAAGTAGTGCTGGTCGCCATCGCTGCGTTCCAAAGTCAGTGACGGCAGCGGTTTGCCCGAGATGCTTAGACCAGAACCTGGGACCAGAAACAGCAGGCGTTCATTTTTAATGGCGGCGACTGCACCATTCATGGTCGCCAGCCGGGTAAGAAAGGCGACATCCGTTTCCTGAGACTGATCGATATGCGTGATTTTGATCTCTGCCAGTCCTGCCGCCAGCGTATGCCTCATCCGGTTACGGTTGGCCACTTCGTTGACGATGTCACCAAGGGGGCGATCGTGATAGGAATGATCTCGCGCCACGTTCATCGAGTTTCGAAAGTCGACGCTGCGGGCCCGAATGACGAGTTTATCCGGTGCGCCACGATGTTCGATTTCATCAACGATAAACTTGCCTTTGTCGATCAAGGCGTGTCCTTTCCAGCCGAGCTTCACAGTGAGCGTTTGGCCGCGTTTGGGCATGGCGATTTGCCCATCCGCATCGTCGAGCTCAAGATCCAATCGATCCGCGGTAAAACCGCGATTATCGGTTAACGTCAATGAGAGCAGACGGTGGCGGAAAGCCTCCGTGATGTCTGCTTGCTGCAAAAACAAGGCGTAGTCTGGCGCAATGAGCGCGCCAATAGGGACGGGGGTTTGCGTGATCACGGCAGCATCTCCCTGAGCCGCGCCGCAGCCTGACCTGCTTTATCGGCAAGGTCAGAGGCTTGTTGGCGCAGATCGCCGAACATGGCGATCAGCGATTCATCAACGCGCATCAGATTGATCGTAAATTCTATCTGTCGCGCGCTGCCGTTCGAAAAAAGCTGGGTTTTCGTGTCGACTATGCTTTCAATGACATACATCCCATGAATAGTTCCATTGCCCTCGATCAGTGGCCAGGCTCTGCCTTGGGTAGCCATGAGCTGAAGCGCCATCAATGACAATGTCCCTCCGGTCACTTCCGGTACCAAGACTCCCGTCAGCGTTATTTTCTCATTGTCTACTCCCAGAAACTGCGCGGCAGGGCGCTGGCCGATGCGCGGCAGAGTCGGCCAGCGGTAATTGGCGCTGCGTTGCATGCTTTGATAAGGCACGGTTTTCAACATAAAAACGAACATGCCGAGGGTCAGCATCATCATATTTCTCCTATTCGCATGATTAACTCATCCGGCTGCGAGCATTTGCCGCCTGGCGATGAGCAAGTAATTCAAATTGCCGCGCGACTTCGCGGCCGATGTCTTGTTCATTCTGACCGGCGCCGGCAGTGATGTTGATAGTGACCGACGGAACCTGGATTTGGGTTACCGGCGAATCTGCTACCGGCGAGGCCGGCATTACAGGCGCGCTGAGCGACAGTAAAGCCGCCGACATGGCGGCCGTATGGCGGCGGCCGGTCACCTGAACGGGGCCGCTGACCAACTCAGGACCGTTTTCGCCTACAATGCCGAATTGTCCGGCAGGAATGTCTCCCCCGCGATCGAACTTGCCGGCAAACCAGGCGCTGCCGTTTTCGGCATTGCCAGAGGTGCCGCTCTTATCGCCAAATTGCATCCAGTCGGGAAGATATTCGGTCAATGACGTCAGTTGTTTTATCCAGCCATCAATGGTGTCTGAAATGTAATTCTTCAGCGCCTCACACCCTGCCGATATCTGCTCCCAGAGATGGCTAAAGAAGGGGCCGACCTTGTCCCAGTTTTCAATCAGGGTAAAAGCGGCAAGCGCAACCAGGCCGACAATGGCCAGCAGCGGGTTGGCCATCGCTATCCGCCCTAGCCACATCATGGCTTGCCCTGCCTTTAGGATCGCGCCGCTGATAATAGAGAACCCTGAGAGTACCTGGGTGGCGACCAGGCTGACGCCGCTAAGGCCGCCGAGCAATAACGTGAGCCCACCGGCGACCTGCAGCAAGGTGCCGGCCAACGCCGGATTATTGGTTATCCACATATTCAGTTTCACCAGCCACTCTGTCGCCGTTTGGGTCAGTTCCCGCAGGGCAGCGTTTTGGCCGCTAAACAGGTTGATTCTCAGGCTATCCCATGAGGCAAAAAGCTTTTGGATATCACCATCCATATTGTCGCCTTTGACGGTGACCAAGTGCTGCGCTGAGCCGGCAACCTGGTTGGCCTGGAGCTTCTCTCTGCCCGAAGGCGCAATCTGTTGCGCCGCACTGACGATATCGACACCTGTTGTGGCTTTGCTTTTCATGGCCGCACCAACGGCCCGAATATCCATGCCATATTGATTGCTGGCCAGCGCCAATACATCGGCAATGCGGTCGAATTGATCGGAGCCCATATTGAAGCTGTGCAGCATTTCCGTCATCGTTGCGGTGGCTTCGTTGACGCTGCTGCCCGTCGCGGCGGAGAGTGTCAGTGCGGCGGGCGAAGCCGTTAAAATTTCCTTGGCATTCAACCCTTGTTTTGCCAGCGCTGTTTGCGCTTGTAGGGCTTGATCCGGGGTATAACCGGATTGGCTCATACCGCGAGCCTGCTGCTCGAGAGCCGTGAGCTGCGGATCAGATTTGCCCAGATTCAGCTGCGCCCGCAGTTGAGAAAGCTGTTTTTCAAATTCGATTCCCGGCGCCAGCAGGTTAGCTCCCCCTATGGTGGCACTTTTGGCGACAGAAAAGCCTGCGCTGCTGGTGTTGCGTAATTTTTCCAGCTTGTCGAGGCGCGCTTGATTGCCTGCCTGTGCGGATCGATAGCGCTCCTGCGCTATCGATTGCCGTTGTTCTTTTAGGGTAACGATAGCGGCGCCGGCATTAATTCTGCCGTCACGCAGATTTTTGCGCTCATTGCCGAGCGATTTTAGATTAATCCCTTGCTGGGTAAGATGATGGCGCTGGCTTTTATCGATTGCGGCGAGGAGATCACGTTTCTTTTCCAGGGCATTTATCGTCTCCGCGACCTGCGCAATCTCTTTGTTCATAAATCGGGAACGCTGGCTTGGCTCGCGATCTTTCGTCAGCATTGCCAGCGCGGCGGATTTTTTGCGCGACGCTGCCAGCAACTTATTGGTCTCAGCCAGCGACTGGTTCGTCTTTTGGAAAGCGTCGATGTCATTTTCCTGCTGGCGCAGATGTTTGACTTTTTTCTCTGCTCGTTGGATATCCTGTCCCAGACTGTTGTACAGGTTTTTATCCCCGGTGGGCCTGCGCAACTGCCTCATCAGTTCTTTGCTCTGCTTGGCTATCGCTTGAAGCCCGATGACAATCTCGTTTTGTGACTCCAGCTCCTGTCTGCTGTTACTCATCTATTTTTACTCCACTACGTTGCAGCGCTCTGTGGCGCCAGCCGATCAGCTCCGCCAACGTCATGCCGTTCATTTCTGACGGCGGCCAGTGGAAAATCACCGCGATATCCGCCATCAGGTCATCTACTGTCAGAGTAGGCTCGACCGTTACTCGGCCGATGTCGGCGACAAAAAACCGATCACCTGGCCGGCCAGCGCAATCAGGTCAGGCAGTTCCAAACGGGTACACTCTTCCTTGGTCAGGTTCGGGTAGGTGACCCGAGGCAGAATAGTGATTAACGCGTCGACATCGGCGTTGGCCAGCGCGGCCAGACCGATGCCGCGCAGGCTGCCGGCATTCGGCTTGGTCACTTGCACGCGAGTGATTTCACTGTCGCCACGTTTAATCGGAGTATTCAGGACGACGGTGTTCTCCGGGGATGCATTCAGTTCCATGGGGTATCCAGTTTTCAGTCGGAAAAAGAGGGCCAGCGCGGGGCTGGCCGTTTGAGGTGAAAAATTACAGGCCGATGGCGCGGCGGTGCGCAGCCAGCAGATCTACGCCGTCGACTTTTTCGATCATGTTGACGGTATCGATCTCGATCAGCTCTTTGCCGTCGATGCTCAACTTGAAGTAGGTGCAGTCGGTGGAAACTTTGGTTTCGGTATCTTCACCCTGCTTGAAGTCGCCGCTGTCGATCTCTTTATGACGGCCGCGCATCACCACTTCGAGCGCAGAGACGTCGCCGGTATCGTCGCGTTGGAAAGAGCCGGTAAAGCGCAGCGGTACCGCATCGACGCGGCCCCATTGCTTGAGCACCAGTTCGTCAATGCCGCCCATGGTCCATTCCACCACCAGCGCATCGTCATCCAGGCCGAAGTCCACCGAGGCTGCGCCGCTCATGCCGCCGCCGCGGAATTTTTCCAGCTTGCGTGTCAGTTTCGGCAGCGTCATTGAGGAAACCACGCCCATGTAGTTGAAGCCGTCGTTAAACAGGTTCAGGTATTTCAGTTTTTTTGGCAGTGCCATGCTTCAGTCTCCTTAGCTGTTCACGGATGCGGCGAAGTTCGCCAGGTAGCGATCGGTAATGCGCTGACGCAGAGTCAGATCCTCCAGAGGAGGTACCGGGGTGTAGTCGTAATCGATAAACAGCTTGCCGGCCTTCAGGGTCTCTTTGTCGTTGGCGCTTTCGTCATACCAGCAGTCACCGTCGATGATCAGACCTGCGGATTTAAGTTCGCGGAACTTGGCCTTGATGCCGTCGATCATGTCGCGGATCAGCGTCGGGGTGAGCGGACGATCAATCGCCCACAAATGAGCTTCGGCCAAGGTGTCGGCCAATACCTGCGCGGTGCGGGTATAGTTTTCAAACTGGAACAGCGGCTCGTCGGAGCAGGTGCGAGATCCCCAGAACTTGAAGCCATCTTTGCGGATCAGGGTGGTGACGCAACCTTCATTCAGCAGATCGGCGTCGGTGCCTGCGGTTTGCAGATCCCAAAATACGCTGGCCGAGATGCCGCTCACGCCGTTGACGCCGACGTTGGATAAGGTTTTATGCCAGCCGGTCTCCTGGTCGATCTTGGCACGCAGCCCCAGCGCACGAGCGGTGGCGAAGGCGATGTCGCTGCTGTTGGTGGTGGTATTCCAGTTGATGAAGTCCGGCCAAATCAGCATCAGTTCGCGCTGGCTGAAGTTGGCGCGATATTTGATGGCGTCGGACACGGTTTTACAGCAGTAAGCGCTGATATAGCCGAAAGCGCGCAGCTGCTGGCAGATGCCGGCCAACGCGGTCGCCACTTCCTGATTATCATGGCCCGGTACGCCCAGAATGCGCGGTTTCACGCCCAGCTCGGCCTGAGCGGCCAGCAGCGCTTTCATGCCAGTGTACTTACCGTTTTCATCGGCGCCACCGATGATATTGGACGTGGTTTCGGCCTCGTCTTTCCCTTCCGCCACGCGTACCACGACGGTTACCGGCTTAGTCTGCTCGGCGATCGCCAGCAGCGAACGCGCCAGCGTCCCTTTTTTACCTGCTTTGCCGCTGGCGGCCAGGACGTCGGTAATCAGCACCGGGGTGTTGAGAGGAAACAGGGTTGCATCGGCATCTTCTGCGGTACAAACCATGCCGACAATGGCCGTCGAGACGGTGGAAATTACGCGGGTGCCTTCGTTGATTTCGAGGACACGCACGCCGTGGTGATAGTCACCCATAGCATTACTCCGTTTGTGGTTGGTGATGACAGCATGCCTGTTGGCAGGCGGCGCCGCATCTCATTCGGGGTGTGGGATAACTGGTACAACAGCAGGAAAAATAAAGAAAAAAAACGCCCCAAGCGGGGCGTTGAACGACGTTATTGCGGCGGTTGCGGCCAATCGATATCAGGGGCCGCTTCGGGATCGACCCGATTAAGCAATACGCGGTAGGTTTTCCAGCGGGTCAGCAGCAGCAGTTCCTCTTCGCTCGCCATTCCCAGGTCAGAAGCGTCGTTAAGCGTTTCTATCTGCAGCGAACTTTGCTTAATCAACTCTTGTTTTTTATTAGCAGCCTGTTGCCGTAGCTCTTGAGTTGAATACGATCTTGGTATGATTTTTTCTCCATCAAAAATCCAGCGGCCGTTAATATCAGCGCCTTCCGGCAAGTTTCCGACCTCTGCCACGCTCATATTTTCCGGGAAAAATCCGGAAACGTCATAATGGCCTTCGGCATTCGGTTTCGTGGTGATTGAACGAATGATCCCGTCCTTGTCATACATCAGTTTTACCGTTTCAGGACGGAAGCTTTTTTGACATTCATACCAGTCTTCCCCAGCATCGGATTTTAAAAACAAAACACCGTGCGAGGCGGCCAGTTGTTTCTGCTCTACCGTTTCCGGCGCGGCGAGGGTAAAGTTCTTCATGTTATTCATCACTAAACGCTCCAGACGGTAACCCAATTGCCACCAATGTGTTTTTGCAGCGGACGACGGAAAATTACGTCGATGTATTCATCCACGTTGTTATTTGCTGCGCCGGTCAGGACATAACCCGCACTATCCGAATAGCCGGGGCCTCGCCAGGTAGCGATACTTTCCACATTACCCAGGCGAACATCGCGCACAAAGTTTTGATTGAGATAGTTGCTTAAATAGCCACCCCAAATGCTGCCGTTGATATTGCCGTCATTAAAGTAGGTTGCTTCACCTAACATCAGGCGCGGCCATGGGCCATTGCTGCGAATATCGCCTTGATGACCAAATTGGAACCAGCCATCAGAGCCGCCAGATGAAACATGCATTGCGCCAAATGCACGCTTACCTATCTCCTCATAAAAGTAATGATCAACATACTGATTACCTGCACCTTGTATGTGCAGCCCTTGAGTATTGCGATTACCACTGGTTTCGGTTATTACCCCTTTTTTAGTAATAAAATCTTGGCCATTGATATAAAGAGTTCTATCAACGTGGGCGTCTAAGCCAACGGTAAGGTTTTCATTGGCCCGAACGTTTTTTGCACCCAGACTTAATTGACCCTGGCTATCATTAATGATGCGAACATCATAATCCGCGTTCGTATTGCCATAATGGAAATCTATATAGGGCGAGGTTCCGAATAATTCGACGCCGCCTTTGGTGGTTAACGACCCCATCACTGTGGCGTAAGGTGTGGTCAATCCCGATTTCGTTTCAATTGAGCCGTTGACCGTCAAGCTGCCGGTAATGGTATCGCCGCTCTGTTTGACGAATTTGCCGTCGGCTTCCGCCTTGCTGTAAGCACCGACGTCCGCAGCAGTCGGTTTAAAACCGGTGGTGTAAATTCGGTACCAGTTCAGGGGTTTGTCAGGGGTGGTGGATGTGCCGACGTAAGATGATCCATTAGTCTGAACCGCCAGATAGCCACTGGAAGGGCCGCCGTCGATTGGCAGGTTCAGCACGCCGTAGACGCCGCCGCCCGGCGCGTTTTTCGATGCGCTGGTGACACGGTAGATCTCGCCAAGATTGCTGATGGTCTCCTCGCGATGTTTCGGGCCAGAGCCTAGACCAAAGGCGCCCACCTCCATCAATTGGCTGGCTTGCGTACCGACGTTACACGTGGCGGCAGTACCCAATTCCAAGTTGCGGCGCGCGATGGACTTGTTTGGCAGATCTTTCAGGTTAGCGGCAATTTTCAGAGAGGCGTCGCTGACCGTTTTCACCGCTTTTGGGGTGGCGGCCTGCGTTTCGCTGGCGCTATTGCTGTCGTTGCTCAATTGAGTGAAACCCTTTGCCAGCAAGGTGGCGTCAGGATGATTGCGCGAGCGGGCATGTTCGTCGATAGCGGCATTCAGCATATCGCGCGAGACCAGTAAGGCGGTTTTGTCTGCGACGATCGTCGCATTGGCGTCGCCTTTTACCAGAAGCACCATGCGCACGACCTGGGTGCGGCCGGCACCTTCGGTCAACTGCGGCTTGTAGGTGTCGGGCGTATTGGCGATCGCCACCAGCACGCCGTTTTTGTCATACAGCCCCAGCTCGCGGATCCACCAACCACCAACGTCCTCCGGGATCACTTGTTCGGCGATCACTTGGTTGCTGTTGCCGGTATCTATCTGCAGTGAATTCAATGCTGCGCGGCGTTTTTCGTTCACCAGCTTGGTCTGGCTTTCATCGGGCTGCGTTGGCGAACCGCCGCCGTCGCCGACCGCCATATGCGTAATTTCCAGCTTTTGGCCGGTTGCTGCAGCGTTAGCCAGCAGCGTTTTGCCCTGTTCGGTGAGCAGGGCGCGGTATTTTGCTGTCATGGTGTGGTTCTCTTCTGTTTGCCGGCCGGGTAGGTAAGGCCGTTTTTATACATCACATACAGGCTCAATCCGCGCAGGATCTCGCCTGACCAAAAGCCGAAGAACATGCCGTTATCGGTGCCGAGACGCGGCGCGGGCGACCAGCCGCCGTCCATCACGTCACCGGTGGAGAGGTAATGCCTTTGTAATTCCGTAACGCATTGTTCGATAAAGTGTTCGAGGCCCTCAATTTCACTGCCGGCCATTTTTGCCAGCACCGCGCCAGCCAGCCACAGGCCGCACATGTGGCCGGTAAAATCCTGTGCATCGGGCTGCGGCAGGCTGGCCATCGGGAAATCGGTTGGCGTGACACCGTCGGCGTCATTGGTAAAATCAATCAGCCAGCGCAGCCAGTTTTCGACATATTCCACCAGCTTGAGCGGTGGCGTTTTGCCCGCCTGCTGTAACTCGAGCCAGGCGCGCGCGGCACCGAAGAAGGCGCGTGGCTGATAGCCGGACCAGGCCGTGCCGTCACCCCAGTGATACATGGTCCAGGTATCCGCCGGACCGTAACTCCGATTGTCCCAACGGTTCCAGATATAGGCCGATGCGCCGGGGCCCAGCACGCCGAATTGCTGCTGATACCACTGCTGCGACTGCCACAGAAACTCGACCATGTTGTTGAGCATCACTCCGTCGGGATCGGCGGCGGCGTGCACGAAAATGAACGGGTACTGGTAGCCCGGATAAGGCATGCCGTGCCAACCATCGAACTGTTGGCCGTCCGCCTGATAAATGTTGGAGAACGGCATGACGCCCGGCGTACAGAACAGGCCGTCGTGGCGGTGATTCAGGAGGGTGCAGTCTCCCAACAGCGCGGTGTAGGGGTGTGCCGCCTGGAACGTGATGCGATAGCGGATCGTGTAGCCGTCATCGGCGTTGAGCGTCGGTGGAATGTCGTTCAGTACGTAGTAGCTGAATGTGGCGTCCGGTACATTGCCGTCTTGCAGAATGGTTACTTGCTTGACGCGGCTGAAACGAGGTGCGGCCGGTTTAGGCTCGACATCCTGATGATCCGGCTGATAGCCGCTCAGCGTAGCCGCTTGCGGGGCGAAATTTGCGATTTGCCATTTGCCGCCGGTGGCGGGCAGCATCCAATACCAGCGCCATTTGTCATCATCTTCGAGCCGCAGGTTGAAGTCGGCGTCCGCGCGATAGACCAACTGCGTAACGGGGAAACTTTCCTCCGCGGTCAACCAGGCGCCGATCACCATGCCAGCGTCATCATTGGGGAAACGGGCTTGGATCACCGTCGCGCTGCGGCTGTCGTAAACCTGTTCCTCAAACTGGCTGGCGATCGCGCAACCGCCGTAGTCGGTCACTGTGCGCAGATCGGCCAGCAGATAGTCGCTGCCGTCTTCTTTCGTCAGCGCCGCCAGGCTGCTGAGCGCGATGTCGTATGTTTTTACCTGAGGTTGGAACGACTGCGGCAGAGCGACGCCCCATTCCGTGGTGCTCGCCGCGTTTTTTTCCGGTGCTATAGACAGCTGTATTTTGCAGGAGATCGGCTGATTCTGATCGTCGACGCCACCAAAGCAAGTGCGGATTTTTGACTGGCGATTAATGCGGAACCAGATTGCCTGTTGTTCCAGCGATTGTTGCGATGCTATCTCTTTGCGAATGGTGATCATGCCTTCGGCGCTACGGCCGTAGCTTACCGGCTCACCGGAAGGGTATGACCAATCGTAGGAGATGCCGTCGGTAAACGGCGTATTGGCGCTGCGGCTCTGGCGAAAGAACTTATCCTGCGCATCAATATCGGTATATTCCATCGCGGTGAATTCAACGCTTTTCCAGGCGTTGAAATAGCGCTGATCGCCGGTGATGCTGTGCAGCAGATAGCAGGCGTCGGCAAACCACAGCTCGGCATCGGCCGCGTTACCCATGGCGTTGTGCGGGACCGGCACATGCAGCGGACGGTTATGCTGTACCTGATTACGCTTGATTAACACGCCGCCGTGTTCGACTGGTTGGCGATTGGCGAAATTCAGCTTGTGATTGCCGCCGAGCGTGACGTCTTTTAACTGCACCGTACCGATTTGTTCAGCGGGCAGTCCTTTGACCAGGATCTCGCCGTCGGCATCGATCTGGTAACCCTGCCAATTGATGATCCAGTCCACGTCATAGCGTTTACCGTCGTTATTCCAGTCGATTTCACCGGCGGCATTGACCGCGCGCACCTGGGCGTTGACGGCATTCCAGGCCAGCGAGCCGTCGAAGGCGAAAGTAGCGATGTCGAGATATTCACCCCAGTAGGGGGCGCCGTGAGGGATCAGAGTACGGCCCTTGTTGAAAGTTAGAGGAATACCTTTGAAGCCGCTATGCGTCGGTTCCCTCGTATCGACCGGCCAATTGGCGGGCACCGGCTCTTTGGCGTTGACGATCCAGTTGGCGATCCAGCGTTGAGGGCTGTCAGGGATCGGCGCACCGTCGTAAAAGTAGGTCACATAGGCGTCAAAACAGGCGATGGCCTGTTCCAAATATTTTTGTTCTCCGGTCGCCAGATACGCATGGGCATAGCCAAGGATCTGCAGAGCCTGTCCTTCGGTGGTGGCGTCATTCGGCAGCCCCGCCATGCGCGACAACTCGCGTTCATGGCGCGAATCGGCCAAGACATGCTCGTCGTTAAGCACGAAGTGTTGTTGAGTCGAGTCCAGCGTGATGCCGGTATTGCGTTGCAAGAATTGGTAATGTCCCTCCAGCATTTGCAGGGCGAGACTGGCATAGTCGGGGTACACGGTAGTAAGCTCTCCATCATATTGACCGCTGGCGACGTCGATTGCGCCAGCGGCTTCGAGGTTCAGCGCCAGGCCTGTCAGATGGCGGCTGACCGGCTTGGCATCGGCGATCATCCGCTCCATTTCCAGATACATCTCTTCGGTGATACCGTTCTCCAACACGCCGATATCCAACGTGAAGGTGCCGGGCTCACCGTTGGTTTCCCACCACTCGCGCAGTTTGATCAGGTAACCCAACGGTTCCACCACGCGGCGAATAGCGCCGATGGTGCCCTTGTGACGGTGGATGAAGAAAGCGGCGGCTACGACGCTGCGTTTGGCATCTTCCGTCCAGGTTTCATCCCAATGATCGACCGAGAAGGCCCAGGCCAGGTACGGCAGCAGATTGACCGGACAGGTGGCTGGATCCCACAGATCGCGCAGCGGCACCGGCATGGCGGCCAGTTCGGCACAGGCGGCCGCAGCCGCGACCTCCAGCGGGGAAGAGCCGACCGGCAGCAGACGGTTACTCATCGGAGCCTCCCACCGTCAGACGATAAGAAGCACAATGCGACGCCTGGGTTTTATCCAATACGATGTCGGCCTGCGGGGTCTTCAATTCAACGCGTTGCACCCCTTCGGCATGCAGTGCGGCGTAGATTGCCGACAAGCGAATGTCACGGCCTAAACGGTGCTGGGCGCTGATGTAATTTTTCAGTTTGGCTTCGGCAGCGCGACGCACCGGTTCTGCTTCAGGGCCAGGGTAGAGGTACAGTACGGCATCGATGTTGTAGCTGATGATGTTGGCAGAGCGGACGGTGACGCGATCGGCCACCGGGCGCACATCTTCATCGTTCAACGCTTTATCGACGATCGCCACCAGTTCGGCGCTGGCGGTGCCGTCTCCTTCGCGTGACAGTACGGAAATCAGCACGTTGGCCGGACTGGGACTGATCGCGGAAACGTCGGCGACCCGACCATCGGCGGAACGGCCGTGATACTCGTAAGAGCCACTGGATCCAGCCACGCTTAAACCTTCGAATGCCTGCTGGATGCGCACACGGAAATCGCTATCCGATTCCATGACCGCCGGCAACGGCGGGATGACGCTGTCATCCGGCTGTTGCACCACCAGGCGTAGCACCTGGAAGTTTGCTCCCAGTTGGTCGAGGTCGCTGCCGCTGGCATAACCCAGCATCACTGCCTGTGCGGCTTCATTCACACGCTGGCGTAACAGCAGTTCGCGGTAAGCATTTTCTTGCAGCAGTTTGACGATTGGCTCCGATTCCAGCGTCAATGTACGGGCGATGGCTTCACGCTGCTCTTCCGGGTAAAGGGAAATCAGCGTGGCCTTGCGATCCGCCAGCAGCGATTCGTAATCGAGAGGATCCACCACCGTCGGGGCGGGTAATAAACTAAGGTCAATGGTTGCCATGGTGTCAGCTCACTGAAATAGAAAGAGAAAAGGCATCCGGCGTATCTGTGCGGTTGCCGGTAATGTCGACCACCATTTTTCCGTCAAAGGTGGTGTTGCAACTGATGCCCGTCAGCCGAATGCGTGGTTCCCACTGCAGCATTGCGCTGTAGCAGGCCGCCATCATTTGCAATCGCAGTACGTCGTTTTGCGGCTGATCCAGCAACTCGGATAGCAACGAACCGTAGCTGCGGCGCATGACGCGTGAGCCGATAGGCGTAATCAGGATGTCGCTCACCGACTGGCGAATGTGCTCGAGATCGGCGATTGCGCGGCCGTTGCCGCGATTCATGCCAAGAAATTTCGCGTTGTTCATGCTGGTTTGTCCGTTTGGCCTCTGCCGTTTTGCACTCCACCGTGAGTGTGGGTATGCACCACAATGCCGTTAGAGCTGATGCTGCCACCGGTGTGATTGAGATCGCCGGTCATCGAGCCGCCCTGATGGATGGCGATGGTGCCGGTAGTGAGTTGCTGGGTACACTCCACTTCGGGAGCGTCCAGCGTAATTTTTCCGCTGGCGATACAGGTGATATTTGGCGCCGTCAGTGTGATCCGCTCGGCGGCTTCAATGGTGGCGCTTTTTATGCCGACGGCCTTAAGCGCCCCGGTAGCCGGCTCGTATTCGAGCACTGCACCGTCAGGAAAAGCGATATGCGCCGCCTGTGCTGAGGCCGACGGTGCGGGGTGAGCATCGGAAAATACGCCGGGCAACACGAAAGCGGTTTCAAGTTCCCCGCCAAGTGACAGCACCAAGACCTGTTCACCAATGCTGGGCGCCCACCAGCTGCGTGCGTCGCCGGCCCGTCCGGTCAGCCAGTTGAGCCAGTCGGTAAGATTGCCGCCGGTGGCTATGCGACAGCGCCCGCGTTCCAGGTCGAGCTCGCTGACGGTCCCGATCCGTATCAGGTTGCGCACTAGGCGCTGAATATCGAAGTTGTCTGTGTTCATGTCTCAAGAATGCCGCTGGATGAAAAGGGGGACAACGCGACGGCGTTTGGCTGCCGCCGGCACAACCGAAGCTGCCTGTAGGGCGCTACGGCTGACTAAATTCGCTGAGTAACTCTCCGTGCAGATAAATCTGGGTGAAGCGAACGACGTTCTCTGGTTCGGGAGGTTCAGCCAGCGGGGTGATATGCAATGCGCCGTCGCGCGGTTCCACCCGGATTCGTTCGGTAAGTTGCAGCTGCAATATCAACTGGTTGGGAGTGTCTATATCTCTTTGAAACGAAAAATCATTTTTACGCTTATCCGGATTGGCAAGAAGGTCTGGTTGGTGGCTGCGCAGCCAGGCCAGTACGGTGACCATGACCCGGTCATCGTCAGCTGACGGCCCATCCAGCGCCAGATTGAGCTGATAGCGATATTCGAAGGACAGCGAGGGGGCGAGCGTTGAGACCACGCGGCCGTTAACAATGCCAAGGCGCAACCGTTCGGGGTTTTGCTGCAACAAGGGAATGGCATTGAGCAGTGCTGCACGTAGCTGTTCGGGTTTTAACATGGTGTATCTCCTGAAAAGGAAGCGGTTTGAGTGGGCGTTTGTTGAAAACGGTCAGTGTGAGATGCCGTTCAGACATAGCGCACGTTCGGCCGTGCGGCGGCGCTCCAATCCTTTATTTTTGACGCCGTTGACATAAATCCAACGAGACAGTTGATCGCAAGCCGCCTGCCACTGACGGCGTTTGACAAAGGTGGCCAGCGTTGAATTGCAGGTGGCGTTGACGCCGACGTTGAAAGCGAAAGCGCTGACGGCGTCGTAAACCGGCTGTGGCATCTTGACGTCCATACAGCGCGCGATGCCGCGCTCTACGGAGCGCACATCGTCGACCAAATGGGTAGCCGCCTGGCGTTCGTTGATGACTGCACCCGGCTTCACGCCGGCGGTGTGGCCGATGCCGTTGGTCCAGACGCCGGCGCTGCATTGGTAGGGGGACAGCCGACAGCCTTCGAAATCGGCGATCAGGCGCAAACCTTGCTCAGAGGTTTTCAGCGTATTGAACTGAGGCAGCAGGGCGGCGAGCGTTAAAATAGCCGCCACGCTGCAGCGTTTAGCGAGTGAGCTCATCGTAGACTCCGCGTTTCAGGCCGTTTTTTTTTAGCGATTTCAGCAGCTGGTAGCTTTTACGCCGGTAGTACCAATTCACTGCAAAGGTACCGACGCCGACTGCGGCGCCGACCAGGATGGCAATGTCCTGTGCAGAGTGGCTCCCTAACCAGGCCAGGCAAGCCGCGACGAAATAGGCAAGGGTTGAAGTGAGTTTCTCCATCGCTTAATCCCACAATTTGACGGTTTCGCGTTGGGCTGCCGCAGGCAGGTCCGGCAATTCAACCGGTTGACCGTGCGGCAGCAGTGGCCCCAGATCGGCCAGGCCACGGTTAGCCAGATAGACTTGTTCCACCTGGCGTTGCGTGCTGCCGTAGTAGCGCCAGCAAATCGCATCAATGGTGTCACCTTGTTGTGCATAAATTTTCATCATTACCATCCTGCGATAGCGTTGGGAGAGAGGGCTGTGGCCCCGGATATCTTCAGTTTCGCGCGCGTGGGAGGGAGGGGCAACGCGAGGGGGTTGTGGATGAGATGGCACAACTGAGGAGCAAAAGTGCCGTCGGCAGAAATAAAAACCCCGCCGGCGGCGGGGGGATGAAAAACGTTTGGCTGGAGGGATTAGCAGGGGGGGTGTTCGTCAGCGGGATAAAATATTTCTTGATAATCATTGTTCGGCAGCACCTGACTGGCCAAATCGGAGATCAGCGACATGGCGATCAGAAACTCGGAGGCACTGCATTGCGCAGCCTGTGAAACATCGGCGATGAATTGGATGCGGGACAGTGTTACTTGTTGTTTATCCATAATTTCCACTGTTTTTGCCCTCTCTTGATTATACTGTGCATTTATACAGTATTAAGCAAAACGCTAAAGGCGTCAATGGTTGGGCTTATCATTTGTGCAGTAAAAATACGGCCAATCATTGATTAGCGGAAATTGTACAAGGAGGCCGTCAAAATGAATTTTGCCGCCGCGTGCGAGAACCTCCAACTGCCAGCATTGCGGTTCTATGCCAATACCTCGAAGTTTGCGGGCAATATTCAGACAATGCTGCCGCTGTGGCGGCGTCAAACGAGCCGACGGCGCGGGTGCCGGCGGCAGGTGAAGAGCGCGCGTTCCACAGTTATTGCCAGAACTCCAAGGCGTCGCGGCGGCGAGTGTTTTAGCGACGATCCGCCATTGCACGGTGCGCGTTCGGTATACCCGTTCAATTCCCAAATGCGGTGCATAAATGCCGACAACTTTTGTGACGGGCTCGTCATAAGCGTTCCGGGTTTCTGAGGCTTCGCGCGCGACCCGCACCCATTGGTGGCTGCGTGGCACATTGGCGCCGCCTTGCGCCTGTATGTAACCGGCAAAGTCGCCGGCGTCGGCAGCGGCGCGCACGGCTTCGGTGCCGGCGTCAAACTGCGGCGTCAGGTTTTGGCCGCGAATACGTCGACATTCGCGGTAGACCCCGAGACCGGGCAGGCCGAAGGGATGAAACTGAGGGATGCGCCAGGTGGCGGCCCAGGCGCTGACCGCGCGGGCGGTATCGCTCAGCGGGGCGCCGGTTTCGCGATCGAGCTCTTCCTCCAATGCATACCCATCGAGGTTTTTTGCGACATATTTGGCCAGATAGGCGGTTGCGCCACCCCGGTTGAGGTGTTTGCTCTGGAAACGATGTTGTTGGGCACCGGGTTCTGCTGCATCCTGTTGCAGCGCATAACGCTGTATGATGTCAAGCACTGCCTGACGTTGCATTTGTGGAGTGAACATCATCAGATGCCAGTGCGGCGTGCCGTCATGATGAGGCTCAACCACTCGCATACCGTAGACCTGCAGACGGCGATCCTTGAAGGCGGTTCGCATTTTCCCCCACTGGGCAACCAGATAACGTTGGCCATCCTTCGGTGTTAGGGCTTGTCCTTGCCAGCGTGTATTGAAACGCATTTTTCCTCGTGCGCCGACATGCTGGATAGGGTGAAAGCGTGCCGGCGTCGTCAACGTGATAAACAACCCGCAGTGGCCGTTGCGAGTGGCGTAGGTTTCTATACCGGCGAGGGTATTCATCAACTCCATACGACGAATGGCGGGATTGGCGATGCTGCCGAGCACTTTATCCATAAGATCGGCGCGCTCGCCCGTGGCGACGTTTTCCAGCTCGCAACGGTGAAGATAATCGAGGTTCGATTGACGCCGAGCCTTGACATCGTGAAGGGCCTGTCTGCTGGCATAAGGTGACGTGTTGTTGCGGACGTTGCCTATCGCGATTTGCAACGCCTCGCGCCACTGCATGCGCTGCATTTTGAGACGCCGCAGCCACCAGCGATCGTCGGTCAGGCGCGACAGCGCCGCAATCGCCCGCTCGCTGTCCAACTTGCCTTTACGATAACAGCGCCAGTGCATGGGCTGGATATTGAAGGCGCGGGCCATCGTGGCGATTTGGCGATAGAGGCGGCGCTGTATATCCGCATGTAGCAGGATCTCGGCATTATTGCCATGCTTCGCCAGCAAGGCGTCACATTCACTCTGGTAGAGCGCAGAAAGTTGGCCCCCGATACGCCGCGCCAACTGCTCCAGCGCTTTATCGCCCAGCGCGGGCAGTGCGCTATAGCTGTCCGCTTCGCTGCCAAAGTGCAGTGATTTGCGTTGATCCAAACCGAAATTATTATTTACCTGCTGAATGCGTGGCCATATCCGCCGATGGAAAACTCGCACCAGATAATGCCAGGCTGCGTGGGCTCCCTTCTGGCTGAGCAGTTGGCGGTGGCGCTCAAGGAACGGCGTGCGCAGATAATAAGGCAGGTCATGAATGCACTGCAGTATCGCTTGCCATTGGCGCAGTTGGTCGCGATTCAGCGCCGCTTCGCGCCCTATCGCACGGCGTGGGGCATTCCATGGATAGGCGTAATCACCGTACGCTGCGTGTTGTATGGCAGAGGCGTTGACCGGCAGATGTTCCGCCGGCCTATTTTTAACGGCGAGCGACATGACGTTGCTTGGCTTCTGATAGCTGCTGGCAGGTCACGCAGCGGCTGACGCCGGGAATCGCGATGCGTCTCGCCACAGGAATCGCCGCGTCACAATCGGCACAGCAGAACGCCGAGGGCGCAGTGGCAACCGGCCTGGCGTACGCAATTTGTTTCTCGAGCATCAATGCCTGGCGCTCTTGCGCCATATCAATAGTATCAGCCATAACATTTTCCAGTATTTAATAGGGAGAATTTGGGCCGAGCGATGCCCGGCGGGTTGCACGCCAGCTTTATTCGAAAGGTTATTTTTTTGGGGTTAACAGACAGTCTGTTTCGCTGATATAGCGCGGCAACGATTGACTGAGCGAGATGAGTTCATTGAGTGCCGCGACGATTTTCCGCCGTTCGGCATAACCCATTTCGTGAAACTTTAACCACACATAGCGTTCAGTCAGCCCGGCGTGGAAGCAAAACGTATGGCGCAGGTGCAGCGGCGCCGTGTCGTAAATCTCTTCGGCATGGTTGGTTTGCCGGGCAAACAGTGTGCGGCGGATTTCAGCAATACGCCGCAGGCCGATAGCCCGTTGCTCCTCGCTGGCTAGAAGCATGACAATCTCCTTATCTGAATCTGATGATGGATGAATACTCGCAAAAGCAAGGCTCGGTTATCCGTCGATCAAGGTCGAAAATTTGAGTAAACACGGTGTAAACAAAGTGCTTACGCAAGATCGTCGTCGCCTTACGGTATTTGCATTTTCATCAACCATGTCGCATCATCTTAACTAAAGCGATCGATATGCCGAGTGACGGCGAATTGATGTTACTTTAAATCGCATAATGCGACTTGTAAATGCAAATTTTATTTTAATCGGTGATGATATGCGTGAAGAAGCAACAAACAACAACACCTCCGTGGGAGCGGTGATTGAAAGAGTTCTTTCATCTTATGGCGTTGGCACGCAGAAGGAATTGAGTGAAATCCTCGGGATAGCGCCGAATAACATCAGTAGTTGGCAACAACGGGGGAGTGTTCCCGGATACGTCATCATCAACTGCGCGTTAACCACGGGGGCAGACTTGGCCTGGCTGATGACCGGCGAACTTGTAAAATCAAAAAGTAATCGCAAGCCTGCGTCACCTGCGCAAGGTAAAGCGCTTTACGATCGCGTTTTGGCTTCCGGCGGGAAAGGGGTATTGCGCCGCATTTTGGATGCTTACGGTTTCAATCTGCAAAAAGAGTTGGGTGACCTGCTGGGTATATCTTCAGGCACGATGAGCACCTGGGTCCGCCGCAACTACTTCCCCGGCGATATCGTGGTGACCTGTGCTCTGGATACAGGCGTCTCGCTGCTGTGGTTGGCGACGGGACAGGGGGAAATGTGGGGTGATGCCGCACCGGCGGTACCGGTTCCCGGAGGGCGCACGATACCGAAATATCGCCTGCTCGCCGGGCAGTTGAAAGAGGTGGGGCAGTGGTCGGCAGACTGTTCTTTGATTCCTGACGGCGTGGCTCAGCCGGCTTATGTTGATGGCGGGCGCGTATCCTGGCTGGTGGATCTGGCCGTTACGCATATCGCCAATGGCCGCTGGCTGGTGGACATAGACGGTAACCTGGACGTTTACGATATAGCGCGTTTACCGGGTAACCAAGTGCGGGTCAGCGGCGGCAACGTCGACTTTCAATGTTCTCCGGATGCGTTGAAAGCGCTTGGTATGGTCTGGTTAACGTTGACGCCGCAGGCATAAAAAAGCCCATCGATGATGGGCTTCGAGAGATTCTGGAAGGGAGATTACAGGCCGTAGACCAGCGTGACCGAGGTGGTGGTGTCGGTGTTTTTCGGTGCCGAGGCCGGCGGTTTGCTGTTGTAGGTCACGGTGTAGGCTACGCGCAGTGAGAAGCGATCGTTGATCGCCACGTTCAACGCGCTTTCCGAGTTCAGCGTGGTTTCCTCGTTCGCCAGCGCGGAAACGCCCTGAATGAACTTGGTGTTGTCGGTCAGCTGATAGGAATAGTTGGCCGCACCGTAGGCCAGCCCTTTGGTCGAGCGGCCGCCGCCGTGGTATTCGTCATGGCGCACGCCGGGACCGAATTCCACCCGCAGGTCGCTGAGCGGCCCGTTGAGGAGTTGACGGCCGTAGCCACCGGTCAATGTGGAGCGTGAATCGTAACCGTTGAAACGGTCGCTCAGCCAGCTGGCTTGGCCGAACAGGTAGTTGCGGTCGGTCAGGTTATAGCGCGTACGGCCACCGGCCTGGTATTTTTCGGAGGAGCGCACGTTGGAGGAAGTGGTGTTGTTGGCCGCCCCCCACAGGCTGTACGCCGCGTCGCTGTTGAACCAGGTCATGTTGGTGTTGGCCAGCAGGGTGGAACTCTGCGAGTTGCCTGACTGGGCGTTGTAGCCCGCCTGCACGTTGCCTTCAAACGGTTTCTTGGCGGTGGCCGGATCGTCCATCGCGGTGAAAAGCGTATTGTCGGCGAGAGCTGAAACACTGGTGAAAGTCGTTAAGCAGCAGATATACAGCGGAAAAGCGCGACGAGCGCGAGAAGAGAGCATTTTGGATCCAGTTGTTAAGGGTGGTTATTGTTGATGACGGTCACATTATATCGGTTCATTTCGGCGACAAAAATAGCCGCCATTAGCTTAAGTTTTTAATTTTTATTCCTTATTTATTCGCTTTTCTTCTACTGAAATTCATCGCTTTCAGCAGCGCTTCGTGCTGAGTCTGGCGGATGCCTGTCTCAGCCCATTCGTTGGCGCTGAGGTGGGGGGCGCGTCTTCCTTGTAAAATCAAATGTACATTTATGTTTACGATGCCCATCTATTGCCAGGCAAGCGGGTAGAGAGGCACTGGCAATCCTTTTGTTTGCATATCTTATTAAATTTATTGCATTTATTGTATTTGTTGAAGTGCATTTTCCAATGGTTTTTCTTAGGGGTAATTACGGTAATTTTTTATTTACGGAAATTGGATTGAAAACTTTACATTGCGTGATAAGGTAGAGCCCTGAAACGCTCAAGGTTCCACTTCAACGCATAACGCCAAACGACAGGAATAGCATCATGCAAAAAGACGCGCTCAATAACGTACACATCAGTGCAGAACAGGTTCTCATCACGCCGGAGGAGCTGAAGAACCAGTTCCCGCTCAGCGCCGACGACGAAAATGAAATCGCCACCGCGCGCAACACCATCGCCAACATTTTGCAGGGGCGCGATCATCGCCTGTTGGTAGTGTGCGGGCCTTGTTCGATCCACGATCCGGATGCGGCGCTGGACTACGCCCGTCGTTTGAAAACCCTGGCGGCTGACTTGAGCGATCAGCTGTATATCGTTATGCGCGTCTATTTTGAAAAACCCAGAACCACTGTCGGCTGGAAAGGTTTGATCAACGATCCGTACATGGACGGTTCGTTTGACGTTGAAGCAGGCTTGCATATCGCGCGTCGCCTGTTGCTGGATCTGGTGGGCATGGGCTTGCCGTTGGCTACCGAAGCATTAGATCCGAACAGCCCGCAGTACCTGGGGGACTTGTTCAGCTGGTCGGCGATCGGTGCGCGCACCACCGAGTCGCAGACCCACCGCGAAATGGCTTCCGGCCTGTCGATGCCGGTCGGCTTCAAAAACGGCACCGACGGCAGTCTGGGCACCGCCATCAACGCCATGCGCGCCGCCGCCATGCCGCACCGTTTCGTCGGCATCAACCAGGCGGGCCAGGTTTGCCTGCTGCAGACCCAGGGCAACCCGGACGGGCATGTGATCCTGCGCGGCGGTAAAACCCCGAACTACAGCGCCGAGCACGTTGCGGCCTGTGAAAAACAGATGCTCGAGGCGGGACTCCATCCGTCCTTGATGATAGATTGCAGCCATGGCAACTCGAATAAAGACTATCGCCGTCAGCCGGCGGTGGCCGAGTCCGTGGTGGAGCAGATTAAGGCGGGCAACCGTTCGATCACCGGCATCATGCTGGAGAGCCATCTGCATGAGGGCAACCAGTCTTCCGAGCAGCCGCGTGCAGACATGCGTTACGGTGTGTCCGTCACCGACGCCTGCATTAACTGGGAAAGCACGGAAACGCTGCTGCGTCATATGCATCAGGAACTCGGCGCTGCGCTGACGGCACGCACGGGAGAAAAGTAAGTTATGGTGGCAGAACTGACCGCGTTGCGCGATCAAATTGACGAGGTGGACAAAGCGCTGCTGGATCTGCTGGCGAAACGCCTGCATCTGGTAGCGGAAGTCGGCGAGGTGAAAAGCCGCCACGGTTTACCGGTTTATGTGCCGGAGCGCGAAGCGGCGATGCTGGCCTCGCGCCGTCAAGAGGCGGAAAACCTCGGCGTGCCACCGGATTTGATCGAGGATGTCTTGCGCCGTGTGATGCGCGAATCGTACGTCAGCGAGAACGATAAAGGCTTTAAAACCCTGTGCCCGCAGCTGCGGCCGATCGTCATCATTGGCGGCAACGGCCAGATGGGCCGGCTGTTCAACCGTCTGCTGACGTTGTCGGGTTATCAGGTCAGGGTATTGGATCAGGAAGATTGGCCGCAGGCGGAACAGCTGTTGGCAGACGCCGGCATGGTGATCGTCAGCGTGCCGATCCATGTGACCGAACAGGTGATAAGCCGCCTGCCGCCGTTGCCCGACGACTGTATTTTGGTGGATTTGGCGTCGGTGAAGAACCGTCCGCTGCATGCGATGCTGGCGGTGCACAGTGGCCCGGTGGTGGGGTTGCACCCGATGTTCGGCCCGGACGTGGGCAGCGTGGCGAAGCAGGTCGTGGTTTACTGCGACGGCCGCCGGCCAGAGGCTTACCAGTGGTTGCTTGAACAGCTGCAGGTGTGGGGGGCGCGGCTGCACCGCATCAGTGCGGTCGAACACGATCAGAACATGGCGTTTATTCAGGCGCTGCGGCACTTTGCCACCTTCGCCTACGGGTTGCATCTGGCGGAAGAGAACGTGCAACTGGAGCAGTTGCTGGCGCTCTCTTCGCCGATCTACCGGCTGGAGCTGGCGATGGTTGGCCGCCTGTTTGCGCAGGATCCGCAGCTGTACGCCGACATTATCATGTCGTCGGAGGAAAACGTGGCGTTGATCAAACGCTACTACCAGCGCTTCGGCGAGGCGATCAAGCTGTTGGAGCACGGCGACAAACAGGCGTTTATCGATAGCTTCCGCAAGGTGGAGCACTGGTTTGGCGATTACGCCCAGCGCTTCCTGGTGGAAAGCCGCACGCTGTTGCGGCAGGCTAACGACAGCCGGCAGTAAAATACCGGCGGTAAATAAAAATGAAGGGTTCGGCTTGGCCGAACCTTTTTTTATCGCGTCAGGATGGGTTGACCGGTACCACGGTGTCGCTGGGATAACAGCCCAGCACCTTCAGCGAGCGGGTGATGGGCGCCAGATCGCGCAGCGCTTTTTGCATTGCGTCGGCACGCAGGTTGGCCTGCACATCGATGTAAAACATCTCTTCCCACGGATTGCCGTTGATCGGGCGTGACTCCAGTTTGGTCATGATGATGCCGTTGTCGCGCAATACCAGCAGCGCTTCGACCAGCGCGCCGGATTGCTGGCCGGTCGCCATGATCAGCGTGGTTTTGGCCGGCACCTGTTCGGAGACGTCGATCGCTTTACGCGCCAGGACGATAAAGCGGGTGATGTTCTGCTGTTGATTGGCGAGGTTGTGTTCCAGCACTTGCAGCCCGTACAGCGCGCCGCCGGCCTCGCTGCCCAGCGCCGCCACCTTCGGCGAATTCAACTTGGCGACTTTCTCCATTGCGGCGGCCGTGCTTTCGGTGTATTCGATTTTCCAGTGCGGGAATCGATTCAGGAACTGGCTGCACTGCTGGAACGGCTGCGGGTGGCTGTAGACGGTTTCAATCTGGCTCAAATCGCTGTCGCCGACCACCAGAACACAGTGGTTGATCGGGTTGGTCAGTTCGCCGACGATCGACAGACTGGTGTGTTGCAGCAGGTCGTACACCTCATTAATCGAGCCGGAGCTGGTGTTCTCGATCGGCAGAATGGCGTAGTCCGCCTGGCCGGTTTCCACCTGGGCGAAGATATCCTGAAACTTCTGGCAGCCACATTCGATCAACCGATCGAAATGGCGGGCGGCGTATTGGCGCGCCGCCAGATGTGAATAAGAGCCTTTCGGGCCGAGAAAGGCGATGCGGGCGGAGTGTTGGCTGACGGGATTGAGCTGGTGCTGCAGCAGCGCCTGCTGGGTCAGGACGGAGTCTTCAATGATCAGTTGGAACAGGCGGGTGACGTAGAAACCGTCCAGGTCGTAAGGCTTGGCGGCGGCGATCAGCGCATCCAGCAGATCGCGCTCGCGCTCTTTGTCGCGGATCGGACGGTGAGAGTGCAGTTTGGTCTTGCCGACTTCGATCGCCAGTTCACGGCGTTCCGCCAGCAGGGCCAACAGTTTCAAATCCAGTGCGCTGATGCGCTCGCGCAGCACCAATAACGGGTTGTCAGTCATAATCAGCTTCCGCCTTCAGTTCTTATTCGTTGTATAACAGCCATAAAAAAAGCCTCCTGTTTCCAGGAGGCCTTGTTGTTCGTCTTCGCATTCTTTCTCACACGACGAAACGCCTCCCAGTCAGGGGAAGGTAAAAAAGAATGCGAAGAAAAACGGTGTGCGTGGCATGGTCTACCTAAGGTTAATGCGAACAGGTTTTAAAGTAACCGCTGGCTTTTACCCCGTCAACAAAAATACCCGACAAAAAACGCGCCCTCGGGCGCGTTTGATGCGGCAACCGCAGTCGGACGGTTATTCCTGTTCCTGCGTCACTTCCGGCACGATGTCTTTCACGCTGGCATTGCAGCGGCGCGCTTCGCCTTTGTGCTGCACCTTGTTCAACTGGCGCTCCAGCTTGGCGATCAGCTCGTTAACGGCGGTATACATGTCATCATGTTTGGCGCTGGCGACCAGCGGGCCGTTCGGCGTGGTAATGGTAGCGTCGGCGACAAACCCCTGCGGTTCTTTGGATAAGACGATATGCGGGTTTATCAGCTGGGTCTGCCATTTTTCCAGTTTGGTGAGACGGTCTTCGACGTGATTGCGGATTGCGGGAGTGATATCCATTTGTTTGCTGGTAATGTTCAATGTCATATAACTTACCTCTCTGTCTTTCCGTCTTGGTGAACCCAGCATACCCCGCTTTTTGTTTAAATGCGTGATGTAAATCACGATTTTTTGTCACTTTTTGCAAAGTTAGTTCAATCTGTGATTCAGCATTTGAATTGGTTATCTAATGCTTGAGAGTTGCCGCCGGATGGCGCATTATCGATGAGTTGACCGGTGAGGAGCGCTAGCTAACACCGTGTTTTTACTTGTGTATTCTTCCAGTGAAAACCAGGTCCACGCCAATGAAAACGGCAGCCGAGGCTGCCGTTTTGTTTTTTTGCCGTTGCCGACGCGCGCTTATTGCGGGTTGGCGGCGATCACTTTGGCCACTTTGTCAGCCTGGCCGTTCAGCTGCAGTTGCTTGTAGGCATTTTCCATCAGCGGCAACACGTCGTGCGTCGCTTTGGTATCCGGGAATTCACGCAACATCTGCTCGGCGCGATTAACGACCGCGACGTAAGCACCGCGTTTAGTGTAGTATTCCGCCACCGAAAGCTCATACTTGGCCAAGCGGTCTTTCAGATACACCAAACGCTTGTTGGCGTCGGTCGCGTATTGGCTGTTCGGGTATTGCTGAATCAACTGGCTGAAGTCGCGGAACGCAGCGCGAGCGTGCTGAGGATCGCGGTCCGAACGGTCAACCCCGAAGAAGCCCTGCAGCGCGCTGTCATCGAGCGCCATGTCGGTCAGACCGCGCATGTACATCACGTAATCGATGTTCGGGTGCGTCGGGTTCAGGCGCATGAAGCGATCGATGGATGCCTGCGCCATCGGCAAGTCGGCGGCCTTATAGTAGGCGTAAATCAAATCCAGCTGGACCTGCTGGGAATACGGCCCGAAAGGATAGCGGTTATCTAACGCTTCGAGTTGCGTAATCGCGCCCTTGAAGTTACCGTCCTGCAGCTTTTGCTGCGCGGTGGCATAGATTTCCGAAGGTGGGTTGTCGGGAACCGCATCCTTGGATGTGGAGCAACCTGCCAGCGCCAGGCTCAACGTGGCTGCCGCCACCAGATATTTCATACGCGTCATGACGTTTTGATTATCCTCAGGGTGTTATTCCGGGAGACTGTCCGTTAAGCTCCCGACAAAGACCAGGTACAATAGCACATTATATTAAACGGCATCGCCGTGAAAACCCAACGTTAACGAAGAAGCTGCATATGGCACAACAAGTACAACTCACCGCAACGGTGGCCGAATCTCAACTCGGACAACGTTTAGATCAGGCTTTGGCCGAATTGTTCCCTGATTATTCACGATCTCGCATAAAAGAGTGGATCCTGGGCGATCGGGTGAAGGTCAATGGCAAAACGTCAAACAAACCGAAAGAGAAGGTGCTGGGCGGAGAGACGGTCGCCATCGATGCACAGATAGAAGAAGAGGCGCGTTGGGAGCCGCAGGATATCGCGTTGGATATCGTCTATGAAGACAGCGACATCCTGGTGATCAACAAGCCGCGCGATTTGGTGGTGCACCCTGGCGCCGGTAACCCGGACGGCACGGTGCTCAATGCGCTGCTGCATCACTACCCGGAAATCGCCGACGTGCCGCGCGCCGGCATCGTGCACCGTCTGGATAAAGACACCACCGGCCTGATGGTGGTGGCGAAAACCGTGCCGGCGCAAACCCGGCTGGTGGAAGCGCTGCAGGCGCGTGAAATCACCCGCGAATACGAAGCGGTAGCGATTGGCACCATGACCGCCGGCGGCACGGTAGAAGAGCCCATTGCGCGCCATTCCACCAAGCGTACCCACATGGCGGTGCACCCGATGGGTAAACCGGCGGTGACGCACTACCGCATCATGGAACACTTCCGCGCGCACACCCGTCTGCGTCTGCGCCTGGAAACCGGCCGTACTCACCAGATCCGCGTGCACATGGCTTACATCAGCCATCCGCTGGTGGGCGATCCGCTGTACGGCGGCCGTCCACGTCCGCCGAAGGGGGCTTCGGAAGCTTTCATCAACACGCTGCGCGGTTTTGACCGCCAGGCGCTGCACGCCACCATGCTGCGTTTGTACCATCCGATCAGCGGCATCCAGATGGAGTGGCATGCGCCGCTGCCGCAGGACATGGTCGATCTGATTAACGCGCTGAAGGCGGATACCGAAGAATTCAAAGATCAGATGGACTGGTAATGAACCCGCTCATTCTGCCCGACTGGCCGTTGCCTCCCGGCGTTAAAGCTTGCAGCACCACGCGCGGCGGCGGCGTCAGCCTGCCGCCTTATGACTCGCTGAACCTCGGCGCCCACGTCGGTGACGAGGAGCAAGCGGTGAAGTGCAATCGGGAAAGGTTGGTTACCGCCGCCGGCTTGCCACAGATGCCGGTATGGCTCGAGCAGGTACACGGCACCCGCGTGGTGCCGTTGACGGGACAAGCGCCCGCCGATCTGCGGGCGGATGCGGTGTACAGCAACGTGCCGGGGCAGGTGTGTGCCGTGATGACGGCGGATTGTCTGCCGGTGCTGTTCTGTTCGCAGCACGGCGATGAAGTGGCCGCCGCTCACGCCGGCTGGCGTGGGTTATGCCATGGCGTGCTGGAGCAAACCGTGGCGGCGTTCAGCGCCGCGCCGAGCCAGATCAGCGCCTGGCTGGGGCCGGCGATCGGCCCGCAGCAGTTTGAGGTCGGGCCGGAGGTGCGCGCTGCCTTTATCGCGGAAGACGCCGAAGCCGCGGCGGCGTTTACGCCGCACGGCGATAAGTTTTTGGCTAATATCTACTTGCTGGCCCGCCAACGTTTGTTGCGGGCAGGCGTGCAGGCCATCTACGGCGGCGACCGCTGCACGGTTAACGAAAAGAGTCATTTTTTCTCCTATCGACGCGATGGAATAACTGGACGTCTGGCAAGTTTAATCTGGCTGATATAACCTATTGAATTAGGACGATCCAACGACGCATGGCGTTGTACCGAAAATTTAGCGTCGAGATAACCTTGAAAATTTGAGGGATGACCTCATTTAATCTCCAGTAGCAATTTCGACCCATCTTGGAGGTGTTATGCGTCTGGATCGTCTTACCAACAAATTCCAGCTTGCCCTCGCCGATGCCCAGTCACTAGCCCTTGGGCACGACAACCAGTTTATTGAACCGCTACATCTGATGAGCGCCCTGCTCAATCAGGAAGGGGGCACGGTTCGTCCACTATTAACTTCCGCAGGTATCGATGCCGGGCGCGTGCGCACCGAGATCGAACAGGCGCTGTCCCGTTTGCCGCAGGTAGAAGGTACCGGTGGCGACGTTCAACCGTCCCACGAGTTGGTGCGCGTCCTGAACCTGTGCGACAAGTTGGCGCAGAAGCGCGCGGACAAATTCATTTCTTCCGAGCTGTTTGTGCTGGCGGTGCTGGAAGACCGCGGCTCGTTGACCGACTTGTTGAAAGCGGCCGGCGCAACGGCCGACAAAATCAGCAAAGCCATTGAACAAATGAGAGGCGGTGACAGCGTGGAAGATCAAGGTGCCGAAGACCAGCGGCAAGCATTGAAGAAATACACGATCGATCTGACCGAACGCGCCGAGCAGGGCAAACTTGACCCGGTGATCGGCCGTGACGAAGAGATCCGCCGCACCATTCAGGTGCTGCAACGCCGTACCAAAAACAACCCGGTGCTGATCGGCGAACCTGGCGTGGGTAAAACCGCCATCGTCGAAGGCCTGGCGCAGCGCATCATCAACGGTGAAGTGCCGGAAGGGCTGAAGCACAAGCGCGTATTGTCCCTCGATATGGGCGCTTTGATCGCCGGCGCCAAATACCGCGGCGAGTTTGAAGAGCGCCTGAAAGGCGTGCTCAACGATCTGGCCAAGCAGGAAGGCAGCGTTATCCTGTTTATCGACGAACTGCACACCATGGTCGGCGCCGGTAAGGCGGATGGCGCGATGGATGCGGGCAACATGCTTAAGCCGGCGCTGGCGCGCGGCGAACTGCACTGCGTCGGTGCTACAACGCTGGATGAGTACCGCCAATATATAGAGAAAGACGCGGCGCTCGAACGTCGTTTCCAGAAAGTGTATGTGGCGGAGCCGAGCGTGGAAGACACCATCGCTATCCTGCGCGGCCTGAAAGAGCGTTACGAATTGCACCACCACGTGCAGATCACCGACCCGGCCATCGTGGCGGCGGCGACGCTTTCTCACCGTTATATCGCCGATCGTCAATTGCCGGACAAGGCTATCGACCTGATCGACGAAGCGGCGTCCAGCATTCGCATGCAGATGGATTCCAAGCCGGAATCGCTCGACAGGCTTGAACGCCGCATCATTCAGTTGAAGCTGGAACAGCAGGCGCTGAATAAAGAGTCTGACGACGCCAGCAAGAAACGCCTGGACATGCTCAGCGATGAGCTGGGGCAGAAAGAGCGAGAATATTCGGAGCTGGAAGAAGAGTGGAAAGCGGAAAAAGCCTCGCTCTCCGGCACCCAGAACATCAAGGCTGAACTCGAGCAGGCCAAAATCACCCTGGAGCAGGCGCGCCGCGTCGGCGATCTGGGGCGGATGTCGGAACTGCAATACGGCAAAATCCCTGAGCTGGAGAAACAGCTCGCCGCCGCAACGCAGGCCGAAGGCAAAAGCATGAAACTGCTGCGCAATCGGGTGACCGATGCGGAGATTGCCGAAGTGCTGGCGCGTGCCACCGGCATCCCGGTGGCCAGAATGCTGGAAGGTGAACGCGACAAACTGCTGCGCCTGGAGCAAGAGTTGCATTCGCGGGTGATCGGCCAGGACGAAGCGGTCAGCGCGGTCTCTAATGCTATCCGCCGCAGCCGCGCCGGGTTGTCCGATCCTAACCGGCCGATCGGTTCGTTCCTGTTCCTCGGCCCGACCGGGGTGGGGAAAACTGAGCTCTGCAAGGCACTGGCTTCGTTCCTGTTCGACAGTGATGACGCCATGGTGCGTATCGACATGTCCGAATTTATGGAGAAACACTCCGTTTCGCGTCTGGTCGGCGCGCCTCCAGGCTATGTGGGTTATGAAGAGGGCGGCTATCTGACGGAAGCCGTGCGCCGCCGGCCTTACTCGGTGATTCTGCTGGATGAAGTCGAGAAAGCGCACCCGGACGTATTCAACATTCTGCTGCAGGTGTTGGATGACGGCCGACTGACCGATGGCCAGGGCCGTACCGTCGATTTCCGCAATACCGTGGTGATCATGACTTCCAACCTGGGCTCCGATCTGATCCAGGAGCACTTCGGTCAGATGAACTACGCGCAGATGAAAGAGTCGGTGATGGAGATGGTGAGTCACCACTTCCGTCCTGAGTTCATCAACCGTATCGACGAAGTGGTGGTGTTCCATCCGCTGGGCGAGAAACACATTGCTGCAATCGCCAAAATTCAGCTGTCGCGTTTGTACAAACGTTTGGAAGAACGCGGTTACGAAGTGACCATGACCGAACCGGCCCTGGCTTTGTTGAGCAAAACCGGTTACGACCCTGTGTATGGTGCGCGTCCGTTGAAACGCGCGATTCAGCAGGAGATCGAGAACCCGCTGGCGCAGCAAATCCTGTCCGGCAAGCTGATTCCCGGCAAGCTGGTGACGCTGGATGTGGAAAACGACCATATCGTTGCACGCCAATAACGGCAACTAAGCGTCATGAAGATGAAAGGGAGCGGGTGACCGCTCCCTTTTCTTTATCTTCATTTGTCTCTATTTACAGGGTTTGCCGCTATTGCTGCGCTAAAACCGGTGTTTTTTGACTAATAAACATCCTAAAAAGGCATTTTGGGCGATTATTTGAGCGCTTGAAAAGTTTTTTGCATTTAGGGGTTGCGGCCTGCCGAGAACTCCCTATAATGCGCCTCCACTGACCGGGAACAACGACTGACAAGCCGCCGGGTCAGCGAGAAGACAGCGAAATAAACGCTTGACTCTCCGGGCTA